>JAXDDO010000021.1:0-117350 GCA_034676805.1 Anaerolineae bacterium | reverse complement strand
AAGCCGAGAGCCTCGGGGGTTTGTGTGTCCTCGCTATGACGCACCCGGATAACGTGTGGATTCAGACCGCCGAGCCATGGCCCGATGCGCCGGGATGCTGTGGTCCTGGTCGGGCGAAGGCGCCGAGCAAGGACCCGGTTCAGGCCAGAGATATGTGGCCTCTTCTCGGCGATGCGCCGCTGGTCGACGAGCTGTGGGATCGACTCGAGGCGCGGCTCAAGGGGACGGACCTACCACTCCAGCTCGTGGGCGGGAGTGTGGCCTGCGCCTGAGCGCACGTGTGGCCGACAGAGACCGCCCGGGCTCCGGACAGACGTTCCAGGCTTTTCACTCCATACGGCTATTCACAACCACTCAGATAGAAAGGACAGACGTGACCAGTACAACCCCAGCTCAGTCGGAGTACACACGCCTTGCGTCGATGGACTGGCCATGGAGGCGTGAAGACCCCGGTATCCATATCATCCTGGTGTCCGATGAGCAGTTGATGAACCTTGCGGACCATCCAGACGAGGCGGTCGAGAAGATCCACCCGCAGGCCCCCGAGCCGATCAGCCTGCGCGAGCACTGTCGCCGCGGTGCTGAACGGGGTGCTACCAAGCTGCGGGTGGCCTTTGACTATTTCTTCGGCGGGAGTTCACGGAGTCTGTACCCAGACACCGAAGCGTTTCAGGACGCCCTCAAGAAGATCCATGATGTTGCCCAGGAGTATGGGATCGGGCTGGAGCCGAGCATCATCTCGCCTCTTGAGCTAGGCGTCGGGTACAAAGAGAAGACGGGAGAAGCGGGACGGTGGATGCACTACCGCGAGGGTCTGCGTGATCCGCGGACCGGTATGTACTCCGTGATGATGTGGCAGCAGATGCGATGGTGCAACAACAAAGGTCCCTCGCCTGTCAAGCTGGTAGGCGCACGCGCGTTCGCGTTCGAGGAGAGGCGCGTTGGCGACACGGCTTTCTTCGCAGTCGACCCGGACGCGATCGTGGAGCTCGATGCGCCTGAGATCGAGGCTATGCCGGGCGCGGGCGTGGACGTCGGGTCGCTTGACGGCGGCGTGGCTGAACTGGACGCTATGTTCCAGGCTCAGCGCGTTCGGGTTCACGGGAGCGGGGGGCCCGAGGGACTGAACCGTGTGCTGATTGTGCTCATCTATGAGACCGTTGAGCTCGACTACTTCAGCCCCAGCGCGTCCGCGTTTCTGGACGAGCTCGTGCAAGGGTATCACGACCGCGGCATCAGCCTGGCGGGCGTCTACTCGGATGAGATGCACATCCAGCAAGATTGGTCGTACCATACGCACTTCGACAACGGTCAGTTCACGGTACGTTACGTCTCCCCCGGATTCGAGCAGGCGTTCGCTACCGAGTTCGGCGAGGAATACGGGGATTTCGCGAAGTACATGCTCTACTTCGCCAGCCACCAGCACGACTTCCTGCCAACCCACGAGCCGAAGCTGCCGTGCCAGCATGTCTTTGGCGCTTCTGAGGCAGATGTCGCTCGAACGCTGCGGTTCCGGCGTGACTACTATACCTTCCTGGAAGGCACCGTGGTGGACCTGATGGTGAAGACCCGCGAGCGACTGGAGGAGCTCAACGACCGCGAGATGGACGCGTTCTATCACGCGACATGGGCCGAGTCGCCGACCTGCGATGCCTGGACCGTGAACCAGGTGCACCGGAGCTGGTCTCCGGAGGAGCACCGGCGACGCTACGAGTACACGCCCGAGTTCCTGTGGTCCAACACTGTGCAGCAGGCGGCTGCTGCATGCGCCAACTACTTCATGTGGAACGAGTTCCTCACCGGCGGCAACAATGACACGGCAGAGGGCGGCTATGCCGACCGGAACTACTACGGACGCGCTCTCGCGTGCTCGCTTGCGGCCCTGAACCGGAGACCGTTGGCCAGCGCGGGCATGTGGGGTATGCCGCGAGAGGTTCGGGATCGTATGGCGGCGGTTAGCCAAGTCTTCGGCGCCGGTGGCCACTCCGCGTTCAGCGCGGTCCAGGACTATGCGCCGAGGGAGGCCGAGGTGCTCTTCCTCTATCCGCAGGATCTGGTGGCGGTCGAGGAGCGGTTCGGTAGTTGGATGGTGCTCTACGGCTACGCCAACTATGCCACAGCCCAGAAGCTGGTGGAGTACGGACGCGTGACCGACGACGGGTTGTTGGCTGTCAAACACGCGCGCTATCGAGCGGTTGCGGTGCTGTACGAGCCCTTCCCCAGCCCGGCGTTGCTGGACCTGCTGCACGAGTTCGCTGCCAAGGGCGGCACGGTCATTTGGTCGAGCGTACTGCCGATGGAGGAGGCCGCGCGAGACGCTGTGGCACGCCTTGGCGGCGTGGCGTTCGCACCGAAGAGCGATCCGCTGGGCCTGGCGCTGCCAGCACGCCAGGTCGTGTTCGAGGGCACACTCGCGAGTGTGCCTGTCCAGCCCATCCTGACTGACTTTGTTGTGGATCGCGTGTTCGCCCTGGTGCCTGAGGCGGGCACCGAGGCGGTCGCTGGCGTGCGGACCGGAGGGCCGGGAGGCGCACTGTGTGTGGGGAGCCGGAAGGTTTTTGCCGGCGGAGGACAGGCTGTTGTCCTGGGTTTCAGGCCACGTGATGACCAATCGGCGTCCACCGGAACGGAGGCGCGGTCGTGGTATGAGATTCTCCGGGCGCTGGGCCTCTATGCCGGCGACGATCATCCGGTCGCGATCTCCCGCTCAACCCAGTACCTTGCCACGACATTTGCCAATGGCGCGGTTGCGCTGTGCCCGCACTACCGTGAGCATCCCGAAAACTGGCCCGGTGGCTTCTACAGAGATGCCGAGACGGATCGGCGGGCGCTAGAGACGAATCCACTGGCCGATGATCAAATCCTACTCAACGATTTCCGAGTTGCGGGACAGACCGTGACCTATCAGGGGCGACACGCCGTGGTCTGGAGGTTGGCGGATGGCGGCGGGCAGGGAGGACGCCTGATCGCGTTCGCGGGGACGGGGTGCTCAGGCATTACGATCAATGGCGTCACCTATCACTGGTGCACTGCCCCGATTGATGTGGCCTGGCATCCGTTGGGTGCTCCATTCGCCACTGACTCATACGAACCCTTGTATCGGGTATGGGTGGGATCGCGAGGAGAGGTACGTATTCCGCTCTCGCTGGACAACACACCGATCGAGGTCTGGCAGGGCGCGTATGCGGGGGGGCGCGGGGCAGCCGCCGAGGCGATCCACGCCCCTGTAGGGTTCGGCGCGCGGCACGTGTCGTTTGCCCGAGATGGTGCGGACCTCATCCTGAGCGTTGATGAGCGGATCGTCGGTCACTGGCTGTACATCGTACGTCCGAAAGCTTAGCTTCAGGAGATAGATCATGTCCGTCTTTGACCCAGATGTGTTTGCAAACCCACCCAACCGGTTCCGGCCGCTCCAGATCGTCCATGGGTTGGATCGATTTCTGGACCGCACCGGCGTCTCGCCGGCATCGCAAGACGCAGAGGAGGGCCAGGCCGGAGGAGGGGAGACGGATCCCGCCGGTGATTGGTCTCAGCGCCTAACTGCCAAGTCCGCATCAGATGGTGCGGAATCGATGCGCGGGCTTGACCGGCACCTCGAGCGGCTTGCCAGCCTTGGCGTCGGTGGCATCGTGACCAACGTAGGGTTCCAGGATTACCTGGTCAGCCCCTACCAATGGGAGGTGTTGCGCTATGGGATGCGCAAGGCCATTTCGCTGGGGCTGCGCGTGTGGCTCTATGACGAGAAGGGTTATCCCAGCGGCACCGCCGGCGGCATCGTGCCTCGGGCGATGCCGGAGACCACGGCGCTAGGGCTGGCCTG
The DNA here is from genome assembly GCA_034676805.1 of Anaerolineae bacterium. Classification (GTDB taxonomy): domain Bacteria; phylum Chloroflexota; class Anaerolineae; order B4-G1; family SLSP01; genus PWVB01. The sequence continues at coordinate 113,530 of JAXDDO010000021.1, read as the reverse complement.
CTACACGATCGATGTTGAGGGACCCACGTCACTCGTCTATCCGATGCCCGTGAGTTGCCGTTCGTTTGTGAGCGCGGCCGCGTTCCGCGACCCAGAGCATGCAACGGTAGCCGATGGGCTCCCGCTGGACCGGTACGTGGATGCCTGGAGCACACTGCGGTGGGATGTGCCGGACGGGGTGTGGCGCGTGCTCTACTTCGCTGAGCGCGTGATGTATGAGGGCACCCACGCTCAGGGCAATGTCAGCGCGTTCCAGCACTATGTGAACCTGCTGGAGCCCGAGGCGGTGCGTGCGTTCCTGCAGGTGACACACGAGGCCTATCGGCGCGAACTGCCCGATGACATCTGGGAACACATCGAAGCCATCTTCACCGACGAACCCTCTCTCATGACGTTTTACGTCCCACCACTCCCTGAGCGCTATCAGGGGAAGATCCCGGTCATCGACACTCCGATCTTTCAAGATCGCCCAATGGCGGTCCCGTGGGCCAAGGGGTTCGCGGACCACTTCCGCAGCGTTAAGGGGTACGATCTGACGCCCGTCCTCTCTGCCCTGTTCTACTCGCAGAATGACGCAGCGTGTTACGTGCGACAGGACTACTACGACGTCATCACGGAGCGCTATACTGCCGCGTTCTACGGCCAGGTCCAGGACTGGTGCCAGAAGCACGGTATTGCCTCTTCGGGCCACGTGCTGCTCGAGGAGAGCATCATCGATCACGTGGCGTTCCACGGGAGCCTCTTCGCACCAATCCGGCGGATGGATCTCCCGGGTATCGACATGCTGAACAGCAACCCTGTGGAAATGCTGGAGGGCGGATCGTTCATGGGCGCGTCCTTCATGGCGGTCAAGCAGGTCGCGTCGGTAGCGCACCTGACCGGTTGTGAGCAGGTGCACAGCGAGAGCTCCGACTGGGAGCAGCGCAACGTGGGCCAGTATGCTTCGCTGGCCGAGCGGCGGGGCCAGGCCAACCTGCAATATGTACTCGGGGTCAACCAGATCACGTCCTACTTCGGCTGGACCGAGTTCTCAGACGAAGACCAGCGCGCCTATCACGACTACGTCGGACGGTTGGGCGCACTGCTGACAGGCGGGCGGCACGTGTGCGACGTTGCCGTGCTCTATCCGGTACGCACACTATGGGCACACTCTTTGCCCCCCGAGAAGCCCATCACGACCTGGACCGAGCGCCCGTTGCGGTCGACGTGGGAATCGGCGATAGTGACCGGCTATCCCGCGCTGGTCAAGACGCTGCTCTCAAACCAGATCGATCTAGACATCGTGGATGAGGAGGCTCTCACCAGCGCAGAGGTTGTGGACGGGGCCTTGCGCGTTGGTGATGAGGCCTACCGGGTGGTGGTGTTGCCGGCGCTGGACGCGCTATCGCTGGGGGCCGTGCAGGCGCTAGCGACCTTCTGTGCCGCAGGGGGCACGCTGGTGAGCACCGGCGCCCTGCCACGACTGGCGGGAGACGCTGCCGATGCTGGGGCGCTTCAGGCAGAAATCGCGGCGCTCTTTGGGCCAGCAGGGCCGGCACGCCGTGTCTCACTGGACGATCTTCCAAAGGCGGTACGAACTGCTGCCCCTCCAGACGTTGTACTGGATCACTTTGCCCCGAACTCCGGGCACCAAATGCGCGACAGGATGCTGGTTACGCATCGGGTGCTGGAGAGCCGACACGTCTACTTCATCGTCAACAACGCCCCTGCTCCGACGACGCTCGAGCTGACCTTGCGGGCACCGGGGCCCTACACGCTGTACCGTGCTCTGACGGGCGGTTGTGTGGTCCCGGATGAGCCGCTCTCGGTGGCGCTCGAGGGATACGAAGGAGTCTTCATCGTCTCCCACATCAATCCTGAGGAGTGATCTATGGCTGAGAAAGCTCGCATTGCGATTATTGGTACGGGTTGGTGGGCCACGGAGGCCCATATACCGGGGGTGCTGGAACACCCTGATGCCGAACTCGTGGCTGCCTGCGACTCCAATCCACAGAGGCTGGCCACAGCCCAGCAAGCGTACGACATCCAGCGAACCTACACAGACTATCACGAAATGTTGGCGCAGGAAGCGCCAGATGGCGTCATCGTGGTGACGCCGCACGCGACACATCACGCGATTGCACGGACGTGTCTGGAGCACGATGCGCACGTGTTGCTGGAGAAACCGATGACACTGTACGCTGCTCATGCGAAAGATCTGGTGGATCTGGCGGCAGCGCGGGGCCGGGAGTTGCTGGCAGGATACCCTTACAACTACGCCCCTCACGCGCAACGAGGGCGCGACGTGGTTCAATCTGGCGAGTTGGGCGCGGTGCAGTACGTCGTGTGCACATTCGCCTCAGAGGTCTCGCGATTTCTGGGGGGCAACGTTGGCCCGCAGTTCTCGCCGACGCGCTTTCGAGTCCAGGGGCCCAGCGAGGCCTACAACCGCCCAGACCTGATGGGCGGCGGTCAAGGTCATCTCCAGATCACCCACGCGGCAGGTCTGATGTTCTTTGTTACCGGGCTGCGCGTGGCTCAGGTCAGTGCCATCATGCGCAACCATGGTCTGGCGATGGACCTGGTTGATGCGATGGCTGTCGGCTTCGAGGACGGAGCCATTGGCGTCGTTGGCGGGACCGGGAACGCGGGTATCAACCACCAGATGGCGCTAACGGTCTACTGTGAGGCAGGCTGTTTCATGGTCGACAGCATTTCGCGAACAGGCATGATCCGGCGAAAAGACGGCTCGAGTGAGGACTTGTCGGCAACACCGCGGCAGTGGAATCGCTATGCCGTGACCCACAACTTCGTCGACGTTGTTCTTGGGCGAGCTGAGAATGTGTCGCCAGGCGAGGTTGGCTGGCGTACGGTGGAACTCCTGGACGCGGCCTACCGGTCCGCGGCGGTCAACGGTGCGCCGGTGTTGGTCAGCGAGCTGTACAATGGAGCTGCAGGAGGTTAGTTGTAGGGTGTAGGTTGCCGGTTGCAGGACGCAGAGTCTAGAGTGGATCACAACATCAACGAGGAGGACAGCGGTATGAAGATCAAAGACATTCGTGTTGTACGTGTTAACCTGCCGGCCCGGGAATCACGGACTACGCCGCGGCGTGCGGGCTGGGCTGCTGAGGCCGAGGTCGCGAACCCGATGTCGCGATACGCCAAGGTCAAGCGGCACCGGAGTCTGTGGCTGCCCCGGTGGGAGGGCGCCTGGGTACAGGTGATAGCGGAAGATGGCACGTGGGGGCTGGGCACGCTGTCATTTGCCCGATCGTGTGTGCCGGTCGTGGAACACCTGGCCACGCAGCTTGTCGGCGAAGACTGCTTCGCGATCGAGAAAGCTGCCGATATGATGTTCCGCATGACCAAGGCCTACGGGACGACCGGCCTGGCCTCATATGCAATCAGTGGCATCGACCTGGCGTTGTGGGACCTCAACGGCAAGCTGATGGAGAAGCCGGTCTACAGTCTGTTGGGCGGGCCACAGAAGGACCGCATTTTCTGCTATGCCACCGGCAATGATGTCGACTGGTACAAGGAATTGGGCTTCAAGGCGTTCAAGCTGGCGTGCCCCTATGGACCCGCCGATGGCTGGGACGGCATTCAGCGCAATGAGGCGTTCGTCGCACAGGTACGGGAAGTCATCGGTGACGAAGCTGAACTGATGCTGGACTGCTGGATGGCGTTCGATGTGGAGTACACTGTGCGCCTGGCCGAGGTCCTGCGCCCCTACAGGCTCAAGTGGATGGAGGAGTGCCTGATTCCAGAGGACTTCGACGCGCACGTCGCCCTGCGCGAACGTCTGCCGTGGCAGACGCTGGCAACCGGTGAGCACTGGTACAGCCACGTCCCATTCCAGTGGGCGATCAGCCATCACGTGCTCGACATTCTGCAGCCGGACATCAACTGGTGTGGTGGCATGTCGACCGTGCGCCGGATTGCTGCAGCGGCGGACGCGGGCGGGATCAGCGTCATCCTGCACGGCGGGGCGGTGACACCCTTTGGGCAGCACTTCACGTTCGCGACGCCGTCGGCGCCCTGGGGGGAGTACTTCGTAGGATCGCCGCCGGGCGTGCCGCTGGAGGAAGCTGCGCGTCTGCCAGGTCAGCCGATTGCGAAGGATGGCTGGCTGGTTCCAAGCGACGCTCCGGGCTTCGGTATGGAAATCGAGGAGTCCTGGATCACGCCCTTTCGCTAGCGGGATCGGCCCGCGATCCGCGGTCAGCCAGACCCGCGCTGGCTGACCGCTGACCGGAGTAGGCACGGGCTAGGCGACACTTGACTGGAGGCAACCTTGGTCATCGATAGTCACTGTCACGCGTGGGCTCACTGGCCCTACAGGCCCGCCGTCCCTGACCCTGAGAGCAGGGGGCGCGTTGAGCAGCTGCTCTACGAGATGGATGTCAACGGAGTGGATCAGGCGTTGATCGTATGTGCTCAGATCGCCGGGAACCCCGAGAACAACGAATACGTAGCCGAGGCCGTTGCCCAACACCCGGGACGGCTGTACCAGGTGGTCGATCTCGACAGCTCGTGGTCCGACACGTACCACAAGCCAGGAGCAGCCGACCGTCTCAGACATATGGCGGAGCGCTGGCCCATGCAGGGGTTCACCCACTATCTAGCCCGCGAAGATGATGGCGCCTGGCTTACGTCTTCCGAGGGCTTGAGGCTCTTCCAGACCGCTGCTGAGCTTGGGTTGGCGGCAAGCCTGAGTTCGTATCCGCATCAACACAAGGTCATACGCGGGGTCGCCGAACGGTTTCCATCCGTCCCGATTCTCATTCACCATCTGGGCCACGTGCGGGTGGGGGAGGGGGCAGACCCGGGCGATCTACAGGAGGTGCTCGCGTCGGCGCGGCTGCCGAACATCTACATCAAGGTGTCGGGTTTCTACTATGCCACAGAGGCGCGGTGGGACTATCCCTATCCCGAGGTGCAGACGTTAGTCCGGGCTGAGTACGAGCACTTCGGACCGCACCGCCTGTGCTGGGGATCGGACTATCCTGTGGCGCGCGCGTTCATAACTTACCGTCAGGCGCTCGACCTCTTCCGTACACACTGCTCGTTTGTGCCTGAGGCCGATCAACACTGGGTTCTTGGGGATACGCTGCATCGATTGCTGACGGCATCGTCCCAGCTCTAGAACCCGGGGTCGCCCCCCAGAGGCGGTGACGGGGCGACGAGCCAGCGAGATGGTAGATGCGGGATCGCTGGCACCGGTGATTTCACCGTCTCCTTCGCTGAGGCGGGGAAAAGCGCGGGAATTGTAGCATTCCAGCTGTCTCCCGGAGATCCTCGGCGAGGTCCTTGACAAGCGAAGGTGTTCCATGGTACAATTAACACGTGTGACGTATATGGTGCTACGTAACTCGTAATACGTGGGACGTGAAAGTACCACAACGTGAACTATCCCCGAGGACTTTGAGCCGATATGATCAGACCGCCAACCCAAGAGGATGTTGCGCAACTCGCCGGGGTCTCGCGATCCACGGTATCCATCGTTCTCAACGAGCGTACCGACAGGCAGATCCGGATCAGCGAAGAGACGCGCAGGAAGGTTTGGGAGGCGGCAGAGCAACTTGGCTACGAGCCCAACGCACTGGCGCGTAGCCTGCGTATCGGTCAGAGCCACAATATCGGGGTTCTCGTCCCGAATCTCTCTAACATGCACTATCTGGAGATCCTGGATGGGATCGAGCACGTTCTCACGAGCAGCGGCTATTACGTGACACTGGTGGTCACGAATTTCGATCCCGAGCGAGAGCGTGGTTGTTTCAGCTCCCTTTTCCAGCAGCGTCTGGACGGTTTGATCCTGATGCCGACTTTCTGGGGGGAGATGCCTGACGAGATGACAACACTGGCAGAGCTTGGCAGGCCTGCTGTATTCCTGACGCCGGGCGCGGATGCACACGATCGCGTCGTGTCGGATATCACTGGAGGGGCTCGGCATCTGATGGATCACCTCCTGGGCCTGGGCCATACGCGGATCGGTTTCATCAACGGTGTAGCGCGAGAGGGCCTCACGGCCGAGCGCCAGGCCGTCTACCGAGAGAAGTTGGCCACTGCTGGCATCGCGTTCGATGCGCGGCTATTCATCAACTGCGGCCCCGAGATGGAGGATGGGTACAGGGCAACGCTAGGGTTGCTGACGGGCGACGATCCGCCAACCGCCATCTGGACGATCAATGATCTACTTGCGGTTGGGGCACGCCGTGCCATCTATGATCTCGGGTTACGGATTCCACAGGATGTGGCTCTGGCGGGGTGCGACGGGACGGCGTTGGCAGCGCAGTTGGCGCCACCCCTTACGACGATCGAGATTCCGGCCCGTGAGATTGGGGAGCGAGCAGCCCGGGTCGTCCTGGATCACATCGAGAACCCTGGCCCGGAACCGGTGCTCCACGTATTCGAGACCCGGCTCATCGTCCGGAGCTCCACTGATCCTTCTGTGTGATGGGCCCAGCGAGCAGGGCATTTTCTGTTTTTTTTGATTGTCTGTTGTGATGACAGGGTGTCCCGAGAGCGCAGTTTCGTTTCTGCGCCTTCACCGAGCGATGACCACGGGAGGCCATCTGAAAGGAGGTCGTCAGGCTGGCTGTGCTGTAATGAATGCGTTGCAGTGTCAAGATCAGAAGATTTAGTCTCAACCCATGTTCACACGAGGAGGAGTCTTGTATGATTACCAAGAAGCTTAGCCGTAGAGATTTCCTGCGGACCGCGGCGCTGGCAAGCGCCGGACTGGCTGTGACCCTTTCGGGGTGCGGAACGCCCGCCCCCGCAACACAGGAGCCCTCGGAAGGCGCCGGCGAGGCCCCAGGCGAGGCACCCGCCGAAGTCGCGGGCGACCTGCGGATTCTGGTGCTGGCAGGTCCCCCAGTTGAGCCCGTCTGCGAGTTCCTGGCGACGGCGACGACGGCAAAGTATCCCAACGTCAAGGTCAACTTCGAGTATATCTCGGGAGACCACTCGGAGGGTGTCTATACTCAGGCTGCAGGGGGTACGCTGGCCGACGTGCTCTTCAGCGCCGATCTGTGGGTGGTGCCCTTCGCCCAGAACGACGTGACGCTGGACCTCAAGCCTCTGGCGGAGGCGGATCCAGAGGTCGATCTGGATGACATCTTCCCCGCGATGCTCGGTCTGGGGATGTTCGAGGGCGAGATCCACATGCTGCCGCCCACGCTGGACTGCGTCAACATGTACTACAACAAGACGCTGTTCGAGCAGACGAGCGCCGGCTTGCCCACCGACACCTGGACGTGGGACGACTTCATCGGCGCCTGCCAGGAGATCACGGCGCTGGAGACGGACGCCCAGGGCAATCCAATGTACTGGGGTATCTCCAACGCTACGTGGAACTGGTGGCCGACCGTCTATCCGTGGGTCGTCGGGTATGGCGGCGACATCAAGACAGACGATGGCACCACATCGACGTGGGCCGATGCCAAGTCATTGGAGGGCCTGAAGGCCTACACTGACCTGTGGACGGTCCACAACGTTGCACAGCCCATCGGGCTCGATGTTGGCGGCGATGCCTTCCAGCTTGGCCGGGCCGCGACCTTCTTCCACATCCCCGGGCAGACCACGGCGATCCGCGAGAACGTCGGTGACAAGTTCGACTGGGACGTGCAGCTCGTGCCCCTGATGCCGGATGGCAAGCATCGCACCGGCATGGGCGCGTGGGGTCTTTCCGTGTTCGCCGGCACGAAGATGCAGGAAGCTGCCTTCTACTTCGTCAAGACGATGGTGAGCCCGCCCATCCAGGAGTTGCTTGCGAAGAAAGAGATGGGCGCGCCGCTGTCGAAGCAGGTAGCCGAAGGCACGGACTGGATGTCGGGTCTGCCGACGCCGCCCGAGAACCGGATGGCATTCATCAAGGGCGCCGACGACGCCGTGCTGCCTACGAAGGGACGCGATTACCCCGGCGAGTGCGGAAGCTTCTACGCCGGCCTCGTGAACCAGTCGTATGTGACGGCGCTGGAGACGGTCATCCGCGGCGAGGGCGATGTCGAGACGGCCTTTGCAGAGGCTGACCAGGCCATCCAGGCCTGTCTGGACGAGAACCTGTAGGATCCAAGACGCAGCGACGATCATGTCGTCGGCTAGAACGACGATGACGTCGTCGCCTTGATGTCTACGAACGAGGCTCAGGATGGTACGGGGGTGACCCCGTACCATCCTTCGAGCCGTAGCGTATCAGGAGGAGGACACACGTGGCAGCAGAAACAAGATCCGCCTCGCGGGCAGAGCCGCTCGGTTTGCGTGCGCGTTGGATGCGAATGGACAAGCGCCACAGAGAGACAATACAGGGCTATCTCTTCATTATGCCGGTGGTGCTGGGTTTGCTGATCTTCACAATTGGGCCGATGATCGCTTCCTTCTACTTCAGCTTCACCAAGTTCCCAATCCTTCAAAAGCCGGAATGGATCGGGCTCCAAAACTACATCAAGATGCTCACCGAGGAAAAGTACTTCTGGCAGGCGGTCAAGGTGACTGTGACCTATGCGGTCACTGCGGTGCCCCTGGGTATCATCGGTAGTTTCCTTCTGGCGATGTTGCTCGACCAGAGGCTAAAGGGCATCGCGTTCTTTCGCACCTGCTTCTATATGCCAACGATCGTGCCGGCCCTGGCTTCGGCGGTGCTGTGGGGATGGTTGCTCAACCCTGACTACGGGCTTGTGAACGCCATTCTGTTCAAACTGGGGTTGCCCACGTCGCGATTTCTTTCCGATCCCAAGTCTGCCCTCGCGTCGCTCGTGATGATGAGTCTATGGGGGATTGGTGGTGGCATGGTGATCTACCTGGCGGGGCTGCAGGGCATTCCGCAGACGCTCTACGAGGCCGGAAAGATCGATGGGGCCAGCGGACTGAAGCTTTTCCGGCATATCACCATTCCCCTCATGACACCCACGATCTTCTTCAACTTGGTCATGGGCTTGATCGGGGCATTCCAGTACTTCACCGGCGCATTTGTGCTCACGGCCGGCGGGCCACTGTTCGCTACCTACTTCTACAACCTGATGCTCTACGAACGCGCCTTCAAGTGGGTGCAGATGGGCATGGCGTCTGCCATGGCGTGGTTCTTGCTTGTCGCTGTGCTGATCATGACCTTGCTGGTCTTCCGCAGCTCGAGCGCGTGGGTCTATTACGAGACGGAGGTGAAGTGATGCTCTCCCAGGATCGTGAAGTCTACTACGGGCTGCGGGATGTCAAGTGGAACCGACGGCCATGGCAGGGCGTAGGCATGGTCGCTACCTACCTGGTTCTGGCTGCCGGCGCTGTGATCTTCTTGCTGCCCTTCTTCTGGATGGTGGGGACATCGCTGAAAGAACAGCAGGAAGTCTATACCTTCCCGCCAACGTTCATCCCTAAGGCGTGGCGGTGGCAGAACTTCCCGGATGGCTGGACTCACGAGAACACTATGTTCCCGCAGTGGACGGCCAACACGCTGTGGATCACTGCGGGGGCAATGGCGGGTATCCTTCTCACGTCCTCGTTGTGTGCGTACGGGTTTGCCCGGCTGACGTTTCCCGGGCGGGACTTCTGGTTCATGGTCGTGCTGGCATCGATTATGCTTCCAGGACCGGTGACGCTAATCCCACTCTTTGTCGGCTATCAGCGGATCGGGTGGTTGAACACGTTCAAGCCGCTGATCATACCGGCCTGGTTCGGCGGAGGTGCGTTCAATATCTTCCTGCTGCGGCAGTTCTTCAAGGGCATTCCGATCGAGCTGGAAGAGGCCGCGATCGTGGACGGGGCCAGCCGCTTCCGCATCTGGTGGCAGATCTTCCTGCCGCTCTCCAAGCCAGCGCTGGCCACGATCGCGGTATTCACGTTTCAGGCAACGTGGAACGACTTCTACGGGCCGCTGATCTTCCTCAGCACCCGTGAGAAATACACGCTGGCGATCGGCATCAACAACTTCAAGGGCCTCTACAACACTGAGGTGCCTTTGATGATGGCGATGTCGTTCTTGATGGTCATCCCGATGCTCATCGTGTTCTTCTTTGCACAGAAGCTGATGATCCGAGGCGTGGTGCTATCGGGCATCAAGGGGTAGCGCGCGTTGGAAAGCCTGCGCCAGGGCCAGGCCGAGGCCGGGTGCTTGGCGATAGGGATCAGAGAAGGGCGTTCGCGCACAGCGAACGCCCTCTTGCTGTTTCCGGCTTTCACGAACTGGTGTAGCATAGCCGGCATCTTGATCTCCGGCGTCCGCGCGCCGGCATAATCGGAGGAGCCGTACATGAGCACACGCACGATGTCGCCCAAGGAGAGAGTCCTGACCGCTTTCTCGAGACACGCGCCCGATCGCGTACCGATCAACTACTACTGCAATCCCGGCATCGATCGCCGACTCAAGGAGCACTTCGGGCTGACCGTGGACGATGATGAGGGGTTGCGGCAGGCTCTCGGTGTAGACTTTCGCACGGTGGGCGCGCCCTATGTGGGGCCTAGGCTGCACGCAGAGATGCCAGGGCGCCATGTGGACCCGTGCTGGGGCATCCGGACGCGCTGGGTGGAGCACGAATCGGGTGGGTACTGGGATTTCTGCGATTTCCCACTGCGCGACGCCGGGCTCGACGAGGTTGAGGCATGGCCAATGCCCTCGCCAGACGACTACGACTACGACGCCGTTGTGCAGCAATGTGGGGTGTATGCTGACTACGGAATCGTTGCAGGCAACGCGGGACTGCCGGACGTCATCAACGCTACGGGGATGATCCGCAATATGGAGCAGGTGATGGTCGATCTGATCACCGACAACCCGGCGTTCCTGCGATATGTCGAGCGCAAGAGCATGATACTACTGGAGGTGACCCGACGCACGCTCGAGGCTGCGGGAGGTGCGATCGACGTGCTCTGGCTGGGCGAGGACCTGGGAACGCAGCGTGGGCCACTGATCAGTCCCAAGCTGTATCGTAAGCACATCAAACCGTGGCACGCAAGGTTTGCGGCGCTGGGACGTGAGTATGGCATCCCTGTTGCCATCCATTCGTGCGGATCGAGCAGTTGGGCGTTCGATGATTTCGTCGAGATTGGCATTGGCGTTGTGGACACACTGCAGCCTGAGGCGGCCAACATGGCGCCGTCCTATCTGAAGAAGCGCTATGGCGACCGCCTGGCGTTCCACGGCTGCATCTCGACGGCTGGGCCGCTGGCCTATGGGACGGTCGACGAGGTGGTGGCCAATGTGCGTGAGACCCTGGCAGTGATGATGCCGGGCGGTGGCTATGCGCTCTCGCCGACGCACCAGATTCAGGACAACTCTCCGACCGAAAACGTCGTCGCGATGTATGAGGCGGCTCACACCTACGGGCGATACTGACGGCTTGGGGAGCTGCACGTGATGCCGATATCCGATGTGACCCCCTACCTGACCCCACGCAAGCTGGGTCGCCCGGTGCTTACGGGCTCTGGCCTCGCCGGTGCGTTCGACGAACGGGCGGTCGACTGCCCTTTCGTCTTCGAACATGGCGGGGCTTTCATGATGATGTATATCGGGTTCGATGGGCGGGGCTATCAGACCGGGATGGCTCGCAGCACGGACCTGCTGAACTGGGAGAAGCTGGGGACAGTTCTCAAGCGCGGCGAGGGGCACGCCTGGGACCGCGAGAACGCCGCAGGGACCTGGCTGTTGTGCGAGAACGACCTTGATGGCCCCCGCACCCTCAAGCAGTGGCAGGGCCGCTACTGGATGGCCTACCATTCTTATCCCGGTGAAGGTTACGAGGTAGGCCCTGCACAAGTCGGGCTTGCCTGGACTGAAGATGAGAGCCTGATGACGTGGCACCGGCTCCCCGACCCTGTCCTGACCCCCCAGGACGGGGCGCCTTGGGAGGCAGGCGGGCTGTATAAGGAGTGCCTGATTGAGCACCAGGGCACTTTCTATCTCTATTACAATGCCAAGGACCGGGGCGCGCCGTGGACGGAGCAGATCGGTTTGGCGACCTCGCGGGACCTCGCCAAGTGGGAGCGTTTCGCCGGAAGCCCGGTTGTGCGGGTCACTCCCGGCGCCTGGGACTCGCGATTCTGCAGCGATCCGTGTGTCGTGCGGCACGGGGGCGAATGGGTGATGTTCTTCTTTGGCTTCGACGGGCACCAGGCCCAGGAGGGCATCGCCGTCTCCACAGATATGCTCCACTGGGATAAGCATCCAGAGCCTATCCTCACTGTGGGAATGGAAGGCGCGCTTGACAGCACCCACGCCCACAAGCCGGCGGTCATCAGCCATAGCGATATCCTCTACCACTTCTACTGCGCGTGTCGCCCGTCGCAGCCTGGGGACCCGGCGCTCAATGACGGCAACGAGTTCCGATGTGTCACCGTCGCGATGGGCGGCGAAGGCGAGGCGGCTCTCGGCTCTTCCAGGGAGCATACTGTTCTGAACCGTTGCCGGCGCTGCGCCGGGACGCGCGCGGCCACTGGCGAGATGCTCCCCCGCGAACGGATGCTGGCGGCGATCAACCACTTGCCAGTCGACCGCATCCCCACGGACATCTGGGCAACGCCCGAGGTCTGGGCGGCGCTCCACGCGCACTTCGGGCCGGGCGTCGATCCGCTCGCGGCGCTGCACATCGACGGCATGAAGGGAATTGGTCCCGCTTACATCGGCCCACAGCTTCCTGCTGTGGGCCGGGACGAAACGGTCGACTACTGGGGCATTGTGCGCCGGCAGACACGCTATGAGACCGGAGTCTATGACGAGCAGGTTGTGGCGCCGCTGGCGTTTGCGAAGACCGTCGACGATCTCCACCAGTATTGCTGGCCCTCTGCTGATTGGTTCGACTACAGCACAATGCGTGCGCAAGCTGAGGTGGCGCGGGAAACGCACGTTGTTCAGTTCGGGTACATGGCACCGTTCTATTTCCATAACCTGCTGCGGGGTCTCGAACAGTCGCTGATCGATCCGCTCGAGGACCCAGAACTGACCCATGAGATTCTGCGCCGGATTAGCGGCTTTTTCTATGAGCATCACCGCCGGGCCTTTGAGGCGTGCGAGGGCCTGATTGACGTCGCCCAGGTGACCGACGATCTGGGCAGCCAGACAGGTCCGCTGATCAGCATGCGGATGTATGAGACCTTCTACGCGCCACACCACCAGCGCTTCATCGACCTGTGCCACGAATTCGGGATCAAGGTCTTCCATCACGACGATGGAAGCTGCCGGCTGTTCCTTCCCCGGCTGGTTGCCATGGGGATCGACATCCTCAACCCCATCCAGTGGACCTGCCCGGGGATGGACCGGGTCGAGTTACAGCGGGCATTCGGAGACGTTATCTGTTTCCACGGTGGCGTCGACAACCAACGGATCTTGCCTTTCGGGACCCCGGAAGACGTGCGCGCGGAGGTGCGCACCTGTATCGACACGCTGGCGCCAAGTGGGACAGGGTATATCGTCGCGCCCTGCCACAATCTGCAGCCTGTGACGCCGATCGCGAACATACTCGCGATGTACGACGAGGCCTGGCGGTATGGACGGCGTCAGCCCATGGAGATCGAATGACACCAAGAGAGCGCTTTCTGGATGTGCTGAACTTTCGTAGGCCGGGCGATCGCTTGCCGATGGTGGAGTGGGCGGCGTGGTGGGACAAGACGTTCGATCGCTGGAAGGCTGAGGGCCTCCCGGCGGAGTTGGACATGGAAGCCTCGCTGCACTACTTCGGTCTCGATCCGCTGTTGCTGATCAGCGCGCCGGGTCGTGCGCCGGACTGCCCAGGCCCTACCTACCACGGAGGACCGATCGTCATAGATGAGGCTGCGTATGAGGCGCTGCTGCCCTATCTCTACACCGACAAGATCATCGAACGGGTCATCGGGGCTGCCCAAGCGCTCAAGGCGAAGCACGACAGGGGGGAGATCATCATCCGGCTGTGGTTGGATGGCTTTTTCTGGTTTCCGCGCACGCTGCTGGGCATAGAGGCACACCTGTACGCGTTCTACGATCAGCCCGCCCTGATGCACCGGATGAACAGTGACCTGGCCGATTTCAACATCCGCGTCGTCGAGGCGCTCTTTCCGGTGTTGGCGCCGGACATGGTAGGCTTTGCCGAGGATATGTCGTACAACCACGGCCCTATGCTCTCTCGCGCCGCCTTCGAGACGTTTCTGCTCCCCTACTATCAGCGGGTGATTCCGCACATCAAAGCCTTCGGGGTCAAGGTGCTGATCGACAGCGATGGCGATATCAGCAAGATGATTCCGTGGATGCAGAAGGCAGGCATCGAGGGCGTCTATCCCCTGGAAAGGCAGGCTGGGGTCGATATCGCGAAGATTCGGAGAGATTACCCGGACTTTCTCATGATGGGGGGCTACGACAAGATGGTCATGTTTCGAAGTGAGGCGGCGATGCGCGCGGAGTTCGAGCGTATCCTGCCGGTCATGCGGTCGGGAGGCTACATTCCCTCCGTCGACCACCAGACGCCGCCGGAGGTGTCGCTGGACAACTACCGCATCTATGTGGCGCTCTTCGACGAGTACTGCCGCAAGGCGGCGGTCTAGAGCCATGGGCGAGATGACGGTACGCGAACGATTCTGGCGCACGATGCGCTTCGAGACGGTGGATCGGCTGCCGTTCTGGTCCGACTGGTTGGGACCCTGGCAGACCTGGTCCCAACAAGGGTTGCCCGTTTCCCGGGATGTAGACGAGCAGACGTTCGACCGGCGGGCATGGTTCATCGAGCACTTCGGCTTCGACGGGATGTACTCCGCTTTCTGGGGACAGCCGCGTGTGCCGGTCAACGTCGGTGTCTGCCCGGCGTTCCCCTACGAGGTCTTCGAAACAACCGATGCGACAGTGGTCTATCGCAATGCCAACGGGGTGATCGTGCGGCAGTTCGAGCACCCCAACAGCTCACTGGTCTCCACGCAGTTCGTGGAGTACCCGATCAAGAGCCGCCGGGACTGGGTGCGTTTCAGAGACGAGCACCTCGATCCTGCGGCGCCGGGCCGATATCCTGATGATGCGGAATGGGCTGCGCTGAAGGCTACTTGGGAGACCACGGACCAGGTCATCAGCATCGACGGCGGCAGCTTCTACGGCTTTCTGCGCGACTGGATCGGCTTCGAGGCGTTGAGTTACCTGCTCTACGATGACCCCGGTCTCGTGCGCGAGATGATGGACTACCTGGGGGATTTTCTCGTCGAGGTCCTGCACCGCGCGCTCGATGAAGTGCGGATCGACTTCGCGATGTTCTGGGAGGACATGTGTTATAACGCGGGCCCGCTGCTCTCTCCGCGGATGTTCCGCGAGATGATGCTGCCGAACTACCGGAAGGTCACGTCTCTCCTGGAGGATCATGGGGTGGAGCTCTCGTGGGTGGACTGCGACGGCAACATCGAGGCGCTGATCCCGCTCTGGATCGAGGGTGGGGTGCGCGGCTTCTACCCTCTGGAGGTGGCCTCGGGTATGGATGCCGCCAAGCTACGACGGCAGTACGGGCGGGAGATCGTGATGTGGGGCAATGTGGACAAGCGGGCTCTCACCAAGGGCCCAGCGGCCATCGATGCCGAGTTGGCGCGTCTGGCGCCGGTCGTCGCACAGGGCGGGTTCATTCCCTTGGTGGACCACGGTGTTCCCGACGATGTGCCTTACACGCACTACCTGTACTACCTGGAGCAGCGAAAGCGGCTGACAGGTTGCGTAGGTGTTGGCAAAGACTGGACATCGTAGGAACCCAGACAGCAGACGACCGGCCTATCGTCGGCGTGGCGGTTGCCTGGACGCAGGAACAAGGAGGTATCTATGTTGGATGAGCTGATAGCGGAGTTCGAGCATCCCTCCAATCAGTATCGAGGCCAACCGTTCTGGTCGTGGAACGGCAAGCTCGAACCTGAGGAATTGCGCCGGCAGATCCGGTTGATGGCCCGCATGGGACTGGGTGGCTTCTTTATGCATTCCCGGGTGGGGCTGGCAACGCCCTACCTTCAGGAGCCCTGGTTCGAAGCAATCAAGGCGTGTGTGGACGAGGCGCGTAAGCTGGGGATGCTCGCCTGGCTCTACGATGAGGATCGGTGGCCTTCAGGCGCCGCCGGCGGGCTGGTTACGCAGGATCCGCGGCTTCGCAAGCGCACGCTGGTGATGCATGAGTTGGCTGACGCCACCGGTTGGAGCTGGGATGATGCGACTGTGGCGGCCTTTACCGCGAAGGCGGAGGGGGCGCTGGCGACTGACGTTCAGCAGGTCGCGCGCGGGATAGTACCCGAGCTGCCACCGGATAGCGTGTTACTCACCTTCCGAGTAGCCGTTGCCGAGCCCAGCGAGTCGTTCAACGGCAACACCTACATAGATATCTTGAACCACGAGGCGGTGGAGCGGTTCATCGAGATCACCCACGAGGCATATGCTGCGCGATTCGGTGACGATTTCGGTACAGTCATCCCGGGGATCTTCTGTGACGAGCCGGCACCTCCCGTGCGCATGCTCTTCGATCCTGAATGTGGCGGATACAGCGCGCCGTGGACCGACGGGTTGCCCGATATCTTCCTCGAGCGGTACGGATACGATCTGGTTCCGCGTCTACCTGAGTTGTTCTTTGATGTGGACGGGCAAGCGATCACGCCGGCTCGGCGCGACTACCACGATTGTGTCACGTTTCTCTTCGTGGATGTCTTTGCGCGCCAGATCAGCGAGTGGTGCGAACAGCACAACCTGATCCACATCGGTCACGTGCTGTTGGAGGAGTCACTGGCGGTGCAGACCTACACGGCCGGGAGCTGCATGCGCTTCTACGAACACCTGCAGGCGCCGGGCATCGATCTTCTGACTGAACACTGGCGTCCTCATACCAATGGAAAACAGGTCAGTTCGGTGGCGCGGCAGTTCGGGCGAAAGTGGCGCATCACGGAGACCTACGGCTGCACTGGTTGGGATTTCCCGCTCGTCGGGCATAAGGCGCTCAGCGACTGGCAGTTGGCGTTGGGAATCAACCTGCGCTGCCAACACCTGGCGTGGTATACGATGGAGGGGGAGGCAAAGCGCGACTACCCTGCCGGGATCTTCTACCAGTCGCCGTGGTGGGAGATCTATCCCAAGGTTGAGGACTACTTCGCACGCCTCCACAGCGCGATGACGCGCGGCACGGAGGTGCGTGACGTACTGGTCATTCACCCCGTCGAGAGCATGTGGACTTTGGTACGCAAGGGTTGGCTGGGCGTCAACTACACGGAGAAGTCGAGCGAGGTTAGAGCCTATGACGAGATGCTGGTCGAGCTCGAGAACACGCTGTTCGCCGCGCATCTGGACTTCGACTATGGCGATGAGGATATCCTGGCGCGGCATGGCACTGTTGCCAGAGGGCCGTCCGGCCCGTGCTTACGCGTCGGAGAGGCCGACTACAGTGTGGTCGTGGTACCGCCCTTGCGCACGGTGCGGCGTACCACGCTCGATCTACTGCGGCGGTTCCGCGACGAGGGTGGAACGGTGATCTTCGCCGGCGAGCCCGCGACATACGTGGACGCCCTGCCGTCGGATGATGTGCTTGCCGTCGCGGCTCAGTGTTTGCAGACGCCGGCGTCGGGCCCGGAACTGGCAGGGGCAGTGGCGCCGCTCGGGCGCCGTATCGCGATCAGCGACGGTGAAGGTGTCCCGCTCAAGGCAGTCCTGTACCTGCTGCGCGAGGATGACGATGGGTTCTACCTGTTTCTGAGTAACACGGGGGACGATCTGTCCGAACAACACCTGGATCCCCTCCAGCAGCCAGGCCTTCTGGAGCGCACGCTCGCCTATCGGGACGTTCGGGTGCGGGGTCTGGGTGCGTGTGCCGGGTCACCGCTGGAGCTGGATCCGGACACGGGCAAGGTCTACCGTGCTGAGGCAGTTCGGGGCGCGGGCGGTGATTGGGAGGTGTGCACGTCTCTGCCCAGATTTGGGAGCCGGCTCTTTGCTTTCCCCAAGCGTGCATCCACGACCGGCTACCCGGCTCGGTCGATCTATGAAGAGGTGAGCCGAGCCGTGCTCGATGACGAGATGTGGCCGATCTTGCGTTCAGAGCCCAACTGCCTGCCGTTGGACCGCGCGCGCTTCCGGATCGGCGAAGGCGACTGGCATGGGCCGGAGGAGATCCTGCGGATCGATCGCATGGTACGTGAGGCGCTGAGCCTGAAGCCGCGCGGCGGCGCTATGTTCCAGCCGTGGGCGCGTGCCTCGCGGGAGGACGGTCCCCAGATATCTGTTGAGCTGCGCTACACCTTCGAGGCGACGTCATTGCCGACCGGTGGCCTCTATCTGGGCCTGGAGCAACCGCACCGCTTCGGGATCGCAGTCAATGGGGTTGAGATCACGGCTGACATGGACAGCGGCTGGTGGGTAGACCCGTCGTTGAGAAAGATCCCGATCAACGCCAACCTGCTCAGACGCGGCACGAACGAAATCGCGTTATCTGGCGTGTACGATGAGGCATATCCCGGTTTGGAGATTGTCTATCTGCTCGGCAACTTCGGTACCAGTGTCAGAGGGACGAAGCAGGTGATCACCGAGGAGCCCCGACAACTGCGATTGGGAAGCTGGGTTGACCAGGGCCTGACGTTCTACTCGGGCACGGTCAGTTACTGCACAACCTTCGAGGTGAGCCCGGCCGATGGCGAGCGTTGCTGTGTCCAGGTACCGGAGTACGCAGGTTCTGCAGTCCGCGTCATTGTCAATGGCACAGCGGCGGGCGTTATCGTCTGGGAGCCCCAGGAGCTGGACATCACAGAGTGGGTCACACGCGGTCGCAATGAGCTGCGCGTCGAGGTTTTTTCCCACCGCCGCAACTCACATGGCCCGCTGCATCTGGCGGAAGAGCGACCGTTTGCCATTGGCCCAGGGCATTTCGTAACCACGGGAGAGCAGTGGACCGATGAGTACAGGCTGGTCCCGGTGGGGCTGTTGCAGGGGCCGGTCGTAGTGACGCGCAGAGCACGCCGCTAGGGGTACACCATGGAGATTGGGTGTTGCACACCACGATGCCGAGGGGACGATGATATGGACGAGTTGACCGGGCGGGAGCGGATGGCTGCTATCTTCGCCGGAGGCGCCGATCGATGCGGGTTCTGGCACGGGAACCCTCATGACGATACGACGAAGATCTATCACCCTTACTTCGGGGTGTCGGATGATATGGGGTTGTCGGTCGCGTTGGGCGACGACTTCGTCTGGATCTACGCGGACGCTGCGTGGCAGCATCCAGACGGCAGGCCGATGTTTGACGTGCTTGGTGGTCGTCCGCGCACGAGTCTGAGCCAGGATGGTGTGTTTGCCCAGGCGACAAGTGTGGCAGAGGTTGAGGCTTTCGAGTGGCCCGACCCCGACTACCTCGACTTCAGCGAGGTCCTGGATCTGGCCAAACGCGCCCGGTCGCACGGCTTCTATATCCTCTCCGGGATGTGGTCGCCTTTCTTTCACGTAGTAGCTGACTTCTTTGGCATGGAGAACTACTTCGTGAAGATGTATACCGATCCAGCGGTGGTGGAAGCGGTGACCGAGCACGTCGTCCAATTCTACTTGGAGGCCAACCGGCGCTACTTCGCTGCAGTGGGGCAGGACATGGATGCCTACTTCTTCGGCAATGACTTCGGGACGCAGCTGGATCTGCTCATCAGCCCGGCGCTGTTTCGGCGCTTCGTGATGCCCTACTTCGCGCAGTTCACCGAGCTGGCCAAGGGGCACGGGTACAAGGTTGTGTTGCACTCGTGCGGCGCGATCGAGCGGACGATCCCCTTGCTCATCGATGCCGGTGTAGACGGGCTGCACCCGCTACAGGCGCTGGCGAAGGGGATGGACGCGGAGAACCTGGCGCGCAAGTACAAGGGCAAACTGGTGTTCATCGGGGGCGTGGATACCCAGCAGCTCTTGCCATTCGGAACGCCTGAGCAGGTGCGTGCTGAGGTGCGACGGCTCAAGGCAATCCTCGGCCCGCAGTACGTGGTCTCGCCCAGCCACGAGGCGCTGTTGCCGAATGTGTCGGTGGCGAATCTCCTGGCGATGGCGGAAACAGCACGCGAGGTTCACAATTGAGGGCTCGGTCGCAGCGGCACCGGAGTGCCTCCAGACGGCGCACAGGCCGGTCGAATATGTCCTCCGGGCCTGCTGGCGGTGTCAGGACCGATCTGGCATTGGGCTGTCTCCGGGTCGGCGATAGCGGCTGGGGGCGACACCAGTATGCTGTTTGAAGACAGACGAGAAGTAGGCGGGGTCGCCGAAGCCCGTGTCCATCGCTATCTGTGTCACAGAGCGGTCGCCGCGCTCGAGCAGGTCTTGGGCCTTAGCGATCCGGACCTTCTGAAGATAGCGCATGGGCGAGTGGCCTGTTGTGTTCTTGAACTGCCTGATCAAGCTGCGTTTGGAGACCCCTGATACATTGACCAGGTCCTCAAGATACAGGGAATCAGCGAAATGCTGGTTCATGTAGCCAATCGTACGCGCGACAGGCATGACGCGTGTCTGTGGGCCAGCGTCTTCCGAGAACCTGCGACAGTAGAAGAGAAGGAGTTCGACAAACAACGTTTCCAGGATCACGTGGCGCCCGTCGAGGCTGTTGTCTTGTTCGTGCTCCAGACGCGTGATCAGGGACATTGCCTGGATGATCTGCTCGGGTGTGAGCGTGAGCCTTCCGGCGAATCCGCGTACCGACCGGTAGTAAGGCTCCAGGTAGACCAGACCGTGAAATCCGGGGATCAGTTCCAGGTCCTCGTGGAACCGCGCAAACATCCGTTCTTTGAAGAGGATGTTGTAGATGACCAGGGCCTCGGTGTCGGCATAGCCGTGTGCCGTATAGGGGGGAATGACGAAGACATCGCCGACCGTGATGGGGTACCTTTCGGTATTGAAGACGTGGGTACCGCTACCCTCAACGACCATAACGAGCTCGATGAAGGTGTGCATATGGCAATCCAGGTCTCCCTGTCGCGTGAGCCGGACTGCCAGGGGCAGGTCAGGCTCGACGAAGAACACGTCCGTAAGCACTTTGTGGCTTTGCATAATGTGAGATTATAGCGGATGGGGCGGGATTGGCAATTCTACACAAGAACTGGGCACTTTTCTTAATGCAATTGTCCGAACCTTATGCTAGACTGATAATAGTGAAGGCTATACCTTTGACGTTTCTGACCTGCCCGCGTGTGCCGCGCTGTCAGAACCTGCTTCAGCAGGATGTCCAGGTCCGCACTAAGCGGGTCCTTAGACTCCCCGAGGTTGACTCAGTTCCTTATCTCTTCACAGGAGGCCCTAGATGACGTCTCGACAACGGAAATTCCCGAATATCGTGCTGCTGGGAATCGATTCGCTGTTGGCGGATCGTATGAGCTGTTACGGGCATAGCCGGCTCACGACGCCGCATATCGACCGGTTTGCCAAAGGGGGCACGCTCTTTGAGCGGTACTACAGCCCGCACATCCCCACAACCAGTGGCTACACCAATATGCTGACCGGTATGGACGTGTTCACGACCCAGGTCGTGGCGCTGCGCCACAAAGGGCCGCTGCGCCCAGAGGTGCAGACTCTGCCGGAGATCCTCCGCGAGGCAGGGTATACGAGTACGTGTGTGGGATTCCAGGGCAACCCAGCTTCCCGTGGCTTCGACAACTACATCCAGTACAGTGGGTGGGGGCCAGGCGAGGATGGGCGGGCACACAAGGCCGAGAACCTCAACGAGGTCAGCATTCCCGAGCTGGCGCGTCTGGCCAAGCAGAAGGAACCGTTCCTGCTCTTCCTGCGCCATATGGACCCGCACTCGCCCTATCTGCCGCCCGGTCCGTTTGAGCGCATCTTCTATCACGGGAACGAGTGCGACCCCAAGAACAAGTCGATGGAGCCCGTGATGGCGTTCAGGCCGTTCCGGGATTACTTTGCTGAGTGGATGCCGAAGGGGATCACGGACAAGGACTACGTCATCGCGCAGTATGATGGCGCGCTTGCCTATATGGACGCAGCTATCAAGAACATCTTCACAGCGTTGGAGACGCGCGGTATCCTGGACGAGACCCTCGTGATCATCACGTCTGACCACGGTGAGACGCTCTACGATCACGAGTGCTGGTTCGACCACCACGGCATTTACGATGTGACCCTGCACGTGCCGCTGATCATCCGTTATCCGGCCAAGGTGCCTGCGGGAAAGCGCATCTCCGGTTTCGCCCAGCAGTACGACCTGACGCCAACGATTCTGGACCTGATCGGTTTGGGGACCGACATCGCATTCGACGGCGAGAGCCTGATGCCGATGATGACGGGCGAGGTGAAGTCGCATCGCACCGAGTTCTACATCACGGAGTGCACGTGGATGCGCAAGCATGGCTGGCGTACGCCACACTGGAAGCTCATGGTTGCGCTGGAGCCGGACTTCCATTTCAAGCCGCCGGTGGAGCTCTACAACCTCGTCGAGGACCCGCATGAGGATAAAAACCTGGCAGACGCCGAGCCAGGTGTGGTCGATCTGCTCCGTGGCCGTATGGAGCGATGGATTGCCAAACGGGAGAGCGAGACGGGGCTTCCGAATCCCATCCACCATCAGGGCGACTGGCACGGGCACGAAGGCGTCGGAGCGTTCAAGACATCGCAGCAGGCCTACGACACGCTGCACATCGGCAACCCACAGCAGGCTGCCAGGCTCCAGGCCGGTCAGAAGGCCGATGAGCCCGAAGCTGCTGAGGAGGTACCGGCGCCAGATGCAGAGCCGGCGCCGGAAGCCGGAGCGAGTGAATAGATACCGGGAACCTGCGCCAGCGTTGGCGACAAGGCTCCACAACAATCCTGTCTGGTAACGATCGCACACAGTAAGGAGTGAAACCTATGGCACTCAGAGTTGGTCTGGTCGGTATGCGCGGCATCGGGCATACCCACGCTCAGGCACACGTCAAAGATCCACTGTCGAAGCTGGTCGCCGTCTGCGATGTGGTGGAGGAGCGCGCCGACGAAGCGGCGGCGAAGTATGGCGTGCCCGCATACTACAGTCTCAGGGACATGCTTCGCAACGAAGATCTGGATGTCGTGGATGTCACCACGGGTGGCTATGAGAACGGCAGCTGGCACTTCGAGCCGGCCATGGAGGCGCTGGAGGCGGGGAAGCATGTCCTAGTCGAGAAGCCCATCTCCAACGACATTAGCGAGGCCCGTCAGATGGTGGCAAAGGCCTTCGAGAAGGATCTCTATCTGGGCTGCAACCTCAACCACTACTTCACACCGCCCGCCGAAAAGGCCAAGGAGTACATGGAGAGCGGCAGGGTTGGTGAGCTGGTCTACTGCCTGCACAAGATGGGATTCGCGGGAGGCGAGAAGACCTACAGCTATTCCAAGGCGCCGCGGTCCGACGGCTGGCCCTACTTCCACGTGAAGGCGTTCCTGCATCACCCCTTCAGCGTGATGCGCTACTTCTGTGGGGACGTCACGCACATTCAGGCCTTCTTCGATCGCCCCAGCTTCAGGAAGGCCGCCGGCGATCTGATGCTCTCGATCAACAGCATCCATATGCGGTTCGCCAACGGCGCCGTGGGTTACCTGCTCAGCCAGCGTGGTGACGCTACGTTTGGGTTGGGTGGTTGGTGGAGCGTGGAGGTGGCGGGCACCCGGGGCACGTTCTGCATCGAGAACTGTGTCGAGAAGATAACGTTCTTCCCGACGCCGGGAACCGAAGGGGCGGCACAGCCCGAGAATCTCGCGTTGGGTGAAGCGCCGAAGCCAGTCGTGACCGAGTCTGGCTATACGGACTTCGGCATGACCTTCCCGTGGCGCATCCACGCCTTCCTCGAGGACGTCACCAACGGCGTGGCAAAGGATAAGCTACGGGCTTCGGGCCGCGACGCCCTGGCGGCGCTGGAGTACACCTGGGCCGCGATGGAATCCTATGAGCAGGGTGGCATCATGGTGCGCCCGCATCCGCTGCCAACGGTGCACGGCGACCCGAAGCTGCTGGCCTGATCAAGCGGTCCAAGCAAGCGATCCAACTGGCAATAGGGAATCTGAACGATGTCACTGATCACCATAATCGGGCGCGGACACTCTGGGACTCGGGCAATGTCGCACACGCTGTCGGCGAGCGGCGTGTTCATGGGGGAGCCGCTGAATGTCTCCGGCGATCTGCTGCCCCCGCAGCCGATGTATGAAGCGTGCCAGGTCTTCGCCGAGTACGTGACCTGGCACGGAGGCCTCACGTGGGACTGGGATCGGGCGATGGCGTCCGAGATCCCCGAGACGTTCACTGCGCTGATCGAGACGTATTTGACGTCGGTGCGGGGGAGTGACGCGGAGCATAAGGGATGGAAAATCCCGGAGACAACGCTCGTGTTTCCCTGGATCCTGCGACTCTTTCCCGAGGCGCGGTACATCTTCTGGGTACGCAATCCGCGCGACTGTGTTCTGGGGCGGCACCTGACCGATGATCTGGCTAATTGGGGCATCCCCTATCCACAGGTGGAGGAGCAAGTCTCTGAGACCACTGAGGCCAGCGCGTATGCGCAACGTCTCCGCCGCGCCATATCTTGGAAGTACCAGTACGACCTGGTGCGCGCGACGCCCAGACCGGAGCACTGGATCGAGGTGCGCTTTGAAGACTTCGTGCTGCGCCAAGACGAGACTCTGGCGCGGCTGGAGGACTTCCTGGGCATCCCGATGGCCAGGATTCCGGTGAATGTGGAGGCTGTGGATCGCTGGCAACTGGATGATGGAGTTACCTACTTCGATTTCCTGGCACAGGCGATGGCACAGTATGGATACGACATGACGGAGGACCTGGGGCGCAGGCTGCAGACTGAGAGCCCTGAGACGGAGGCCGTCATTGGTATGCAGATGGCAGGGGAGTGAATGACTCCCGTAACTTTGAGGATCTTCGCGGTTGGACGGGTGTAGAACAGGAAACTACACGGCAGACAGCCACGGATGGACCTGCTGACCGCGTGGGTCGTTAGTGTGAGTGGAGGTTCGTGATGCTAAGAGTTTGTGTAATCGGGATGGGTCCAATCGGCAATCTGCACGCCACGCTTCATAAGGCGGACCCGTTGGCGGAACTGGTCGGTGTCTGCGACATCATCAAGGAGCGCGCCGATGCGGCGGCAGCGCGGCTGGGCGTCCCTGCCTTCTATGACGCACAGACCATGCTGGAAGCCCTGTCTCCGGACGTCTGCAGCATCGCCACCGGCGGCATCGAGAACGGCAGTGACCACTATGAGCCTACACTTCAGGCTCTAGAGGCCGGCTGCCACGTCCTCGGCGAGAAGCCAATCTGCAACGAGATCGCAAAAGCCGAGGAGATGGTGGCCAAGGCGCGGGAGAAGGGACTCTGTTACGGGATCGACCTGAACCACCGTTTTACCCAGGCCGCAATGATCGCCAAGCAATGGCAGAACGAGGGACGCTTGGGGCATCTGCTGTTCATCAACATGGCCATGTGGATCATGAATCCCAATGAGAGCTCGCCATACTACATGATCAAGTCGCTGCACCCGCACACGGTCGACGTTATGCGGCACTTCTGCGGGGACGTCGAAGCAGTGCAGTGCTTCGCCAATAAAGCTCCTGGGCGCAAGATATGGTCCACCGCATCATTCAACTTGCGGTTCAAGAATGGCACTGTGGGGGCGCTCAGCGGCTCGTACGATATCCAACGTGGTCATCCTATGGAGCGCTGTGAGGTCGCCGGAACCCAGGGGCGCCTGGTACTGGAGGACATGTGGCGGCAGGCCACGCTCTATCCGGCTGGCGACTATATCAAGCTGCAGTACACCAATCCCGTGTTCGGGGGCCATCGCGACTTCGACGACACCTTCCGGAATCGGATCCACAAGTTCTTGGAGCAGGTGACGGAGGGCGTATCGCCGGAAGCGATCGATGCTTCCGGGGCCGATGGCTTGGCAGCTCAGAAGGTGTTGCAGGCGGCGATCGACTCCCTCACGACCCAGTCGGTTGTGGTCCTGGAGTGATGTGATGAACGCAAAGATCGGTATCGGTGTCATTAGTTTCGCCCACGGCCACTCGCAGGCCTACTGCCAGCGGATGCTGACCTATGACGACGTCCGGTTGGTCTCCTGCTGGGATGACAGTGAGACCCGTGGCCGCCGGGCTGCGGAAGCCTATGGAATGCGGTATACTCCGCACGTCGAGGACGTTCTGAACGATCCTGAGATCCAGGGCGTCATCGTCACGACAGAGACCAGCCGCCACCCTGAGATGGTCATCGCAGCAGCGCAAGCCGGGAAGCACATTCTGTGTCAGAAGCCGATGGCGCTGACATTGGAGGACTGCGACCGCATGGCAGAAGCCGCTGACAAAGCGGGCATCAAGTTCGTTATGGCCTATCAGATGCGACACGATCCCTCGAATCAGAAGATCAAGGAACTGGTACAGAGCGGGGCGCTTGGAAAGATCAGCCTGTTGCGGCGGCGGCACTGTATACCGGTTCTGTTCAGCGATGATTTCATCAACGGACCTACCCATTGGCACATCGAGCCCGACAAGAACATGGGTATGTTCATGGATGATGCGTCGCACGCCACCGACTTCATACACTGGGTGATGGGGCGCCCGATCAGCGTGATGGCCGAGATCCAGAACACGGTAACGGATGTGGCGCCGGATGATACGGGCGTCGCGATCTACCGTTATGCCAGTGGCGCGATGGTCGTGTTGGTCAATTCGTCTGTGACGCTGGCGGGGGAGAACACGACCGAGGTGTACGGGGATCAGGGCGTGCTCCTGCAGAACTACGACGATGCTGTGTCGACGCATCTGGCGCCCCCGAACGCGGTTGCGCTCAAGCTATACACGCGTGACAATCCGCAATGGCAGGATCTGGGTATGCCGATCCCAGCCGGCCACGGGGAGCGTATCGCCGCGGTGCCGTGGTCGTTCATCGATTGTCTGAAGAACGATACCGAACCACCGGTGACGGCGGAGGACGGACGGGTCTCTGTGGAGATGGTGCTGGGAGCGTACCAGTCGGCCAGAGAGGGGCGACGCGTCGAGTTCCCCCTATAGGTATGGGTTAAGCCGGCTGACAGCTCAGGCGCCGCGGCGCCTGAGCTGGGATGCCTGAATCGGCCGGCCCTCAGACATGCAAGGAGGTTAGCTATGAAACTGGGAGCCAACTCAGTTCTGTTCGGGGCCTTCGATATGGAGGCGGCCTTCAAGTACACTGCGATGGCCGGTTACGACGGCATCGAACTGTCAACTATGGGAGGAATGAGCGAGCATTTGGTGCTGGATCGCTGGCAGGAGCTTGCCCCTGAGATCAAACGTCTGTCGAGCGAGTATGGCCTGGCGCTCCACGCGATGGAGCAGCCCTCACAGGATCCGGCAACGATGGAGACGGCGTTTCAGGCGGCGGTCGAGATCGGTATCCCGATCGTGAACTGTGGCCCTGGGGGGAAGCGTGATGACGAGGTGCTGTTCCAGCAGACCGTTGACTCGCTGGGAAACCTGGCCCGGATGGCCGAACGCTATGGGGTCACGCTCTGCGTCAAAGCGCATGTCGGTGCGTCGATCTACAATACGGCGTCGACGCTCAGGGTGATGAATGCCATCTCATCTCCGGCATTCGGCATTGACATGGATCCGTCACACATCTACCGGGCCGGTGAGAACCCCGTTGAGGCGATCGCCGCGGTCATCTCGCGAGTCAAGCATGTGCACATCCGTGACTGCAAAGGACGTGGCCCCAGCCCGGGTGCGCCGGCAATGCAGGCCAACGGTCGCGGCGATGTCGACCTGGTCGGCTATATCCGCGTGCTGTACGAGCACGGATACACGGGACCACTGGACCTGGAGATCATCGGCACCAAAGGGCAAGGATACACGCTTGAGCAGTGCTGCGTCATCGCGGCGGAGTCGCGGGGCCACATGCAGGCGTGTCTGCAGGCCTGCGGCGCGCGGTAGACAACGCACGGTGTCGTTCCGGCATTGAAGGTGCCGGCGAAGATGCTGACGAAGATGCCGGCAGATCGTCAGAACGGGCGTGACGTCAAGAGGGCGAGACTTCGAGGCGTCGAGAACGTGCTGTGCGGGGAGGAACGCGCTAGACGGGCGGTTTCTCCCCGCTCTTATCACTTTATGAAAGTGTGTCATGAATGGACAGATCGAAAGCTGTGGGTGAACTACGAATAGAAGCGTCTACAGACTCAGTGCCGATGGGGCGGGTGGTGCGCGTCGAGGCATCCGTCAAGCCTGGCGGGGATTCGTCCGGCGCGACGGTCCTGCTGCCGTTTGTTAATGGGCGACGCTGGGGGGCGCACGAGCGCCCCGATGGTCAGGGACGGGCGACGTTCCTGCTTCCATTGCCGAACGTTGGCCCTGCGCACATCCAAGTGGTGGGCTTGCCAGCGGATGCTGACGATTGGGCGGGGCTGAGCGACCGCGACCTGCTAATGGTGGGACGCCGCATGCCAGACAGCGGCACGCGAAGTAACGAAATCGTGGTGAACGTGACGTGGCGTGATTTCGCTGCCCGACCGCAGGAGGATACGCTCTTCTGTATGCAGTGGGAGTCGTGGTTTACGTCGGGCCACCGGCACTGGCGCACGACCCAAGCGGTTCCGCTGATTGGCCTCTATGATTCCTATAGTGCCGAGGTCACGCGCCAGCACGTGCTGTGGTTCATGGATCTGGGCGTGGACTTCATACTCCACGATTGGTCCAACCACATCTGGGGCTGCGAGCATTGGGATGAGCGCGGGGACGGGGTCAATGCGATCTGCCATGCGACGGGGTTGGCGCTCGACGTGATGGCCCAGATGCGCGATGAGGGACTTCCTGTTCCCAAGGTCGCGTTGATGCCGGGAATCAGCAATGGTCCACCGGCGACGATGGAAGCGCTGAACGAGGAACTGGCGTGGATCTACCATACCTACGTGCGAAATCCGCGCTTCGCTGGCCTGTGGCAGGAGTATGAGGGCAAACCCCTGGTTGTGGTTCTGGACACCGCGGCTATCGCACATCCCGATGGGACAGCAGCGTCCGCATTCCGTATCCCGTTCTTCAAGCAGACGCTGCGGCTGTCCGAAGAAGCGCTGGATGCCTTCCGCAAGGCTCAGCCCCCCGTGGACGATCGGTACTTCACCGTGCGATGGGTGTCTTCGCAGAACCAGGCGACGCGACACCACGAGTTAGGGCACTGGTCATGGATGGATGGCGTCATCGATCCACCGGTTACCTACAAAGATGGGGTAGCCGAGGCGGTGACAGTGACACCGGCGTTCTTCAATGCGCTTGGGTGGATCGGGCCTCTGGCGCACGGGCGTCGTGGTGGAGCTACCTATCTGGAGACCTTCAAGCAGGCTCTGGCGCATCGTCCAAAGGTCGTCTTCCTGCACCAGTTCAACGAGTTCACCGGTCAACCGGATGGACATGGCTATGGACCGGACCATACGATCTATGTGGACACGTATGATGTCGAGTTCAGTGATGACCTGGAGCCCGTTTCGCTGACCGCCCCCGGCTACCGCGGCGATGGCGGATGGGGATTCTACTACCTCAATCTCACGCAGGCTCTCATGGATCTCTATCGTGGTGGGATGGAGCCAGATGAACCGTTCGACTCGACCCTGCTCGCAGTAAGCAGCCCGTTGGAGGGCGCTGTGGTGTCGGGCGAGACCTTGCAGGTAGGCTGGTCTATGCTGGGTGCTCCAGCAGAGGGCGTCTCCGTGATGTTGGATGGCAAGGTTATGACCAGTCTCGCTGCCGGAAGCGAGGTAGAGGTGTCGTTGCGCGGCGTCAAGCCTGGGCAACATGTTCTGACGCTGGTGGCGGAGGGGGCGACTACCCGGTATCGCTTGAGTCGCTATGAACTCGACGATCCGTTGGACAACCCAGTGCCTGTGAGCGTCGACATTACGTTTACCACAAGCTAATACAACCAAGTCCTTCGGGCAGGGGCTCGAGGGGCTATCCATAGGGAGGACAACAATGGCTGTCAGTTCTGCCAGCCCTGTCTACAGACGGGGAAGCTATGGCAATGAAACGGTCACGCTCGAAAACGAGCGGATGCGATTGGACGTTCACAAGCGGCTGACCGGATGGGGATGGGGCGAGATCTTCAACGCCCAAGGCGAGTGTGTCGCTGTGCTGGACCATCTCGGGGAGATCCTGCTAAGGGACCAGGAGATACCGATGCGCCTGGAAGCGCAGGCAGTCCGGCAGGAGCATGATGCAGAGGGTCAGACTTTGGTATTCGAGGTCAAGGCTCTGATCGTGCGTGAGAAGCTGCAGGGCACGTCCTTTGAGCCGTGGATCAATTATCCTCTGGACCAGCACATTATGGAGGGAACGGTCACGCTGCGGCTCGCGCCCGACGCACCGATCCTATACGTGTCGCAGCGTCTCGTGTCGAGGGGCAACGTCTACGCGCGGTACATCCGTGGGCCGTGGCTCAAGGTGGGTCAGGACACCTTTGGTGTTGCCAAGGACGACGCGATCCTGCCGGGCGTGGAATGGCTGGTCGGCGAGGAGTGGTCGAGCGGTACCGACTGGTTCAAGGATCCCTGGGCGATGAAATGGGTTCCCCATCCCAACAAGGTCGCTGCGCCCGTGATGGCTGTGAGCCGCAATGGCACAGGGATCGGGATGGCGTGGGAGCCCAACCGCCGCGCAACCGGTTGGTTCAACTATCGCTACCAGTACCCGCAGCCGGTGTTCGCCTCGCCCAATTTCGTGGATCGGGACAACAACCACCTGATGGGGTTAATGGTACCCGACGTCGACATTGAGGCGCATGAAAACCAGATCTACGCGGAGCCACCGCTTGAGCTCCACCTGGAGCAACGCGTGGAGTTCGACGCGGAGATCTTCCTGGTCGACGGAACCAGTCTTGATGTTGTGGTCGACTGGGTGCGGCGACACGGCATGCCCGAGCCACCCGAACCCCGCTGGCCCCTGCCTGAGGCCCTGGAGCACATCGTACAGGCCTATGCGACGCATCTGTGGCATCCGGGTCGAGGATTCGGGAATCCCCAACGCGATGCTATCGGGCCCCACGTTCCCCGGTTTGCGCAGCGGTTTCTCAGCGACTATGCCGATTCGCCGCTCGCAGCGTCTCTCCGCGAGAAAGTGGCGTGGTGCGAGGCGCAGAGTGGGCGCCCCAGGCGCCGGTGGAACCTACTCAGAAGCGAGGACCGTGAGGCGCAGCTCGCTAGGGGTGAAGAGCTGCTGTCCTATCAGCGTGAGGACGGCGCCTTTGCCTTTGATCCCGACGGGCGCCACTATCAGAAGGACGACTTTGTGGTAGCGCGCGAGTTCCTAGAGCCGATGGGGTTGGCGGGCGATACGGCGCTCGATATCACCATCCTGCCGGCGATGGAGCTATTGAGCCTCGGCGAGGCTACAGGAGATGCTCGATTCACGGAAGCTGCGCGTAAGGCGCTGGAGACCTGCATGCCGATGGAGCGACCGGAGGGCGGAGACTTCTGGGAGACTCCTCTCCATGCGCCCAACCTGCTGGCTGCAGGACACGCCGCTAATGCATACGTGATGGCATACCGGGCCTTCGGCGATGCACGCTACCTGGAGAAGGCGGTGCACTGGATCCGGGCGCTGCTGCCGTTCACACACCTGTGGCAGCCCAAGCACCTTCCTATGATGTACAACACCAAGCCTTGCCTGTGTTCCAGCGATTGGTACTTCGCCAACTGGGTAAGGGATCACGTACAGTGGGAGGTGCTGGAGACGTTCGTCCAGTCGATCGAGTTGGGCATCGATTGGGCTGAGATCGACCCAGAACTCGACTGGCACATGTACCAAAAGGGCATCACAGTCGCTGCGTTGCGCTGGATGGTTGACCACACTGAGGCCCACTGGCTGCCGCATAACCTGCCGTGGACATACGACGACTACGCAACCGGGGCCTTCGACGATTGCTTTGCCGATACCCACAACAGCGTGACCGGCAACTACGGCGGCATGGTCATCATGCCCGATGCCATTGCCGTGAACCTGCTCGACATTCTGAGCCGCGAAGCCGGTGAGGGTCTGTGAGCCGGTAGGCGACTCTGGCTGGAAGCTGTAAGAGCGATCGGAAGAGCAGCGGAACGTTCCGCTGCTCTTCGGTCGCGTCATCAGGATTGTGTCGGAGCCGGTGTTCTTCTCAAGGAGGTCGCAATGACAGGCTTCAACGGACTGGGTCTGCACCTTGGCAACCTTCCACGTTTGTCGTCCGCCAAGACCCGCTCCATCTCGGCTGAGAACCCTACGGGCGGGAAGGGGCGCGGTGCCATGGCAGAAGCGCATCCCAACGGGCCCGCACGCGAACTGGGCAGGGGGTGGAAGTGTTCGCCCTACGTGACGGTGGCCCCCGGCGAGACGGCTGTGCTGGCGAATATCGAGGGTCCCGGCGCAGTACAGAGCATGTGGTTCGCCGGGACGATCATGAATCGCGACTCGATTCTGCGGATCACTTGGGACGATCAGGAGCGCCCTTCAGTTGAGTGTCCCCTGCCGGACTTCTTCGCGACGCCCTGGCCCTTCCAGGACCGGCGGGCGCCGACCCGCGGCCCGTTCGCGCCGGTCAACTCTCTGCCGGTGTCGGCCAACCCTAACCGCGGGATGAACTGCTTCTGGGAGATGCCATTCCGAGATCGTTGCCGGATGACTTTGGAGAACCGTCACCCTTCGGAGACCGCCGCGTGCTTCTACCAGGTGAACTACACCCTCACAGACGTTCCGGACGATGTCGGTTACTTTCATGCTCAGTTCCGGCGTACCAATCCCGTGCCCTATGGCATTCCTTACACCATCCTGGATGGCGTGAAGGGGATGGGACATTACGTGGGGACGTCCATGGGATGGCAGATACACAATGACCGCTGGTGGGGTGAAGGCGAGATCAAGTTCTATATTGATGGCGACGACGAGTTTCCGACGATATGCGGCACGGGCACAGAGGACTACTTTGGGGGTGCGTTCGATTGGGAGGTCGATGGGGAGTATGTTACGTATACGACCCCCTTCCTGGGTATGCACCAGGTGCTGAAGCCCGATGGAACGTACCGCGCAGAGCATCGCCACGCCATGTATCGCTGGCACGTAATGGACCCTATACGGTTCGAGCAGGACCTGCGTGTGACAATCCAGGCACTCGGATGGCGGGGTGAAGGTCGCTTTCTGCCAGGCCAGCACGACATCTGCTCGGTGGCCTATTGGTACCAGATGCTGCCATCAGCGCCCTTCCCGGAGCTTCCGGATCGTAACGGACTGGAGATTCTCTGACCGACACGCGCTGTTTGTGAAGGCTAGGTGCGTGTGCGATAACGTGGCAGCGAAGCCAGGGCACTCGATCCATCACCCGGTATCTATGGTGCGTGGGCACTCGCAGCGATCTGAACCGGTCCCTGCGGGATGCTGCACGACCTGCGGGTGATCAGGGATGTGCTCTGCCACATCACTAAGGAGGGAGCGAATGCAGCACGATGTCTACAGCGACACCTGGGTCGCCATGGATGCTTTGGGGCGCGCTTTGCCGGGCTTCGACGAGTGTGGACCGCCACGGGAGAACCGATTCGTCGGCATTTTCTACTTCATCGCGCGGGAACACACCGCGCCGGACGCGCCGCGCGATGTGACCAAGCTCCTAGCTGAGAATCCGGAGCACCCCCAGTTCTGGCCGCACTTTCCGCATCACTGGGGTGAGCCCGAGGATGGCTACTACCGGTCGACGGACCGGTGGGTGATACGTAAGCACGCCTATATGCTGGCGGATGCAGGTGTGGACACGCTGATCTTCGATGTTACGAACGACAGGACGTTCCCGGAGTGCTACGAGGCAGTGTGCGAGGTGTTCCGTGAAGTCCGCGGTGAGGGTGAGAAGACACCCGACATCTGCTTCCTGGCGAGTGAGAAGTCGGCTTATCAGCTCTGGGAG
This sequence comes from Anaerolineae bacterium, assembly GCA_034676805.1. Classification (GTDB taxonomy): domain Bacteria; phylum Chloroflexota; class Anaerolineae; order B4-G1; family SLSP01; genus PWVB01. Next base: position 79,742 of record JAXDDO010000021.1, on the reverse strand, counting down.
AATCTCTACAGCAAGGGGCGCTACGCCGATCTATGGTTCTACTGGAAGGGCAAGCCGCTGTTGCTGTTTGGGCAGCACGCCGAGGTTCGCGGCGATATGAACTTGGTGGAGTTCGCGCCTCATATCCGCGACTTCTTCACGATACGCAAGAGCTGGGCCTGGGACTCGTTGTCGTGGTATGGCGAAGAAGGGCATCACCGCTGGCCTTGGGTGGCCCACTATCCGCAGTGCGTCGGCTGGGACCAGCGGGGTGTGGCAGAACAGGTGCCCGTGGCGATTGGGCAACATCCGCTCTCCGGTATCGGCCGCAGTTACCACGACGGACACGAGCCGGAGACCGACATCTATGATGTGACGCCGCATACGGACAGCGGCCCGCACTTTGCTGAGCAGTGGCGCCGTGCGCTGGAGGTGGATCCCGAGTTCGTCTTCATCACCGGTTGGAATGAGTGGACCGCGGGCGGGATGGTCTGTGACGACCCGAGTTACGAGGCCCTGCAGGCGAAATGGAGCTTCTTCCCGGGCGCAACGTTGGGGCGAGCGGGCAAGCCACTCCACGTCGGCGAGATTTACTTCATCGATCAGTACAACCGGGAGTTCAGCCGCGATGCAGAACCCATGCGCGGTGGCCACACGGATAACTACTATTACCAGATGATCGATGGCATCCGGCGCTACAAGGGCGTGAGGCCACCGATGGCTCCGTCTCAGCCTCAGAGCATCGACCTGGACGCAGGCTTTGGGCAGTGGCAGGGCATACGACCAGAGTTCCGCGATCACCTGTACGATACCCTCCATAGGCACGAGCCGGGGTGGGGCCTGGCAGGCCCTTACGTCAACTCCACCGGCCGCAATGAGTTCGTGACGCTCAAGGTGGCTCGTGATGACGAAATGGTCTACTTCTACGCGCGAACCCGGGGCCCGATCACGCCGTACACCGATCCGAACTGGATGCTCTTGTTCATCAACACCGATCAGGACAAGACTACGGGGTGGCATGGATATGACTTCGTGGTGAATCTCGGCGTGATCGATGCTCGCCGGACCACGGTCAAGGCCTACTCCGGCGATCGGGCCAGTGGCGGATGGAGCTGGCACGAGGTGGGGGAGGCTCGCTACCGTGTTGAAGGCAACCAGTTGATGCTCGCGGTACCCCGTGCGCTCCTTGGGCTTGGCACGGGCCCCGTGGCCTTTGACTTTCACTGGGCCGACAACATCCGTGGAACCGGTGAGATCGATGACTTCTTCCTCAACGGGGATAGCGCCCCGCCCAGAAGGTTCGACTACCGATATGAGGCGGTGCCCTGATGAAGCCGGGTTTTATGAGCTCAGTCTGTCCCCAGCAGTCCCTGCCCGAACTGATTGCGACAGCCGAACGCTTTGGTTATGCAGGCATCGAGTTCCGGACCGAGTGGGGGCACGCGCACGGGATCGAATTGGGAGTCGCGCCATCGCGGCTTGCTGAAGCGCGACGGACGCTGGAGGATCATGGTATCGCTGCGAGTTGCATCGCGACGAGCGTGCGGTTCAACGCGCCCAACCGGGAGGACCACCTCCCGCAGCGGGAGACGTTGCGACGGTACATAGAATTGGCTCGAGAGCTTGGGGCACCATGCATCCGTACCTTTAGCGATAGCCTTCCAGAGGAACCCCTTGAGCGCGATCGCGTGCTACACCAAGCGGCAGAGTCATATGCTGCTGTCGATGAGTGGGCGCAGCAGCACGGGGTGTTGGTGCTTGTGGAGACGCACACCAACATGAAGGGCCGGTGGGCCCGGGAGATCGTCGATGCTGCCGCTGCTCCAAACCTGGGTGTTCTCTGGCACATTGGGCATCATCTTCAGAGGGGCGAATCCGTCGACGAGGCCTATAGCTTCATCCGGGGCTATGTGCGGCATCTGCACTTCTCCGCGACGCCAGACGATGTCCACGTCGGCGACGCAGACAACCGGCGAACCTTTGAGCTGCTCGCCGCCGATGGTTTCGGGGGCTACTTCTCTGTCGAGTTGATCAACCCTCCCGATCCAGACGCCGTGTTGGCCCACCACATCGGGAAATTCGGCCAGTTCATCGAAGACCTCAAGGGAGCGTAGACATGGCTGCCAACGAAGAGACATTACGCAAATTGCGGTTCGGCATGATCGGCCTGGGTGAGATCGCGTACACGTCCACAGGCCGTGTTCTGCAGCACTGCACACGCGCCGAGGCAGTTGTCGGTGTTGATCCTGTTGTGGACGTCGCGGCGTCATATCAGGCGCAGTTTGGGATTCCCTGCTCGACTTCGGTGGAGGATGTCCTGGGTAGCCCGGACGTGGATGCCGTGATCATCTCGACGCCGCACAACACACATGCGGCGCTGGGCATTCAAGCCGCCGAGGCAGGGAAGCACGTCATTGTGGAGAAGCCGATGGCGACCACGCTCCAGGATGCGGACGCGCTCATAGCGGCTTGCCAACGGGCCGGCGTGTTGTGCTCTTCGAAGGAAGCCGGGGTGCGCTATCAACCTTCCACGATCAAGGCGAGGGAGCTGATCCAGCAAGGGGCGATTGGTGAAGTGATGGCGACCCAGGTTTTCGGGGCCGCCAACAAACCGGCGAGCTACTGGACCGGTGGCTACACGGGGCGCGTGCAAACGACCTGGCGCAAGTCGAAGACCGAGTCCGGTGGCGGGATTCTCATCATGAACTACATCTATGACATCTATCGACTGCGGTACGTTACCGGGCTGGAGGTCACGCGGGTCTACGCCGAGTATGACACCTACCATACGCCGGTGGAGGTCGAGGACTTCATCGCAGTGACTTTGCGCTACTCCAATGGCGCCCTGGGGACCTTCATGGCGGGCTCCTGTGCACCCGGTGCCGCCAAGAGCGGAATTCGGGGGACGCGCGCTTCGGGCAATCGCATCTTCGGGACCGCCGGTCAGATCGTGTTCGAGAACAACAGTCTGCTCGTGTACACCGAGAACGATGTGGAGGGGCTCACGAAGGGGGACTGGGTTGAGATAACATTCCCTCAGGGGGCGTTCGGAGACCAGCCGTATGCGACATACTTCGACCGTTTCGCCGAGGCTGTCTTCGCCGGGCACGCCCCCGACATTCCAGGTGAAGAAGGACGTAGGAACCTGGAGGTCTTCCTGGCGGCCTATGAATCGGGCAGGACCCATCGACCGGTCCTCCTGCCGATGGGGGCCGCGTGAACAGATTGGCCGACGACCCGACCTTGCTCCGTATGCGGGCGGAGCTCGGGGCAGAAGAAGCGCTGATGCATCGCGGCATCTTCACCGACCAAGACACCGGACGTGATTACTTCACCGGCTACGCGTACGAAACTCTCTACGACTGGGATCAGTACTTCGAGGCTATCGTCCAGATCTACATGGGCTGGCCGGCGACCTACATCGAGAACGGTGTGACGATCTTCCTGGAGCATCAGCAGGAGAGCGGCATGATCTCGCGCTCCGTGCCGAGCAACGAGTACCACGACCCTGAGCACGTGAAACCGTTCCTCGCCCAGATTGCGCTGCTCGTGGGGGAGGTCTACGGCGAGACAGACTGGATTCTCAACGAGCACTACTACCCTCGGCTGCGCCGCTATATAGACTACTGGCTTACTGCGATGGATCGTAATGGCAACGGCCTTAGCGAATGGATGAGCGCGCCGCATACCGGGATGGACAACCAACACGAGCGCGCCGGCTATTGGTTGGATCAGTTCAGCGAAGGGGTCGACCTGAACTGCTATCTAGTGCGGGAGCTGCGCGCTTTCGCGCTTCTGGCGCAGCGTTATGGCAAGATCGACATCGCCGAGACTTACGCTCAGACGGCTGCGGACCTTGCTCAGCGCATCCGCAAGCTGCTCTGGAACGAAGTCGATGGGTTCTTCTACGATGGGAACGCACGTGCGGCGGAGCCATTCAAAAGCAGGAAAGCGGGGTGGGGCGCGATGAACACCCCCAACGAGGCGCTTATCCGGGTGAAGTCGGTAGCGGCGTTTGCTGCGTTGTGGGCAGAGGTCGCGACGCCCGAGCAGGCGCGCCGCATGGTCTTCGAGCACCTTTTCAACCCACGTGAGTTCTGGACACCTTACCCTGTTTCAGCGCTGGCGAAGAGCGAGCGCTGGTACAGCCGCGACCACTTCCCTTGCGATATGGGCTGCGGATGGCGCGCCCAGACCTGGGTTCCGACGAACTACATGGTCTACCGCGGGCTCCGTGCCTATGGGTATCACCAGTTGGCTTCGCTCGTGGCCCAGTACACGCGCGACCTAGTCGTCAAGGCCGGCAACCGGGAGTACTACGATGCTGAGACCGGCGATGGGTTGGGGCTTGACCCCTTCTGGGGTTGGTCGCTGCTGGCGCACTTCCTGCCCTATGAGGAGCACGTCGACTCCGACATCACTGCGATTGCGGAACTCTGACATTGGGCGGCGAGGCAGGCCGCGATGTCGTGCACGTATAGCGGCTCGAACCCACGACACATACGAATGGAGGCTATGATGGAAAGAGCACTGCGTCCAAAACCAAAAGTTGGGTACTTCGGCAGCGGTCTGGCGGCCTATTGGCCGCAGTTCCCCAAGCTCAAGGCAGCAGTCCTGGAAACGATGGAGCGACACGCCCAGAAGCTGGAAGGGATGGGCTATGAGGTGGTCCGCGGCGGGCTTGTCGATCGCGCGGAGCGCAGCGGCGAGGTCGGCGATCTATTCGCTCGGGAGCAAGTGGACCTTATCATCGGCGAGATCATGACCTATACGGCATCACACGTGCTGGTGCCCGTGGCCCAGCGCAACATCGCGCCGTATCTGACGCTAGCGTTGCAGATGGTGCCGACGGTCCCCTATGAAAACATCGGCACGGAGGATTTCACCTTGATCGGGGCAGCGATGACCGCCCCCGAGGTTTCATGTGCCTTCCAACGGTGTGGCCTGCCCTTTCACTGCGTGGTGGGCGGCGACTTCGAGGATCGTGTTTGGACTCAGGTCCAGGAGTGGGTCGAGGCCGCAGCAACGAAGCGGGCGCTGATGAACAGCCGTCTGGGCTATCTCGGTCACTACTATCCGGGTATGCTGGATATGTACACCGATTTCACGATGCACCAGGGCCAGTTGGGGACTCACATCGAGATCCTGGAAATGTGCGATCTCGTCGACCGCGTCCACAGCGTCACTGAGGTGGAGATCGACGCCAAGGTCGCTGAGGCGAAGGCTATGTTCCATATGCCGCCACCTGGCTATGACGCGATCACCGAGCAGGTGCAGGAGGACGAGCTCCGGTGGGCGGCTCAGGTCGCAGTGGCCGAGGACCGTCTCGTCGCCGACTTCGCGCTGGACGGTTTGGCCTACTACTACCGGGGTTGGAATGACAACGAGTACGAGCGCGTGGCTGCAGCGATGATCCTGGGCAACTCGATGCTGACGGCGCGGGGTATTCCGTGCGCAGGCGAGGCTGATCTCAAGACTTGCGTGGCGATGTTCATCCAGGAGCACTTCGGCGCCGGCGGTTCCTTCTGCGAGCTCTATCTGCTCGATTTCGAGGGTGGTTTCATCATCGCTGGTCACGATGGTCCGGGTCATATCGGCATCGGCGACCAGAAGCCCATCCTTCGCGGTATGAAGCTCTTCCACGGTAAGGCTGGGCGAGGTGTCTCGGTGGAGTTCAACGTCAAGAACGGGCCCGTAACGATGCTGGGCATGACGCAGACAGGTGAGGGACGGCTGAAGTTCGTCGCGGCGGAGGGCGCATCGGTGCCAGGACCGATCCTGCAGATCGGCAACACCAACACGCGGGTGAAGTTCGGCACTATGAGTCCGGGTGAGTTTGGCCAAGCCTGGACCGAGACCGGCTCAACGCACCATTTTGCCCTTGGCGTGGGGCACCAACTTGGCAAGGCCGAGAAACTGGCCAAGCTGCTGAACCTGGAGTTGGTCACGGTGGCGAGGTAGCGCTGGATGGCTAGACCCAATGTCGTCTTCGTCTTTGCTGACCAGATGCGGGCGCAGGCGACGGGATATGCGGGCGACCCCAATGCGCTTACCCCATCGCTCGACCGTCTGGCGTCGCACAGTGTAAACTTCACGCACGCCCTCTCGGGGCATCCTGTCTGCTGCCCCTATCGGGCCTGCCTGATGACCGGGCAGTATCCCCTGACGCATGGTGTCTACGTGAACGACGTGCCACTTGCCGACGATGCTGTGTCGCTGGGCAAGTGCTTTGCCGCAGCCGGGTATGACACGGCGTATGTGGGCAAGTGGCACATCTACGGGAGCCCGAACGGGGCCTACAACCGGCGACAGTCGCGCATACCACCTGAGAGTCGCCAGGGCTTCCAGTACTGGAAGGCCTTCGAGTGCAGCCATAACTACATGGCCTCGCCTTTCTTCGATGGCGACGCTCTGGAGCCCAAGCTCTGGGACGGCTACGACGCGATCGCCCAGACCAACGACGCGTGCCGGTATATCCAGGACCACGCAGAAGGACAGCAGCCCTTCTTCCTGATGCTCTCGTGGGGACCGCCTCACGATCCATACGACCTGGTCCCGGAGGACTATATGGATCTGTTCCGGGACCGCGAGATCGAGCTGCGGCCCAACGTGCCAGAAGGGGAACGGGCCGAGGCCATTAAGACGCTGCGTGGCTATTACGCGCACATCGCCGCGCTGGACGACTGCGTGGCGAGACTTCTGGAGACTTTGGAGGCCAAGGGGATCGCGGACGACACGATCTTTGTGTTCACGTCGGACCACGGTGACATGCATCTCAGCCAGGGACTGCGGACCAAGCACTGCCCGTGGGATGAGTCCATCCGGGTACCTTTCCTGTTGCGCTATCCTCGTGCGCTGGGCAGAGCCGGGCGAGAGCTAGCGTGCCCTATCGATGGCCCAGATATCATGCCGACGCTGCTGGGTCTCTGTGGTCTCCCGGTGCCGGAGACAGTCCAGGGGCGAGACTTCTCTCCCCAGATACTCGGCTGCGCGCCGTCTGACCCTGAACTCTCCGCATTTCTGTCCTTCCCGGTGAGCTACGGGATGCTGAGGACGCAGGGATTGCCGGCATACCGTGGCGTGCGAACACAGCGGTACACCTATGTGCGTAGCACGCGGGGCCCCTGGCTGCTCTATGACAACGATGTGGATCGCTACCAGATGCATAATCTGTGCGGCGATCCGGTCTATGCGGACCTTCAGGGCGAACTGGAGTCGGTGCTTCAGGGCTGGTTGACTAGGTTTGCTGATGCATTCCTGCCCGGGTGGACCTATCTGAAGCGCGGGAGGCTGACCCACTACCGCGAAGCGACCTCGCAGTGGCGGGCCATCGAGACGCCCTGGTCCGTGCCTGTGCCCGCTGATGAGCCGGGTGACCTCGACTGATGTGGGCAGGCGTCCCACGGGTAACACCTCGACTCTATGACTGAGGTGAATCCGGCTTGCTCGGGGCGCCAGACTGCATCGCCGGAAGTGACTTCGTCGTCGGTGCCTGACCTGGCGGCAGAACCCGCTTCGTCGAGGTTTTCTCTGCCGTCGGACCTCTCCACCGCGTGGATCCCACCTTCAGCGCGGCATCTGCTGCTGCCTCTGGGCGCCGCTGTGTGTCTTGCGCTCTTTGGCGATCTGACGCTGTACGCGGTGCTGGCAACAGAACGCGAAGTGGTGGGCCTAAGCTTGGGCGCGGTCGGCGTCATGCTCGCTGCAAACCGGTTGATACGCATACCAGGCAACCCGATCGTAGGCACGCTGTTCGACCGGAGGGGGAGGCGCTGGCTTTTCATCCTCGGTATGGTCCTGGGCGTTCTGTCAACCGCCGCGTATGGAATCGTGCGTGGCGCCGTTCCGTTCCTCGTAGCGCGCTTGGTATGGGGCATCGCATGGATGCTCATTAACATCGGTGGGACCACGATGATCCTGGACGTGACTACGGCAGCTAACCGAGGCCGGCTTGTCGGCATCTACAACGCGTGGATGCTGGGAGGCTTCGCGGCCGGGCCGCTGGTGGGTGGGTTCCTGGTGGATGGCTTAGGTTTTCGATCGGCGATGCTGATCTGTGCCGCCTGTACGGCCGCAGGTCTGCTGCTTGCGCTCTTGAGGCTGCCCGAAACGGTTCCTGTCTCGCGACCCACGATGACCGCGCGAGCTGAGTCTACGGATCCGGCCCGCCGGGGAATGGCGCTATGGCGCGATGGCATACGGATCTACCTTGACAATCCACGGCTGTTGACCGCTGCACTCTTGCACCTGCTTGTCCTGTTTGTCGGAGAAGGCATCGCGCTTTCCACGCTGAACCTGTGGTTGCAGGAGCGTCTCGGCGTGACGGTGACGGTGCGGGGACTTGTCGTCGGGATTGCTGCCGCGAGCGGTTTCCTGGCGGGCGCGCGTGCGCTTGTTGCGGGCCTAGTGGGCCCGCTGGCTGGGAAGCTGTCGGACAAGATCCAGCGACGCGGCGCAATCGTGGCTGCGGGTATGCTCGTAAGCGCGGTGGGCCTGGCGTGGCTTGCGTTTACGGCGTCTCCGCTTAGCATCTTGATGGCGGTTCTGTTGAGCGCGCTGGGAGACGGCACTGTTCGGGCGACCCTGACAGCAACACTGGGCGACGCTGCGCCTGCCACGAACACGGGACTTGTCCTCGGCTTCTACGCAACGATAGGCGACGTGGGCTCGACGCTCGGCCCGGTGCTTGCGTTCGCGCTGCTGCCGGTCGTCGGTCTTCAACAGCTCTACATTGTTTGCGCGGTTGTCTTCAGCGTGGGTATGGGTTTGATCTGGTGGTACCAGAAGCGACGCAATGGTCGACCGGGTCCGTAGCCACGATCGTCTGTGGTAACTGAGCGTACGAAGGGAGCGCTATGAACAAGATCACGATCAACGTCGGCGACGTTATTGGAACCATCAACCCTAACATCTACGGTCACTTCGCGGAGCATCTGGGCCGGTGCATCTACGAGGGCCTTTGGGTCGGTGAGGACTCCGATATCCCGAACACGGATGGCATCCGCAACGATGTAGTGGCGGCGCTCAAGCGGATCAGGCCACCGGTGATCCGCTGGCCTGGCGGTTGCTTTGCCGACGACTATCACTGGGAGGACGGGGTTGGGCCGCGAGAGCAGCGCCCGCAGCGCGTGAACATCCACTGGGGAGAGGTACCCGAGCCGAACGCCTTCGGAACGCAGGAGTTCGTGCGCCTGTGCCGGATGGTCGGTGCCGAACCCTACATCGTAGGCAACGTCGGCTCGGGTACGGTCAGGGAGTTGCGCGAGTGGGTCGAGTACTGCAACTATGGCGGCGATAGCACGCTGGCCCGCCGGCGCGCTGCTGACGGCAGCCCCGCGCCACTCAACGTGACGTATTGGGGTGTTGGGAATGAGAACTGGGGCTGTGGCGGCAGTTTCTCGCCCGAAGACTATGGCACGGAGTTCCGGCGGTATGCCACCTTTGTGCGAGGATTCGGCAGGCAGCTCTACGTCATCGCCTGTGGCCCCGCCGGCAACGACATTGAGTGGACCGTGCGTTTCTTCCGCAAGCTACGGAAGGACTATTGGGATTTCCGGAATATCCACGGCTTCGCGGCGCACTACTACTGCGGCACGGCGGGCACATCGACGGAGTACTCGGTTGACCAGTGGTACGAACTGCTCGAGAAGGGGTTACGGATGGAAACGCTGGTCGTCCAACAGCGTGCTGCGATGGATGCCTACGACCCCGAGCGCAAGGTTGGCCTGATCGTCGACGAGTGGGGAACATGGCATCCGGCAGAACCGGGACACAATCCGCGTTTCCTGTACCAGCAGAACACGCTGCGCGATGCACTGGTGGCGGCGACGACGCTGGACATCTTCAACCGTCACGCGGACAAGGTTGTGATGGCGAACATCGCCCAGACGATCAACGTACTCCAGGCGATGGTCCTGACGGATGGGGCGGCGATGGTGATGACCCCAACCGGCTATGTGTACGAAATGTACGTGCCACATCAGGGCGCAGCGGCAGTGCGCACAACGATCGAGTCAGACACCCAGAGCTTCCGGGCGGGCGACACCGAACGAGAGCTGCCCCTTGTTGCCGGCAGTGCCTCGCTGAAGGCCAAGTTTCTGTATGTGACGTTGACTAACAGCCAGGCCACTGACCCGGTGGAGGTCTCGGTGGAGCTCCTCGGTGGCGCATCCGCGATTGGAGGTAGGGCGCGCGTGCTCACCGGCGAGATCCACGCCCACAACACCTTTGACGCGCCCGAGGCCCTGGTGCCGACGCCAATCACCTGGGTCACCGAGGGCAGCACAATGCGATGGACATTGCCGCCCGCGTCAGTGGTTGCCGTTGAACTCCAGCTTGGGTGAGGAAGGAAGGATGTGCCTATGTTGAGTCGTGACGAGCTCCTGCAGTTGACGGTTGGCGCCGGTGTGGACCGGGCTTACGACGTGATCGTTGCGGGCGGAGGGCCGGCGGGGATCGGTGCGGCCTTGGCCGCGGCGATGAACGGCGCCCGGACGGTGCTTCTGGAAGCGGATAGCGTCTTTGGTGGTGTGGCGGCGGTTGCGCCATGGATGCCTATGAACCGCTTGATGCTGGACGGTGGTCACCGGGGCGGAGTGCACGATCGCTTCGTCGATAAGGTCCGTGCGCTTGGTTCGGACGCCTCTGTCCCAGGCAGGACGAACATGATCGATGGCGACGGGCTCAACATTCACCCAGACTACTTGCAGCTGGCGTGCTTCGAGTTGCTGGAGGAACACGGATGCTCTTACCGGCTTCACAGCCCGGTGACCGAGGTTGTGATGGATGGGCCTGCAGTTCGTGGCGTTGTCGTGAGCGGCAAGCGCGGTCGCGAGCCGTTCATGGCCGATGTGGTGGTGGATGCGACGGGCGATGGCGATGTCGCCTATCAGGCGGGTGCGGAGATGGTTCACGGTCGTGAGGAAGACGGGCGCTCCATGCCTGTAAGTCTGGTGTTCGCCCTGGCGAATGCTGATGTCGAGCGGTTCTTCGGCTTCGTGGAGGGCGATCGGGTGCGTCTGAACACGCTGCTGGACGAAGCAGCGGCCGAGGGCTATGCCGTAGCGGCCTGGTACAGCTTCAACCGGACCACGGTGCCCGGTGTGATCGGCGTCAACAACGGCGCGTGGCGCGACATCGGCAACATCGATGGCACCAGCGCTGCAGCGTTGACGCTGGCCGAACGTGCTGGGATACAAGTGGCGGTGGACTTCGTGCGCCTGGCGCGCGATAAGCAGATTCCAGGGCTGGAAGAGTGCTTCTTGATGCGGGCGGGCGCCCATGTCGGCGTGCGCGATACGCGCCGAATTGTGGGCGAGTACGTTGTGACGGTGGAAGATGCGCGCGCCGGTGCCGAGTTCGAGGATGTTGTGGCCCGCAAGTACGGGGCCATCGATGCCAACCAGCTCTTCATCGGAGAGATGGTCTCCGGCTTTGCGTATCCGTATCGCAGCCTGCTGCCCAAGCGCATTGAGAATCTGCTTGTTGCAGGGCGGTGTGGGTCGGCGACCTTCCTGGGCCATGCGGCGGGGAAGAGCATGGGCAACATGATGGCGTTGGGGCAGGCAGCCGGCACAGCAGCGGCACTGTGCAGTGTCGCGGGCGTTTCGCCTCGACAGCTTGACGTGAAGCGCCTCCAGGAGACGCTCCGGGCTATGGGCGTCAAGCTATAAGCGAGACATTCATGCCTGACGGTACACTTCCCAACATCTTGTGGATTCAGACCGATGAACAGCGCACCGACAGCCTGGGCTGTTACGGTAACAGCCACATACACACGCCCAACTTCGATGCGTTGGCAGCGCGCGGGACCGTGTTCCTGGATCACCATACACAGAGCCCCGTCTGCGTGCCCAGCAGGGTCTGCGAGCTGACGAGCTGCTATCCACACCAGACCGGCATCTTGGACAACTCGGTGCACTACACCTGGGGGCGCTGGCCCGAGGGCCTGCTTGCGTTCCCAGAACACTTCGCTGCAGCCGGCTATGCCACCGTCAGTATGGGCAAATATCACACCCCACACCATCCGACCTGGTTGGAGAACTGGCACTTCGAATGGTTCCCGAACGAGGCGCATTTCTTCGGCCTGGCGGAAAGGTTTGACGAGCGCGAACACGAGATCATCCACGTGGGGAACCGGCGTGATCGGGGGGTTATCGTGTCCGGACGGTATCCAGATGCGCCGGGTGGGCGGACGCCACAGAGCTATTTGGTGGACCACGCACTTGACTGGTTGGGCATGTTCGCGCACGTGCGCCGGCCCTTTCTGATGCGTGTGAGCTTCCTGGCACCGCATACTCCAGTGCTGGCGCCCGATCCTTTCTACAGTATGTACGATCCGGCGGAGATGGACTGGGACGTACCGAGCGAAGCGGTGTTGGCATCGCGACCAGCGGTGGAGATCGGTCCTTCAGGCTCGGTGGCCTACCGTGCGCACACGGACGCGGAGTTCCGGCGGATGCGCTGCACGTACTACGGGTTGGTGTCGCATATCGACCAGCAGGTAGGCCGGTTGCTTGATGCAGTGAACACGTTGGGGTTGCTCGACGATACAGTGATCGCAGTGACGTCAGATCACGGGGATCTGATGGGTGAGTATGGGCAGTTCCAGAAGGGGATGTTCTACGATATCACCACTCGTGTACCGTGTATCCTCGCAGGACCCGGTGTGCCCGTACGGCAGCGTGTGTCGCGACTGACCGAAAGCATCGATCTCGCACCAACGCTGATGGGGCTGGCAGGCGTGCCGGTGCCTGACCAGTTCTCTGGGCGAGATATGCTGCACGGTGAACCACGGGAAGATGTCGTTGGCGAGATTCTGAGGGGGCCGGGGGGCTCGATCCGCCGGTCCTGGATCCGTACGGCACGCTGGAGTCTGGATTTCACGTCGGAGGTCGCGGGGATACCGACTCCGCCATCGCGGCCACGTTCGAAGACAGGCGCTGCCGCGTCTGGTGGCAGAGACGGAAAGCTAATCGATTTGGTCAACGACCCACTGGCACACCGGAATCTCTATGGAGAACGGGGCTATCAAGATGTCGTCGAAGCGCTTGTGGCGCGCTTCGAGGAGCGCACAGCATCTGGTCGGCGCCCCATACAACGCGGTGGGCCTCCGCGGTCTGTATCAACCGGCTAGGCTTGCAGATCTGGGGATGTCCCAAAAGGTTGGGGCGTCGTGGGTGATCTTCGTCTACAGGAGGCGCTATGCACGCATTCGAAACTCTGAAGGTGCCCGTGGGGCGTATCGGCATTCATTGGTTTGGGCAGAACTCCTTCGCTCTGAAGGACTCCACAGGGGCGATCGTTCTGACGGATCCGTATTTCCCGCACGACCGTCCCGCCGGACGGTTTGTCCATCCAGAGCCGCCCCTCGACGAGGCGTCACTGCGCGCCGACTTTGTCCTGCTAACGCACGACCACGGCGACCACACGTGTGTTGAGTCTCTGGAACGCGTCAGGCAGGGCAGTCCGGAAGCGACGTTTGTCGGGCCGGTGGAGAGCATGCGACGCCTGAGCGATGCAGGCTTTCCCGAGGAGGCGCTGATCACGATCACTGCCGGCGAGACGATCTCGCTGGGCGCACTCACGATCCATGCCCACTGGTCGAAGCCACCGGAGGGTGTTCCGGAGGAGGGTATCAGCAGGCCCGACGTTCAGCATCTAGGTTACGTCATCGAGATGGGCGGGGTCAAGGTGTACGTCACAGGGGATCTCATCAACACCTTTGCCGAACACGATGAGCTCATCGGTCCGATCGCCGCTCTGGAGCCGGATGTGGGACTGTTGACCATGCATCCGACGGAGGGTGAGTTCCCATATTTCGATCGAGCAGTCAAGATCGCGGTTAAGCTGGGGCTCAACGCTGTGGTACCGGCGCACTACGATTGCTTTGCCAAGCGCACCTACGATCCCTATGCATTCGCCGCGCTCCTGCCGCCAGACGGACCGGCACCGTTGGTCATTGGCTACAACCAGGCGGTTGTGTATCCGGCAATATAGAAGAGCCCGAGTCTCATCGAGGGCGTACGGGACGACGGTTCGTGGTGCGCAGCCCTGGCTTGGTGCCTATGGGCCGGCGTCGGGTCGCAACGCTGGGCGACTCCCCGCATCGGGGTTGTCGATTCCGGTCGCTGGTCCAACTCGGGGCGGTTAGGAGTCTGGCGCTGCGCTGTCGGGTGTCGGGGGCGCGATATCGAGCAAGGTTTGCTGACCGAAGGGCGTTCCCGGCGCGACGCCGTGGACTTGGACAAGCGTGCCCACCGGTGCCCAGTTGTAGAGCGCTTCGGCATCTTCTATGTCGAGGATGATGCAGCCGTAGGAGGCGGGCCATCCCAACACGCCTCGGGATAGCCGGACGCCGTAGGACGTGATCGGCAGCTCGTGGATGCCGTTGTAGAAGTCCTCGCCTTCCTCGTAGAACCCCATGAAATATGGCATGTCGAGACGCCATCGCTGGGCGAATGCCATCTCTTCCTTGAACAGGACCTGAAACTGCCCCGCAAGGGTTGGCGTTGCGGAGATGCCACTGGAGATTCTGAACTCGAACACCTGGGCCTCGCTCTCGAAGGTGCCCTCATAGGCCCGTAGCGTCTGCGTCGGTAGGTCGATCTCGATACGCTTGCCGTCGACAAGCGGATGCGGGAAAAGGACGTCAATGGAAGGTATTGCGAGCTCTTGCCCTACGTCGATCAGCCCTGGCTCGACGTCGGGATTCGCCTTCTCCAGCTGCCACTGTGGGAAACCGTGAGCATAGGCAATGTCGAAGAAGGTGTCGCCCGGTTGAACTATATAGGCGCGCGGTGGATGGTGGAGAATGGCCTGGACCTGATGTGCACCTGTGGCCCTCAACTCCTGTGCGATCCTTGCAGCCGTCGCATCGATATCCAGTGCGCGTTCGTCGCCCACCTGCGGCGCGACGGTCTGCAGCCATGCACGGATAGCGTTCACGTGGAACGCGGCGTGGTACTGGGCGTCACGCTTGACCACGTGCAGCCATTTGGCCACTTCACCGGGTTGGGCGACAAAGTCGGCCCTATATCCGCCCTGCTCCATGTCGCCGGTCAAAGGGTCGTAGACTACCAGCGTAAAGGGCTGGGCGAGCAGGCCCTGGAGCTCGCTCACTGCAGGCTCGGCGCTGGGAATCTCAGGCGATACCGGCGTAAGCTCAAGGACAACCGAATCGGCGTCAACCGAGAGCGCTTCGAGAACCCTGGCCGTGGCGACGTCCGCATCAAGAAGACGGCCATCGCGGGCCGGCGTAGCGATGATCTCGCCGCCAGACAGCGTCAGCGCGGCGTCTTGCGGCGATTCCGCGACCTGCTCGGCTAGCCATTCGACGTAGGTCCGGACGCTGGCTGGGTCAGCCAGAATCCGCGGCGTGCTCACATCCACGGTCTCCGATGCCATCACCGGAATGACGCCCATCCACCATGGTCGGTCGCGATGGACCTGGAACGCTGCGTCGACTGCGGCATCGATATCGTGGGCCTGCCCAACCGTCGACCAGGAGAGCTGCCATTCCTGCTCGCCGGCCGAAACGGCAAGGCTTCGGTCCTCGGGTGTTCCAAGAGCGTGCGCCAACTCCGCACGCGCCGATCCGCGTGTGAGGCCCCCCAAGTCCACGCCTGCCACCGTGACGCCCGGGTAGATGCGGTCACGGTAGTTGGCGCCAATGGCGACCGCTACCCCGACCATCGCTAGCACCAGTACTATCAGCAGGCCCAGGCTTACATTCCGCAGTGTGCGCAGATTCATTCCTTGCTTGCCCCCGACAGCTGCACCAGTTTAGCAGGTTAAAGCCTGCCTTTGACGGTAACGCCCCGGCATCTCGCTACCGGCGAGTGCCAAGCGGCATTATACGCGGTTGGTTCTACACGACAACCCAATCAGGTGCCTGACCAGCCGGGCCCGGTGTCAGCACTCGCCGTGCTGCTTCGTCGTTCGCCGTGAGCGAACCTCACCAGCTGCCTCGCCGTGCTCCAACGGCATCAGAGGATCTGTAACGACGACGGCCTGCCCCATCGGGCAGGCCGTCGGTTGCTGTGTCACTATGTGTGCCTGGAGACTCAGGCCATGGCTTGCAGCTCTACCTCGGCAACATCGAGGCCATCTGCCATGGCGCGCAGGATGATGGGGCCGGGTGCCCCCGTGGTCCTGACGACCGCCAGGCAACGACCCCGATAGACGCTGCGATGATGTCCGCGGTACGACTCGGTGCTCTTGGGATCGCCGCTGCCAACGGCTGCCAGCGTCCCTTCGCCCAGCACGGTGAAGTAGATGGTGTTGTCGGCCTGGGGATTGACGCGCCCCGCGCGGTCCACGACCTCGACGGTGACGAAGCTGAGATCGCCGCCGTCTGCAGTGAGGTCGGAGCGGTCCGGCGTGAGCCGGATGCCCACAGGGGAGCCGACGGTGTGGATCTCGTGCTCAGCAACGACATCCTCGTCACGGTAGCCGATAGCGTGCAGAGCCCCCGGCTGGTAGGGGACCGCGAAGGTGGAGATGAAGCGTTCCGACGGACCCGTTGGCTGGACGCCAAGCGATTGGCCGTTCAGCCGAAGCTCTACCTTGTCACATGCCGCGTAGATGTCGACCTTGAAAGTCTCGCCCTCGTGCCCTGGCCACGTCCAGTTGGGCCACACGTCTGGCCAGCCCCAATAAGTGAGCTTGGGCTCCGCATCACCCGGTCCCGGATCGTGAACGGCGATGTAGAGCGGGCTGCCTGCCGACCAAAGGATGTCGCGGTAGTAGGACTGCGGGCGTTTGAAGCCGCACAGGTCCAGATCTCCGCAATTGGCTTGGTGCCACGGGTATTCGCCAAGGAAGGATTTGAGTTCTGGATCGTAGTAGACACGCCCGATGCCCGCCTCGCCCAGGTAGTCCATCGACGTCCATACGAAATCGCCAATGACGTAGGGCAATTGCTCGACGCTCATCCAGTGCTCAAACGCTTCACCGGCGGTGGACTCCGTCCCCGCCATCAGGCGCTGGGGATGCCTGGTATGGTCGGCGTGATACTGACGCTCCTGGTAGTTGTACCCGCCAATATCGAGGGCGGCGAAGACGCTGTCTGTGGTCGGCCAGTCAGCGTCGGCGCCGACGGTGCAGATGGCTGCGGTGACCGGTCGGGTAGGATCGACAGCGTGGACGTGGTCTGCCAACGCGCGCGCCCACCAGGCGCCATCAGAGCTACCGTTGCGCTCGCCGATCTCGTTACCGATGCTCCAGATAACGATACTGGGGTGGTTGCGGTCACGATAGAGCATGCTGTCGAGATCGCGCTGCCACCAGTCGGGGAAGGCCAAGTGGTAGTCGTAGGGGTTCTTGCCTTCGCGCCAGCAGTCGAAGGCCTCGTCGATGACCAGTATGCCGAGGCGGTCGCAGGCGTCGAGGAATGCTGGGGATGGCGGGTTGTGGGCGCAGCGAATGGCGTTGTAGCCGCTGGCCTTGTGCAACTCGACCTTGCGTTCCTCCGAGCGGTCGTGGGCCTCGGCGCCCATCACGCCGTTGTCGTGATGGACGCAGCCACCGCGGAGCTTGGTCTCTTGCCCGTTTAGCAGGAACCCGACCTCGGGATCAAATCGCAAAGTGCGGATGCCGAACGCCGTGGTCTCCATGTCGATCACCTTGCCTCGCTGTGCCAACTCGGTCTCGAGTTGGTACAGGTGCGGGGTTTCAGGTGACCAGAGCATTGGGCTGGGCACCGCGAGCTCTGCGGTGACCGATTCGCGTTGACCGGCACCGATCGTGATCTGCCTCTCGGCTGTGTCCAGCACCAGTCCTTCAGGTGTCACGACGTGGCACAACAGTGTGGCGTTCTCATCCGTATCACTCTCGTTCGCCACCGTGACCTCGGCGCGGACTGTCGCGCGTTTCGATGTCACGTCGGGCGTGGTGACATACGTACCCCAGTGCGCCACGTGCACGGGGCTGGCGACGAGCAGCCAGACGTGCCTGTAGATCCCAGATCCGGAGTACCAGCGGCTGTTGAGCTGGCAGTCGTTGTCGACGGTCACCAGCAGCACATTGTCCTCAGCGGGCTTGAGATGGGGTGTGAGGTCGCACGTGAAGGTAGTGTAGCCGTAGGGATGGCGACCCAGCAAGTTGCCGTTCAGCCAGACCTCAGCATTCATATAGACGCCCTCGAACTCCACGGAGACATGCTTACCGGCCCAGTCGGGCGAAGCCTCGAAAGTCTTGCGATAGCAACCGCGCCCCATCTGGAAATAACCGCCCGAGGCCTGGCTCGGGGCGTCTGGAAGGCGCTCTAGCTCAATCGACCAGTCATGGGGCAGGTCGACGGTACGCCAGCCGGCGTCATTAGGATCCTGCCAATGTGTAGCCGGAGGATCCCCAAGGCGGAACCGCCATGCGCGGTCAAAGCTCAGCTTCTGCATTCTCTGTCTCCTTTTGCTATTGCTGGCCCAGGTCGTCCGCTGCCAACGTCTCCAGGAACGCACGGGCGCGGGCCGGGTCGCGGAACTCCCCCGCGTCAGCCTGAATCACAAACAAGAACCCCTTGCCGCCGAGGTTGCGGGCGATCGTCCGAGCGCCCTCGGGCGTGACGAAGACCTGGCAGAGCTTGCCGCCGGCTCGAATCCGCTCCAGCAGGGGCAGCCACTCGTGGGCAGGTGGCTGGCCATCGCCCGGGATCCACTGGATACCACGCAGGCGCTGAATGGAGAGCAGGAGGTCCAGGTGCGGAATCTCACCCTTGCCGTCGAGATGGTAGAAACCGTGGTCCAGGTGTTCACAACACGCGACCAGGTCGGGGACCACGAACCGCTCAAACATGGCCGGGGAGATCATGTAGGAGAAGTCGCACTGTAGCATATAGGTCTTGCCCGGTGACCACAGCGGTGTCCAGCATGTCGTGCCTCGGCATGCGGGTCGGATGATGGCATCCAGTTCATCGTAGTAGCGCACCCATAACTCGGTGATGCGGCCCACCAGGCGTTCGACCTCATCGGGGTGATCGATGACGTCGTAGAGGAGGCCTTCGGTGTTGCGGAACGAGGCCAGGATGTCCAGGTTGCCCCCGAGATCGGTGTGCCCTACTGCGAGCATGCCGTTCCAGCGCTCGACGGCGGCCTGTGTCAGCGCTTGGATCCGCTGCCACCAGGCGTTGTACGGATCGATAGCGAAATCGAGCTTATCGATGGGTACGTGCTCCGGCCCCCCATCCGGGGGAGGGGTAAACCACACGGTCTCGGATGGTTCCGACACACTGTGAACTTGGGCACCCAGGAAGCCGGCCATCATCCCCGGACCGAAATTCATCCACCAACACGGGAAGGCATCGCCGTAGTAGTGCGTCGCCGCGAGGGTCGGTTCGTGGAGGTCGACGATCGTTTCGACAGACAGATCGAATGAGTAGTTACTCAGGAAGCCATACCGCTTGACCTGGTCTCGGGCAGTGGCAGAGGGCACCGGGTCGGTGGCGCTAAGATAGACGAGAGGACGGTCGAGTTCACCGGCCCACCATGCATTCGTGTTGCGCTCAACGCGCGCCCAGTCCTCTGCGGTGAAGTTGAGATGGGGCATCATTTCACTCCGGGTATAGGGTTACAGAACACCATAGGTGTCGTAGACCTCTCGAAGGCTCTTGCCTGCGAGAAGCTCCTGTCGTGAGAGCGATTCCTTGCCGACCTTTTCCTGAGCAAGGCGCAGCACTTCCAGTTCGACAGATTGGGGAATCACCACGATGCCGTCGAAATCCGCGAAGACGAGGTCGTGCGGCTGCACTACTACCTCGCCACAGCGAACCGGCACATCGTAAGCGATGACTTTGCCGCGTCCCATCGAGTCAAGAGGTCGGATGCCCGCGAAGTAGACGGGGAAGCCCATCTCGATGATGCGCACACAGTCGCGTATTTGACTATCGCAGACGCAACCCGCCACGCCCTTGGCTCTTGCGAGCGTCGTCATCAGCTCGCCCCAAGGCGCGTTCGTGCCGGCAAAATCGGTTGAGTGAACCACGACGTCTCCCGCGGTGAGCGCGTCCATCGCTTCGATCTCCATCCCATAGGGATCTGCAGCGTCCACGTAGTCGATCTGGACCCACTTGAGAGTCCGGGCACGACCCACAAAGCCACAGTTGCGAATGTCGGGGAGCAGGGGCCTGAGCCGTTGGTGCATCGCCTGCTCACGATAGCCGAGGCTGTCGAGGATATCACACACGGCGGCAACATAGAGGTTCTGCTTGACGAAGTTGTAGATCTCCTGGTCGGACTGGAACATTGGATTCACACTGTCCTCTCCTTGTGTGCCTACAGAATCCGATAGGCATTGACAAGGGCCTCGTCTATCTCCACGCCGAGACCCGGCCCATCGGGAATGGGAATGTTGCCGTCCTCCATCTGTATGGGATTGTGGCAGAGCTGGGTGAGAAGTGATGCCGTCGACACGTTGTACTCCAGATACAGCGCATTCATCAGGTAGGCGTTCAGGTGTAATGATGCGGCTTTCAGGATATCGGTGAGCCACGCGTGTGGCGCGCAGTCGATCTGCAGTCGGGTTGCCAGGTCAGCGATCTGCCGTCCCACCGTCAAGCCGCCACAACGGCTCAGGTCGGGTTGGAGGACGTCGACCCTGCCCACTCGCGCCAGCCGCTCGAATTCGTCGATCCCGGATGCTTGCTCACCGGCGGCAACGCGCAGCGTTGTGCAATGCTCCGCGATGCGGGCGTATCCTTCCACGTTCTCCGGGTGAAGGAAGTCCTCGAGCCAGACGACGTCCAGGTCCTCCAGCGCCTCCACGAGAGCAATCCAATCCTTGAGCGCACGGGGGCGGAATGGGTCATCGTATGCGATGCCGTACCAACCGCCATCCACCATCAGGGCGACATCGGGACCGGCTGCCTGGCGGGCTGCTCGGACCAGGGCGATGTCGAGCGCCAAGTCGCGACCGAAGACACCCCACCCGAACTTGATAGCCCTGAAACCGGCGTCCAGGTAGCCTTCGACAGCGCGTTGCATCAGGTCGGGGGTGGGGCGGAAGATCGTGGAGGCATAAGCTCGGACTTTGTCGCGATAGCGTGCGCCCAGGAGCGCCCAGACCGGCTGGCCCAGAGCTTTGCCTGTGATGTCCCACAACGCAATATCGGCGCCGGATATCATGTGCATGCCGGCGCCCTGGCGCCCGTAGTACGCCAAGTAGCGCACCATTTTCTGCCACAGCCGCTCGCGTTCAAGGGGGTTCTCGCCGATCAGTGCGGTTCGGATGGACTCGAATCCGATCTGACCGCCTGATGGGGCGTCAACGATGCCTTTGCCAACGTGCGGCTGGGTCTCGATGTCGGACCATCCAATGATACCGGCGTCAGTTGTGATCTTGATCAGCGAGATGAAGCGCACCCCGTGGGCTTCGACGGCCTCGGTCGGGTCTGAGTAGTTCTTGCCAGTGTCCAGGACGATCGCTTCAACGTCTGTGATGCGCACGTGCGGGCCTTTCCCAGGTCAGGGATATGTGTGTTCGGCTATCGCAGGCGACCGATCGGGAGTGAGCACTCAAGACTGGGCGCCGAAATCAAACGCGAACGCGACCTTGAGCGCTCGATCGTGGCCGTGTGCCGCAAGGTCGAGCGCCTCGCGATACGCCTCTAGTGGGAATGTGTGAGTCACGAGATCGGCGAGCCCCAGCGCGGGATCCGCAAGGCTCGCAACCGCTTCATCCAGGCGGTCCTCATCGCTACACGCGCCGACGATCTCCAACTCCTCAAGGTGGACGCGAAACAGGTTCACGGGTGTCTCCGCGGGCAGAGCCGAGAAGACGACGAAGCGTCCCCTAGGGCGAATTAGCTCGATCCCATCGCGCACGGCTTGGGCACTGCCTACGGCGAGGATGGCAGCATCGTAGCCGAGGACGCCGGCGTCACCCAAGTCGTCTAGCGCGGCGCGGAGACGTCCTACTGCGTTCGAGACGTTGCGGGTGTTGACGGCAACTGTGGTGTCCGACGCGTGAGAACGGGCACGGCGGCCCACAGCGAAGCTGAGGCGGAAGTCCTCCCAACCGGCGATCACGGTTCTGGCGAGCGGAAGAGACCGTGCCAGGCGCGCCATCAATACACCGAAAGGACCGTCGCCCAGGATCAGCAGTGTGCCGTTCGCGGGTAGCCGGGCCTGTGACAGCGCCTCAAGGCAGACGCTGACAGGTTCGGCCAGGGCTGCGGCGGCAAACGGAACGGCATCAGGAATCCGGCGAGCGCGGTCTACGCGTACCGGGTAGAACTCGGCGAAAGTGCCGGGCCGGTTGATGGCGAAGTGCTCCATCGCCACGCAGAGATGCCCCCAACCACGGCGGCAAGCCGGGCAAGTGCCACAGGGATGAACAGGATGCGTGGCGACGCGGTCGCCCACGACGAAGCCCGTCGCGGCCTCGCCCACGGCGACGACCGTGCCTGCGCCTTCGTGGCCCATCGTTACAGGGAAGTGAATGTCGAAGGGGTTCTCCCGTATGTCGTTGAGGTCCGAGGTGCAGATGGTCGTGGCGCCCGTCCGAATCAGCAGCTCGTCGGGCTTGATAGAAGGCTGCGGCAGATCGACGAGCGCCACATCCTGTATGCCCCGAAGTTGCAGCGCTTTCACAAGGATATCCCCAGGCGTTGCAGGGCATCTCGGTTGAGGATGCCGTCAATGGTCTCGTCCGTGACCCGTGGCAGACCGCTGGATCCAACAATAGCGTTGATATTGCGGAGTCCGTCGATGGATTCCTGCGCGTGTGCGAAGGGGTAGTCTGTGCCGAAGAGGAGCTTGTGTGTGACGCCGTACTCCTGGGCGGTAATAAGCATGTTGTAGAACTGCCAGGGCCGATAGAAGAGCGCCGAGATATCAGCATAGACGTGGGGATGCTTGCGGATAACAACCAAGCACTCGTCGTAGAAGGGGTGCCCCAAGTGCGCCAACACCATAGTCAGGTTGGGGTGGCGGATGGCCACCTCGTCGAAGAGCCACGGGCGGCTTACGCCAAGAGGGGCGGCGTGGTTGAAGGTCGTGCCGGCGTGGAACACGATGGGCAACCCATGTGACTGGCAGTAGGTGTAGACAGGGTCGCAGCGGGGCTCACGCGGATCGAAGCCCGCGTAGATTGGCCCGAGCTTCAGGCCGCGGAGCCCCAGATCCTCTATGGCGTGGACCAACTCATCCATGTGTTCCGGCTGCGTTGGATCACAAGCTGCAAAGCCGATGAGTTTGTCGGGGGCGTGGGCCACGAAGTCTGCGACAAACTGGTCGGGCACCCAGTAGCCGGTGAGGCGGGCCTTCAACCCAAAGACTACGACGTGACTGAAAGGCGCCATATCCTGGAGGAAAGGCTCGGGCAGCACGGTGAGATCCAGAGGATGCCCACGAGATAGGTCGGTCTCATGGATGGTCTGTGGGTCGAAGTGGAGGGCTTGGCTCCAGGCGTGGGTATGGACGTTTTGCATCGTCACCCCCTAAGGTAGGACACTGTAAGGCTTGATAGCGCCGCGCCCGCGCATGGGCGCAAACGCCTCGGCGTAATCGCAGCCTGTGGCCTGACCCCAGTAGCCATCCTGGCGGCGGCAGAGCCGGTCGAAGCCTGCACCGACCGCGCGTTGCATGGCTTCCTCCTGCGACCGGTGCGAACACAACAACGAGATCTTCTGATCCTCGAAGGCGCTAATGTCGACGAAGTGGCTTGCAGGGAAGTTGAAGGGCCCGTGTGGGGCGACCATGAAGATAGCTGGATGTGCCTTGAGAGGATCCGAAGCTGTGGAGAGTACGGGCAGGCACGACTGCATAGCGCAGTGGCGCACAAGCGAGGAGACGGTGATATGGTCGAGGTTGTAGTCCTCGCTGTAGTGCGTGAAGATCAAGTCGGCGCCGGTGGCGCGGATGGCCTCGATGAGCTCCAACCGCACGGCGGGGCTGTCATAGAGGAACTCGTCAGGCTCACGAAAGTTGATGTAGGTGGCGCTCACCTGGCCTGCCAGCGCGCGCATCTCAGCGTCGCGGATGGCTGCTGCTTCTTCAGGGTCGATATCGGGCTGCTGAACGAACCCTTTGGACCCGTCGGTGAGCGTGACAAACGTGAGCTCGTCGCCCCGGGCCCGACATTTCAGCATTGTGCCCAGGCAGTGCATCTCGTCATCCTGGTGAGCCATGATCGAGACTACGCGCATGGATCGCTCTATCTCCTCATCAGATGTGCTGAGTGTAGAGTCGACCAGCATCTCTGTCAAACGCAGGTGGCGCGATGCGGCGCCACGTGTGCCCAGGACAGCGGAATGCGCCGCGCATTCCGCTCGTGTCTTTCCTTCGGAAGGTGCGATGCACCTATCCTAGTGGGTTGCCCGCCGCCTTTTCCGAACCGCGTCCATCACAGCTCGGCCCGCGTCGACTGAATCGGCCGCGAGGTGAACGCTGATACCGCGGGGGCGCAGTCCATCCAGAATCTCATCGTACTCGTCGAGCGAGAAACCCTCGTAGACGGTCTTGGCGAGGATGAGCGGGACGCCCGCGGCTTGCAGGCGCTGGAGGGTGGGCATAGCCTTCTGCAGCGTGACCCTGGGATCATCGAAGTAGAGGTTGACGGCGCGGACGTTGGGCACTTGTGAGAGCATCTCGGCCACGTGAAGTGAGCCGATGTGCAGGTGCAGCACGCCGTAGGGCAGATGGGACATCCGCCGCATCGGCTCGAGGAAGAAGCGGCGATAGTGACGGGGCGACATCATGCTGGATGTGTCATCCTGCAGCCACACCGCGCGCTGGGGCGCCCACAGCCCAAACTGACGGACGCCATAGCCGTCGTTGAAGGCGGGCACGATGGCCATCTCGGCCTCGACCACGCGCCGCCACAGCTCGGCGCATTGGAGGGCAAGCCGCTCGACGAGGTCGGGACGCTCATAGAAGAGCTCGAAGAACCGCTCCGACCCGAACCGCGCGATCAGGATGTCCGTCGGTCCGCGCAGGTGGCTAAGCCCCACAGCGTAGCGGCCGGCTGCGTGATCGGTCACCCGGTGAAGCACCGTCAAGAGGCGGCGGAACCACGCGTTCTCAGCGTCGAAGAGAATCGGTGCCTCGATGTCCACAACCTCAGGGGCCTCGGGCCAGATGCTGGTGCCGTCGGGCACGATGACCTGGCAGCCGGCCATCGCCTCCAGCCAGGGGATTCCCAACAGCGGCTCGGCGACGGCGATGGCGTCGTCGCCGATGGCTTCACGGGCTGCGGCGAGCTTGTCATACTCCGCCAGCAATGGCTCGGGGTCGATGGCGTCGGGGCTCACCTCGCCCTCGCCGAGGGCGGCTGCTACCAGCGCGGTGTCCACGTAGGCATCGTAGATGACGTAGATGAGTGGTCGTTCCACCTCCGTGCCATTCCAGAAGGCACGGTGGCGGCGTTCGCGCCCTTCCCAGGTTTCGTCTTGGTCGAACATCGGTTCCCCCTCCGTGGTATCTACGCTCAGTGGATGCATGCGTGCAGATTCAGAAGCTCGACTCTCCGGGCCGAGCGGGCGGCTGCCGTGTGCGAATCGGACTATCGATCTCCCCCGGTACGGCGGCGTGCACGGCGCAGCCATCTATGTCAGCAATAGAGTGCTAAGTCGACGGCCCTAAGCTCGAACGTATCCCCTTTTGTCGAGTGGTTGTGTATCACGACCTCATTGAGGCCGTGCCGCAGGCAGTCCAACGGCACTTCGAAGAAGAGCAGGCTCTCGTAGTGTGGAATCCCTTCCGCCGAAAGGGGTGGGAAGAGCTCTCCAAGCCCGTAAGTCGGCTCGATCTGGCGGCCATTCACGAACGCGACCACTGGGGCGCCGGCTATCTCAGCGGTCGATTCCAGGCGCATCAGAGCCCGTGTAAACGAGTGGGAGGCATCGAAGCGGTCTGCAATGTGCATCAGGACGAGCCCTTGCCCCCTCGCCGGAATGTTGAGCGGAACGCTGCCGACCTCGCCCGGTATGGGAGGGATGGCGGGATTCTTGCGGTAGTGTTTCGGGAGGTGGCGAAGGTACTCCTCATCGCAGATCCGCGCCAGCACGTGAAAGGGTGGCTCAACGCCTGGTAGCTGCGTCCGCCGGGGCTCGCCAAAGTAGTGATGGCGTGTGTAGGCGAAGTTGAAGAAACTCAACCCGTCCGCTCCTCTATCCAGGAAACTAAGGGCCGCAGTCTGGTACTGGGTTGGTGTCGTGCGCCGGTTGATGTTGTTACTGAACCCGGATGGCAGGCGGGCCGCGTCGGTGACGAAGTGCATTTCCCCGTATACCCTCACACCAGGCAAGCTGTGTTTGAACCCCTCAATGTCCAAATCCAGATTGTTCCGAAAATGCGGAGAGGCGTTGACCATGTCGATCAGGTCCTCGCGGGACCACGTCACGAGGTCCAACCCCATGCCTTCGGCAAGCTCGACCGTTCGGGGCACGCGTACGCAGAGCAGCAGGGGCCTGCCGCGCTTGTGCCCTGTCTCTCGCAGCTTGTCCCGGATCGTCCGCACGAATGCCGTCATCGTCGAGAGACCCTTCTCGATCTCGCTGTCGGGGAAGTACCTACCTGTGCGCATGAAGTCGAGTTCGAATCCGTCTATGTCATAGCGGTCGATCAACTCGAAGATGATGCGGCGGTAGTAGTCCTGTACCTCTGGATGGTTGTAGTTCAGTTGCAGATCGCTGTCGTTGCCGGGTCCCTGAACGGCCTCCGGGCGAATCGCATATTCGGGATGCTCACGCCAGAACCGGCTGTGAACACGAAGGTCCTGGAGCGTGTTGTAATGATGGTCGTTCATACGATAGGAGAGGAAGAACCCGATACCGATCTCCCTGGCGGTCTTCAGGCTGAGTGCGACAGGATCCTCGCCCTTGAGCATATACCGGCGCACGCGCCAGTAAACCTTCTCGGGATATCGCGTATCGCAGTCGTGCAGGGGCTCGACCTCGCCGGGTGCCTCGTCCTGCCACTTACGGTCGACCTCTGAGAAGTACAAAGGGGTCTTCCACGCTGTTGGGCAGCACATCAGCGCGTCGACCTCCGTTCCCTGTAACTCGCGCACATAGCCTTCTACCTGGCGTGCTGTGACATCCTCTGCATAGCTCTGATAGGGGCTCTCTGTCGTGAAGAGAATCAGCAGTTCGTGGTTGTAGAGGCAGCGGTACGCCCGCTTTGCCTGGGATGGTTGTGTCATAGATCAGCCCTCTCTTAGTCTACTGATGCGTCGCCGGGGAGCCTCTTCCGTCGAAGCTCCCCGACGAACCGGCTGACACGATGTGTGTGCTCTAGAAACCCGCGCGGTAGTTGCCGATGGCCTCTGATGTCAGCAAGTGGCGTTCATAGAGTCGCACGGAGAGAATCGCCCCGGTCAGTCCTGGGCCGATACGAAGTGTCTGCGCGTCACTCTGCTGTGCACTCCGGTCGGGGTGTCTCTCCATATCGCTCAGGTCCAGCCCCGGCACATCGGAGCCGCTGACGCCGCGAAGATTGGGGCTGTAGCGACCCCAGCCGAATTGGCGAGACTCACCACCGTCGTTGAAGGCACCATCGACGATGAAGCTTATGATTTTCGGACCGCCATCGACGATGGCGACGAGATGATGGGTCTTCCCGGTCTCGATCACGCCGGGGTCACAGTCCCAGCGGTTCTCGGTGCGGCCGTCGTTCAGGAGGATCTCGACGGTGCCGCGATGGGTGGTCTGCAGGCAGAAGCCTTGACCATTGGCTGTGCGGTTGTCGAGCAGGATCTGGCCAGGGCCAAGGTTGTCGAGTCGGAACCAGACGTCGACGGAGAATCCTTGACGCAGATCCTTGGTGCCATAGTCGGCGCGCGTTGAGTCGCGCTGTAGGAATGCGGGGAGCTTGGGCATGGGTATCGATGCCGGCATGGATGCACCGACCGCAGGCAATGCCAGAATGAGACCCTCGCTGGCAACTTCCGCAGCCTCGAACTGATCCCACATCGAGGTCAGGAGGGTCTGGTCGATGAGATGAACACGAGCCATGTCCTTCTGGGTTTCGGTGATGAAGACCTTGCCATCCTCCTCGATCATATCGGGGTAGCTCATACGGACATAGGTGTCGTCATCGTAGAGGCCGATCTCGGGTTGCGACCAGCGTATGACCTTGCCTTCGGGGGCGTCCACCTCGACGCCGCCGCAGAACCAGACCGGATTGCGATCTTCGTAGGCCATCGACCGGCGCCGCGGGTGCTCGCGGATGAACCGCCCGCCGTGGTTGTGGAACCAGTAGAGATACTTGCCATTCTCCAGCTTCCAGTGGAAGTTTGCGGCGCGAGGGTGCTTCATCGGGCGCCCATCGGCGTACGTGCGATACCGAGGGGTGGACCAGGTGTGACCGCCGTCGCGGCTGTAGGCCTCTACAGGGTAGCCATCGATCGAGCGGTAGACGGCGCAGAATGACCCATCGCTCAGCACAACGTAGCTGTGCTCTGCCGCCACAGGGCCGCCGCCAGGCGGAGTCCGCAGGCCGATCTCACCGTCGGGCAGCGTCTCCCACGTGATCTTGGCCGGATCGGGCTCTGTCAGCAGGTTAGCGCTCTTTAGGAGCACGCCCTCGTTGCTGGTGAAGAAGCCCTCGCCAAAACCGCCCACCTTGTGAAGTGAGCAGAAGCCAGCGCCCTCATAGATAAAGGGCCGGCCCACATTCCAGAAGAACTTGAGTTCACCGCCGTACGGGTTCTGGCGATCGATCTCCATCGTGCGCATTGGGATGTCGTAACGCTCCGTCGACCAGCTCTTGCCGTAGTCATCGGAGACCTTGAAGACGAAGTGACCGAGCGAGTCGACGCGCCGGCAGTAGCCATCGGGGTAAGCGTTCTTGTCGGCGATGACCTCGCGAATGTTATCGGTATTGTGGTTGTAGAAGATGTAGACCCGGCCCGCGTTGGGGTAGCCTGCTGGGACTTCCAGCAACACGGCATAGGACGCTTCCGGTCCCGTGGCGGGCTCGACGTCGGTCGGCGTCGACCAGGTGCGCCCCATGTCGATGCTGCGCATCGAGATGACATGTTGCCCCCCTTGGCCTTCGTGGCCGGCGCCCGTAGTCACGGCGCACAGCCAGGCGCCGTCATCGGTCTTGACGACAAAGGGTTGGTCGCTGTACGATTCGGTAGGGATCTCCCAGCCGTTCTTGATGTTGCGCCAGTCGGGTGTCGCATTCATTGGGTCTGTCTCCTCTTGTTGGTTACGGTCAGCTGTCTGGTCTGAAATGCACGCACGGAGCCGGAGCCCGCTCAACACCGGCAGTGCCAGCGCGGCGAGACGCAGGAAAGCCCGGCGAGTCAGTGTCCCATGCACATCAGATTACGGCTGTCACCAGGGTGTCAGTGCCTTGAGCCCTTCAGCAGGTATCTCATCCAGCAAGATATCGCGCTTGTTGACGTTGTAGCACACAAAGTACCGGCCCTCCCTCTCGAAGAACTGGGGCATGCTGATGCCCGTCTTTAGGTCGGTCGGGCCACTGTCATCGACCTCGGCCAAGACCATCGGCTTTCCAAACGTGAGGCCGGCGTTGCGCTCGTCGCGAGAAGTCTCTCGGCCCACCGTGATCCACTGTGGGTTACGCGTACGCCCGTCACCATCCCAGACGTGCCGTGCGCCGCGCTGACTGCCGTCGTTGTTGGTGAACAGCAGGACGAACCGTTCGTCACGAGTCTTGGCGATCGGGCACATGGTCATGGGATGCTTGATCGGCTCTCCACCCGGGGCATAGCACAGCGGCTCCGGTGTCGTCCACGTCCTGCCGCGGTCGTGGCTAAGAGTGTAGGCCGGCGACCCGAGCTTGCACCGCCCGACGCCTAGCCACCGGTCGCCTGAGAGAGGCACGATGGTCATCTCCTCGAAGTCGAAACCGGTGTCTTCGGCGACGCCATCGTAATAGGCCAGGAGTTGGCGGAGAGCCGGGTTGTGCTGATGCCGGAAAGCGTCGACGCGGATGCCGCGGGGACCACGTGGATACGTTGTGAAAGTCAGCTTCTGTGGGTCGGTCTCGGTGAGGATGTTATCGCAGTGGACGACGTTGACCTCAGCCGCCCCCAGTTGCCACGCGCGGAAGTTGCGACGGCCTCCCCCGTAGGTGAAAACCACCTCGCCGGTGGGCATAGTCTGAGGCGGGTGGTTCACCCACCCATCGATGCGTCCGGGTACCTGGTCGATGTCGCGTGGTGGCAGACTGATCCGGTGGCGGTCCGACCACGTCCTGCCGTGGTCATCGGAGAAGACGAAGTGGAGGTGGCCCGTGCCATGCTCAGGGTAACGGCGTTTCCGATGGTCGAGCGTGCCTGTCTCGGCCCACAGCCTGCCCTCGGTATTGAGGTTCACGAAGAAGAACACATAGATCCTGTCCGGTGCTGCACTTGCCGCGGGCGCGACGAAGGGTATGCCGTAGGCGACGTGCTCCTCCAGGGCCGGGACAGACGTCTGGATGGCCGAAGGGATCGACCACGTTAGGCCCATATCCGTGCTCGCGGCGAAGACAATGGACTCATTCGGCGCACCTTCGTGCAGCCCCTGACCCCACGTCGTGAACCATGTCCCGTCGTTCAGAAAGACGGTGCAGTTCGACTCGTTCTTCGCCGCCAACCCAACCTGGGAAAGGTAGACATTGGCATAGGCGAAGGGCCGGCTGCGCATCGATGCAGGCTGGATTGGGTCGCCTTGAGCGCGAGCAGTGAGGGGGCTTACTGGCGTTTGGGCATCCTTCAACGCGTCCGCTCCTTCCATTCGGCTCTGAAGTTCGCCACCGCCTCGGAGGTGCTGAGCGCTCGGCTGTACACCTTCACGGCGGACATCGCGGGCAGGGAGCCGGCGTCCGGCGCGATTCTCAGGGTGCTGCCCCCATCGACGGTCTTAAGGTTAGGGCTGAACCGCCCCCAGCCGTGCTGGTGGTCGGAACCGCCATCCCACAGCTGGCCGTTGATGACGCAGGTGATCACCTTGGGGCCTCCGTCGACGATCACGGCCACGTGTTGCGGTCTATCTGAACCGAGTAGCCCGGGGCCGCACGTCCAACGGTTCTCCGTCTGCCCGTCGTTCAGGATGAGCTCCAAGCCACCATCGCCAGTGAGCTGCAGACAGAATCCCCTTCCTGTGTGCGTGCGATTGTCCAGCAGGCGCTGCGTAACAGCAGATGCGCCTGGGTTCAGCCACAGATCCAGTGAGAAGCCCTGACGTTGGTCCTCGTTGGACCAGGGCTTTCGAAACGGTGGCAGGGCGGGTGATGGCGTCTCCGCTGGGATTCCAGAAGCCGCGGCCAACGATAGAACCAGGCCATCGGTCGTGATCCTGGCTTCCGACTCCGGTTGCCACGTGCCCTCGAACAGGGTGCCAGGGATTTCGTGGAGGCGTGTCAGCGTCTTCTGCGTCTCGAAGATCCAGTATCTGTTGTTCCGCTGGAGCAGCCCGGGGTAACTGATCCTGCCGCTATCGTAGGTCAGATCGTCGCTATAGAGCAGGATCTCCGGCTCAGACCACTTGATCTCCCCATCCACCTCCAACCCGCCACTGATCCACGCCGGGTTTCGGTCCGCATACGTGGTGCCGCTGTGGTTGTGGAAGAAGAGGAGATAGCGGCCCTGGCCACAGTCCCACAGACTGGGACACGCCAGCGGATGCTTGATCACGCGTCCGCCATCCGGGTGGTAGCTCAAGGGCTTCGGCGTAGACCAAGTGTCGCCCGAGTCCCGGCTCGTGGCATAGCCGATGTATCCCTGGTCGGTCCTGAAGACGGTGTATAGCGTGCCATCGGTGAGCGCCACGATGTGAGGCTCCTCGGAGCGGTGCTCGGGTTTGGCCCAGTCCGGTCCCCTGAGCCCGTTTCCTGCGCCGGGCAGTCGACGCCAATGGACCTTCTCCGGGTCCCGTTCGGTGAGCAGGTTGTGGCTTCGGTGGAAGTAGACCTCGGTCCGCCGGGGTGGGTTGGGCAGGCTGATTCTGGCCCAGGGCAGGAAAGCCAGGCTCCCGTGCACCAGCGGCATCCCGACGCTCCAGCCGGACCACTCCTCCGGGTAGGCGGGGATCGTGCAAGGGTTTGACCACGTCTTCCCCAGGTCGTCGGAATAGGTGAAACAACTAGGCGTCAACGCATAGATGCGACCGTAGGGGGTCACGAGCGGCACTGCGTAGGATGGCGCGTTGCACGGCGCGAAAGCAGACCAAGTCTGGCCCTCGTCTCGGCTGATCGTGACGGCGGTGTAGTTCTGCGTTCCCTGCGCGTTCTCCCCGAGGGTGCCGACGGTGAGCATGCAGAGCCATGTGTCATCGGGAAGGCGGACTGGATACGGCTGGTCGCAGTACTTCATGCCTGGTGTCGGTATCGTTGTCCCAGCATCCAGGTTGCGCCAGTCGACCGTTGCTTGCGGTGCGTGTTGGGTCTTACTCATTCGGCTATCTCCTTGGCGAATGCCGGGGACGCAGACAAGCCCTCCAGCACCACGACGGTATCTGCGGAGTCGAGTGGCTGACTGGGAACGTGGATGACAAGGTCAGCACGCTCCCGGCGAAGCCGGAGATTCTCCCGGTCGGGGTCGGACAGCAAGTAGGCCTGATCGAAGCTGGGGCCGGGATCGGGGACTCTCAGCTCTCCTCCGTTGGGCCAATCGAAGACGTGCAGATAGACCTTGCCGCGGCTGGCTGTGCTGCGATAGGCCTGTGCTCCCTGAATCGGTCCTGGGCGAGTTCCATAGATACTCTCGCCATTGACGTCAAGCCAGGCGCCCATACCGATTAACCGCCCTGCGCTAGCCTTGGGGATCGCGCCTGCAGCGGTGGGGCCGACGTTGAGCAGGTAGTTGCCACCCTTGCTCACGATGTCGACCAGCTTTCGGATCATGTCGTCGATCGACTTCCAGTTGTGGTCATAGGCCTTGTAACCCCAGGTGTCATTCATCGTGGCGGGCGTCTCAAAGTCGCTGTCCACAGCGATTGGGGGGATCACGTTATCACGCGTGGAGGCGTAGTCGCCCACGGCGTTGCCAACCCGCCCACTGACGAGACAATCGGGTTGGAGTTTGTGGACCAGGTCGAGCAGTGAATGGCTCTGGGCCTCAGTGATCCGTTTTGGCGTGTCGAACCAGATGAGCGCCACCGGGCCATACCGCGTCAATAGCTCACGGACCTGGGGCTTGACGTAGCCTTGGATGTAGCTATCGAAGTCCTTCTCTTCCTCGACATAGTCCCAGTCGTTGCCATCGCCGTTGGGGTGGTGCCAGTCCTGGGTCTGCGAGTAGTAGAACCCAAGTCTGATGCCGTGGCGCTGGCACGCTTCGGCAAGCTCAGCGATGGGATCGCGCCGGAACGGCGTCGCATCGGCGATCGTGTAGCGGCTCACTTCCGACCGGAACATGCAGAAGCCATCATGGTGCTTTGCGGTGATGACGATGTAGCGCTGTCCTGCCGCCTTGGCCAGGCGGACCCAGGCGTCAGCATCGAACTCGACCGGGTTGAACTCCCGGGCAAGGCGCTCGTATACTGCCACCGGGATCCGGGCGCGTTTCATGATCCACTCACCGATGCCCTCGACCTTCCGTTGCTGCCACCTACCTGCAAGGAGGGCGTAGAGGCCCCAATGAATGAACATGCCGAATCTGGCGTCGCGCCACCAGTCTAGGCGCGGGTCGGACCGCGCGCTGGCGCGCTGTGTGGCTTCCTTTCGTATGCTGTCCTCTTCCATTCTCACGCTCCCCTTTTGGTCTGGTTTGCCCGTGACCTAGTCATTGGGCGGGTATAGGTGTGCATCGGCCTCGATGATGCGCCCGTTGCTTAGCCGATACTGAACGGCTCCTTGACTTAGCGGCTCGAGGCTTCCGGTGCGGCGGCGATCGTCGGCGCGTCGAACGCTCAGTTCCTCCCAAGTAAGGCCCTGGGCCAAGAGCGTATGCAGTTGGTCCACCGGCGCGTCTGGGGGCGGATCTTCTGCCCAGTCGACCCGCTCGTGAGGATCTGCCTGGAGGTCAAAGAGCCGCGCCGGCGATGTCGGGAACTCGACCCATTTCCAGCGCTCATCTCGCACCATTCGAAACCGAGTCTCTTCTCTCTCCCCCAGGAGCTCGGAGCGCGCGAAGCGCTTGTGGCGCCGCTCCGGCCGCCCAGTCAGCAAGCTGTCGAGGCTTTCGCCGTCGAGGCCTTCGGGCGGCTCTATCTCAGCCCAGTCGCAGAAAGTGGGAAAGAGGTCGAGGAGCTCGACGGGGCAGGACTCGACGCCCGCTGGCAACCCGGGCCCTGAGACCAGCAAGGGCACGCGCGCCGATTCGTCGTAGTAGGTCCGTTTCCACCAAAGGCCGTGCTCGCCCGCCATTTCGCCGTGGTCCGTGGTGTAGACGACATAGGTGTTGTCCAACGCACCGGCTTGGGCCAGTCCATCCAGCAGTCTGCCGATGCAGTCGTCGACGAACTCGACGCAGGCGTAGTAGGCCACGAGCGCACGGCGTTGTTCGTCATTCGCAAATCTGGTCAGTTCGAAGTCATCAACGATGAAGCGATCGTGAGGATGAAGAACACCGGGATATCCCGGTGGCAGCGACGGGAGGTGCAGGTCGCTCCGCATCGCCTTGCGTATGTAGCGCCCCGGTGCCGTCAGGGGAAAGTGGGGACGTGAGTAGGATGCCATAAAGAACCAGGGCGTGTCTGGCTCGGCATCGTATTGTTCCAGAAGCCACGCCAGGCTCTCCGAGGTCACCACGTTGTCGATCAGCATGCTCTCGGGAATAGCCGTTGTGCCGCTGAATGGAAATCGACCTACCGCATGCTTGTTCCAGCGGCCGTCAGCGGTCTCCGGTGGATCCGGTTGATGCCCCGGAAAGCGCGACTCCACCAGGTCACCGTAGGGCCGGGTCTGGAAGCCGTGCATCTGTTCGGCGCCGCGGAAGTGCATCTTGCCAACGGCAGCGGTTGTGTAGCCGTGCTGCGCCAACCACGCGGGCAACGTTGTGTGCTGGTCAAAGAGCACGGCGCTGTTGTCCCACGCCCCGCAGTTGCACGCCCACTTGCCGCTCAGGAACGACATGCGGCTGGGGACACACAGGGGGGTCTGGCAGTAGGCCGCCTCGAAGCTGGTGGAGCGTTCGGCCAAGCGGTCCAGGTGTGGGGTGCTCGCGTGCGCATTGCCTCCGAACCCTGAGACGTGCGCCGCGTGCTGGTCGGTCAGGATGAGCAGGATATTCGGGCGTGATGTCATGGTTTCCCCCCCTTAGCTTTCCGTTATCGCACGGTAGATGGCGACCGCCTCGCTTGTGAGTAGGGCTCGGTCGTGGACATAGAGCTCGCTCACTTCCGCGGTGGAGCCGAACTCCCAGAAAGGAGTGCCGTTGACATCGCCGAAGCCCTGGTCGAACCAGACGGTGCCGCGCTCGCGGTAGATGCCGCCATCCTGGAACTGCCCGTCGATGACGATGGTGATGAGCCCGGGGCGCCCGTCGACGATGATGCTGACGCAGTGACGTTGCCCCCCTGCCAGTGACCCGGCATCGCTCTCCAGGCGCACCGTCTGCGTCCCGTCGCTCATCGCGATGAGCAGATTTTCGTGGCGCCAGGTGATCACCCGCAGTCCGCATCCCGCCAGTCCGTCCAGGATTACCGATCGCGCTCGCGCGTGTTCAGCCTTAACCATGAACGTAAGGGTGAAGGCGCCGCCGTCACTGAGTCGTGGCAGCAACGGCGCTGGTATCCGCCTGTGCCCGTCTCTTGCTGCTTGAGTCGCCAGGATCAGGCCTTCTTGGGGGATTTCGCGGCACGTGTGCTGCGATGCAAGTGTGTCCAGGAATCGTTCTGGGATGGCGAAGCGCCGCAGCGAGAGCTTGTCGCTGCCCTGCCCATACACGCCATCAGCAGAGATGATCAGGTGAGGCGGATTGAGCCGCTTCAGACTGTGTCGCTCGTAACCGCCCTGGTCGCGCCGGTAGTAGAAGAGCTCGGGTTCGCTTACGTAGAGGTCGCTGTCGACTAGGCGAAGGTGGCTGAGGTATACGAGGTCCCGGGCGGCGAAGCTGCCGAACCCGATGGAGTAGCTGTCGTTGTAGAAGGTCAGTAAAAGGCGCCCCTTGTGATCGGTCACGATGGAAAAAGGGCTTTCCGGGTTCTTTACAGGGCGACCGCCGGGCGCGTAGCACAGGTCACCGACTGACCATGTCTGCCCGCCATCCAAGGTCTTCACGAGGCCCGCGTGCCCCGTGGTCGTGCGGAACTTGAAGAGCCATGTTCTGTCTTGAATCGCGATCGGGGCGATGCCGCAGATGCACTCGGCGTCGGGCGGCTGCAACCCGTGCTCGCCGCGAGGGAGCAGCTCCAGCTCCAGTTCCTCGATGCGGTCGTTGTTGGCGTAGCCGACATATCGGACAATGAACGCTTCACCGTTGCTCACGTAGGGTTCTGGCCCGAGCTTGGTGTACCAGCCGTAGCCGTCCTCGCCGATCAGCACCTGGGGCAAGGGATGCCCGTAGTGCAGGGTGTGCGCACCGGCGAAGACATTGGCCCGGTCGACAGCTCTGAGGGGCAAGTTCAAGACGTAGCGCTCGGAAAACTCACCCTGATCGCTAACATAGCGATAGACAATCTGGCCCACGTGATGGCGATGACCGTAGAAGGGTCGACCATCGGCAAGCGTGGGATCCCGTTCCGGTCCTAAGGTATACATAAACGCGACGCGGCCCGTCAAGGGGTGGCGGAAGAAGCCGCCATACGACGAAGGAGGCGGCCCTTCGGGCTCGATGTCGAACCAATCGCTCCAGGTGACGCCACCATCGGTGGTGCGCTGCGCAATGATGTGTTGGCTGGCATTGCCTTCGCCCTGCCGAGCGACGGTGACCGTTTTGAGCCACACCGCCTCGCTGACTCTGTACTCCTGGAGCCCCTCCTGGTAATCGTAGACCTCCGGCAGAGATGTCGCGCCGACCGCGACAACAGGTGTTCCATTCTCAAAGGCGCGCCAGTCAGCGTCCCGCTGAGACACCGGGGTGGACGTGATGTCAGAAGAAGTCGTGTGGTCGTTCATCGGTAGCGTGTCCTCCAGTCTAGGGGAGTTGCGCCCACTTCTGCGCGGGCGTCGAAATAGGCAGTTAAGTTCTGCATCGGGATGTTGTCGTGGAGACCCCCGCCGCTAGCCATCGCGAAGCCGGGGTAGTCCTCGGCCTGCACGGCGAGGCGCAGCACCATCTCGCGAATCTCGGCCGGGGAGCCAAACGTGAGGATGCCGGTGGCGATGCCACCTATGAAGTAGCGCCCCGGCTGTCCAAAGTGCTCGGTTACGGCCTCAAGCGGCGTGGCAGGCGTCTCGAACATCAGGCCGTCCACGCCAGCGTCGACCAACTGCGGCAGAAAGGCGGTCATATTGCCGTCGGCCACAAAGATGATCTTCTTGCCACAGCCCTTGGCACCCGAGAAGATCTCGGGATAGTGCGGAAAGACGTAGGTATCGTACCAATCGGGACGGAACAAGGGACCACGGGCATCCGCCAGGTCATCGTGGACGAAGATGAAGGGGCTATCTGAGGCCCGGGCGAGCTCGGTGACGAGCTTGCGAGATTTCTTCACACAGGGTAGCAGGAACGTCTGATGAAAGCGATCGGCATCCAGGGCCGCTGCCATCAGGAAGATCTCCCACCCAAGCACCTCGACGCCCCACATGAACAGCGTGGTATAGAGCATGGGGTAGTAGAGGCCGATGTTTCCTATCGCGGCCTCGCGCTTCAGAATGTCCTCGCGCGTCACGGGGTGGGGGACAGGCGTGACCAAATCGTCGTAGCGTAGCGCCTCGACATCGAGATCCCAGACTTCCTCAGGTGTGCGACACGGGTAGCTGTGGCGCATCGCTGTGTCGTAGACCCCAAGATGCCCATAGATGTAGGGCTTGGTGGGGTGAGCGCGGGTCATGCCCGCTGGTGTGGATGCTGGCGCAGGCCTAAGGGGCACGCGGTTGATGACATCAATCCCGAGCGCAGCATAGGCACGCCGGTAGGCCTCAGGCGTGTCACGGAAGACGTCCAGCCCTGTTACCAGCTCGATCAAGGCAGGATGGTTTAGTGTTTCCTTGCTGATGATTTTGCTCGTCGACTCACTCTGGGCCCAAGCCAGCACATCCGCGCGCATGGGGCATTCCTTTCTCTATAGACTCCGGCCCTCTTCGGCGTCTTGGCAGATCGGGTAGACACCGTAGCGGCGGGCTGCGGTATCCATGGCCCTGAGATTCTCTAGAGGCACGTCCATCAGGACGGAGTTGGAGGTGCTGAAAACATACCCGCCGCCCGGTGCCACCTCGCGCATGAGGCGCGCAACCTCGACGTCGATCTGCTCCGGCGTGCCCCGAGCCAGCAAGTCACAGTCGAAGTTGCCCAAGAGGGTAAGGCGGTCACCATAGCGACGTTTCAGATCGACGATATCCATATTGGCGTTGGGCTCGATGGCGTGGAGCCCGTCAATGCCCACCTCGTCCACCAGCACGGGCAGGTGGGTGCGGAGATCGCCGTCGCCGTGCTTGATGTAGGGCAGCCCATGACGGTGGGCTTCATCGACGATGCGCTTAAGATATGGGGCGATAAAGCGACGCAGGTGTCGAACCGAAAACATAGGGCCGGTCTTGAATGCCCAGTCATTGCCGCCTGTGATGCCGTCGACCCCCAGCTTAGCTTGCTCTGCTACCAGCGCCACGATGCCCTCGGTGGTTACCGCCATGTAGCGCTCGACCAGCTCGGGCGCGAGTGCCATGGCCTCAAGGAAGACGGCGATGTGGGCCGTCGCACCGGGATAGCAGACATCGCCCCAGCCCAAAACGAAGATGTCCTTCGCAGCGGGGTGGGCCACAGCCTGACGAATGCCATCCAGAGCGTCAGGCCACGGGGGCTGCATCAAGTCCAGAGGCTGGGCTTCCAGCGCTTCCACGTAGCGGCGGAACACCTCGATGCCGCCCTCCTTGATGGCATCGCCAGTATCTGCCAGCGTCTCGGCATCGTCGTTGTAACGGTGCTCTGACCACAGCCCTGAGGCTGTGTGGGTGATGCGCCAGGTGTATGGTGCGGTCTCCTCGATGGTTGCATCGAGCAAGGCATTGGGCGACCAGTTGCCCGAGCCGAACGCTACCGGTGT
This sequence comes from Anaerolineae bacterium, assembly GCA_034676805.1. GTDB lineage: Bacteria > Chloroflexota > Anaerolineae > B4-G1 > SLSP01 > PWVB01. The sequence goes on along the minus strand of JAXDDO010000021.1, from coordinate 40,729 downwards.
CAGGAAGTCAGTTGGGCGGAGGCGGACCATGTCGTAGTTCATGTGATCCGTGAAGGTCAGCGTGTCATCGACGATCCGGCGAACGATGGCCTGCCGCGCCTCCTGTCCGTCGGCGTTGGCGCGAAGGACGGCAAGCATTGTGCGACCACCGCCTACCGCGTGGAGGATGTCGCGGCCCATGATGCGCCTAGCGACAGCGTTATGAAAGCCGAGCTCCCAGACAGGGACCCGGTCGGGCTCGTGGTCCTCGTCGCGGCCCCAGTGCAGGGCCGTACGGATGCGCTCTTTGCCGTTCATTCGCGTTCCACCTCCGACGGCGCGTCTGGAAGCCAGCCCGCCAGCTCCTCGATCGATGGAACGAAGCAGGCCGCCGGCTGCTCCTGGGCCCAGTCGACCACGCCAAAGCGGATGCGCCCCGTACATGCCAGCAGTGACTGGTCGCCGCGGTCCCTGACGACCTCTACTGTGTACGCCCCGGGCCAGAACTCCCGCCCCGATCCGTAATCGAAGTGGTCCATCGTTTCGCTCGCGTAGATCCAGTTCTTGATGCTCGTGCCGCGGCGTGACTCCTGGACCAGTAAGTACCACGTGTTGCGTGTGTAAATGAGGTTGCTCGATTCCAGCTGCCCCTGTGGATGGCCCCCAGCGAGCACCGGCTCGTACCCGCTGTCAGGGCCCACCAAGATGGGACCATGATCGTTCCACGTGACGAAGTCCGTAGTGCTCGCCAGGGCGATGCAGGAGGCGCCATCGCGAGTGTTGGCTGTATACGTCATGTAGATCCGTCCCTGGTGGACCAGCAAGTGAGGATCGCGACAGCTCGCAATCGCGTCTCGACGCCACGATGCCCACGCTCGTGTATCGCAGGGACTGATCGGATTGCCGGTCGCTCTCTCCCAGTCGAATAGGTTGTCGCTGAAGGCCAGCCCGATGTCTTGCGACCCGTGCCGGTTCACACCTGTGTACGCCATCACGTACCGGCGTTTGTGGCGGAGCACAAAAGGTGCCCAGATGTGTGCCTCCTCCCAGCTGTTGGGCCTTACCCAGAGGACGAGATCGTGCACGTCCCAGTTGATGAAGTCTGCTGTGGATGCGTGGCACAAGAACACCTCGTGACCGGGATAGAACGGCGTCCCTTCCTGGAGACGACGCTCGATGGCGAAGAAGTGGTACCGGCCTTGATGCTCGACCACACAGAAGTCACCCAACATGCCGCCTACAGGTCGGAAACCTTCCAGAATCGGGTCGACCTTCCGGCGCCGGTAGTGCTCCTGTCGCATCCGATAGAGTGTGGTCTCAAACTCCACCGAGTTCATACAGGCTCCTTGCTGGGACCTACCCAGGCGGCTGGCGGGCGGTTCACGCGTTTCACTTCTGTGTGAGCACCAGGATGCCCCAGGGCGTCACAGGGGGTGTTTCGACGACGGCCCAGCCACCGTCGATGTCCACTGTCACGGGCAGCTCTGTCTGTAGGGCGGCATAGTCCCCTGACTCCTCCGCGTGGTTGTGGGTCTCCTTGTCGTAGGGCGCGGGTACCAGCAGGCGCGCGGCGAAGGCTGCACGCCCGAAAGCGTTCGCTGTCCGGATTCGAAGGGTCGCGCGTTCCGGTGAGTCACTCGCATCCAGCAGATGGATGACGACCGGCGCCTCCGGATCTCCAGGCCTTGCACGCGCGAAGAGGCTGAGCTGGTCGCTGCCTGCGAGGACCTCGAGTGGGGGGACAGGGTAGCGACTCTCCTCGAGGTCATAGCCGCCAACGGCGGCGTCCTCGTAGCCGTCCAGGTAGGAGGTGACCGCCCGCACGAACCCATAGAGATCGGCGACAGCGGCCGGATCGGTGTACAGGCGAGGGACCTGGCTCCCGGCATAGACGTCCCAGGGTGCGATCGTATGAGCTCCGGCGGCGTAGGTGTGCGCGATGAAGCGGCGTAACGCCGAGACGTCATCTGTGCGGTAGGTGAAGACCTGGGGTTTGCCCATATCGCGAAGGCGTTGCAGAAGGGCTGTGTTGTCACCTATGTCGAAATCGTCGATCTCAGCCATGCCGAAATCAAACAACTCGTGGAGATTGGGTATCTGCTGCTCCCAGAGTCCCTTGAAGTTGTTGGCCGAGACCGGCACGTGGCCTTCAGCATAGGCATCCAGCTCCATGAATACGGTCTCGAAGAAGTCTCTGGTCACCGCCACTTTGAACTCGTTGCTGTTGACGTCGGCACCCAGCGCCTCGGCCCGCCGCAGGCAGGTTTCGGTATGGCAGGCCTGCCGCTGCGAGAACATCCAGCCGGGATCATCGTTCTGCAGAGCGTCGACACCGGCATCGACCATTGTCGTCGCGTGCATCATCCAGATGGCGTGCCAGTCAGGGCTCGTGGGGTCGCCGTTCCAGGCCTCCGGGAGCCAGGGCAGTGCGACCGGTTCACCGTCGGCATTCAGCACCCGCCCTCGGTTACGCGACGCCCCGTTAACGGTGTCCGGGAGTTTCGAGTTGAGGGCGCCTGTCACGAAGTAGCCTTCGGCTTTGAGCTTCGCCACGAATGCCGCGACATCGTGGCGCTGATTGCCCTCGGTAAGGTAGAGCCAGTCGATGCGCGTCGCGTGGAAGCCCCGCGCGGCTTCGAACGTGTCGTAGGGATCGCCGGCGCTCATTGGGCGTGGCCAGCGGCTTGATATGATGACGTCGCTGTAGCGTGGCGCCCCCAGGGGGCGGTGCGTTGGCTGAGCAACGTCTGCGAATGTGAAATTGCGGGTTCTGTCCATTGTATCCTCCATACACCCGACGAACAGGACCGCCAGAACGATGATGAGAACCTTGGCCGATCTAGCGGGTCTCATAGGCGGGAAGCACCGATATCTCAAGGGTCGGCGTCAGCCTATCCGGCAGAGGCTGCCGAGGTGCTCCGCCCCGGCTATGACATGACACTGTAGACTGTGGCATCGACGAACTCGAAGCGCACACGGACTGCATCGTGAACCAGGCCGGCGGTGTCGAGATCCCTCCAACGCAGCCTGTGGATACCGTCCACGCCCTGGATCGGCAGGCTTTCCTGCAGGTGGAATCCCTGTAGCTTGCGTCCCCAAGCGTCGCACAGCTCAGCGCGAAGCCACCCGCGGACGTCCGCGTCGACCAGGATCTCGGCAGACTGCGGGTAGAAGACAGGAGTTAGGAAGCCGCCGGACACGCGATCGGCACTTAGTCCGACAAAGCGGTGCTTTGGCCAGGTCGCGCCCATGATGCAGTTGGGGGGCAGCGCCGAGTCGCGACTGCGATTGTGCTTGCGAGCGGTTCCGGAATAGAGGCAGAGCCAGCGGTCCCCAAGATCGATCCAGGCATTGGGCGGATAGACGCCCTCGCTATCGCGACCCTCCGGGTCGCGGGGGATGAAGCCCCCGCGCACGGGGCGTTCCCAGCGTCGACCATCGCGGCTGAAGCTAAGGGCCAGGTCCATGGTCTGCTGCCCGTCTTCGACCCTGTAATGCCCCAGTGACCCGATACGCCAGTCCTCGTGGTACTGGACGGCCAACGCGTAGAACTGCTGGTCCCACGGGTCGCGTTCATCAGCCTGGATGACCAGCTCCGGGGCACTCCACCTAAGGCCATCGGCGCTCACACGGCGCTGGATCATGCGGTTGAACATGGGACAGTTGTCCTCATCGACCCGCCTGTCGGGATGTGCGGGCAGGAACCACTGCGAGAATTGCTCATAGCAGCGAAGGATGGGATTCCAGTAGACGTAGTTGGCGTCATTCGTGCGTCTGGCCTTCTCGGCAAGACGGTCGTCCTCGAGCATGCCTGTCTGGTCGCCGAGGACGGTCGCGTTGAGAGTCGGCCGGTCGTAGTTTGGGACGTGCCAGCGCAGTCCGTCCTCACTCTCTGCGACGGTGTAGATGAACGGGATCCGCCCCCAGCCTTGCTGGTGATGCCAGTAGAGCATGCGCCAGTGCCCGTCAGCCAGGCGCAGGACCTGTGGCTGAGCGACGCGGCCCTGCAGGCTGCGTGTGCCCTCGAGCGCCAATTGGCGTCCTTCGAACGTAACCGGCGCGCCCTCCTTGGCCTCTGGCACGCCCGTCAGAACGATGCGGTTGGTGTCGAGACCCTGCCATCTATCCTGGCCCAGGGGGGGGCGCTGCCACGCAAGCCCGTCATCCGACTCGGCCACCGCCAGCCGCATGCGGCTGGGGTCACTGGTTGTGTAGTAGAGCCGTAGCCGTCCATCGTCGAGGCGCAAGATCGTGCCGCAGAAGCTCATCATATGGGCCCCGTGTTCCCACGGGGCATCGCCGTCCAGGATCACGCCCAGCTTGGTTACCGGTGTATACACGTGCCGGACGTTCCATGCTCCCTGCGGGAGTGCTTCTTCGAAGAAGTAGAGGCGCCGGCTGGGGACGTGGGGCGCTGCCGCCGACACTGTGGCAAGCTGCCCAAGGGCGCCTTGCCACGCGGTGGGCTGCCATTCAGGCACGGTTTGTCTAGCTTCATCCATGGCCGTGGTCCTCCGGCTGTGTGGTCGGGCCTATCTCCCGATCTGTGGTGTGCAGCGGGCGCGGCCCGACCCAGGTGAGGTCAATGGGTTCGAATCCAAGCGCAAAGGCGGGGGAATTGTTCTGGAGCCGATAGTCATCGTGGGCCGGATCCACGAAGAGCGGGTCCTCATTCAGGGAGTGGCGATCGAGTCCAAGCGCTTGCCAGTCTGCGAAGGTGTCGTGCCCGACGCCTGGCCGACCGTTGTGGCCGAGTCCCAGCCGTACCTCACTGGCGCTGATGTGCCCGAGACGGGGCACCTCTAGGTCGTGTTCGCCGGCCTTCCAGACCAGGTTGTAGTCGATCAGCTCCGGCTGTGCTGCCAGATCCCAGCGGTTGCAGTCGAGGTTGTGCGAGAGACACCCCTCGCGCCAGTAGACGATGTTGCGCTGGAAGGTGTGCAAGGGGTGCCGGTAGGCTTGGATTCGTCGTCCGAAGTGGATGCCGTGGAAATGGGTCCAACTGAGCTGTGCCGGACCGCCGTTGGCGAAGATGTTGTTGACGATGGTGTGGCCGTAGTTGTTGTGCAGATGCAGCAGCGAGCTGCCCGTGTTGTACACAACGTTCTTCTCCATGACGACGCCGGTGCGGAACTCATCCAGATAGAGACCGAGGGCGAAGCCACGACGTCCCCCGACACAGTCGTGGACGAGGTTGTTGCGGATGATGCTGCCGATCCCGGCGTTGAAGATGCCTGCCCCGTCATCCAGCAGCAGCATCACGTGGTGGACGTGGTTGTACTCGATGATTTCGTGCAGTTCGCCGCCCCAGTTGCCGCCGCGGATCCCGCAGTAGGGCATGTGGTGGATATGGTTGTGGCGGATATGGGTCCGCACCCCCGTAGGGTTGACGATGCCGGTACCGCCGAAGTAGAGCTTACCGCAGTCGTGGATGTGGCAGTCGGCGACGGTGTTGTCGGCACCGTCGATCATGATGACGCCGCCCCCACCTGCCTCACGGATCTCAGAATGCGTGACCGCGCACCGATCACAAGCGTTGAGCTCTACAGCGTAACCCGCGGTTGCGTCGATCAGGCAATTGTGTATGTCGCAATCGCCTGCATGCTCGAGGGTGATGGCCGCTGGTCGCACGTGGGGACCTTCGGCACCGCCGCCATTGGCGTAGCCGGTGAGGGGCACGTGCCAACGCGTTCCGGAGAAGGCGATACCCTCAAAGTGGATGTTGTGGACCGCTTCAGATGCGGTTCCGCGCAGTTCCAGGACGGCTCCGGCCGCGGGGACAGCAAACTCAGCTCCATTGGGATCGGCCACGCCCGGCGGTGGGATCAGGTACAGGACAGACTCCTGGCGATCAAGATACCACTGCCCTGGCTGGTCCAACGCCTCCTTGAGGTTCTCGACGTAATAGGCGTTCCATCCGCCGAAATCGAACGGGTAGGCTGCCGAGCCCGTAAACGCAACGGTATCGGTTGCCTCGTCGATGGCCTCTACGAAGAGCCGTGACTCGCTCCAGTTGTGGATGATGACGAACTCAACGTCGTGGAGGTTCTTCCAGCGCCATACATCGCCCTTGAGGAAGCGGAAACGGCGTCTGTGGTCCTCCTCGCCTTCGCCGGCAAACGCGTAGACCGAGAGGAAGCCCTCCTTCGGCCAACGCGTTCGCGACAACCGCAGCCCGTCGCAGAAGAGCTGCCGGAAGGTGACGCCGGGCTGTACCCGCAGTGTCCAGACGCCGCCTGCACCCGATTCCCACACGCCATTAAGGGGCTCGAGCCCTGTGATGACGGGTGGTACCGGGTCAGAACCACGCCACACCGCCGGTGCTTCGGGCGTGCCGCTGTCCTCGTGGCTCAAGACCAGTGGCTCGGTGCGACGGTACGGACCACGGTGCAGGTGAACCTCGACCCTGCCCGTTGGTCCCCCAGCCGTGCGTGCTGCGCGCGCCAGGTCCCGTGCTCGCTCCAGGGTCGCCACAGGCCCATCTTGCCGGTCGGTGGATGGCGCCGCAATGAGGCCAGACCAGCCATCGTCTCCGTCTGGCGATACGTGGATGATGGTCATCTCGTTTGCCATCTGGTTCGTGCTCATCGATGGATCCTCTCCAAGAGCGCTCCGCGCAGGAAGTCATATATCGCTCCACCGTTGTCTACCACAGTGACGAAGCACGCGTCTGTGACCGATGGTCTGGCGGCTGTCGTCGTCGACACGCGGAGCGTGGCTGAGCAGGTGGACGGCATCTTGCTCCCGGAGTACCCAGGTGTAGTGAGGAGGCGGTCGGGTCGCGATGGTGCTGAGTTCACGCTGTCACTTCTCTAGAGCACCGTGACGGTGCGGCGCTCGATCTCGTCCCAGTCCAGTTCAGCGCCCAGCCCGGGTCCACCGGGTACAACGAGATAACCATCCGCAACCCGGACGCTGTTCTTGAGCAACGGCGACCCGGTTGGGTTGACAGGATCTACTCCGTTCAGCTCAAAGAACTCGCAGTTGCTCATCGCGGCCAGGGCATGCACATGGGCGAAGCAGAAGAGCGGGCCGCGCTCGTGGACCTCGCAGTTGGCGCCGAAGCCCTCGGCCACGTGCGCAACCTTCATCAACCCGGTGATCCCGCCGGAGACCACGGCGTCGCCGCGGACGATGTCTGCCGCGCCCATCGCCAGCCGGGTGGCGACGGCGTGCGGACCGCCGAACACCCACTCGGCGGCCGCGATGGGGATGTCCAGGGTGGTGCAGAGCTTCTGGTATGCGAGCACGTCGTACTCCTGCAGGGGCTCCTCAAGCCACCGGTAGCCGAGTTCTTCCAGCGCACGCCCAACGCGAACGGCCTCGGGATAGGTATAGGTCTGGACCGGGTCGTGCATCAGCGTGAAATCCGGGCCAAGCGCCTCGCGTACCGCTCGGGCAACACGGATGTCCTGTTCGGGTCCCAGACGGCTATGGAGCTTATAGCCATGGTATCCCGAGTCCTTGACCTGGAGGCCGAACTCCACGAACCGGTCGGGATCAGGATAGTTGCCCGAGCTCACGTAAGCCGGGATCCGCTCACGAAATCCGCCCAGCAGCTTGCAGACCGGCATATTGGCTGCCTTGCCCGCGATATCCCAGAGCGCGACGTCGGCGTAGCCGATCATCCAGGGGTTCAGCCAGTTGAAGCGGTTGGCGAACCAGAGCTTCTGGTAGATGAATTCACGGTCGAGTGGGTCGATGCCGACCAACTCGTCCCTAAAGGCGTCAAGCCAAGTTTCGGCGAAGGCCCGAGCTGGGCCAAAGGTGTAGAAGGCCGTGCAATAGCCCTGAACGCCGGTGTCGGTTTCGATGACGATCAGGGCGAGCTGGTCGGGCTCGAGGCCTGGCTTGGCCCTGCGGTCGAACTGAACCCGCGCTTGCCCGGGGATCACGAACATCTCGCGACGGGGTCGGTTGTGCTCCAGTTGAATCAGGTGAACTCTGACGCCGGAGATGATCATCGCGATTCACGCTCCCGAAGCCAGTGCTCGTACTCGACGCGGGCCTCGGCGTTCATCGGGTGGTACTTCGCCACGTCGCCGGTCTCACGGATCCGTTGCCGTTCGAAGATCTCGCGGTCCTCCTTCGTATTGCACAGCTCTACGAGCTCTGGGGCGATCTTGATGGGCACGACGACCACGCCGTCGTCATCAGCGACGATGAGGTCACCGGGGAAGACGAGGACATTGCCGCAGCCGATGGGCTGGTTGAAGTCCCAGGGGTACATCTCGAAGAAGCTGGCGTTGCAGGGAGTGCTGCCTCTTGCGAAGAGGGGAAGCCCCAGCTTCCTGGCCTCGGGTAGATCACGCAGACAGCCATCTACCACCACACCGCGACCGCCACGCGCGTGGACGCCTGTCATCAGCATCTCGCCGAGGCAGCCGGTTTGCATGTTGCCGTGCGCGTCGATGACGAGGATGTTGCCCTCCTCAACCGCCATAATGGACGCCCAGAGGGCAGAGCGCTTCTCGGTCTGCTCCTCGCCAAAGCCGGATATCACATCTTCGCGCTTGGGCAGAAATCGCAGGGTGACTGCTGTGCCCACGGCCTTCAGCCCGGGTGTGAGCGTCACAGGGCCAACCATCGCGTGGCGCAGGATCTGGAAGTGGCTACGCATCATTGTCGAGATCGTGGCCGTGCTGATGGTCGCGAAGGCGCGTAGCAACTCACTGGTTGTGAGCTGACTGGCGGTTGGGGCATTCACTGGTTGCGTTCCTCCTTTGTTGGGTCATGTCTGGTTCGGCGTCGTTGGGCAGGATCGCGTTGCGGAGACGCCGCTAGAACTCGTTGAATACGCCATGGCCTGGCCTGAGCGTTCCATCGGCCTCGATGAAGGCTAGGTTGCCTGCACTCCCCATGGGTCCGAACTCGATGCGGTGAGCGTCTGCGACGAGGCTATGGTGAAGGACGTATGCCATCCAACCGATCCCTCGCCTGCGCAACTCGCTCAACGTGTAGCGAATGTTGATCGCCCGCACGTCGTCTTCGAGCGCGCCCCAGCATGTCTCGGTAGCCAGTAAGGGCTTCCCCCTGGCCCTGGTATAGGCAACGAAGCTATCCAGTTGTGCCGCGAAATCCGCCTTGCTCATTGGCGGAATCCAATAGGGGTGGAAGCTCAAGACGTCGCTGACGGATTCCACCCGATCGAGCCCCGATACACCCAGTGACATGATCATGCCCACGGTCAGTGGGGCCGTAGCCTCAAGGGCTTTGCATTGCTCGTAGATTGCGGAGAGCCACGCGGATTCGGCCACTGCAATCTCGGGTACCTCGTGGGCCGGTACGGCATAGTAGAAGGGCTCGTTGCAGATATCCCAGGACAAGACGCGGGGATCGTTGGCGTGTTGCCCTACGATCGCATCGATGTATGCTCTGTACCAGGTAGCCGATCCACCTCTGTGAAGCGCGGGCATAAGGTGGTCGACGTAGACGCCGCCGTAGTCAGGCAAGCCGCTGTGCCAGCGGTTGAAGAGAACCGGCATAGTATGCAGACCACGGCCCGAACAGAGCTCGAGCGCTGCCTCAAAGTCTGCCTCAAAGCCCCTCGGATCTGCGACCCACGCGTCGTAGGACAGCCACAGACGCAGTGCGTTTGTGGCCGGGAAATGGCGCTTGCCGCGGTCCAGTTCCTGTGCCATCAGCTCGCGATCGAAGTGGCGCCAGATGTCGAAGCCAGTGCTACCCCAGCTTGGCTGGTAGTTGAACCCTCGTATCGTTGCGTAGTTCACTGGAGACCTTTCTGGCAGATGATGGAGAGGCGTATGCTGGGGTCTCACCTGGCGGCCACTAGCCCGTAGCCGGGAGCGCCCTTCTAGCGTATACCGTGCAGCTCCAGCTCTCGTGCAAAGTGACAGCGCGAGAAGTGGCCCGGCTCCACCTCGTCCCAGGGTGGCGGCTCTTGCCTACACACGTCCGCCGCGTATTTGCAGCGGGGATGGAAGTAGCAGCCCGTAGGCGGGTTGGCCGGATCTGGTAGCTCGCCGCCCAGTCCCTCGTCGGGCAGCGGCCGGTCGGGGTCAGGAATGGGAATCGCCGACAGCAATGCCTCTGTATAGGGATGCTTGGGACTTCTAAAGATAGCATCAGTCGACGCGTACTCCATCAGCTTACCGACATACATGACAGCGATCTGGTCCGAGATATGTTCGATAACACTGAGATTGTGCGCGATGAAGAGATAGGTGAGATGACGTTCGGCTTGGAGATCATTGAGCAAGTTGAGGATCTGTGCCTGCACAGAGACATCCAGGGCCGATACCGGTTCGTCGCACACGATCAGAGTTGGGTTCAGGGCCAATGCCCGCGCCACGCCGATGCGCTGGCGCTGACCGCCGCTAAAGGCGTGGGGATACCGTTTCATATGGCGATGGTCGAGGCCGGTCGCCTCCAGCAGCTCACGCACACGAGCCTCCAGCTCCGCTCCCCGCGTAGCCCCGTTGATACGCAGCGGCTCGCTCACGATGTCAAAGACCGTCTTGCGGGGATCAAGGCTGGAGTAAGGGTCCTGGAAGACCATCTGGACATGGGGCCGGATCTGGCGGAGTTCCTTCCGTTCGAGCTTGCCCAGGTCGACCTCCATTCCGTCGGGTCGGAAGATGATCTCGCCCTCGGTTAAGTCGTAGGCGCGGAGGACGCAGTGTGCTAGCGTCGTCTTGCCCGAACCCGACTCACCGACCAGGCCGACCGTCTGTCCACGGTACACGTTCAGGCTGACGTCGTCAACGGCACGGACGTAGCCAACGACCTTCCGGAACAGCCCTTTCTCGATGGCGAAGTACTTCTTCAGGCCTCTTATCTCGAGAAGTGGCGCCTCATCTATCTGTGCACCTTCTGTTCTGCGCGCATCTGTGAGCATTTCCTCAGACATAGGTTCAGTCCTCATATAAGACGCAAGCGACGCTGTGGCCGAGCTCAACCTCGATCTCGGGCGGCATACGTTGGTCACACCGGCCGGGTATGAAGAACTCGCACCGGTTGCTGAAGGGACACTCGTCGGGCGGATCGATCGGAATCCCAACGGTGCCCGGAATGGACTTCAGGGGCCCGCGGCGGCGGCCCGAGAAACTGGGTATGGACTCCATGAGCGCCTTTGTGTAGGGATGGAGCGCGTTCTTGAAAATGTGCCGTGACGTTCCGCGCTCCACGATCTTGCCGCGGTACATCACCGCCACATCGTCGGCCAAGTTGGCAACCACGCCCAAGTCGTGTGTAATGTACATCACACCCATTCCCGTCTCCGCCTGGACACGCCGGATCAGGCGCAGAATCTCGGCCTGGATGGTGACGTCCAGGGCGGTCGTCGGTTCATCGGCAATCAGCATCTGGGGACTGTTCATCATTGCCATCGCGATCATCGCGCGCTGGCGCATTCCGCCGGAGAGCTGGAATGTGTACTCATCGACACGCCGTTCCGCGGCCGGGATGCCGACGAGACCGAGTAACTCGACCGCCCGTTCACGTGCTTCGATGTCATCAGTTTTGCCGTGTACGAAGTAGGCCTCCATGAGCTGATTGCCCACAGTATGGACCGGTGAGAAGGCCGTCATCGGCTCCTGGAAAATCATGGCGATATCGTTGCCCCGGATCGACCGCATTTGCTCGCCTTCAGGGGCGAGCGCGCCGAGATCGATGACCTCTCCACGACGGCCATGCCAGAGCATCTCACCCTGGACAACGCCGGGCTTGGGCACAATCCGTAGGATCGACTGCGCGGTGACGGATTTTCCGCAGCCGGACTCACCCACGACGCCAAGGACCCGGTTTCTGTGGATGTTGAAGGAGACGCCATCGACCGCTTTGAGTTGGCCTTCGTCGAGCTTGAAATAGGTCCGCAGGTCTCGCACCTCGAGGAGGAGTTCCGGCTCTCGGGATGTTGCCACGGTCTGTCGGGTTACAGCCTGTCGTTCCACGAAATCCTCCTACTTGTATGGATCAGCTGCGTCGCGGAGGCCATCGCCGACGAAGTTGAATACAAAGATCGTAAGGATCACGACGATGGCCGGCGAAAGCATCCAGGGCCTTAACACGATGTTCTGCACGTTGCGTGCAGCCTGCAGTAGCACGCCCCAGCTCACGGCAGGGGGACGCAGGCCCAGCCCCAGGAAGCTCAACGACGTCTCGGCGAGGATGGTTTGTGGGATCGAGATTGTGACGCTCACGATCAGATAACTCAGCATGCCGGGGATCAGGTGATCCACGATGATTCGGAGGTCACTGGCACCTGCCAGGCGCGCGGCCTTGGCGAAGTCCTGTGTGCGGAGTTGGAGCAGCTGGCTGCGCACTATGCGTGCTAGACCGACCCACGTCAGCAGACTGATGATGATGGTTGTCATAAAATAGACGCGCACAATCGGCCAGTCGAGCGGGATGATGGATGCCATCAGCATCCATAGTGGCAGGTTTGGAATGGACCCAATGAACTCGATGATGCGGGAGATGACCAAATCGGCCCAAGAACCATAGTACCCAGCGATACCCCCGATGATCGCGCCCATGATGAGGCTGACGAATACGCCGACGACACCGATCGTGAGGCTAATGCGGCTACCGGCCAGAACTCGGGAGAAGAGATCACGTCCCAGGTCGTCCGTTCCCAGTAGCAGCAGTCTCCCATCGCCCTCAACTCCAAAGAAGTGCAGATCCGCTTTGATGACTCCCCAGAAGCGGTACTCCTCTGCATGGACGAAGAACCGCAGTCGATACATCTCATCCTTGTTGATCACGGGAACGCGTTTGAACGTCTCGGTGTCGAGTTCTTGCTCGATGCCATAGATGAACGGGCCAGTGAAGCGTCCATCATCGGTGAAGAAGTGAATCGTTGTCGGCGGCGCGTTGACCAGTCCCTGATCGGTATAGGGGCCATACGGGGCCCAGAACTCAAAAGTGAGCGCGATCAGGTAGAAAATCACGAGGATGACCAGTGATGCAAGCGCAACCTTGTGCTTGCGGAACTTGCGCCACATAAGCTGCCACTGGGAGGCCGCAAAGAACCGCTCCTCGGCGGTCATTACCCGTTTGTCTGCCGCGGTGCGCGGACTTGTGTCTGCGAGGTCGTTAGCTAATGCCATGTCGTCACGCGCCTCTCTCATATCTGATGCGAGGATCCAGGATGCCGAGAAGAATGTCCGATACAATCGTGCCTAGTATGCCCAGCATAGATTGGATCATCAGGACGCTGCTGGATAGCGCGACATCCTCGGTGACCAGCGCTGTATTGAGCAGTGGTCCCAGGGTCGGCAGATTCAGCACGATGGCGACGACGACCTGACCCGATAGTAGATAGGGAAACATCCCCGCAATACCAGCGACGATGGGATTGAGGGACATTCGTACGGGGTATTTCATAAGAAGCTTGCGCTTTGGCACACCTTTGGCGCGCGCCGTCATGACATACTGCTTGCCCAGCTCGTCCAGCAATTGCGCGCGCATCGTGCGAATGAGCCCCCCGGTGCTGCCGATGGTGATGACGAGGAGGGGCACCCAGAGGTGGTTGATCAGATCCACCAGCCGCTCCCAACTCCACGGCGCGCTCTTGAATTCTGTCGAAAAGAAGCCTCCGATGCTCAGCCCAAACCACTTATAGAAGAGATAGAGCAGGATGAGGCCGATGAGGAATCCCGGCACCGAAAGCCCAACGAAGCCGATGCCAGTTGCAAGGTAGTCGCCAATCGAATACTGGTGCGTCGCGCTGTAAATACCGATGGGAATGGCCACCGCATAGGTGATAATGAGACCAGCAAAGGAGAGCGCCAGCGTTTGCGGAAGCCTCTCCATAATCAGGTAGCTCACCTGGCGTCCGCTTGCCGATCGGCCCAGGTCTCCACGCCAGAAGCCACTGATCCATTCCCAGTATCTCACAGCCATGGGACGGTCCAGCCCGTACTGGCGGCGCAACGTCATGATCTCCTCACGCGAGACAAGATCGCCCTGCGCCTCCCGGGCACGGACTTCGCGATCGATCGCGTCCCCAGGAGGGATCTGCACGATGGTGAAGATCGCAAAGCTGAGCACCACAATTGTGACGAGCGTGAGTGCCAGTCTTCGAATGAGATAGTTGATCATTGCACAACTCCTGTGCGCAGCAGGCAACTCTGCGCGCTAAGCCACAGATTCGCGGTGCACGTGGCAGGGGTATGGGAGAGAGAGGCGAGCCTCTCTCTCCCACCGGGACCAGCGAGCATCACTTCCGGTACCAGAGCTCCGGGTTGTACGGCTGGTAGAAGTTGTTGTCGGAGCCGAAGTAGAGGTCAGCGTCCTTTGGAAAGCCCCCGATCGTGTTATGGATGATGAAGGGCTGCTGACCGAGACCGTGACCGCCGATCAGGTACATGTTGTCGATGAACCACTGGAAGTAGGCCTTGCCGAACTCTGCTGCCTCGGGCGAGTCGGCAGGAAGCTGACTGAAGACCTCCCACTTGGCCATCTGTTCCATCAGCTCCTCCGGAGGTTCGACCCCCTCCTCACCGTCAGAGGCCATCCACTGTAGATAGCCGGGTCCCCAGAAGTGCCGGCTTCTGTCGGAGAGGTGCAGGGCCCAGTTGTCCGGTGTGCCCCGTCCGAAGAGCGTAATGCGGCCTACGCCGCCCGCGCTCAGGTGGACCTGGTTGCTGGTCAGGGCCGCTTCCTGGGCGACCGGCTCGAGGAGGTTGTAGATGATCTCGATGCCGATGTCCCTCATGTCCTGTGTGAAGAGCTCGGCCCACGAGTTGGTGGCGGCGTACGCCGAGGTCAGCGTTAGGATCAGGCGCCTGCCGTCCTCCATCAGGCGGTAGCCCTCACTGTCGCGCTGGTCAAGCCCCAGATCGTCGAGCATCTGGTTCGCCCGGTCCGGATCAAAGGCATAGTACTCGTCGATGAAGCTGTCGCTCCACCAGGGCATTGACTTCAGCGGCGCGGCCGGGTGTGGTTCGCACAGCCCGAAGCACAGGACATCGTTCCACTTGTCGCGGTTCATCCCGAGCGAGATGGCCCGGCGGAAGTCGAGGTTGCGCATCAGGTCGCCCACGACCATGTCCTCGACGTAGCTCACGTTGAACGTCAATGATCCTTCGACTCCTGCCACGCTCTTTGCCAGGAGAGTCTGGTAGTTGCCCGACAGTTCGTTGGCCTTGTAGAGCTCCATGTTCGCGAAGCTTGGGAACCAGAGGGCGACGTCCGCCTCGCCCGCCGTCAGCTTGAGGTTATAGAGCTCCACGTCTCCGGCGACATCGACCCGCAGGTAGTCGAAGTAAGGGAGCTGGTTGCCGGCGGTGTCGACCATGTAGAAGTAGGGGTTCCGTTCCATCAGGATGTACTCCTGAGTGACCTCGACGGGGTGCCATGGACGCACCACGGGCATATCGAGGTTGTCGCCCCACTGGATACCACTGTAGTACTGACCGCCCTTGGAGTTGAAGTACGCGACCCAGGCCGGCGCGGTCTCGGTCGCTGCGAAGCCATTCGCCTCCGCCTCCGCATTCAGCGCGTCGACGTCGTCGACGAAATCGCCGTGGAACTGCTGGTGCCAGTGTGAGGGACCCCAGAACCACTGACCGGGTGACGAGAACGACGAACGACCCCACTGATCCATGATGGCCGGGAAGGCCGTCGGCCAGGTGTAGGTTAGCGAATAGTCGTCGTGAACGTTCAGAGTTGCGGGGACGTCGTTGAGGACCCAGGGCCACCCAGGACCGTTGGGCCGAAGAACCTCGTTGTTCAGGACATTGTCCCAGTACCACTGGAAATCCTCGGTGGTCAAGTCATCGCCGTCGGACCACTTGAGGCCTTTGCGAAGGTAGATTGTCAGGGCGGAGTAGTCGTCGTTCCACTCCCAGCCCGAAGCGACGTCGGCGAAGTATGCGGAGGTTCCAATGTTATACACGAAGAGGCCGCGGTCGGTGACTCTGTGCGGCAATGACAGGCGGGTCTGTTGGTCGAGCATCTTCAGGGTGCCGCCGTAAGTGCCGATCTCGCCTGGCGGATCCACAACGCGCGGCTCAAGCGGCAACCGCTCGTCGACCGGTGGAAGATCACCGTTGGCTACCTTCTCCGCAAGCATCGGAGCCTCGTTGAAGGCCACAGGCGCCGGAGTAGGTGTGATGAGCACTTCGACGGTCTTCTCGACCTCAACCTCAACGGTCCTCTCGACTTCGACTTCTTTCTCGACCTCGACGGTCCTCTCGATGACCTGGGGCGTGGGGCTTGCACACGCCGCAAGCAGCGAGACCAAGGTCACGATGCCCAATAACAGACTGACAACGCGTCTCATGATTTTCCTCCTGCTAGCATGTCTACTCAGAAGCTGCGATCGTGGTGAGGATCTGAACCTGATCCTGATTTGGTACTGTCTATTCGTTCTCATACCTCCTTCTCTAGTTGAGACCGTCAGGGACCTAGACACGGACACGCTGCAGCCGCTCGCGTTCCTTCTCGTGTGTGTGGTGAGTGGCGCGAATCAAGCGGGACAGCAGCATACGGACATAACGCGCCTCCACAGCCTCGTAGCCAGCGACGCCGGCCAGGTTATCCAATTCCTCGGGGTCACGGCGCAGGTTGAACAGGTACTGAGGTCCATCCTCTTCTGCGTCATAGACCAGCTTCCAGTTCGCGTCGCGCACCATCATCAGAGTGCCCAGTTCGCTGTACACTGCTGTGCGGCGTGCCCCGCGGTTGTTGGCGATGTCGAGCAGACTCAGGCCTTCACGGGACTCATTCCCAAGATGTGCCTCGCAGCCAGCGGCGTGCAGGAAGGTAGGGTAGAGATCGACGCCGCTGACCAGCTCTCGGCAGGTCCTTCCGCCGAGCCGCGGCTCCAGTTGGATTCCCGGTCCGGCCATGACCAGCGGTACCTTGACCGACTGCTCGTAGAAATAGCGCTTGTCGAAGATACCATAGTCGCCGATGAGATCGCCGTGGTCCGCTGTGAAAACGATCAGGGTGTTGTCAAGAAGTCCCCGCGCATTCAGAACGTCCACAAGTTTGCCGACGTAGGCATCGATCAGTGAAATGCGCCCGAAGTAACGTGCGCGCGCTCGTCTTGCTCTCTGGATGATCACCGAATCATCCACAGCTTTGGGAGGTGGCATCTCGTCTTCTGCATACATGGAGGCGTAAGGTTCGACGGCCCAGTAGGGTGGATGGGGGCCCAGAAAGCCGACCTGCAGGTAAAGTGGCTGGTCGCTCTGGTATGCATTCACATAAGCGGCGGCTTGTTCTCCGATGTAGCCATCGTCGAATTCCTCTGCGCTCAACGCGTTTGGATCGTACTCACCGGTGCGCATCATCTCGCGAAAGAGCACCAGCTTGCCTCGTTCGGCAAGGAAGCGGGTATAGCGATCCTGGCTATGGAGATGATCATCCACCACTTGCCAGACGTGGTCGAAGCCGAAGCTCTGGACGACTGAATCGTCTTCGAGCACATCACGTCCGGTGTGCCACTCATCGATGAAGTGGTGCTTGCCGATGTAGGCGGTGTGATACCCAGCCTTTTTGAGGTGGCTGGGAAACGTGTCGCCGCGCTCGGACGCGGCGAGAGGCGGATTCATATTGCCCGCTACACCGTGCGTCGTTGGAAAGGTGCCATCTACAATGCAGGCGCGGGAGGGTTGGCAGAGTGGAGAGGCACAGTAGGCGTTCTCGAACTTCACACCGCGTCTCGCAAGCGTGGAAAGGTGCGGCGCTGCGGCCTGGTTGAGCGCATCAGGGCGCATCTGGTCCACGAGGATGAGGAGGATGTTGGGTTGCACGATGGTTTTGGTCTCCTGCTAAGCCTTTCGTCCCTGAGCCAATAGGTTGAGCGATCTCTGCAGGGCGTCGTTCATATGTGCCTCAACACAGCCATAGGCCTTGTCAACATCGCCCTCCAACATGGCTTCGATTAGGTTCTCATGAAGTGACAGTGTCACACCCCAGTCGTAGACGCGGGCGTGGTTAGACGCGAAGATAAAGATGGGGCCGATCATCGTGTCAAAGATGCGCCTAAGATGATGGTTGTCCGCGATGTCCCAGATGAGGCGGTGGATTCCGACGTCATCGTTCACGTAGGCGCGCGTGTCTTTCTGGGCAACGGCCCTCCGCATGTCCTCGAGCTTCTCGGTCAGCATTTCTCGCTGTCTGGGCGTGGCCTTCTGAATCACGAGGTTCACGGCCAGTCTTTCCAGAACCACGCGGATCTCGTAGAGCTCGCGCACATCACGCTCGGTGAGCTCGATGACGTAGCGACCACTGGGCTTGCTGATGACCAGGCCCTCAGCCTCCAGCTGCATGAGCGCGTCACGCACTGGGACCCGACTGACGCCCAGCACGTCGGCGATCTCTCGCTCGACGACCTTGGTGCCCTGGAGGATGTTGCCCCGCATGATGTGGTCACGCAGCAGGTCGGCCACCTGGTCCTTGAGTAGATTGCGCTCGATCTTCAGAGCGTCGCCGCCGGCCAAAATGGAGACATCAGACATGGCTGCTCCTAGGGTCGTAAGGAAGGCACATTGTATATGGTGTTTGGTATACCAAGACTATCACAGATCCGTGTTTGTGTCAATAGATCATAGCGTATAATGTTCGCTCGATTGCTGTTGATACCGGCTCGCCCAACACCCGATCGAGAAAGGATCGGCGTCCCGATAGACGTACCGACTGACTCAGCCTACGATGTGCACCGCGTCCTGAAGGCCTGCTTCCCAGTTAAGCAGGTTCTCGATGACCATTGACGCCATCCTGCGGTTCGCGGCTCGCGTGTTTGAGGCGATATGCGGCGTCATGATGACGGTCGGCACAGTGCGCAGGTCCAGCACTGCATCTGTGGCTGTATAAGGTTCGCGCTCGTATACGTCGAGGGCAGCGCCGCCCAAGTGGCCCGATTTGAGCGCAGCCACCAGGTCAGACTCTACGACCAGCGCGCCACGTGCTGTGTTGACGAATAGGGAACCGCGTTTGAGGGCTGCGAATCGGGCGGCGCAGAAAAACCCGCGAGTCGCTGCAACGACGGGCAGATGTGCGGAGACTACGTCGGCCTGACCGAGTATGAAGTCAGGGTCACTGGACCATCGCGTGTACCCCAATTGCTGGCGCAGCGCCTGCGCGTCCATCTCCAGACGCGTTGCCACAGCCTCTTCGCTCAGAGTCTCGCAGACGAGGATCTCCATCCCGAACGTCGCATGTGCCATCCTCGCGACGCGTGCGCCGATACGGCCCATTCCCACAATGCCAAGTTTGAGATCGCCCAGCTCGTCACCGGTGACCGGCGCCCAGGTACCCTGTTTCAGCGCCAGATCACCTTGTCCGACATGCCGCACCAGCGCGCCGATGAGGAACAGCGTGTGTTCGGCCACCGATTGATCCAGGGCGCCTGGCGTGTTAGCGACCCGTATGCCGCGCGCCGCTGCTCGGGCCAGATCGATGTTATCTGTGCCCACGCCGAAACGAAGGATCAGCCCGCCCTGCGGGAGCGCATTGTAGAGCGGTCCGCTATAGGGCGCGACGCCAACCACCACGGCCGAGCAACCATTGCTTTCGATGAAGGAAGCCAACGCAGTTTCGTTGTCGGAAACCGGCACGAACGTGTGGCCTTCGACAGTGTCAAACACCTGCCGGCCCTTGTCGTACTCGAGTTGAGTGACCGGGATGATCACACTGCTGCCTCCCGTCCCTGAGTTGCCAGCGCGATCATCGCCTTGCTCAGCATGAGCGTGTCAAGCCCTACCGCGATGAAACGGAAGCCGTCGCGGACGCGTTCTGTGATTTCGTTGGGGCGGGGGTCCACGATGTGCAGTCCTGCGGCGATCCCCGCGTCCCGAGCGGCCCTGAAGACACGTGTCACGGCTTTCTCGACTTCAGGATGATGGGTTTGCCCCATCAGGTCCATAGAGCCGGAGAGGTCATAGGGGCCAATGAAGACGGCGTCGACGCCGTCGACCCGACAGATATCTTCGATCTGGTTGACGGCGTCGATGTGTTCGATTTGGAGGACGACCAACGTCTCGTCGTTGGCATCGCGCACGTAAGCTTCGAAGCCCGCACCGTAGCCGTGGGCGCGGCAGACGCCAACCCCGCGGATCCCGAGTGGGGGGTATTTGGCACTGGCAACGGCGCACCGAGCATCCTCGACCGACTTGACCATAGGGACGATGACGCCTGCGGCCCCCGCATCGAGTGCCCACTTGAAGTGAACGGGGTCGTTGACCGGCAGCCTGCAGAGGGGCACGCAGCCCGTACCCTGTATTGCCTGCATCTGGCTCACCGCTTGTGGCCAGTCTATGCTACCGTGCTCCAGATCCAGCGCGATCCAGTCGAATCCCGCTTGAGCCAGTATCTCGGCCACTACGGGGTGACCGATCATGTTCCAGGTGCCGATCGAGGGGAGGCCTTGCCTGAGCTTTGCTTTGACGGCATTCTTCATCAGTAAGTGCTCGCTTTCACGGAATGGTGCTGCGCTCGCCAACACGGTCATGGAGCCGGTTAAGGTGTGCTGTATATGGTATACCAGATTATATGGGAGTTGGACACGCGTGTCAAGGGTCAGCATCACGGATTTTGGCGTGCCCGGGCATGCTAGGCATCTGCTTTGACTGGGCAGGCCAAGGGTCTATGATCGACCTCAGAGTGCGGCAGGCCAGTGTCGCAAGGGCTGCGATGTCGCACGGATGTTCCAGACTCCAGGAGGAGGAAGCCTGTGAAGAAAGCGGTAATTACCGGAGAGCGGCGCGCGGAGATTGTGGAAGCTCCCACGCCGGAACCAAAAGACGATTGGGTGGTTGTCAAGGTACTCGCAACCCCGATGTGTACCGAGTACAAGATGTTCGTCGCAGGCCATCGCGCTGCTTACCTGGGCCACGAGGCGGCTGGGGAGGTGGTCGCGGTCGCGCAACCGGGTAAGGTCACGGTCGGCGACCGTGTCGTCGTGATGCCGCAGTATCCCTGTGGTCAGTGTGCGCTTTGCGTGGCGGGCGATTACATCTACTGCGAGCACACGATCGATGTCGAGCAGTTCACTGGGTCGCGCGAGGGGAGCGCGACCTATGCCCAGTACCTGCTCAAACCCGACTGGTTGCTCCTCAAGATTCCTGAAGGCGTCTCGTACGACATGGCCTCGCTGGCACTGTGTGCGCTGGGGCCATCGTTTGGGGCGTTGGATGCGATGGGTACTGGGGCCTTCGACACTGTGTTGATCACCGGTGCCGGGCCTGTGGGCTTGGGCGGCGTGGTCAACGCCAAGTTCCGCGGCGCTCAGGTGATCGTAGCGGAGGGGAATCCGTATCGAGTCGAACTGGCGCGACGGCTCGGAGCGGACCACATTCTCGATCCCGCCGACCCGGCTGCGGCGCAAGCTCTGCGCGACTATAAGGCTGGTAGGGGTGTCGATATGGCATTGGACTGCTCAGGCGTGGTGGCGGCGCAGCGGTTCTGTATCGACGCGACGCGCCGCAGGGGGCAGGTTGCGTTCGTCGGCGAGTGCAGCGAGCCATTGGAGATTCGCGTAAGCCCAGACCTGATTCGTAAGGGGCTCACGGTCCGTGGGTCGTGGCACTACAACCTGTCCCTGTACCCCAAGATCATGCACGTTATACAACAGTCACCTGTGGTGGGCCAATTGATTACCCATACGTTTGCGATGAGCGAGATTCAGGCAGCTCTGGAGCTGTCGGCCTCTCAGCGTTGCGGCAAGGTGATCCTGCACCCGTGGTAAGGTGGACTTGTGTTCTAACCTATACCTGAGTATCATCGGGATGTAGCGGGGAACCATCGTCTATAACGCTGGCGGCCCCAAGCAACCATCGGCGGCTTTCACCATGCGGGGAGGGATCGTGCCGCCACAGCCTGCCAGGACGACGCTCTGTCCCAAGTGCCTTGCTGACAATCGCCTCGGCGTGCGCTTTTGCAGAGTCTGCGGGTGTGCGCTGCCCGAGACCCCTGCCGACGCTCGCGTGTCCGAGGCGGAGACTACGTGTCTGGTCTGTGGCGCGGTGTTGCGCGCCGGTGCGCGCTTCTGCAGGGCTTGTGGGGCCGCTATCAATGGTGACGCCACGCCGCCCGCCTCTGCCGGAGAGCCGGACCTTGACAGCAACGCTGTAGCGCACGCGAGTGATGCCCAGGGCTCGTGCCCAGGCTGCGGAGCGCCGCTGCGACCAGGCGCCCGGTTCTGCCGGTTATGTGGCCAAGTGGTCGTCGACCTGCCTGTTCCAGAGGGTGCTGAGTCAGAAGCGCGCTGTCTGAGATGTGGAGAGCGATTGCGTTCTGGCTCGCGGTTTTGCCGGGCGTGCGGCGCGCCGACGGGTCCGGAGCTCACCGAGCAGGCGTCGGCACCTGTTCTATCCCCCGAGCTCTCAGCGATGGCCTTTGGGACCGGCGCGCTTCTTCCGATGCAGGTTGTGGCACAGCGCTATCTGATCCTCGAGAAGATCGCCCAAGGCGGCATGGGCGCTATCTATAAAGCCCACGACAGGCGGCTCGAGGGGAAGGTCGTGGTCCTCAAGGAAATGTCCGAAAGCGCGATCGCGGTGTCCGAGCGTGAGAAGGTGCTCGAATCGTTCACGCGCGAGGCCGAGCTCCTGGCCAGTCTCGATCATCCCAACCTGGTCAAAGTGACGGATTACCTGCAGGAGAATGACCGTCATTATATGGTCATGGAGTACGTGCAGGGACGCACGTTACAGCAGGAAGTGGATGCGCACATCGGGCCGTTCTCCGAGGAGGAGGTGCTGGTCTGGGCGGAGCAACTGTGCGACGTGTTGTCCTTCTTGCACAGTCAGTCTCCGCCGGTGGTATACCGGGACCTGAAACCTGGCAATGTGATGGTCAGCGAGGATAGGAGTCGCGTCAAGCTCATTGACTTTGGCATCGCGCGATTCTACAAGCCAGGAAAGAAACGGGACACCATTCAGTTCGGCACTGACGGATACGCGCCGCCCGAGCAGTATGGTCAAGCGCAGACCGATGAACGCGCGGACCTCTACGCTCTGGGCGCCACGCTGCATCAGCTGCTTAGCGGACACGATCCCGGTGACAAGCTCTTCCACTTTGACCTGCTGCGCCAACTGAATCCGGCGGTGAGCCGGCGAACGGGCGACGCGATTGCACGGGCGGTGAAGGCGAATCGGGAAGAGCGTTTCAGCTCGATGGTTGAGTTCTGGAAGGCGCTGTCGGGCAGTGAGCCAGCGTGGCCTCACCTGGCGCTCGTGGAGCGCGGCCAAGGCACCAGCCTGCAGGATATCTGCGCTGCGAGCACTGGCCCGGCCACAGGCGAGCTGTCCTTCGGGAGGATTGCTGCCGGGCAAAGAGGTAGAGCCCTAACCCGGTGCTTGGCCGTGGCCGCAGGTGAGAAGACTAGCCTGGTCCCTGCGGCACCGTGGATCGAAGTACAGCCCTCACAGATCGACACCGGCGGGGGAGAGGCGATCGTCAAGATACAGACTGGTGCTCTTCAGACCGGGCGCCTTGAGCTTGCTGGAGGACCGTTGAAACGCTGGGTAGGGTGGCACACGGCGCGGCTCGTGCCTGTGCAGAAGGAATATCGCAGCTACATCGCGGTGCGCCCAGAATCGGGATCGGAGGAACTGATGCCAATCTCGCTCGTCGTCGCTCCGAGTGCGCTACAGGTGGGAACCGGCTGGCTAGCGACGGTCGTGGCGATGGCCGTGGAGGTTGGCGCGCCACTCGGCCTGGTGTTGGCCTGGCTGGTGAGTGCGGGCGTTCTGTAGTCGATCCGGGCTTGGGCATCGGGTTTATACCGAAACGCGGAGCCTGGCCGAAATGATGTATACGTGCCCGAGATGCGGAGAGCAGAATACGGCGGATGCGGCACGCTGCGCCCGTTGCGGGCTGGTTTTCGGGCAGCCGAATGCTGATCGACACTTGGGGGTGCAAGCCCGGGAGCCGCGTCGTCGTGGTCGATTGGTTGACGCGCTCCGTGAGCTCCTCGGCATCGGCACGGTGTCGGCACCGCGACCTGCTGCCCGGTCTATTGAGTCCGGCACGCGGTTCTTGACTGGGCGCGATGCGCCAAGCGTGGAGACGCCCTCGGGGGTGGGTCGACCTGTAGCGGGCACAGCGGCCCAGTCCACGCCGATCTTCGCAACGTCTGCACGGGTGCCCGCCCCAGAAAGAGGGCGTATGGACCATGTCAAGGGAATCGCCGCGCAGCCCCTGAAACCGCTTTCGAGGGGTCTCTTTCACGAGCACTACCAGATCCTGAACGCCTGGGAGCTTTTGGAGTCGGTCTACTACGACGCGGTGGACCTGATCTGCGCGGTGACCGGGTGCGGCCGGCAGCACTCAGCCGTGCCCGCTGATGGTCTATGCGTTCGCTGTAGGGCGCCCTTAAGGACGGTGTTGATCCACGAGAGGAGGTCGATCGCCGGTGATCCTCTGTCAGCCGACCGCGTGGCCTCTGTGTTGCGGCTTGGCCGATCGCGGCACCCCGGTGTTCTCTACCACCACGACCTCCTTTCGTACCAGCAGGCGACCTATGCAGTGGTTGCGCATCCGGGGAGATGGGGGAGCTTGACGCGCGGGCAGCGTCCGCGGGCGCAGGATGACGCAGTGGCGATGGTGGCCCAAGTTGCACGTGTTTTGACGTTCCTCCACCAACAGGGCGTCGCTCTGACGCTGGCCACACCCCTGGAGCTAACAAGCGCCAGCGAGTGGCGGGCTACGCTGGAGAAGATCATCAGCTTCGGCGAGGCGAGCGACGTGAGAGTTGCTGATCTCAGCAGCTGTCGAGTCCCGCAGGCTGGCACTGAACGACGGAGCTTGCTCAAGGACGTTGCGTTTCTCGGATACCTGTTGCTTTTCCTGACCACGATCACCGAGGAGATTCCTGCCGACACGGGCCTTGCTCCCCCGGCGCTAAGGCCCTATATCGAGCGGGCCACGCAAGGAGCGTATGGCACGTCGATGGCGCTCCTGAGCGACCTGTCGACGATGCCGGAGCCGGTGCCTTCGGGGCGCTCGCTCAAGTCGATCCACGGGCAGGCTTCGCATCCCGGACGAAGACATACGCTGAACGAAGACGCGATCGTCACGTTCACGTACGACAAGGAGCAACAGGGACACTCCGTGCCCATCGGCTTCTACCTGGTGGCCGATGGCATGGGAGGGCACGCTGCCGGGGACGTCGCCAGTCGCACGGTGAACGAAGTCGTTGCCGGTTGGATCATCAAGACGCGCGTGTTGCCGAATCTCGGAAAGACCACGCGCAAGCTCACCAGCGACAATGTCACAGAGTCGTTGCTCGTTGAGGCGGTTCGAGAGGCGAACGCAGCCCTGGTAGGACATGCAGCATCGACCGGCAGCGATCTGGGATCCACGGTGACCGCAGCGCTGGTCATTGGAAGTTGTGTGACTGTCGTGAATGTGGGCGATAGCAGGACGTACCTCTTGCGCAGCGGCGCCCTCCGTCAGGTGACGCAAGATCACTCTCTGGTCGCGCGGCTGGTCGACGCCAACGTGATCACGCCGGCGGAAGTGCGCAGCCACCCGCAGCGCAACCAGATCTACCGCAGTCTGGGGCACGCGGAAGAGGTGAGCGTGGACACATTCACGATGCCCCTACAACGTGGTGACCGGTTGATTTTGTGCTCCGATGGACTTTGGGAGATGGTGGAGGATGCCGACATACGGCGTGTGGTCGAAGGAGCCAGGACGCCGCAGCAGGCTTGTGACTCTCTGATCGAGGCCGCCAATTTGGCCGGGGGTGACGACAACATCTCGGTGATCGTGGTGGAAATGGAATAAGGGTTGCCCTGGCTGGCCGGTGCCTGCTTCGCCAAGCATTTGAAGGAGTCTCGATGCTTCATTCCGAAACGCTGTTGCAGAATCGCTACCAGATCACGCGCAACATTGGCGGGGGCGGTATGGGCACGGTCTATCTCGCTGATGACCGGCGACTCCAGGGACGGCGTTGCGCGATCAAAGAGATGTCGCCCGCCGAACTCGCGCCGCAGGATCGCAACTGGTCCATCGAAGCGTTCCGCCAGGAGGCACAACTCCTCGCGCAGCTTCATCACCCGGGGCTGACCGCAGTTACCGATTTCTTTGCCGAGGACGGGAATTGGTACCTGGTGATGGATTACGTCGAGGGTGAGACGCTGACGGCACTGCTGAGTCGATCACCAGGGGGACGATTCGCGATCCAGGAGGCGCTGCGTATCACGCGCCAACTCCTTGACGTTCTGGATTACCTGCACAAACAGCCCTCCCAGGTGATATTCCGAGACCTGAAGCCGTCCAACGTGATGCTGACACCTGAGGGCCAGGTGAAGCTGATTGACTTTGGCATCGCACGGTTCTTCAAGCCCGGCAAGACTGAAGACACCGCAACGCTTGGCACACCGGGCTACGCCGCGCCTGAGCAGTATGGCGGTATGGGGCAGAGCGGACCGCAGACCGATATCTATAGCCTGGGCGTCGTGCTCAACCAGATGGTGACGGGATACGACCCTGCCACGGCGATGAGCCCGTTCCCCATTCCCGACCCGCGATCGCTGATGCCTTCGGTGCCGGCGCACATCGCAAGTGTGATCACGCGTGCGACGCAGATGCGGCCCGATCTGCGCTATGCAACGGTCGAAGAGATGCGGCAGGAGTTGTTCCCTCCGACGTACCCGCTGCCGGGTCAGCCAACGCAGCGCGCCCCACGCCAGGTAACTGGCACGACCGCCATACCTCAACCGCGGCCACAAGCGAAGGCGAAGCGGAGCCCCTGGATACCTGTCGGCGTTGTCGCCGGCCTGGCGGGGCTGGGGCTGTGTGTCGTCGCCGGGGTGTATCTGGTCGCCAACTTGGGGCAGTCGGGGCGTGAGACCGCCACGGTTACAACAGCCCCGCCCGCGACGACGAGCAAGTCTGCCCCCACGGCGACGGTGCCGCTCCAGGCAGCGGAAACCGCAACACAACCCCCTGCAACGCAAACGATCACTAGCTCTCCGATCCCAACTGAGCGGGTTGAGCCAACGGCGCCCGTCGCTGCGATTACGGAGAGCAGTATCGGGCAATCCGTGCAAGGGCGAACGTTGGCTGCGACCATCGTGGGGTATGACGGAGGGAGGGCCGTCGTGGTGGTGGGAAGCATCCAAGGTGACCAGGGCGCGACGCGCGTGTTGGTGCAGGAGCTGATCAGCCACTATCGCGCCAATCTGATTGGAGTTCCGATGGGCGTGGCGTATCATTTTGTGCCGGCCCTGAATCCCGACGGGCTCGCGGCCAGTTCCCGATACAACGCGCACACGGTCGACTTGAACCGGAACTGGGCCTCAGCCGACTGGAAGAGCAATGCGGCGGTTCCCGGGTATCCCAACGGCAAAGCCGGCGCCGGTGGCGCCCAGCCTTTCTCCGAGCCGGAGACGCGCGCACTTCGAGACTATCTACTGAGCTTGCGTACAACGTCGCCGAATCTCACAGTGGTTATCGTGCATTCCTCGGTCAATCGGAACACAGGAGAGGTGTACCCGGGCGGCACAGGTTCCCTTGAGGCCGCACGTGTCTACGCGGCAGCGACCGGTTACGATGTAGAGAACGCGTGGGCGGAGTATGTCACAAGCGGTGAGGCCGTCACGTGGTGCAGCGAGCAGGGCATGGTGGCGATCGACGTTGTCATCCCGGCCTCTCAGAAGCCATCCGACATCGTTGCCGGGAACCGGACATTGCTTCAGATTACCGTTCAGGCACTCACCGACATAGGTAGGTAGCCCCATGCACCCAACCCCTGACACTGTAGGCCGGCCGGACACGGAGATAGCTGCTGTGCCGCGTGTGAGTGTGCAGACGACCCAGCGTCGTTCAGCGTCACTGCTGCGTGCGGGCTCGTCATCCAGCAGGCGCTGTCTGGTTCTTCTCGTCGCTGTCACTCTCTGCGTCATCGTCTTGGGAGCGTGCTCGCTCGGAGGTGGCATCGGTCGCCCCGGGACGCCACAGGTGACGGCCGTGAGTGATCCGGCGACAACGCCCCTGGGCGATAGCCCGGGGCCAACGGAGACGCCCACGCCTCAGGCGACCGGCATACCGCCAACGGTGTTGCCGTCGCCACAGCCAGAGATGGCCGTTGAGGCAACCGCGACGGTACCGTCACCAACCTCCACGCCGCGTCCAGCGTTCTTCGAGGGCCCGATCATCTACGGGCAATCGTTTGATGGGCGCCCGCTGGAGGCGTACCGGCTTGGCTATGGGCCTTCGGTGCGAGCCATCATCGGCGGGATCCACGGCGGATATGAGTGGAATACAGTGACCCTGGTCAACTATGTATTGTCGTATCTGAAAAGCGATCCTGGGCTTATACCAGAGAGTGTGACGCTCTACATTATCCCGAACATGAACCCCGATGGCTATGCGGCCGGGACAGACGCCGTGGTCGCCCGTATGAATGGGAACGGCGTCGACCTCAATCGCAACTGGGACTACCAGTGGCAGCCGACGGCGACGCACGGCACCCGCGAGGTTAAGGCGGGCACAGCTCCGTTCTCGGAGCCTGAGACGGCAGCAACGCGTGACTTCATTCTGGGGTATGGTGTGGAAGCGGTTATCTTCTACCACAGCGCGATGGGCGTCGTGTTTTCGGGCGCCGATGCCGAGAGCTCGGCAACCGTTGCGCTTGCTGAGATGCTCTCGGATGCGACAGGATATCCGCATCGTCCCGAGGGTGTTCCAGGGCAGATCACCACGGGAGATGCGATCGACTATCTTTCCACTCAGGGCATAGCGGGCGCCGAGATCGAGTTGACGTCGCATTCTGAGGTCGATGACGCGGAGCGCCAGCAAAACCTGGACGGAATCATCGCGTTTCTGAACTGGACTGTGCCGGACCGAGGTCACAGTGGTCCAACGCCGGCGCCTGTGGAAGGTGAGTGGGGCCAGATCAGCTATACCGTTCAAGCCGGCGACACGCTCAGTGGGATCGCGGACGCGTACGGTTTGCGTCTGGAGGATCTGCTCTACCTCAACGACATTGAGGACGTAGACCAGATTCGCGAGGGCGACGTACTTCTGATCCCAGTATTGACCGAGGAGTAGACGACAGAAGGGGCAATGGGACTCACGGCTATGGACCAGTCATTGCCGACGCTGCCATTGGGCCACATGCTTCAGGGCCGCTACCGCACCTTGCGCAAGCTGGGCTCTGGCGGCTTCGGTTCGGTCTACCTTGCGGTGGACACCCGCCTCTGGGGACGCAACGTCGCCATCAAGGAGCTGAGTGATCCGTCGCCAGCGGCTCAACGGCTGTTTGAGCAGGAGGCCGCGGTTCTTGCATGTCTGAGCCACCCAGGTCTGGTCCGGGTGTCGGATTTCTTTCAGGAAGGACGAAGCCACTACCTGGTGATGGACTATGTCGATGGGCTCGATCTCCTAGAGCTGGCGATCGAGGCAGAGAAGACCGGGAAGCTGCTCCCCATTGCGGATGTGTGCGACTGGATGGTTCAGGTCTGCGACGCGGTAGCCTATCTACACCGTCAGAGCCCGCCGATCATCCATCGTGACATCAAGCCGAACAACATCCGGTTGAACAGCGCGGGACGGGCGATTTTGGTCGATTTCGGGATCGCGAAAATCGACCCGCGCGCCAAGACAGAGGTGATGGCCAAAGCGACCTCCGAGGGGTATTCGCCGCCCGAGCAGTACGCCGGCGTAACGGGAACCGACGCGCGTTCTGATGTCTATGCCTTGGGGGCGACACTATATGCCTTGTTGGCTGTGAAACCGCCTCCGGACAGTTTCCAGCGGCTTGTGGCGGGAGCGCCGCTGACGCCTTTGCGACGTCTGAATGCCGGTGTCAGCTCGGCGCTCGAGGCTGTCGTGCAGAAGGCGATGTCGCTGAAGGCGCAAGATCGCTACCGTGATGGTGGTGATCTGCTGGCTGCCCTGTCGGCGGTAGTTGGGTCGAGTGAGGATGTTGGGCGCGGCCCCTCAGGACCGGGGCCGGCTGCACACGAGCTCGATGGCGATGGGCTTGACGTAATGGCGACGGGGGCACTGTGTCCAGGATGCGGCCGACTGGCAAGGGTAGGCGCGCGTTACTGCCCGCATTGCGGCAGGCAACTACCGCTCTCGACGAAATGTCCCAACTGTGGCACGAGGAACCGGCCTGGGGCCCGCTTCTGCCATCGTTGCCAGTCGCGGTTGTCATAGCATGCGAGTATCTGAGGATAGCGTATAGCCGGAGGCTACTATGAGCTTGAGTACCGGGCAGATCGTCAACAACCGCTATCGGGTGGCGCGTGCCCTGGGGCATGGGGGGATGGGGGCCGTCTACCGTGCCTGGGACCTAACCTTGAACATCCCCGTGGCACTCAAGGAAATGCTTCCCGATCCCTCGCTCGCGGTGGACCAGCTGGAGCAATTCCGGCGGCAGTTTCGTCAGGAAGCCCAGATCCTCGCGGGCCTACACCATCCCAACCTTCCGCGCGTGACCGATTTCTTCGTGTGGTCCGGCAATGACTACCTTGTGATGGATTTCGTCGATGGCGAGAGCCTGGCTGCCACAATCGAGCGTCGGGGTCCGCTGCCAGAGCATCAGGTGGTCGCTTGGGGCCTGCAGTTGCTGGACGCGATAGCCGCCTGTCACCAGCGCAGCGTTCTGCATCGAGACATCAAGCCCCAGAACATCATCATCCGTAGTGATGGGCGTGCGGTCCTGGTTGACTTCGGCCTGGTCAAGTTGTGGGATCCCAGCAGACCGCAGACGCAGCGGATCATCCGCGGTATGGGGACCCGCGAATACGCCTCACCCGAGCAGTTCGGGCTCCAGCGAGGCGCACACACGGAGCCCCGAAGCGATCTCTACAGCCTGGGAGCTACGCTCTATCACGCGCTTACCGGGCGTGAGCCGCCCAGCGCTATGGATCGTCTCATTGGCGGGGAAGTGCTTGCATCTCCCCGAGATCTGGGGATTGTTCTCAGCCCGAAGGTGGAGAACGTTCTCATAGCGTCGATGGCGCTTCAGCCGGAGCGGCGGTTTCCCAGTGTCGAGGCGATGCGTCTAGCGCTGGCAGCGGACGTCGCTGCGCGCCCTGTTGGGAGCGGCTCGATAGCGCAACCGTCGAGGACGACACCCTATATGTCCCCAGCGCCGGTCCGCGATGCTCCGGCGACCGGGCTGCCGCAGTGGGTCTCAGAACTGGGCGTGGCCATCGTGCTGGCGGTTGTAGCAACCCTGTCGCTGCAGATCATCACGTTTCTGGATGTGACGCCGTCCTCGCGGATGGTGGGGCTCACTATCGGTGCCGTGATCGTGGGCGCAGCAGGATGGTTTGCTGGCGACGTCATCCACGAGGCGCTGCTGAAACCTGAGACCGGTCCAACGTCTGGCGCCCGTCCTGTCGGGGAGAGCAGGCCAACACAGCGGTTGGTGGTGTCGACACGCAAGCTGGTGAGCCGGATGACGCCGGTGCAGCAGGTGGTTCTGCTCGCGGCGCTTGTCGGCGGTACAGTGCTCATTGCCTGGCTGCTTGGGCCGGTGGTTGCCAAGATCCCCTGGCTGTGGGACCACCTCCCCTCATGGGCGGTCGCAGCGCCGATGGTCTATGCCGCCACAGGCCATCGACAGGGGCTGACTGGCCTTGCTCACATGCTGGTCTCGGTGGTCGGCGGCGCGGTGCTGAAAGCCAGGGCCGACACGATGACCGATATGGGCAAGCTCATACTCGGGGCAGTGGTAGGTGCCGTCTTGCTCGAGGTGTGCGTGTTTGTCTCGCGGCGCGTGTTGGCACGCGGCCGTGCGGTCGTGTGATGTCGAAAGGAGCCACGCATGCGATGTCCTACCTGCGGTCAGGAGAACCGATCCGGCGCCCGATTCTGTGGCCGCTGCGGCAGTCCGCTGGAGGCCCCCCCCGCACAGCAGCCGGCTGCAGAAGCCTGCCCGGTGTGTGGGAGTCCGATCAAGCCGGGGGCACGGTTCTGCACCCGGTGCGGAAGCACGCTATCCGAGGCACCCCAAGCCGCGGCTGCGCCACCTGTCCAGGGACCTGCACCGGTGCGGAGTTCACAGCCCGAGCGCCAGATTCCCGAGTACCGGAATGGCAGGCCCGGGGTCGGGTTCGATGCGGTCCCAGAGATCGCCCAGCCTTCGACTGGCTATGAGAGTGCAGGGACTCGCAGCCGCAAGAGGCCGCTGTGGCTTCTGGGAGTGGCTACTGCCCTGCTGAC
Source organism: Anaerolineae bacterium (assembly GCA_034676805.1). Classification (GTDB taxonomy): domain Bacteria; phylum Chloroflexota; class Anaerolineae; order B4-G1; family SLSP01; genus PWVB01. The sequence continues at coordinate 8,644 of JAXDDO010000021.1, read as the reverse complement.
GGCCGGTTTCTTCTGCTGTGTTGTCGTTGGGTTGGCTGCCGCCCCGGCGTTCAGCGGGGTCATCCCCTCCCAACCCGAGGTCGATCCAACCGCCGAAGACATCACGATTCGAGTGGCGGAGGCATACATCAGCACGATGCTCGGTGGAGCTCTTCCGCCGTCTGTTGACGGTGAGGCAGCCCTGGATGTTCAGCCTGGTAACACGCTGGTCACGACGATCGATTTCCGGTTGCTGATCGTCCGGCTGCAGGTGCTGGTGAACGCCACGATCTCGGTCGAACATGGGCGCATCCGGGTTGAGGTGGACAACATCGAAACGGGAGGCCAGAACCTGCTGGAGCTCGTGGGGGTGGAGCAGTTCGCGCTCGGCGATGCCATCACGGACGCGATTCAGCAGGGATTGGAGGAGGAGCTGGGCGAGGGCGCACGCCTGCTGACGATCACGACCGATGACGAGTACGTCATCCTGACGGCAAGGTGGGAGTGATATGGGATCGAGACCACTGCGGATTCTGCTGGTGCTGGCCGTGGGCGCGCTTGCGGGGCTCTTCGTGGGAGGGGGGATGGGGGCTGCGGTGTGGCTGCTTCTTACGGGCGAGCCAGAGCCCATGGGCGAGGTGCAAGCCTCACCAGGGTTCGATATTGAGGCGACGATCACAGAGAACTACATCAACCGGATCATGGTTGCGAGCGCTAACGAGATGGCCGGGCCTGTATCTCTGATCGAGGGGCATATGGATCTGCACCCGGGATCCCGTGCGGATTTCATGGTGCGGTTGCAGGCTGGCCCACTGGAGCCGATCGTCGAAGGAACGGTGGGTTTCCGGGTGACGGCGGACCGGGCGAGTATTGAGGTCGTACTGCTGGACGCCTGGCTGGGGAGGTTGCGGCTGAATCGTGTTGTGCCTGCCGGTGCTCTGGATGGCATCAATGCTGATATCAAGCAGCTCCTGGTGGACAAAGTAGGCTCCCAAGGTTTGGGCGTTCTGGGGGTGGTCTCCGACGAAGATACTCTGCGTGTTCATCTGGGTCGGAGCGAGTGAAGCGGGTGCGTTTGCCAGGCTCGACGCAAATCGGCCTGAAAGGTGAGACTTTGCGGCAGTCGTGATACAATGAGGACATGGCGGCTGGCGGAGTCGCCCGGGTGTGTTTGAGGTAGTGGGGGGCACCCGTTCGCTGGAAGGGAGGGGGGTGCGCATGGTCCTTTGTCAGCAGTGCGGGACCGAGAATCGGCCTGGCGCACGGTTCTGCACGAAGTGTGGCGCGTTGCTTCCAGCTCAGGCGTTGCTGGGCGCCACTCCCGCGTGCCCGCAGTGCGGCGTTCCCCTACGACCTGAGGCCCGGTTCTGCCCTGCGTGTGGCCACGCAGTGGATGCCGCCGGCGGGCAGCCGCGGCAAGAGGGTAACGCGGGTGACAGAAAGGTTGTGGTTCGCTGGCCTGGTGGAAGGACAGCAGAGCACGCACTCTCGGGTACCACGATCAGTGCCGGGCGTGCCCCTGACAACGATATCGTGCTGGACTTCCCCACCGTCTCCAATCATCATCTGCGCCTGGATGTATCCCCGAAGGACGTCCGCGTCACCGATCTACGCAGCACCAATGGCACCATGCTCAAGGGCCGGCTGATCGCGCCGGGGACCCCGGTGGTCTGGCGATCCGGCGATATCCTGCGGGTGGGCGATCTACATGGGAACTCGATCAGTATGGTGCTCCAGGACAGTGCCACCCCGACGCTGCACACGTATCCGTTGGGGATGCACCGGCTAGCGCAGCTACCCACTATCGTCATTGGTCGTGACCCTGCGAGCCAGATTGCTCTGGACCACCCCACGATATCACGGCGCCACGCGGAGATCACCCGGCAGGCAGGCGACGGCCATGCGATCAGGGATCTGGGGAGCGTCAACGGCACCTTCGTCAATGGGCAACGCGTGCTGGACTGGACGCCGCTGCACATGGGCGACGTGATCCAACTCGGGCCCTACAAGATGGTCTACGATGGACAGGCTGAGAAGCTGTCGACGTCGGTCAGTCAGGGACACCGGCTCGACGGAATCGATCTGGGTGTGCAGGTTTCGGGCGGGCGGATGATCCTGAAGGACGTGTCGATCTCGGTACAGGGGAGCGAGTTCGTTGCGCTGGTCGGGGGTAGCGGGGCAGGGAAGAGCACGTTGATGAAGGCGATGAACGGCTTTCATCCTGCAACGCATGGTCAGATGTTGATCGATGGCGAGCCATTGTACCCCAATCTGGGCGCTTACCGTACCCTGATGGGCTACGTCCCGCAGGACGATATCATCCACAGGACGTTGCCGGTGCGCACCGCTCTGTGGTACTCTGCTAAGCTTCGACTGCCGGATGCCACACCAGCGGAGATCGAGGCCCGCATTCAAGATGTGCTGGGCATGGTCGATATGAAACCGCACGCCGAGAAGCCCGTGCGAGTGTTGAGTGGCGGTCAGAGGAAACGCGTCAGCATCGCGGTCGAACTCCTCGCGGAACCGGACCTTCTCTTTCTGGATGAGCCTACTTCGGGACTCGACCCCGGTCTTGAGAAGAAGATGATGTATGACCTGAACCGTTTGGCGGATCAGGGGCGTACTGTGGTGCTCGTGACGCATGCGACCGCCAACATCGAGCAGTGCGATCACGTGGCCTTCCTGGTGCGGGGTAACCTTGCCTACTATGGCCCCCCGCGCGACGCGATGACCTTCTTCCAGACTCGCGACTTCGCCGACATCTACCTGAAGCTATCGGAGCCGATCGGCGAGAGAGGGACTGGCCTTCCGGGAGAGCTGGTCCCGTATCATCGTGCCATCCAGGCTCGGGGCGGCACCGATGGAGCCTCGGGCGCAGCGGCTTTGCCTGCCGGGTTGCTCTGGGCACAGCACTATCGCAACTCGCCTATGTACCGCCAGTATGTCACCGATCGTCATGCGCACATCGGAGGAGACGCCCAAGCTGCAGCTCGGGCAGCTCCTGCGGCGCGACCGAAGCCCACACGCGATTCCGCACTACGGCAGCTCTTCATCCTGGCTCGACGCCAGTTTGACCTGATCCGCCACGACATTCGCACCCTGTTCATCCTGCTGTTGATGATGCCTTTGATTGGGTTTCTGTTCATGCTTGTCAGTGAGCCAACGGCACTTGTCGGACGCCCGGGTACCACCGAAGCAACGCTCCGAGCTGAGCTGTTGCAGGCAGCCGGCGTTGGCAGTGAGGATGACCTGAGGGGTGAGCATGTCGATATGAAGGCGGAGTACATCCCTCTTCAGGACGCCTCTAATCTGGTGACGATGTTGGGGCTGGCGCTGACCCAAGCCGGTACGTTTGGCGCTGCCTACGAGATCGTGAAAGAGCGAGCCATCTTCAGGCGTGAGAAGTCGGTCAACCTCAAGGTGGGGGCGTACGTGCTGTCGAAGGCACTGGTCCTGGGCGCCTTTGCTGTGATCCAGGTGGCCAGCGTGCTGATCATCCTGGGGTTGAAGCTCGATATGGATTTCGACCCGACCATGGAGTTCTTTCCGCTGGGAGGCGTGGAGCTCTTCGTAACGCTGCTGATCGCGGTGTTCGCGAGCATTATGTTCGGGTTGTTCATCTCGGCGGTTGTCCCCAGTCCTGATGTCGTTCTGTACATCATCTTGGTGCAGCTCTTCACCCAGATCATCCTTTCGGGCACGTTGTTTCCGTTGGAGGGCAACTTCGCATCCAAGCTCGTGCCATCCTACTGGACCATGGACGCAATGGGTGCTTCGGTCGATATGCACAGGATGAACAACGAGAGCATGGTGTGCAAAGTGTGGGAGCAGCGCGACGTGCCTACACCGGATGGGGGAACCGTGACCCAACGAGGCATCGAGTGCACTTCAGCGGCACGGGATGAGCTCGAGCTGCCGTACGAACACACGTCGGAGCACCTGGCTACGACATGGGCGGCGTTGGGCGCACAGGCTCTCGTGTGGGGCATTGTTACGACGTATGTGCAATCCAAGGTCAAAGGCGACTAGAGGAGCCAACGATGTCACCAACCGTGCGGCGGAGAGTCATCAGTGGGTTGGGCCTACGTAACGGGCTGCTGGTTATGGGGTGCCTTGTGCTTGTGTTGTGCACAGGGTGTGAGCAAGAGACTGTGGTGCCATCGGTGCCGACGACGAGCGCACCTGAGGCAGCGTCCACGGCTGTGAGCACCCTTACCCCTACAGCGACGTTGACTCCGACGCCGACGCGTAGGGCGACCTCTACATCCCAGCCGACATCTACAGCGACGCCCACGCCGCGCCCACGACCCACGAACCCCTCCCCGGCTGAGTTAGCGACGCGCCACCCGGAGTTGGCAACCATTCTCAACAACCCCGAAATCGACAGCCTCTACAAAGAACTCGCCGCCGCCTACCAGGAGCGGGGTCGCGAAGGCGCGCTGGCGCTCGCTCGTGAGCGAGGCGTGCTGACAGCAGAGGGGGAGCTGCGCGTCGATTTGATGCTTGATACGACCGACACAGGCGGAACTGTGGATCAGTTGCAGTCAATGGGAATCAGGGTTGTGGGAACCGAGGGCAACCGTGTGCGGATCGCGGTACCCCAATCCCTGTTGATGGCCGGCGGCAATGAGCCAGGACCGGCCCTGAACGCGCTGTCCGGTCTTGACCATGTGACCGGCGTAGCACCTCCGTGGTAGGGTGTGCACCACAAGAGCAGGTTGGACCAATAACGTGGGAATCGAACGAGGTACATGATGTCACTCAATCCTGGACAGATACTCATCGGGCGGTATCGCATTGCTGCGCTCCTGGGGCAGGGGGGCATGGGATCCGTCTATCGGGCGTGGGACACGCGCCTGAATATCGCCGTTGCACTCAAGGAGATGCTGCCGCAACCGGGCCTGGACCCGGAGCTGCTGGAAGAGCTGCGGCATCAGTTTCAGCAAGAGGCCACGATCCTGGCGCGTCTGAGCCATCCGCATCTCGTCAGCGTCATCGATTTCTTCGAGGAAGGTGGGAACGCCTATCTCGTGATGCGATTTGTCGAGGGTGAGAGCCTGGCAGAGTGGATCAAACGTCAGGGTCCTGTGCCCGAGGCGCAGGTGTTGGCCTGGGCTGACGAGTTGCTGGATGCGTTGGCGTACTGCCATGAAGAAGGCGTGCTGCATCGCGATATCAAACCACAGAACATCATCATCCGCCGTAATGGTCAGGCCGTCTTCGTGGATTTTGGCCTGGTGAAGCTGTGGAATCCTAACGACCCGCGCACAAGAACGGTGATGAGGGGGATGGGAACTCCTGAGTACGCACCGCCGGAGCAGTATGGCACGCGCGGACAGCACACTGACCCAAGATCCGATCTGTATAGCCTGGGTGCCACGCTCTACCATGCGATCACGGGACAGGTCCCGCTCAGCGCGAGCGATCGAATGGCCACGCCGGACCAGTTTCATCCCCCAAGTCAGGTCGTTGGCGCGGTTGGGCCCACCACCGAAGTTACCATCCTGCAAGCGATGGCGCTGCGAATCGATCAGCGGTTCGCCGATGCTAACGCGATGCGGGCGGCGCTCCGCCCTACGCAGGCTGCAGTGGGGCCACCCGTAGCTTCTCCGCCCAAGAGCGCGGTTCGGCGGAAGATGCCGAGGTGGGTCTGGGGCGCGGCTGCCGCTCTGGCCCTGTTGGCGTGTGGCGGCGCGGCGTGGGGTGTCTCGCGCATTGCGGGCTCAGCGCAGCGCGTCCGCGAAACGACGCCGGCTCCGACGGCGTCGGCGACCGTGGAGCCACTCGTTGACGCCGGTCCACCGACGCGCACGCCAACGCGGTCGCCGACGCAGCCAGCCAGCGAAACCTCGACGGCTACCGCGACGGTTGCGGCGGTGGAAACCCGGCAGCCGACTGCGACCCCTACGGCCACCGCGGTGGGGTACGAGCCTCTGCCATCGACCGCAACGTCGACGCCGACGCTGGCCGTCAGTCCGACCAGCGCCGCGTCGCCCACAGCGACGCCGACGGCGGCCACGAGCTACCAGCCGGTGCCCCTGGGTTCGGTGGCCAATGCGACCCAAGGGTTTGTCGCACCCCCAAGTGGGAACGTCACCCTTGGAGGCGTGCCATTCTCAGTCTCGGAGCGTGTTTTCCAGAGCCAGGCGGAGGCAGCCTCCCATAGTGGCTATCCCACCCGCGCGCGACTGAACATGAGCCTATCCAGCGCGCGCCGGGTGCACCTCTTGCTGACCACGGGAAACGGTTTCAACGCGTACGCGGGCCAGAATGTGGGAGACGTGGTCGCCTACTGCAGTGGCAGCAGCATCATCCTTACGCAACTGCGGCTAGGGCAGGAAATCCGTGAGTGGCACGGTGAGCCTAACGTTGTCTCAACTGCAACACGGTCGCGCGAGGTCTGGCGAGGGGAGATCGCAGGGGCAGGTGTTATGGGACACATTGACCTGCTCAGCTTGGATCTTCCCGACCAGTGCTATGACGGCACGTTGGAGGGGATTGAGGTCGTGGACCGGTCGGCCGAGACGATTGGCTCACTTGATCCCGCGTTGAACCTGACCGGGGTCACGGTTGAGGTTCACCAGTAGCAAGCAGCTCGAAGGAGGCGTAGACACCGGTTACAGTACCGTCGTTGTTGAGGGCCAGCCAGTTTGTGTGCCCCCATTCGGGGGGATAGCCGTTAAGCGCGAAAGGCGTCACCGCGACGACCCGAGGATCCTCCAGCCAAGGGGTCCAGCCGGTCTCAGGAGCGTCGGGATAGCGACCGTCGTTGCCGTGCAGAGCCAGGTCGAAGTATTGCGCGACTGTGGCTGCGTCGGGCAGCGATCGGCCATTGTCGGTGGCGGTGGGATCGGTCGTTTCGGCGTGGCGCCAGCCGGTCTCGGTGATCATCACAGGCAGCGCGTCGACACCGTAGGTCGAGAGCTTGAAGAGCTCCCAGACGTAGCCGTTGATACCGCGGTTGACGACGCCCGCTGGTGGGCTTACCGCATAGGGGTTGGAGGCGTCGTTGATCATGTCAACCTGGTATGTCTGCTGCCATGGGCCCTCGGTCAGGGGGCCGGTAGGATAGGCGTGGCTGGCCCACAAATCCAGCCTGGTGAACACGTCTGGGTGAGTACGGTGCATCTCGTCGAGAAAGGTTTCCTCGTCCATGTAGAAGAGCCCGTCTATGAACGGGACGCTTCCCGTGTGGGGTGTGTAGGGGTCGAGCCCGGCGTTCAGGATTCGGGCCTGCGGGTCGGCACTGTGCACGGCGTCCGCCACGGCGATCAGGAACCCGGCATATGCGGCCGGGTCGGGACGGCCTCCCCATTCGTTACCGTGGTTCGGCTCGTTCCCGACGATCACGTAGTGATCGGATGACGGCCAATGAAGGGAGCTCAGGAAGTCGGCGTAGAGGTTGGCGATGGTCAGGTAACTGCCATCTAGATCGGGTTCTGGAGATTCCCACCACCCGTAGGCCGTGTTGTAGGTAGTGGCCAGGCGGATGATGGGCGTGAGATGGCGTCCGGCACACAGATCCATGAAGTACTGCCAGCGCTCGGTGTTGAGGTCGTCGAAGCGGATGAGTTCGGTCACGTAGCCCCAATCGCCGACGAGACGACGAGCGTACGTTAGGTGTTCGGGCCAGAGTGTGGTTGGCCAGGCGTTTCGCCCGTCGTCGATAAGCATGTGGATGCCCAGTTTGCCGGGAGTGGGCATCGTCGGGAGCGTGGCCGTGGGGGAGTCCGGTGCCATCTCAGCAACCGGCGTCACTGTGGGCGTATGCTGTATCGGTGTTCCTGAGGCGGTCGGGGTTGTGAAAGCGTCTGGTGTCGGCGGGGCGTCAATGAAAGCGCAGCGCCCGGTCGACACGATGAGTAGCAGAAAGAACGACGCGCAATGGATCAAAGACGGTTTTCGCATGTTCAGACGCCTCATCAGATATCGACTGGACAACTAGCCGCATAGGGTCATCATATCAGCCTGCACTCAGGCCGCAACTGCTGCTGGGCACAGGTCAAGAGGCGACGGTCGGCGCGGCAAACAAGGAGCACAGCTATGAACTGTCCGAATTGCGGTACCGAGAATCGGGATGAAGTGCGCTTCTGTCGCAAGTGCGGGCATCCGCTGGCAGCGCCGTCGGGAACGGAAGCGGAAGCCTCTGGGCAAGCGCTTCTACCACCCGAGGTCCCCGATGTTGGCGCCTCATCGCCACTTTCCGGCGTTATTTGTCCGGCTTGCGGGGCGACAGCGAAGATCGATGCGCGTTTCTGCCCACGGTGCGGGCAGGTCTTGCGACCGCCGGACGTCGATAGCGGCGGCGAGCCGGAGCCCCGAAGGGTGGGGCAGACGCAGCTCCGGATGGGAAGCCTGCCCGACGTGGATGGGGGAGAGGGTTTCGCGGCACCCCAGCAGCCCGTGCCAGACGCCCAGGTTCCTGAGAGGCCTGTTGTGGGAGGCGTCCAGCCGACGGGCGGTAGGCGCCGGTTGCCAAGCTGGCTCTGGATTGTGCTGGGCGCGGGGGTTCTCGTCGCGGCAATGATCGGAGGGGGAGTGCTGCTGCTATCGTTGCTCAACCGTGATTCACCCGAGTCCACGCCAGAGGAGGTTGTGCCCGTAGTTGCGACAGAGTCGCCGGGCGGAGACGTGGGGGCTACCGCGACACCTGAGACGCCGACCG
>JAXDDO010000019.1:0-31860 GCA_034676805.1 Anaerolineae bacterium | reverse complement strand
CGCGTGGCGAGCGCCCCGGCTCCCGCTACGCGTCAGAGGTCAACCGAACAGGAGGTTCACCTATGCGACGCGATCGATATGACTACCCGTCCCCGCAGGAGCCCGCGCTCCCCCTGGGACGTCGCCTGGCCCGCTTCTGCGGCCTGTTAACTGCGCTCTTCGCCATCACCGCCGCCGTCATCGTCACCCAGCGCCTCAGCCGTGATTCCCTCGCGCTCCTCATCGGCCTCTCCTGCGGCGTAATGGCTATGCTCCCCACCCTCGCCCTCGGTCTTCTCATCTGGCGCCGTGAGGATGCCCGCCGCGCCGAGCTCGCCCAACGCCACCCGGCGCCCTACCCCTCCCAGCCCCCCGTCATCGTCGTCACCCCCCAGGCCCTCCCGGGGTATGGCGACCCCCGCGCACTATCAAACGCCGAATCGGGTCCATGGCAATGGGCCTCGGCACACAGTGAGAGGAAATTCGATATCGTGGGGGGCGAGGACTAAGACGGCAGGGCCAGCGTGTGGCACCTGCGCTCAGGATCAGAGCTGGGTGAGTTGAGCTACCAGCAGATCCAGCGCTGTCTCGATGGGCACGTCGCCCTGTTTGACGGCCAGGTCGGTTTCTGCGAGTAAGTGATATGCCTCGCGCAACTGAGTGGGGGTGAACCGGTTGGCCTGTGTCTGGATTTTGCTGGCCACGTAAGGGTGCAGCTTGAGGCGCGACGCTATCTGTGACTGAGGGTAATGCTGCTCGATCAGCCACTGAACCTGGATCAACAACCGAAACTGGCGTACGATCATCCCAAAGATCCCCAGAGGGTTGTCACCCACGTCCAAGAGCCGGTGTAGACAGATCGACGCACTGCGGGGATTACGTTGCCCCACAGCGTCCACCATCTGGAAGATAACGTCGGCAGACTGAACATAGGGAACCATTACGAATACATCCTCGGCAGTGATCACACCACGGTCTCCCACGTACAGCAATAGCTTCTGGATCTCCTGGTCAAGGAGCCGGAGGTGACTGCCGATGTTCTGTGCCAACACCTGAGCCGCCGGCTGCTCTATGGTGCCGCCGTACTTCGTTGCCCGCTCCCGTATCCAGTTCGGCAGATTCCGAACGTGCGGCATCGGAAAATGCATCACCTTCAACCCAGCTTCCTGCGCACGGGCAAGAACTGGGTGCTTCTGAGAGACCGTCCCTTCTTCCAGAAACACCAACTCGGTCGTAGTCGGGACGTCGGAAAGGTAATCGGCGATTTCCTGACCAGACTGCTCGCGAGCCTTGCCCAACAAACCTGAGACGATCACGACTCGCACGTCACCAAGAAAGGGGATGGCACTGCAGGCCCGGCGCAGGTCGCCAGTGGAGGCGGTCTCATCCAGCACCTCGGTGTTCATCGCCCTGAGGTCAGGCGCGAGACCAGAGGCTGCGATCACCTCGTTGAGCGCTTCCTCGCGGAGCACCTCGTTCTCGCCGTGGAGAAGATACAGCATAGATCAACCCTGCTATGGAGCGACCTGACGCGTGTGAACCCGAATGCGACGCGATCCGCCCTGGTAATCGGTGAAGAAGGAGGCAATCTCGAGGTCACTTACGTTAGGATCGGTGGTCCAATGCGCCTGAATCCAGCGCGCCAGAGGCATCGCAACCACCAGTGCAAAGGCGTTCAAGAGCACGGTCTGAGGTAGACGTTCCACCAGACCCCAAAACGACCGCCGTTGCCGATAGCCCATCCCGGCAACTGTCGCCAGTGTGGTCAGCGCGGCGGAGACCACCAAATTGGTCCCACAGTTCTCGTGCACGGCAAGTTGCGCTGCGCCACCCTTTAGTGCCGCGAGCGCATCTCGCGCGGCCGGGATAACCTCTTCTGCGGTCAGCGCCGTGTAGAGTGTGAACCCGTGCGGCCTCGAGAAGCCCACCACGTAACTTCTTGGGTAACGCTGGCTCAACAGATTGATCGTCGCGTGCTCTAGCGCATGGTTGCGCCGCACATGACGCCACAACTTCTCGATCATCTAGTTTGCTCCTTCCGGCAAGCCCTGAACGTCATCTACCGGATACGCGATCACGACAAGGCGATTCGCCAAACTCCCATAGGGATGACATGTGACAAACGTCAACCGCTCATCCGGAGTCGCCATGATATAGCGGGCGTTCTCCTGTCGCACAGACAGGGGCTGCCCGGCTTCTCGCAAGATGTACTTCTCCTCCACACGGTAGGTGTAGGTCTCTCCATCGGTACCTTCGACGAATACCTCGGCTCCAGGTTCCACCTTGTAAAGATCGCGGAATACCTCACCACGCGAGGTGTTGTGACCATTCAGAACCGTGTTGCCGGACACACCGATGTTCGCAGACGTGCTGTGCCAACCCGCTGCCCGCCAATCAGGAACGTCCCACATCGCCTGAGTCTCCCCACCGATCACAACCGACTTCAACCCGATCGAGACAACCGGTGCGTCGAGGGCAATGGATGGAATCAACAGATGGGTAGGCGCCGTGCCCGGCCATACCGGCGTAGGCGTGGGTGTTGGCGGCGCGGTTGGCGTGGGCGTGACGTCCTCTTCCACATCGCTTGCCACCGGCGTATCCGTAGGAGCAGGCGTAGCCGTGGCGGTCGCCTCGGCCAGAACCTCGGTTTCCACATCCGACTCAAACGGGAGTAATGCCAACGGCTCGCTGGATTGCGTCTCCGTGACGACCAACGGCGGGGCCGTCGGAATACGCTGAGTGTACGCCAAGGTCTCAACGAGGGGCAAGATCCGGGGGAAGAAGAGAACCAACCCCAACAGTAACAGCGCTACCCCGCTCCAAATCAGAATGGCAGCCAGTGTCTGTCTGCGCTGACTCATATCATCTCCACAGTATCCGCGTCGGGCATCAGAGAACTCCATCGCCTACGTTACAGAGGCAATATCCCATATTCCTGCAGAGGTTAGGCTTGGTCGACCTCTTGATAGATCTCCGGCTTCAGAATGCCAATGTAGGGAACATTGCGATACTGCTCGCCAAAGTCAAGCCCATAACCCATCACAAACTCGTTGGGGATCTCGAAGCCTACGAAATCCACCGGCACATCGATCTCCCGCCGGCTGGGTTTGTTCAAGAGCGTCGCAACACGCACGCTGGCGGGCTTGCGCGTCGCAAAGTTACGCAGGATGTAGCTGAGCGTGTGTCCTGTATCCACGATATCTTCGACGATCACTACCTGGCGGCCCTCAATACTCGAAGCCAGATCCAGCAGAATGCGCACCACACCGGAACTTGTCGTTCCCATGCCGTAGCTGGAGATCTCCATGAAATCGACCTCGTGCCGGAAGGAGAGCTGACGCGTCAGATCGGCAAGGAACATAAATGCGCCCTTGAGAATGCACACGAGGATCGGCGGGTCATCATCGGAGTAGATCTGGTTCATCTGCTCAGCGAGAGCCGCGATGCGCTGGCGGATCTCCTCTTCCGAGACCAGCACCCGCTCTATGTCATTGAACATCGACATCGCCCCACCTCACTTCTCGTAAACTCGCGATTTCAGAGCCCCGATGTAGGGTAGTGTTCGGAAGCGATCCGCATAGTCCAGGCCATAGCCTACAACCCAAACATCGGGAATCGAAAACCCCAGATAGTGCACGGGCGTCTCAACCTGCCGGCGGTCGGGTTTGGTAAGCAACACTGCCGTGCGCAACGATGCAGGCTGGCGTGCCTCAAACAACCGATAGAGATAGCGGAGCGTATAGCCGGTATCGAGAATATCCTCCACGATAAGGATGTGCTTCCCGGCCACATCCGCTCGCGTGTCCATAATCAAACGCACCGCGCCTGTGCTTTCGGCAGAATCCGCATAGCTCGAGAGCGCGATAAAGTCGACCCGGTGGGGCACCGTAAGGCGGCGGGCCAGATCGGCGAGAAAGACAAATGACCCCTTGAGAACCCCGACCAGGAGGAAATCCTCATTATGGATACCCTCATAGTCGACACTGATCTCATCGGCCATCTCCTGGACGCGGCGCTCGATTGTAGCCTCATCCAGGAGCACGTATGAAACTGAATCAGGAATCGGCACCGGCATCTGCGTCCTCCTCGGTCCTCCGATGTGGCACCTCGTGGTGCAGCCTACAGCGCGCCTCATATACTTCGCTTGCGCCGACCAACACCACAGGGTCCTCGTAACAGGCAGGCGAGCCTTCGATCAGACGTTGCGTCCTGCTCGCGGGACGCCCACATACCACACAGATCGCCTGCAGCTTATCCACTCGCTCAGCAATGGAGAGCAACTGCGGTATGGGGCCGAACGGCTCACCGCGGAAATCCATATCCAGTCCCGCGCAGATCACGCGCCGCCCTTGCTCGGCTAGCTCATTACAGAGCTCGACCACATCATCAGCGAAGAATTGAACTTCGTCAATCGCCACAACATCGGCGTCGGGATCAAGGTGCTCCCGCAGTTCCTCGCAGCTAGCAACCGGGATAGCGTGTTCCTGAAGCCCGTTATGGGAAGCGATGGCCTTCTCGGCGTAGCGGACGTCGATCGCGGGCTTGAACACCTGGACCCGCTGACGGGCGATCTGAGCCCGTCTTAGCCGCCGAATCAACTCCTCTGTCTTGCCGCTGAACATGCTGCCACAGATAACTTCGATGGAACCCGAACCCGTGTCTGTCAGCATACGCGCTCCGAGACGTATAATAGAACAAGGCAGGGGAGTGTCCCCTGCCTTGTTGGTTGATCTCTACGCGGCTTCCGGTGTTGAGGCCTCTGCCGCTTCCTCGGTTCCTTCAGCCGGGGGCTCGTCACCTGGAAGGACGAAGCCCCGTTGGCGGAGACCTCGTTTCAGGTCCGCCAGGGCCTTGAGGCCGAACCCCTTGATATCGGTCAGACCCTCGTCGCCGCTTTCTTCCAGACGGGCCAGCACGTCACCGACGGTGGTGACACCCGCATCACGCAGCAGGTTCTCCATACGTGAACCCAACTGCAACACCTCTATCAAGAGCTCAGGAGAGGTACGGGCCGCCTCGCGGCGTTCAGCTTCCAGAAGCGCTTCTTCGCGCGCCCGCAGGCGACGCATAAAGCGATCGACCTGGCCCTCGGTGTCGACAATGCGCTGCTCACCGGTGAAGAAGGGGTGACAGGCCGAACAAACATCCGTTCTCAGTTCAGGAACAGTCGCCCCAACGGTCCAGCTGTTTCCACAAGCACAGATGACCTGCGCCTCGGGATACCACTTAGGATGCAGGTCCGCCTTCATGCCGTCACCTCTTCAGGAGTCACAACATTCACACGCTTGCGACCTCGAACAACGTCATACCGAACGACGCCGTCGACGAGGGCGAAGAGGGTGTAGTCCTTTCCCAAACCTACGTTCTGGCCGGCCTTGAGATGCTCACCGACCTGGCGCACGAGGATGTTGCCCGCTCGAACACGCTCGCCGCCATACTTCTTGACACCACGCCGCTTGGCGTTGCTGTCGCGGCCATTGGTACCCGTGCTCTTCTTCCGTGCCATCGCTACGCTCCTTTTACAATCTCGTCAATGCGGAGGCGCATATAGGTCTGGCGATGGCCCATCCGGCGGCGATAGCGCTGCTTTGGCCGGTACTTGAAAATGTGGATCTTCGGCCCTCGGAGTTCCTCCAGAACCGTCGCGCGGACCGCTGCCCCCTCGATCGTGGGCCGGCCCACCGCAATCTCATCCTCATCAGCCAGCAAATAGACCTCACCAAGCTCAACCTGCGCGCCCACCTCGTAGGGAAGACGCTCAACAATGAGTTCGTCCCCAACGGATGCCTTGTACTGATGCCCTCCGGCCTTGATAACTGCGTACACTTCTATCCTCCCTATTACACAATAGGAGCCGAGCCCTCGCAGGGTCGGCCGCCAGCCCATTATATCTGGTCCGGTTGATTTGTCAACGTCGTTAGGGCCTCTGCGACCTGACGTCGGATGGCGTGCCAGTGCGTTCCCTGCCAGTAGATTCTACCACAGCCTGAGCAATGGTGGTAGACCTCGTGGTGCGCCGCAACGTAGGGTGGTACGCGGTCCTGAGCCGCCGCCCGCGACAGTGGCTCCAGCACTGTGTTGCACACCATACACCTTGGCGGCGTTCCGCTCTCCAGGAGACCTACCCTACCGACCACCTCAGTCAGCTGTTCGAGCGGTGCCTGCGACACGACAGCCAGCGTGCGCAACCCCGACCGCGACGCCAACGTAAGTCTACGCGTCAAAACCACCCTGCCCTCGGCGCGGGCACGGTGAGCGACCTGGGCATCGCCCTCAGGCGCGTACACCGTGTCGTATCCTAGAACGCGCAGCCAGCGCGCCAGCTTTCCCAACGTCCTGTCCACTAGCAGCCTGGGTGGTTCCGCTTCGCCCACGTACCCCTCCGCCACCCAAGTCTAGCACATTGAGACGCGAGGGCGAGCCAGCGTGTCACGCTACCGTTTGCTTTTGTGCCAAATCAGGGTAGAAAAGGGGGACTTGCCCTTGAACTAGAAAATATGTTCTGCTATCATGAGGGTCAGAACAGAGAGAGGTCATGGCCAAGACTGAGACCCGATGGGTGTGCCAGCAGTGTAACTGGAGTTTCGCCCGACACATGGGGAAGTGCCCCAACTGTGGCTCATGGGATAGCCTAGTCGAGACAACATTGAACTCAGAGACACAGTCGGGCACGTCTCTGGCTGCACCCTACCGAGCACAACCCCCCAAGCCGCTCAGCCAGGTCGAGATGGGCGCGATCTCCCGAATACCTGTAGGACTGCACGAGTTTGCGCGGGTCCTGGGAGGCGGGCTGGTCCCCGGTTCCATCGTCTTGATCGGTGGCGAGCCGGGAATCGGGAAGTCGACCTTGCTGCTCCAGGTTGCCGCGATGTTGGGCGATGAGCAGATGCCCGTGTTGTATGCTTCAGGCGAGGAGTCGCCCCAACAGATCAAGATGCGGGCCGACCGGCTGGGTGTCCAGGGCGATCCCCTGCACTTGCTTTCTGAGACCGAAGTGGGCACCATCTTGGGGCATGCAGACGCGATGCATCCCAATATCCGCGCCCTCGTCATCGATTCGATCCAGACGATGCACACTGAGGATCTTATGTCGGCCTCTGGTAACGTCAGCCAGGTCCGCGAGTGTGCAAGCCGTTTCCAACGATGGGCGAAACAGAGCGGCATACCCGTCTTCATCGTGGGGCACGTCACCAAGCAGGGCTCGATCGCCGGCCCCAAGGTGCTCGAACACATCGTCGACACCGTGCTCTACCTAGAGGGAGATCCATTCCACGCCTATCGCTTGTTGCGCAGTGTCAAGAATCGCTTCGGGGCCACATCGGAGGTCGGCGTTTTCGAGATGCAGGTGCGCGGGTTGATCGAGGTAGAGAACCCTTCCGAGGCCTTCCTTGCCGAGCGAATGGTCAACGTCCCGGGCTCTGCTGTCGCAATCACCATCGAGGGCACGCGCCCACTGCTCGTGGAAGTCCAGGCCCTGGCGAGCCCGACGAGCTTTGGCAATCCACGGCGCACCGTGAATGGCCTGGACTTCAACCGGCTGCTCCTCACGGTAGCCGTCCTCACGCGCCGGGTCGGACTGCCGCTGGGTGAGCAGGATATTTTCGCCAACGTCGTTGGCGGGCTTCAAGTGGAGGAACCGGCCGTCGATCTCGCGGTCGCGCTGGCGCTGGCGTCCAGCCTACGCGATCGGCCGGTAGCCGCTGATCTCGCGCTCGTGGGAGAAGTGGGTCTGTCCGGCGAGGTTCGTTCAGTCGGTCAGCTGGAAGCACGGCTAAACGAAGCAGTGCGGCTGGGGTTTGGGAAGGCCATCATTCCACGGCGGCTGGGGCGTACAGAGATTGCGGTGCCTAAGGGTCTGGAGACAGTCCAAGTTAGGTCCGTTCGAGAGGCGCTGGACGCCGCTTTGGGAGCGAGGTAACCAGCGAAGACGCTATGGTGAAGCGCAGTTCATCGTCCGGCAGCAAGAGATCGTCGACTCGGCGGAGCACGCCGGCGCGACGGTCCAGCCGCAAGAAGCCACGTCCGTCGCTGTGGCAACGGCTAACCCATGACCAGAAGCTCGATATCCTCGGATGGGCGCTCGTCGTCCTCTCGGCACTCACGATTCTGAGTATGCTCTCGGCGGAGCAGGGGCTTCTCACCCAATGGTGGATCTCGATACTGCGCCAAACTTTTGGCTGGGGCAGGTTCATCGTCCCAGTGTTCCTGGGCGCGCTCGGACTCTGGCTGGTGTTGCGCTACTTCGAGGATCGCATTCCAACGCCCGACCCCGAGCAAATCGTGGGTGTAGTGTTGGGGTTCTTCGTGGCACTCACCACACTGCACTTCATCGTAGTGCAAATGGTATCTGACGGTGAGCCCTACGCCTTGGCCGAAGAAGGTCTAGGCGGTGGTTGGCTTGGAGCAGTCCTGCTGGATCTGGGAACAGACGCCTTGGGGCCAGCGGGCGTGATCTTCACCCTGCTGATCGGGTGGGTTGTCACAATCACTTTCGTAGCGAGTGTCTCTCCTGCGGAGGCCGTACACCACGTCGTCGAGTGGCTCGCTAAGCGTCGCGCAGATGCCGGGCGGGACATTTCGCAGAAGCCCGTGCCCGTCGCGATCAACGCTCCGGCAACAGCCGCTGAGCCGAAAGGCCGCCCAGCGGTCATGCTGGGGGGCTCGCCGCCACCACCTGATGAACCCGAAAGCGATCTGGCACCGCCGCGCGTCAACGTAGCTCAGCGCCCCGGCACTGCCAACGGGGAGATCAACATCACCTCCCTCGAAGTTGGACGACAGAACTGGCGGCTACCGGTCGTGTCCAGCATTCTTGAGGAGGGCACCGAGCAGAGCTATAGCGAGGATCTGATCCGGGATCAGGTCCGCATCATCGAGAGCACGCTCCTCAGTCTGGGCGCTCCGGTCAAGGTCAACGAGATCAACCAGGGCCCCGTCGTCACACAATTCGGGGCTGAGCCGCTTTTCAGCGGGACACGTGCCGGCAAGCCCATCAAGGTCAAGGTCAGCAAGATCGCGAACCTGGCAGACGACCTGGCCCTGGCGCTTTCGGCACGCAGCATCCGCATCCAGGCCCCTATTCCTGGCAAGGGCTTGATCGGCATCGAAGTGCCCAATGATGAAGCCTCCGTAGTCTCGCTGCGCGACGTCATGGATTCGGAGAGCTTCGCCAAGCTCAAGGGGCGCCTGCGCATCGGGCTGGGCCAAGACGTATCGGGGCAGGCCGTAACAGCCGATCTACGGGCGATGCCACACCTGCTGATCGCCGGCGCTACCGGGGCAGGCAAGTCAGTGTGTGTGAACTCCGTCATTACGTCCTTCCTCCTGCAGAACTCTCCGGACACACTGCGCCTGATCCTCGTCGATCCCAAGCGAGTAGAACTGACCCAGTACAACGGGATCCCCCACCTGCTGGCTCCGGTGATCGCCGACGTCGATCGTGTGGTCCCGACGCTGCGTTGGGTAACTCGCGAGATGGATAGCCGGTATCGCCGGTTTGCCAATATGGGCGCGCGCAACATCGAGGACTTCAATCGCCGCATCAAGAAGGGTGATCCCGATAGCCCGATTCCCTACATCTGCGTGCTCATCGACGAGCTTGCCGATGTGATGATGCAGGCTCCAGACGAGGCGGAACGGGTTATCTGTCGCCTTGCGCAGATGGCTCGCGCCACAGGCATCCACCTGATCATCGCCACCCAGCGTCCCAGCGTTGATGTGGTGACCGGTCTCATTAAGGCCAACTTTCCCGCGCGCATCGCCTTTGCCGTGGCGTCATCAGTGGATTCGCGCGTCATCCTGGACATCCCTGGAGCCGAGCGCCTGTTGGGCCGCGGCGATATGCTCTTCATGCCACCGGACGCCTCGCAACCAATGCGGCTCCAGGGAGCGTTTGTCTCGGATCGCGAGATCGAGCGGCTGATTGCTTTCTGGCAGAACGCCGTGGAGCCAGGGGCAGCTAAGGACGCGGGATCATTGCCAGGCAGCAGCTTGTCCGGCGCGGAGATACCGACACAGCCGCCGCTCTTTCCGACCTTCGACGAACCGGCATCATCCAAGTACGAGTTCGAGGACGAATTGCTACCGACCGCTGTGGAGATCTTCCTCGCCGAAAATCGCGCCTCGACCTCGCTACTCCAGCGCCGGATGCGAATTGGCTACACTCGGGCCGCCCGGCTGATGGACATCTTGACCGACATGGGCATCGTTGCCAACGAGATGGAAGGACAGTCCCGCAAGGTGAACCGTGTCGTTGCTGAGGAGCTCCTGCAGTCCACCAACACAGCAGAACCCGATGCCTCAGACGTCCCACCTTTCTGAAGGCGAGCGGCTAATGGAGACGGCCCTTGAGCTCCGACCACGAGACCTTGCGGCGTGGATCAGCAGGTTGGTTGACCATCTGATGGACGGCGCGGAGGATTTCGTCGGCATCGAACCCCTCCAAATCGACAGCAAGCGACTCGATCGCCGTCCTTTCCTCCTCGCCAAGCTCGCGCCCGATCTCAGCTTCCAGTCGCGACAGGGCTAGCAGCAGTGCCTTCTGATCCTCATCGAGCTTCTTGGTGCCCTTCTGCTGCACCCATTCAGCCTGACCGGGGTTGAACACAGGATTTCGTTTGTCGTGCGTCATCGAAGGTCCTCCTAGTTCCTGGCGTTGTCACCGACCTGCCACGCGCGAACGGTGGCAACCGAATTGTATCACGGAAGCAACACGACGACCAAATTCAAGGGTGAGGTGATCTATGTCCGAGCATGACAACAGGCGCCGCGGTGAATCGGTCACAGCCCGGACCCACACTGCGCCAGCGGACCAGGCAATTCCCTTCAGCCAACTCCGCGGCTGGTTCTTTGACCTCGACGGCACTTTGATGGATAGCGACGATCAGGCAGTTGAGGGACTGGCACGGCGGCTGAGATTCATCGGCGCGACAAGGTCGCAAGGGCTGGCGCGGCGCCTGGTGATGTTCGGCGAAACGCCGATGAACAGCGCTTTGGCCTGGCTTGACTTCGCCGGGCTCGATCGTTGGATATTCAGACTGCGCAGACGGCTTAGCCGCCAGATTAAGCCGACGTTCCGGCTGATTGACGGAACCCGCCCTCTGATCACGCACCTTGCGACGCGGTCACAACTGGCAGTCGTCTCGACCCGCTCCGCCGAGGACGCCACAGTGTTCCTGGCGCAGCACGGTCTCACCGCGTATTTCTCACTCTCGGTGACCCAGGAGACTACCAAGCGCCTCAAACCCCATCCGGAACCGGTGCTCCATGCTGCGCAGCACCTCGGCCTGGAGCCCGCCGAATGTGTGATGGTCGGCGACACCCCGGTCGACATCCTGTCTGCGCGACGTGCCAGCGCATGGGCTATTGGGGTACTGTGCGGGTTTGGACGGGAACAGGAGCTCTGGCGTGCTGGGGCGCACCTCGTCCTGCCTTCGACAGCGGACATCCTCGCGCTTGTTCAAGACCAACAGTGAGTGTAGACGACGGGCGGGAAAGTGCCCGGATCGTCACACATCCTACCCCAAAGGTCACCACTCTAGAACTGCGCGTCCGCAGGCATGCCCGGCTTGAGCATCCCGTCCGGATTGGCCAGATGGATCTGAACAGCATAGAACGTGTTCAGCCGCTCCTCGGTCGTGGCCACATTCCGCGGTGTGTACTCGGGTTCATCGGCGATTCTACTGACCTGTCCTTCGAAGGCACGGCCCGGATACGTGTCCACGCTAACTCTGACCGCTTGGCGCAGCTGAACCAAACCTACGCGGTTCTCCGGGACATAGACTTCTAGAAAGACCACGCTTAGGTCGGCAACCTTGAGAATCGTGGTCGCCGGAGCTGCCAACTCACCGGTCTGTAGGACCTGCGCCACTACAATGCCGTCGATTGGGCTGACCAGAGCGCATTTGCCGACCTTCAGCCGCAAAAGGTCGACCTCTGCCTCGGCCTGGCGCACTGCTGCCCGGGCGATCGCTACCTCAGAGGCAGTCGGTCCCGCCAGGAGATCCGAGAACTGCGCCTGGGCTACGGCCACACCCGCCTCAGCCACGCGATAGCGTCCTTCGGCAGCGTGAGCTTCTGCGATATAGCCCAGAGGCTTGGCCCGGATGCCCACCAACTGAGAAAGCAGAGCTTTGGCGGTGGCCAGGTCTGCCTCAGCCGCGGAGAGCGCCTCCTCAGATGCCACGACCTGGAAATCAGCAGCCCGGCGTTCCACACTACCAGCCATCTTTTGGTCGCGCAAGAGCTGCACCCGGGCAAGCTCCGCTTCCGCCAACTCAACCGCCTGTTCGGCGAGCGCAACTTGGGTCCTCGCATCGACGATCTGACCGTCCAACACCTGCGGGTTCTCCAGGGCGCTCACGGCGTTCTGCCACGCCGCGAACGCCGCATCACGGTCCGCTTCGGCCAATGCCACGCTAGCCCGCAACGCCTCGACCTCGGTCGCCCGCGGGCCATCCTCCAGAACGGCCAGCTCCGCACGTGCCGCCGAGGCTCTAGCCTCGGCCGGAAGCAGTTCCAGTTCCCAGGGCGTAGGATCCAGTGTCACTATGACCTCACCGGTACCCACCGCATCACCCTCGTGGACCAGCACCGACTGGATCCGCCCACCCAACTCGCTCGCGACTCGCACCTCTGTCGCCCGAATGGTCCCTGACGCAGTCAGAGGCGCCTCAGCGTCGCCGGGCACCAGGTCGGGAGTGCAACCTACCATCAACAGCGCTGCAACCCCCAGACCACACCAAAAACGTCTTCTGGTCATCTCTGATTCTACCCTTCTCAAGCCCTCCACTATGGGGAATCCGCAATTCGTGGATAGCCGTACCGCGAGCAAGGGGGCCTCGCCCAGCAATCGTCCCCCTCACGTGCCTACGGTGTGGCCTCACCGGCCACAAACCACACGTCAGCGGGCATCCCAGGTTTCAGAAGCCCCTCCCCGTTGTCCAGCCGGATTCGCAGCGCAAACACCAGATTCTGGCGTTCCTCCTGCGTCGCGACATTACGGGGTGTGAACTGAGCCTGGTCTGAGATATAGCTGATGCGCCCCGCGAAGACCTGCCCCGGGAAGCTATCTACACGGACCTCCACAGACTGGTCGAGCATCACTTCGCCGATGGTCGTCTCTGGGAGGTACACTTGTAGCGTCATATCAGACAGATCAGCGAGCGTGAGCAATGCAGCGCCCTGGGCTGCGACCTCGCCCGGATGCACCAGAAGCTCAACCACCGTTCCTGAGATGGGCGCCGTGACTACGAGCATATCCCGCTGCTGACGCAGGGCCGCTAGACCTGCCCGGGCTTGGCCCACCCGTGCCTCGACAGCAGCGATCTCCTTAGGGGTTAGGCCCGCCTCCAGCGCTGCTAGTTGGGCCTCGGCCAAGGCCACTTGGGCTTCCAGTTGGCTGGCCAAGCCTATGGCGGCGTCCAACTGCGCTTGCAGCGCCTGTGGGTTGTTGCGCTGCGTGTAGAGATGGCTCAACTTGGCCCTCAAGCCTTCTGTCTGAGCTGCTGCAGCATTGACGCCCACCCAGGTTTGCCACCATAAATTCGGTATCAGGTGGGCCTCCAGCGGAAACGCGACGTCCTTCCAGACATACAACTCGTACTGCCCCCCGTGCACGTGTAACTCATAGTCTCGATAGGTGAACGTCTGATCATCGATGTGGGGCAGGTTCTCGCCAAAGTCTGGGGGAAGTGCCTCGCGGACCTCCTCGGGCAGCGCCTCCAGAACAAGATCCGCCACGTAGCCGCTGCTGACCTCAAAGCGCTGACGCCCGCCTCCGCCGAATCGGGCGTAGGCATCGTCAAAAGCACCTTTACTTACCTCGATTGCGTCCTTCCTGGCGATTGCCTCAGCCTCGCGGAACTCGGCCGCTGCCAGTTGCTGTCGCATGACCGCGATCTGCAGGATGAGGTCCTGCGGTGTATCAACCAGAGCCTGCGTGTCGGTCACAGCGTTCTGCGCGGCCAGATAACCAGCTTGTGCCTGCTCCAGCTGGGCCTTGGCCACTGCAATCTGTCCTGGTCGTGCCCCGGCCTGGGCTTGCCGCAGGCCAGCCTCCGCCGCCTCCACCATAGCTTCTGCCACCGCAATCTGTCCGTCGAGCAGGGCCGTATCTAGCTGAACGACCGGTTGGCCTGCCTCCACGCGTGCGCCTTCATCTACCAGGAGTTCAGCAACCAGCCCGCCGAACTCGCTAGCAACGCTGATCTGGCGTGCCTGGATGATGCCCGACGCCGACATCGCCCCGGTCGAGGAGGCCGACGAAGCCCCTGCTCTCTCGATGGCTCGTGTGGCCTGCTGAACCCACGCCGTGGCATGGTCCTGATAGACGAACAACAGCACCGTCGCCACGGTCAGGACGGCAACCAAACCAACTCGCAGAGCCTTCCTTTTCCGACCCAGCATTCGCCTCTCCCCATTCGGCTATGCGCTAGCCGGGCTTGACCGCCGAGATGAAAACATCCTCGAGCGTGGGAGCAATCCACTCGATTCCATGGACGTAGATCCCTGCGTCACTTAGCATGTCCCTGATCTCCTCCCGGAATGCTTCAGCATCAGGAACAACCGCGTGAATCTGCGCCCCATACAGAGCGATCTCATCAAAGGGAATACCTCCCCGCGATTGAGCTACTGACAGAAGGTGCAAGGCACGGTCGGGATCGTCCACATCGATCTCGAGCACCTGACCGCGCATCTGCGTGGTCTTCAGATGATCAGGCGTGTCGAGGGCGATAAGACGTCCGCGACTGATGAAACCAACCCGCTGGCATAGCTCGGCTTCATCCATGTAGTGGGTTGTGACAAGGGCAGTCACGCCCTGCTTGGCCATACCGTAGATCAGATCCCAGAACTCGCGACGACTGATCGGGTCCACACCGGCCGTCGGCTCGTCCAGGAAGACGACCTCCGGCTCGTGAACGATGGCGCACCCCAGCGCCAGGCGCTGCTTCCAACCACCGGAGAGGTTGGCCGTCAGTGTGTTGGCCCGCTCGGTGAGTCCCGCCATACTCAGGATCTCAGCCTCTCGCTCGCGTAGCTTCCGTCGCGAAAGCCCATAGGCCTGACCGTAGAAGCGCACGTTCTCGCGGGCCGTGAGGTCATTGTAGAGCGTGAACAGCTGCGACATGTAACCCACGCGCGCCTGCATCGCCTTCGCCTGAGTCGCCGGGTCAAAGCCCAAGACACGGGCCTCGCCGGAGGTGGGCCGCAGAAGACCCAACAGCATCCGAATCGTGGTCGTCTTTCCGGCCCCATTGGGTCCCAGCCATCCGTACACCTCACCCCTGTTGACGTGGAAACTGATCCCGTCAACGGCGACGAAGTCTCCGAAAGTCTTGGTCAGATTGCGCACCACGATCGGATGCGTGTCCGTCATTGCACATCCCCCTCCGACAGCGCAAGCTTGCCTTGCCCATCAATGAGGGGCTCAAGGGAGGCGACACCGTCGGTCCCGGTAGTCCGTCGCTGTTTGCGAATCAATGAGATGAATGCCTCCTCCATACGCGGCGCGATCTCGCGCAGTCCCTGGACCGCAATGCCCTGAGCCGAGAGCGCCGTCTCGATCTCCTGCCGGCGGCGCTCAACGTCGTCCACAAATACGTGCAGCATAGCGCCGTACGTCTGTACCTCCAGCACCCCCTTCATCTGGCCCACCATCCGCTTTGCCGGGACAAAGGGCAATGGCGCGAATTCCAGCAGCCGGCCGGGGACCATTCCCTTAATAGACGACGGCGCATCGTGTGCCACCAGCCTCCCCTGGTACATCAGCCCCACCCAGTTGCAGCGTTCGGCCTCGTCCATATAGGGCGTACAGACGAAGATCGTCACCCCCTTCTCGACTCTCAAGTTGCCCAGCAGGTTCCAGAACTCCCGCCGGCTCACCGGGTCGACACCCAGCGTGGGCTCATCGAGCATCACCACCTGGGGTTCATGGATCAGGCTGCAGGCCAATGCCAGCTTCTTCTTCATCCCACCCGACAACCTTCCCGCCAGACGATCCACAAACTCGGTAAGTCCTGCAAACTCAAGCAGCTCGGGGATGCGACGTGCTTGGGTCTCCGGACTTACGCCCTGCACGTTGGCGAAGAATCGCATGTTCTCTATCACCGTAAGATCCCGCGGCAAAGCGAACTGCTGAGCAATGTAACCAACGTGCTCGCGGATGGCGTAGGTGTCTCGCATCGAGTCGTAGCCCAGGATACGGCTCTCGCCGGCGGTGCGCGCGAGCAGCCCCAGAATCACACGCGTGGTCGTGGTCTTTCCTGCGCCGTCAGGACCGATCAGGCCGTAGGTCTCCCCCTGCCTGACCTGCAGGGTCACACCATCCACAGCCGTGACCGTGCCGCGACGCACCCGAAATCGTTTCACGAGGTTTCGGGTCTCGATCGTCACCCGTTCACTCATCGTCGTGCGACCACCTGAGTTCGTCGTATCCCTTGCCAGCCATCGGACACAAGGCCCGCCGAGGCTGCACTATCCAGTTCAGACACCTGCAACCGTCCCCATGGTAGCGCTGCGAGAGTCACGGTCAAATGCACAGGCCCCAGACTGATCGCATGAAGATTGCCATACGGGTCGCCCCCCCACAGGTAACCGACCTGGACAAATCCATGTATCTCTCTATCATTGGTCCATCGTTGCTATCTTGGCCAATGCTGATCCGTCGGGAGGTCAAATGCTGCCAACTGTCGATTTCTGTGGACTTACCGTAACGCGGTTGATCCTCGGCGCCAATCCGTTTGGAGGCTATAGCCACCAGAACACCGCGCGCGATACAAACATGCGAAGCTACTATACCGTGGAGCGTATCAAGGAGACCTGGGCCCGGGCAGAAGCCGCGGGCATCAACACAATGGTCACCAACAACGAGACCCCTCACGTGCTTCAGGCCGTGCGGGAATACCTCGGTGCAGGCGGAAATCTACAATGGATTGCCCAGATTAACCTGCGGGAGAAGACCGATATGGCGGGATGCATTGACGAAGCCATAGAGATTGGATGCCGCGCCTTGTACTTCCACGGGGCACGCGTCGACGATGCCTATCAACGGCAGGACGCCGCTATGTTGCGGTCCTGGTGTGACTATGCCCGGCGACGCGGCGTGCCTGTGGGAGTAGCCGGGCACGCCCCCGAGGCGCACTTGTGGGTGAACAGCCTCGACCTTGTGGATTTCCACGCGGTGTGCTTCTTCAACTGCGGCAGCCTGCACACCGGCCAGGGAGACAAATTCAAGTTGGCCGACGTCGCCCGCGCGGTGGCGTGCATCCGCACCATCAGCAAACCCTGCATCGGCTACAAAATCATGGGGGCAGGTCGCATCGATGCCCTGATGGCCTTCGAGTATGCCTTTGAGAACATCAAGCCAACCGATGTCGTCAATGTCGGTATGCATCGTGGTGACAAGGATAACATGGTCGAAGAGAACGTTGCTATGGTGCAACGCATTCTGGACGCCTGACGTCTGAACACCGGGTAGGGCGCTCTCGGTCATGCGAGAGCGCCCCCTGTGGTTTTTTCCCCTTGGTCGAGCAACAGTGTCTGGCTATGCTTACTGCCAGACTCCCCCGACACAGCGGTGCGTCAACGACGCAGAATCGCCCGCGTCCTCATGCGCCCCCTGGTCCAGTGGTGTGTCCGCTGCGGCAAATCCGTGGAAGACAGTCACCAGAAGCGAGTCCTCCACGGACGCGTCAATCTGCATCCGTATTGCGCCAAGCCGCACATCGACACGATTCGCGTCCATCGCCGCAACCGGCGGCTGCTCCGCAGAGCCTATGCCTTCTGGGGCGGAAACGCCAAGCGGAAGAACCAGCAGCAGGGTCAGCAGGCGCAACGCTAGTCTCGGCTCAGCGACCAACCGTATCAGGTTTGTAGGATGAAGATGCGAGTCGATACCCTCGACGCCGGCAGTTGCCTCGACCGGTCGCCAATTCAGCGGCAGGATATGCAGGGCATAGCGTGATGCGTCGACGACGGCGCCTGCGTCTGTGGTACGCGCCTCAAACGGCGTGTTGACGCGGAAGCCAAGCCGCAGCGCCTGCGCCGAGCCGATCCAGGCGGCCTCCTCCAACGTCACATCATCGTCGATCAGGTAGAGATTGGGCGCTGGCGAAAAAACTCTGCGGATATTCCGCGCGAAGATGCCCTGTTCCCACGCCGCGCGATTGTCGCTTACGGCCATGAAAACCCCATCGACCTGGCGGGCATCCGTCAGGGTCGCGCCAAACGCGTCAGCCGGCTGCTGGATGAACCGCCCATCAGGTGATTCAGGGTACAGCAGATTGTGCCTGCTGGCCATCCCGATGAGGTGCGTCTCCGGGTGGTGATAGCTGGTGACGCCGCGGTCGAAGGCCAGGGCCTCGCCACCCGCCTCGAGAATAAACGCGCCCTTGTCTTGGTGGAAATGGCCACCGTAGGTTGGGCCAGAGCACAGATGGAAATGGACCAAGGCGCCGGCGTCCTGCTCCAGTGCAGTCGCACCGCCATCCCAGGCTCGCACAGTGCTCACCTGACCGACATTGGGAAACGTCGTGAACCGTGGCGCTAATAGAGGCGATCCGGTTGCACGTAACCCGCCGGTCGAGCCAGGCTGCTTGGCCACAGCTCGCCAAGTAGCAGCATCGGGCGCCATAATGAGCTGGTAGATGTCGACCGCACGCTTCTCTGCTCGCAGACCCGCTTCGTACAGCGCCAGCCATCGTGGATCGCCGCTCAGGCTCGCATAGGCCGCACACAGGCCCGGCGGGTAGTGGCCGTCCTGGTGTGCGTCGTTGACCGCCAAGTATGAGGTGCCATCCCCCGCCGTAGCGAGCATGCCAAGGCCATACTCGCCGGTCTTCCTCAGCGCCGGCGTCGCGTACGCGGCCATCGTCTGCCCGCGGTAACGGGCCAGGGCCCAGACGATCGGCATAACCGACGCGAATGTATAGCTCCAGTAGCCCATCCCCTCCAGTGTGCCACCATCGTCATGAACATAGTTGCCGATCATCTCGTGGAAATCTCGCTCGGCCTCGTCGATCAGCGTCGCGTACCGCGGATAGAGCGGAAGCAACGCCAACACACCCAGGATGCGTCCCGACGAGAAGACAATGCCCTGGTTCATGTGGCGGATGTACTCCATCCGCTTGAAGTCGCTCTCGATCCGTGGCAGCCCCTTCATAATGATTGCGTCAGCGATCAACTGCCGGGCATGGGGCGTAAGCACGCAGCCGGCCCAATCAAGGACCAGCCCACACGCGCGAGAATAGATCTCCTCGGTGAACGAGCGGTGGTGCCACGTGGTTCCGGGCAACGTCCCCACGATCGACTCGCTCCACGTCTCGCAGTGGGCCGCCGACAGAGCCATCCGAGCCGCCATCCGCAGCATTTCCAGATTCTGCTCGATCAAACCGACGAAGGCTAGCGCCTCCATCACGCCCGCGGTACAGTGCTTGTCCATATCGCGGTTCCGCACCCAACGCCGATCCGGTTTGGCGATATATCGTCCGATTTCGGCCTCCGGCTCCCAACCCATAGCGTCTGCCAGGGATTCCTTGAGCGCGGCATACGCCTCGGCCAGTGCAGGCTCGTGCAGCTTGTGCCTCAATGACGCCAACTCCTGAGGACCGAAGAGGATGCCAATTTGCGGTTCGACCCGTTCCGGCGCCACTTCGGCAACCAGCATACCGGGCCAGTCGGACGTATAGGGACTCGTCCGCGCCTCCATCTCCCGCTGCTTCGCCTGGTTCGACAGGCCCGTCCAGAGCACATCGATCGACGCAGGCCGGTCCTCGGTGAGGGTGTAGGCAAGGGTATACCCGGTGAGCCGGGAACCACGCAGTGGCCCGTCAAACTCATCGTTGGTGTCCGTACCCGCTATCGGCGCGATGATCGTCTGCTGAGTGCCATCGACGAGGCCCGTGACCTCCAGACACACCCAAGAGGGAATCGATGCGAATACGCGGAACACATCGTAGCCGCTCACATCAAGATCACAGTCCCGCTGCATCGTGATCGTCGCACCCGGGTGGGCGTGCTCGAAAGAGACCCGAATCGCACACCAGGTCTGTTCAACGGCGCCAACCACGCCTTCGGGCACTCTAAGCGTATATGCACCTAACAAACTGAGTTTGTCGGTAGGGTGCTCACTGGAGCCGCCATCCCAGAACGGTTCAAGAATCGCCTCAGCTTCGTTGATAGGGACGATACATATTGGGAAATTCTGATGCACACCGGCATTCCGATGCACAAAGGCATTCTGATGCACAGGGACCTCCACATAGTTGGTGGTTACTGCAAGCTAACGAACCTTCGCGCGCGGCATCGCCTCTGTCGCGCGCAGCGCGCTTCAGACAGCCGGACTACCTCCCAAGCCAGGGCAGATCATAGGCTCAGGCATCAACGAAGTCAAGCCATTCAACTTGACGCTCTGGACACGCACGCTAGACTGAGTTTGGAGCAGCTTTTCGCCGCACCAAGTAGGAAAGCACAGGAGCAATCCGATGCACAGAGGCAGTTTGAGGCATCACGCCAGAGTGTGGGTTGCCTTGTCCCTGGTTTTCCTTGGCTCATGCAGTTCCAGCGCGGGCCGACCCACCCTCCCCGCATCGCCCACCGCCACGATCGCGCAACCGGGCACCACGGCGTCGCCCACCATCACGGCCGCCCAGCCGAGCGCAACCGCGGACCGCTATCTCTCCGAGCGACAGGCAATGATCGCTGACACGATCGTAGCCCGGGGGGTGTCGGATTCCGAAGTCCTCAAGGCAATGGAAGCCGTGCCACGCGAACGCTTCGTCCCCGAGACCTACCTCAGCCAGGCCTATGCCGACCATCCCCTGCCCATCGGCTATGGCCAGACAATCTCCCAGCCCTATATCGTCGCGTGGATGACCGAACTCCTGGAGCTGAGACCCGGGGACAAGGTTCTTGAGATCGGCACCGGCTCGGGCTATCAAGCCGCTGTACTCGCCGAAATCGAGGGCGTTGAGGTCTACACGATCGAAATCGTTCCGGAACTGGCAGCCGAGGCCGCAGCGCGTCTCGAACAGCTCGGCCATACCGAGGTCCGCGCGACGCAGGGGGACGGATACTACGGATGGGAGGCGCACGCGCCCTTTGACGCCATCATCGTGACCGCTGCGCCAGACCACCTACCCCAACCGCTGGTTGCGCAACTGCGCGAGGGCGGGCGCATCGTCATACCCATCGGCCCGCCCGGTGGCTGGCAAGACCTCTGGCGTTTCACGCTCGAGAACGATGAGCTCAGCGCGCAGAACCTTGGCGGCGTCATCTTCGTCCCGTTTACCGGCGAGGGAACCGGGCAGCCCACACCCTAGACGCGACACAACCGTAGCTCAGGCAAGTCCAAGGGCAAAGCAGATTCGACGGCAGGGCAGCGACCCGACGCCATCCCTGCCGCGCTGGGATGCGCTCTAGCATCAATCACCGATTCGCGAGCGCGTGCGCGGGTCTGGAGGCGCATTTTCGGGCGGCCAGGCGGAGACTGATACTAACCAGGCGAGAGCATAGCATCCGGCGCCGCTGATCAGAACCCAACTGAAGCCCACAGAGAGAGCAAGCAGCGCTGCCAGCACCGATGCGACCACCGACAGTGCGCCATTCGTGGCCCATGCCCAGGGCATCAGAGCCTGCGTCGCAGTCTCCCGCGGGACCTCGATCGCGCCCTGTGACTGCGCCCATCGGGACACCTCGCTGACATCCGCCGGTTCTGACCACGCCGGTTCTGACCGCATCGGTTCTGACCGCATCGGTTCTGACCGCATCGGTTCTGACCGCATCGGTTCTGACCGCATCGGTTCTGACCGCATCGGTTCTGACCGCATCGGTTCTGACCGCATCGGTTCTGACCGCATGCTCTGCCCCCTCTCGCCTAGACGCTGCAGGCCCAGAGGAAAGGGAATGCCCATCAGGAAACCGACAGGCGCCAGCAGGGCCACCGTCGCTGCGGCCCGCACGCCCCAGGCAAAACCCAGCATACACTCGAAGACCCACGGCAGCCCCACAGCGTAGACCAGCACGATACCTGCGAGCAATGCCGGTGCGTGGCGCACCCAACCTCCGATGCGACACCTGTCCCGAATGGGTGGGGCGTCGTGTTCGCGATTCAGGCCCCTCCGGCCCCGACCACCACCTTTCTGACCGCTTTCGTGTCCACCACCCCGGTTGGTGCCCGATCTTGGCCGAGTGAGGCTATCTTCGCTTCCCCCTGTCGAGTACGCGCTCCCCACTCCAGAGAAGAGGAGCAACGCAAAGAGCACCACCGTGATAGCGTAGGCTGGATTCCCCAGGAAGAGAATTGCGCGCTGCATCAGGGGTATCTCGACAAAGAGATAGCCGACCCCCAGCAACCCAAAATAGGCGATCCTCAGCACGGGGACTCGGCCATCAGGCTTTGGCCGTGCCAGAGACGTCGTCGAGTTGTTCCGGCGGTTGAGGAAATCCCAGAGGGCAGTCATCCAACGGGCCCTGCCCCTGCTGCGCCGCCCCCTGTCCAGATCCGACTCTGCCCCCTCAGTCCCTGGACACTGGTTCGCCCCCACCACCACAGCCGGCAGACCGATCAGCGCTCCCGCAGCAACAATCGAGAGGACGAGCAGAGCCAGCACGACGAGGTATCCCGCACCGCCAAAGGGCTGAGCAGTCTTGCCCAATTCAGCAACGATCTGCCGCACTTGAGACCACTTGAAGAAATGACCGAAGAAGGGATGGTTGTCGGTCGGTGGGCGCACGTCGAACGTATAGGCAGCGTACCAGGCATCCCGATGGGCGCTGTCGGGCGCATCAAGCAGATCTACGAACGCTTCGTAGTACACCGGCGACGACAGCACGTTGTACCGATTGACCTCGTCGTCCCGGATATCGGGCGCGTAGACGAGGTCAAACGCTCGCTCCGCCGCAAACTCACGGATGGCTGCCAGCTCTGCACCGGTGAACGCCGTCCGCTTGATAAGAAACGTGATCATCGCATAACCACGGAACGCCACAATCTGCGACGCGGCGTCGCTGCCCATAGCCTCGATCGCCGTCAAAGCGAGGCCCAGCGTCCGTAGCGACTCACTGGGAGGCGTCTGGAGCCAACGCGATGCAACGAAAACGCCATCCGGCTGCAACAGCGAGAGGTATGCCTCAAAGGCCTCGACCGTATAGCGATAGTCCTCCGCCAGACTATAGGCACCGGAGCGGATAGACCGGTAGGGCGAGGTCAGGGCCAACGTCACCACATCATAGCGTTTCCCGGCGCGCTGCGCGCAACTGCGCGGCTCGTCCAGATAGCACGTCACCCGGACGGCCTCACATAGCGCGCCCGCGCTGTCGGAACTCGCGACGTCGTCAGACCCCATCAGCGTATCCATCACAAGCGAGTTCCGTTCGACCACGTCAGCCTTGGCCGCGCCCTGAGTCAGCGCGACCCACACTTCGAGACCGCCCTGCGGCGCCAGAATCAGTGCCTCGCCATCACGGCGCAAGGCGTATGCAATCGCCGTCGGCAGGTAGCCTGTGAACGCCAATGCCGTTCCCGAGACG
Organism: Anaerolineae bacterium; assembly: GCA_034676805.1. Taxonomy (GTDB): domain Bacteria; phylum Chloroflexota; class Anaerolineae; order B4-G1; family SLSP01; genus PWVB01. The sequence goes on along the minus strand of JAXDDO010000019.1, from coordinate 8,355 downwards.
TCTGGATCGCTTCGAGCGCCTTGCAGGATATCGATAGGGAGTTGGAGAACAGGGCTCATATCGTCGCCGTCGACGAAGAGTCCCTGTTGCGGAGGTAGGGCCCCTGAGTAGCGGTAGCTGAGTCCTGGCAGTGATCGAATCGCCGGACTGGCCACGAGGTCCACCCGTGAAAAGCCGTTCCAACGGCTCTCGACCAGGCGCGCGTCGGGAACCTGAAGGGCGTAACTCAGGCCCTTGTAGGGCGAAAGCTTCAGGGAAAACAAGGGGGGATGCCACACGATGAGCGCCGCGCACGAGAGCCCAAAGAGGATTGCCAGCCCCGTCAGCACAGCCTCAGGTCGGGCCCATCGCCCCAGTCCGGCCTGCGATTGAGACCCAACGCGCCTGGATTTGCCCCGATTCCTGCCCGATAGACGCATCCTCGCCGCCGGCAAGCCCCAGGCCAGCAGAACGGAAGCACAAGCAGCAAGGGCACCGCTAGACCAGACGACGCCTTCACCCCCAACTAGTGCCGGCAGCAACAGCGCCAACAGGCACCCCACCGCCGAGCCAGTCAGGTTCGCGGCGTAGGTGATACCGACCGGGGCTGCGCCCAACGTGAACAAGAGCCCCAATACTGCGCCGCTGCAAAAGAACGGCAGTGCTAACGCCAGATAGTGCAGGAACAAGACCACGACCTGGCGCCAATCCCAGGCGATGCTGAAGGAATCAAACGGGACCCAGTTGATGAACGCATACGCTGCAGTTGCGCAGATGCCGCAACCCAGCGCGAGGCCTGCCAGGGCGACAGCGGGACGCCGCCGCCCCCACGAAGGGCGTACGGCCAACCAGGTTCCGCTAGCTCCGAACCCTAGCATGGCCAGGCTGACGATCATGAACGCAAAGTGGTAGAACTGCGCGACTGAGAAAATGCGCGTCAGGTGGATCTCGAAGGTCAGAGTCGCTGCCGAGAGCAGAAAGACTCCCCACAGCAGCACGCCGGGCCCAGCACCCGAACGCGCGCGAACTTGGCCCTCTGGCGCACGTAGTTCTGACGGCGTATGTAGTTCTGACGGCGTATGTAGTTCCGACGGCGTATGTGATTCTGACGGCGTATGTAGTTCCGACGGCTGGGACGCCCCAGGCGGCATTGCTATCTCCCAACCCGTGCCCGTGAACTCACGGCAGACCTAGAAACCCTCCTACATCACCGCTTGGGAGGCGAGTTCTGACGCCGCGGATACCGATCGTATCCGCGGAGGTCTACCACCTCTCCCGCCCGCGCCCAAGGTGCCGTTCCGAGCTCCGCCGGCAGGACAGCCGCATCGTAGCAGGCCTTCAACGTCTCCAAGAGCCCTTCGACATAGGTGAGCGTATCTTCACCCAACGCCTGTCTCCGGATCAGCTCCACCGGAAACGCCATGATCTCCCCAACCGACTCTTGCGCACCGTTGATAGCCAGCGTGTGCGATGTCGCACCCGCTATGCTGCACGCCATAGGCGCGCCCGTGCGGACGGCGTCGATCGCCTCCCAGATCTTGCGCCCTTCGTCGGCGAAGGGATTGCCGTAATCCTTGACACGACCGTCGCGGAACTCGGCCACCAGCGCTCCCTCAGCAGCATCAAAGCTGACCACCGCCTGCTCGAACTCATAGCGCAACGTCGGCCCGATGTTTTGGTCGACCGGATGCGCAGTCAGGAACACGATTTCCGCGCCGCCCTCAACGTGACAGCGAATCGCGGCCGTATCGTAGTTCTCGATGTCGTTGGCCCGGTACAGCTCAGCCTGAACGTCGACGGGCCGCGCACTGGTCGCTCTAGACTCACCGAGAACGTAGAAGCAGTTGTGCAGATAGTGTGCCGTGGCGTTGTTCGCCGGGCTGTCCAAAAGCCAGCTCCCATCCGAGGCCTTGATCCGGGCGGCCCAGTTGTTCCTGCGATAGTAGGAAAGCGGGCGGGGCCAGAGCACCTTTGTGGTCAAACGCACAGCAGAGCCAAGCACCCCGGCGATCACGTCGCGCTTGAGTGCCTGGATAGCCTCGGCATAGGACCACTGATAGCCGATCCCCACAAAGCGGCCCGACGCCGCTTCGGCCTCCGCCATCTCGCGCGCATCCTGTACGGTGGGCGCCACAGGCTTCTCACACAGGACATTCGAGCCGTGGGCCAATGCCTTGAGGGTGAATGGCTTGTGGAGATGAATCGGCGCCGCGATGATCACCAGATCCGCAGACTGCTCTGCATAGAAGTGGTCGAGATCCGGAAAGATCGGGATGGACCGTGCCTGGAGTTCATCCAGATAACGGCATCCTACCGGGTTCGGATCGATACCCGCGACGAGCCGGTATCGGTACGCCGCCTCCCCGCCCAACAACCGTTGTAGATAGAAGTTTCCATAGCCCCCAAGGGCCACCATTGCAACAGTGACTTCTTCCACCCATCCTCCTCCTAGCTACGCCAGCTTCTAGTCACGCAGCCTCACATCGTATCCAGCGTCATCGCCGGACACCGGTCCCCGAAAACCTCGGTCCGCTGAGGCACCCGACTGCCGGAGTCTACTGCACGGTAATCACGCCCAGCGACTCGTAAGAATTCCCGTCCAGGTCCTTGACCACAAAGCCCACAACATATACCCCCGGAGCCGCGTCGAGTTCCTCCCACGTGAACATCTGATCTCCGAATGTCAGTGTCCCTCCCTCGAGAGAAACCGTCCCTGCCGGGTTGCCGCTGCTGTCCATATCCATCCAGGTGTCCAGGACTGTGAAGGTATCGCCTGTATTCGGCGTGATCTCGCGAGGTGCCCCTACGCCGGCCTCTCCCGTGAAACCGAAGACCTGCCGTAGCACCCCATTGCTAAAGTAGAGACGCGCATACCGCGACTCACCGTCGGCTGCGTAGGTGTAGATGCCGTCAACGCTGTACACAGCCTCCTCGAACGTGGCGCCGTACACCTCGGGCTTGAAGAGAGCCACCACCGAATCCACACCGTCACTGATCGCGAAGACGATAGGCTCCCACTCGAACTCCATCGTGAAATCACTGCTGCCCCAGTCAGGATAGTACACGCCATCGATCTCTCGAGTCTCACCACCTTCCAGGTAGTCATTGTCCACCACGAAGATGGAGTTAGCGCTCTGATCGTAGAATCCTACGAAGAGCAGCACATAGCCGATGTTCTCACCGCTGATGTCAGTGCTCAACACGATCGGTTGCCCAGGAGCAGCGACGTCGGAAGACGCCTGCACAGGCGACACCTCGATCGCACCAGCTCCCGGCCCCTCGATCGTCGCGCTACGGTCGGGCACGGAGATCGCCCCCGACGTCGGCTGGAAGGGCCGACCGGTGTAGTGGAATGTCAAAAAGTCGTCCCAGAGCGACTCGTTCGCAAAGCGCCCGGCGACCGTGGTATAGGACTGGGGCCCGGCATAGCGAGACTGGTAGATCTGGGAGTTCGGGAAGTAGATGGAGACCCCGGTAGCGCCAGGCTTCTTGTGCCCGTGCTTCTCGGCGATGATCGCCCGGCCCAGAGCAGCCAGGACCTCATCGGCCGCACGACCGACCTCGGCGCTGCCCGCCTCAGTTCGGAGCAACTGAGTGAAGTGGCCCAGGTCCAGGTAGGATGGGGGCACTTGCTGCCCGAAGATGCTGGTAAAGGACTGCGCGTACGAACGCGCTCTGGCTACCTGGTTCTGGCTGACGCCTTGCAGCGCGTAGGCGAGCCCGTTCACGCTGCTGTTAAGGGCCTGAATGGCGCCCAGATCCACGGTAGCCAATGTGATTCCCCCTTCCATCTGCTGCGCCAGCTGCTGAGCCGTCGGCAAGCCCCAGGTGCCGCCCAGCGGAGATCCACGGGAGAGGAACTCCGCACGCGCCTGATCGTCGACGATACGTTGATCTTCCTGGATGTAGCTGTCAACGATCAGCGCTCCCAACTGCCTTCCATCCAGGTTTGGGTTGGCGGCAAGCGCACCTAGGAAACTCGTGTAGGCCCAGCCCAGAGCCGGCTCAGTCTCCTGCGATGCGACCGCATATCGGGCATGGGGTGCCAGCATCGTGAACACCTCCAGATGCCCCATCAAGCAAGCGTCCATGCCCACCAGCTCAAACTTATCCAGACCCGTGCGGCTGCGGATTTCCTGCAGAGCCTCATCGAGTTCCATCAGGAAGAGGTGATCGCCCATATCTGCCAGCGCGATAGCGTCTCCCCCCCTGCCACCCGGCGCGGGATCCGTCCATCCGCCAGGCCAGCCCATACCATGGTCCGAAAGGATCAACACATGCCTGTCGGCTGGGAAGGTCTCCATGGCCCACGTGACGAAGTCCACCAGCGTGTCACCGTCAGCCATGTTGACCTCGCCCAAGTCGGCGATCTCCTGAGAGCCGATTCTGCTCAGGTCTGTATCCCTGGTAACATAGAAGCGCTTGGTAGTCGACCAGTTACCATCCCCTGTATACCCCCCTTGATAGCGATCCAGCTGCGCCACGATGTGAACGCGTTCACTGGACCCGACACGCTCGGCTTCATTGAGATCCAGGTAGATATCCTGCTCGAGTATTTTGTCGTCCGCATCCTGGTAAAGCATGACCAACCACGTCTGGCCATCTCCCGACAGTCCCGCCGGTGGCGTGAAGCCCAGTGCTGACGTGGTCGGTCGAGGTGTTATGGTGGCTGCCGGAGCAAGCGTAGGCTGAAAGAAACCGCCTGAGTCGTCCGGCATTGAGGGGATAAGGCCAAGGCCCCCGCCCTCTCCCGACGAAAGCATGTAGATGACAACACACACACAGAGCAATCCCACCGCCAACAAGCCAACGAGCACCAGAGGCGGGATCTTGCGCCCTCCGAGCAGGTTCAGCAGTCCCCCAATTGGGAGCTGCGTCCCGCCACTGCTCGGCTGGCTGGTGCCGAACGGGCTCCCGGTCACCTGGCTTGTAGGCCTCTGCGAAGCCGGTCCAGTTGGCCGGGGCGTGCTTGCCTGCTGGCCTGAGTCCTGACGTTTCCCCCGGCTCGGCGTACTTGCTCGTTCTCTTTCTTGCGGCTGCGGCGAATCAGTACGTCGTCTACGTGTGACGCGTATCGTCTTCTTGGACATTACACTCTCCCTTCGAACTGTACCTCAAGCGAAGAAATTCGGCAGATAGGCGCGATGAGCATCGAGAAGCTCAGTCGCTATCGCCTTCGCCTGCGCGATGTCTGTCACTGCTCCATCCACCAGTAGCGCTTCCACAAAGAGTTCGCGATCCCCCGCCAGGGCCGCCTCAACCGCCAGCCGTGTCGATGCAAGGCGGCGCGTGATCAGAGCAGCAAGCGCGTCGGAGACGTCTGACACCTGCATAGCATGTAAACCGGTCGCGGTTGCCACGGCCGGGATCTCCAGAATGGCATCTTCCGGAAGATTCGGCACGGAACCCCGATTGGGAAGGTTGACCGCGTAGACCTCCCGGCCGTCATAGCGCAGCGACCGCAATATGTTCAGCAGTTGCTCGTGCTCACCTACCGTCCGCTCGAAAATCCACGACTCAAGCGGTTCCTCGCCCAGCGCCTGAGCCCGCATCATGGCATAGCTACGGTCGCCGTCGGCGATGGTGCCCTCGAACGAATAGGCATCGATGCCCAGGGTCTTGCCCCAATACTGACCACCGGGGAACCGCTCGGGGAAGAACTCGACCACGTGCCGGTCATTCGCAGAGGGGTACGCTCCATAACGCCTGAAGAGCGACCAGGAGAACGGGTTCGTCGACACGAACGGATCGGGAGGCTGCGCGTCGAGCAGGCGTCGCACTTCGGGCCACATATCGCGCCCTTTCCACCGCAGGTCGAAAATGAAGGTCAGATGGTTCAGCCCTGCAAACAGGGTTGTCGATTCACCTACGGGTGCACCCACAAGCCGCGCAAGCGCGCGGCTGACATCGAACGTACCATGACACAGCCCCACGACCGGCACGCCGGTGGCCTTTCGCACAGCCCAGCAGTTGGCCGTCATCGGATTGCTGTAGTTGAAGAACCATGCCTGCGGGCACAGATCGGCGACGTCACGGGCGATGGCGACCAGGGCAGGGATCATGCGCATCGCCCGGGAGATGCCGCCGGGCATCACCGTGTCCCCCACCGGCTGGTAGATGCCGTACTTGCGCGGGATAAAGACGTCAGCCTCCCAACCCCGCCGCCCGCCCACACCGATTGTCGTCACGACGACGTCTGCACCGCTGAGCAGATCACGCCGGTTCTCTGACGCACGCACTGCAATCTGGGCGCCCGTGGCATCGACCATACGGCGACACAGCCCTTCCGCCGTCTCCAGCGCCGCGGGGTCGATATCCACCAAGCCCAATTCCCACGGCCCAAGGTCGGGGGTCTGAATCATGTCGGCCACGAGGCCCTTGGTGAAGACAGCGCTGCCTGCTCCAATGAGCACCAACTTGGTTGTTCGTGTGTGTTCGCTCAAAGCCAATCTCCCTAACGCCAGTCCGGAAGCCCCTGGACTACCTCATTTTCAGCTAGAATGGCTCCCTGACGTCGCAACTGCGTCCGGAGCACCTCGGGAGCCAGATCACGTGGCGGAACCTCCTCGTGTAGCGAGAGGACAGCCGCAGCCCCTGCTGCCTCTCCCATAACCATGCACGTGAACATCACTCGGATCGACCCCAAAGCGACGTGCGTAACGGAGACACACCGCCCGGCAACCAGAAGGTGATCCACCGTCTTGGGTACCATGATGCGGTAGGGGATCTGGTATCGGAAGCCCGGTTCCGGCCGGTAAGTCTGCTCGCTCATGCCGGGACCGGCAGGGTTGTGGATATCGATGTAGAAACTACCGAAGCCGATCGTATCGTGCCAGGCCCGCCGCGCCATCATATCATCCTCGGTCAGGGTGACCTCACCCTCAATCCTGCGGGACTCGCGCAGGCCCAGTGCCGGCGCAGTCGCAATCAGATAGGCCTGCTCCATTCCGGGAACGACCTGGTTGAAAACACTCGCTAGATGGTGAGCTTGTCGCCGCCCCTCAATCGTCGCGCGGGTCAAGTCATCAGCGTCAGTGGCATCGATGCGGATCATGTGGGTCATGTTCACACCGACCTGCGTAGGCAGCACATCGGTATGCCACCATCCCATGATTTGGTCCTGCAACCACTGTACACAGTCTGCCCTCCCCATACATCATAACCGCCAGGATTGTACTCCCCAGACGCAGCAACGCAAGCCCACAGGAAGCGGCAGAGAAGCCCCCATCCTTGGATAGGTGCAATCCGACACAGGCGCCAGAAAAACGCGCCTACGGCGATTCTAGGGCCACTACAGGGCACGCTAGAGCTTCCGTGCAACCCGAGCAATCCCAACGGGTAAAGCTGCACACGGCAATTGCATATTGACTAGCTGCACGTCTTGAGCTATAATAGCTTATGAGAATGGAACTTCTAAACACAAGGGGGCGCGCGATGGCTGAGATAGTGCAGAACAATGGCGGCGAACTGGCGACCGGCGGCGAGCTGGCCCGCAATCCGGCGGCGGTATACCTGGCAAGCCTAGCGCCGGGCTCACGGCGCGCGATGGTCGGCGCGCTGGGCGCGATGGCCGCGACGCTGACCGGGACCGAGGCCAACGGTGCCGAAGAGCAGCTATCCGCGGCGCTGGCGTATCCGTGGCAGGCTCTACGCTTTCAGCACACGGCAGCGCTTCGGGCGCGGCTGGCTGACGAATACGCCGCGGCAACCGTCAACAAGATACTTTCGGCGCTTCGGCGCGTGCTGAAGGAAGCCTGGCGCCTGGGGCTCATGAGTGCGGAAGACTACGCGCGCGCGGCTGACGTGCAGAATGTGACCGGCGAGACGTTGCCCGCGGGCCGCGCGATATCGAGCGGCGAACTGGCCGCGCTTATGGATACGTGCGCACAAGACGAGACGGCCGCGGGGATCCGCGACGGCGCAATGCTGGCGATCATGTATAGTTGCGGACTGAGGCGCGCAGAAGTGGCGGCGCTGAAGCTGGGCGACTACAACCCCGAGACCGGCGAGCTTACCATCCACGGCAAACGCAACAAGCAACGGCTGGCCCACGTGATGAACGGCGCGGCGGCCGCCGTGGGTGACTGGCTCACGATCCGGGGAAACGACCAAGGGCCCCTCTTCTGCCCGGTGGACAAGGGCGGCGCGCTTCACGTGGGCGACGGTCTCACGCCACAGGCGGTATACAACATGCTCAGCAAGCGCGGCGCCGAAGCTGCAGTTGACGACCTGAGCCCCCACGACCTACGCCGAACGTTTGTGAGCGATCTACTGGACGCGGGCGCCGATATTGCCACGGTGCAGAAGCTGGCCGGTCATGCCAACGTGACAACCACGGCCCGCTACGATCGGCGCGGTGAAGTGGCGAAGCGCAAG
>JAXDDO010000016.1:0-49245 GCA_034676805.1 Anaerolineae bacterium | reverse complement strand
CAGGCGTAGGTACTTGTAGCGTTCGTCGATGTTCATCGTTTCGTTCGTGGCCATGGTTCGCTCCGGTAACATTATCATTTGGTAGAACCGTACCACGTTCGGTAACATTCTACGTGACAGAAAGCGGCTGCTTGCTGAAGTGGCTCGATCGGCCTATAATGAAGGTATTTGATGCGCCCCGATTGCGCAACAGTAAGCAGTCACCGATTTCCGATACCCGGGCTCGGAGTTTCCAGGCGTTCAGACGACGCGGTGTTGTGCCTGTTCCCGCCGTGACCTTTCCGATTGGTCAGCATGGCTGCAACTCTCCAGAGGGGGGGCGGTGTCGCTGCGACGAAGTCACTTGTGTCCACGATGGTGCGCGAGATGATCACCGACACCTGGCAGTCGCTCGATCCTGAACGGTGGCGCAGCCCGGTTGTCGTCATCGGTGGGAGTGATAGCGGGAAGACCACGATCGCCGGCTACGTGTATCAGCGCCTGCTGGAGCACTACGAGCGTGTAGGGTATGTTGACCTTGACATAGGTCAGAGCACGCTACGGATCCCGACCACGGTGAACCTGTGCCTCAACGCGGAAACGACGAACGACGAGGCCGAAGGCAAGGACGCCCGGTTTCCCCCATCCGGCCTGTGCTGGCAGTGCTTTGTGGGGAGCATCAGCCCAATAGGCCATGAGGCACGTCTCCTGGCGACGCTGTATCGCCTGACAGCCAGGGCGCGCCAGAGCAAGATCCAGGCTCTCGTTGTCGATACCACGGGCTTCATCGATGTAGACTATGGGGCTGCTGCCCTCAAGTGGGGGAAGATCGAGATGCTCCGTCCATGTACGGTGGTGGCTCTACAGCGTCACAGCGAGCTGGAACCGATCGTCGGGCCCATGCGACGATGGTCAGGCGTGGACGTGATCACCCTGCCCGTTTCGGACGAGATCCGGCCGCGATCACGCGAAGCCCGGCGCTCGTACCGGGCGAGCTGCTACCGACAGTACTTTGCCGAGTACCGGCGGGTGCCGCTGCAATGCAGCGGTCTAGCGATCTTTATGACGGGAATATGGCACAGAGGTCAGGTGATGGCGCTGGAGGACGCATCAGGATTCGTGCTGGGGCTTGTGCTTCTCGACCGGGTGAGCGAAAGCGTAGTGTGGGTCGTCGGACCACGACCGATGGACTGGCAAGCGGCGACAGCATTACGGGTTGGCAATGTCGTGCTAGATCTGGACACTTACGAAGATCGGATCTTGGAGCCTTCGCCGGGCTTCTCTGCACGTGGGCACTTGGGGAGTTGAGCGTACGCGATGATGGATTCTGTACGCTGCTGGGTCTCTCGGTTTCTCGGCCTGCTGACGATCGTTCTACTTGTTGTGTTGACGATGCAGGCTCCGCCGCCGTGGTCTGATGTGCTCTTGGTGGCGATCCTGGGTGGCCTTACCACCTTCATGATCGCCTACAGCGTCAACGTTGGCGGCGGTCAGGTATCGCTGATGCCCATGATCGTGGCGGTCGCGTGCCTGCTGCGGGGTGGGGTGCTTGCTGGCTGGGCTGCGGTCACCGGCATTCTGGGACACGCTGTGCTGCGAAGCTGGCGCACCCGTCGCCGCCCTGAGGCCCGAGAGCCGCAAGGAAGCGCTCTTTTCGAGGTCACGGCGGTCAACATCGCGATGCATGGCCTGGGGATACTGGCTGGCGGGTGGGTATTCGAGAACCTAGGCGGGGCCATTCCCTTGGCCAGCGTGGGTCCTGTTGAGATCGCTGCCTTCGTGCCTGCAGGGGTCGCCTATCTTGGCATTAACTACACGCTGGCGGCAGCCTACTTGGCGCTGCGCGGACGCGAAGCGTTGCATAGTTATCTGCGATCGTTAGGACGGCTATTTGTCTTGTACGAGGGCGCCCCCTTGACCTTCGCACCAGTTATGGCATCGATCTACACCAGGCTCGGTTTCGGCTATTTCGGCGTGCTTACGTTGGCGCTGATCGCCTCCTCGCTGATCAGTCGTGGCCTTGCGGTGACCAGTGCACGTCTACAACGGCGTGTCCAGGAACTCGGAAGCCTTCAGGCGGTAGGGCAAGCACTGAGCGCGAGCCTGGATCTGGAGGCGGTTGTCACGGCGGTGCACGAGCAGGTGGCAAAGCTCATGCCAGCATCCTCGTTCTATGTGGCGTTGCTCGACGAGGACCTCGACGAGGTATCGTTTCCGGTGGTGATCGATGAAGGCCGGCGGATTCAGGTACAGGCACGCCGCGCACGCCGTGGCCTAACCGAGTATCTGCTACAATCCGGCGAACCACTCCTGATCGCGAGAGACGTTCGCCAGCGGGTGGCAGCGCTGGGCTTGGAGCAGATTGGCCGCGAAGCGAAGTGCTGGCTGGGTATTCCCATCATCGCCGGCGATCAGACGCTCGGGATGATGGCACTACAGTCCTATGATGCATCGGGAGTGTACGATCCTTCCCACGTCGAAATCCTGAATGCCATCGCTGCCCAAGCAGCCATCGCCATCCAGAACGCTCGCCTCTATGAGCGCACGGATGAAGCATTGACCCGTCGGGTCCAGGAACTCGACTCGGTTCTGCGCACCACGCAAGAGGGCATCCTTCTGCTGGATCGTGACTGGCGCGTTCTGGCGGCCAACCGTGCCCTCGCCGAGTTCATTGGGGTCGCGCAGGGCGATCTGGCGCGACATCCTGTCGATGCGCTGCGCCCCGATGGCGATTCGCTCATCGCGCTAATCTGCTATACACCCGAGAGCTTGCGCTGCGATTGCGATCGTCTGCTCGCGGGAGAGGCTGAGCAGGTTCAGGCTGTAGTTGTATTGGCACACAGCGGACGACACACGGAGCGAACGTTGGTGCCGGTGCGAGACCTTGGAGGGCAGGTCTCCGGCTGGCTCTTGCTGTTCCGTGACCTGACTGAGGAGCTAGAGCTTGCGCAGTTGCGCGGTGACATGACTGATATGCTGGTCCACGACCTGCGATCACCTATGTCGCTGGTGCTGGCCAGTCTGGCTACGCTACTGGAAGCATACGAGCGGCACGAAGATGCGCAGGTTGAGCGTCTTGTGGCCATCGCGCGCCGCAGCAGCGACCGCGTTCTGACGCTCATCGACGACCTCTTGGATGTCGGCCAACTCGAGAGGGGACAACTGCCGCTGAGGAGGCAGCCCACGGCGATTGGCGAGCTGTTCCGGGAGACCTCGGCGCGCTACTCACCGGTCGCCGCTGCAAGTCACATCACTCTCCAGGTCGAGCACGACACAGGATTGCCTGAGTTGAGTGTCGATCGTTCGCTGGTGACGCGTGTGTTGGCCAACCTTGTGGATAACGCGCTCAAGTTCACTCCAGATGGCGGCCATGTGCGGCTCTGGGCAACGACGGAGTCCGATTCGGGCGATGGGCACCTCTTGGTGGGCATAGCGGATACCGGCCCTGGCATTCCTCTTGACTTCAGACAGAGGTTGTTTGAGAAGTTCCAGCAGATCCCGACCATTCGGGGTCGCCGCCGGGGAACCGGGCTCGGTCTGCCCTTCTGCAAACTTGTCGTCGAGGCCCACGGGGGAAAGATCTGGGTTGAGAGCGAGGTCGGTGCGGGCAGCACATTCTATGTTTTGTTGCCCCTGACCGCCGGAGAACAGGCGCGTGCAGGTGACGCTGACCGAGGCGGCGTTGAGTGTAGCGCCCCGGTGCCTCACGGTCCGGCAAGCGCCGTCTCGTAGCTCTTCCGGACCAGTCTCATCAGCCGCTCCAGACGGTTCAGATCGTCGACGGTTACCTGTAGCCAGCGATCGATTTCGCGTTCGCCAGCTTTGAATGGGGCTGTGGTGAAGGTTTCGGCAAGCAGCTCTCGATCGCGCTTTCGCACCTGAGTGATGACGACACCCTCATTGACGAGGAAGGCGAAGAGCTTTCCGTCTACCACGTAGGTGGGGCATCCGAACATCTTGCGTGTCGTGACCTTTGGCCACTGCAGCACCTCGCGCTCCACAGCCTCGCGCAGTTGGCGTCCCTCCGACTCCGTGTAGTAGATCATAGACGTACCTGCCTGCTCACGGGATCTTTCCCACATATGGGCTCGGTGCGCTCCCCGCTTCCTCAACCGAAGCCAGAACGTAGATCACCGCCCCGTCAGTGAAGCGCACCAATTCGTGTGGGGCTTCTGAATCGTACCATGCCGCCAATGTGTGCATATCCTCCTGGTCATCGGTCCACGACGTGGTGACCTTCCACGTCACGTAGGTGCCGTTGCTGGTCCAGGTTGGTTCGCTGGTCTCAACAACGACGAAGGCTTCGTGGATTTGCGGTTGGCCATCCTCGCCGAGTTGGAGCAGGGCTATATCCCCTCCGTACGCCAGATCGAACGGAAGCGCACGCAGGCGCCAAGCCCATTCGTAGGGCATATACACGTCTTGGTCCGATATGGTCACTGTCTGCTCGTCACCGGATGGTTCGACAGTCAAGCGTGCTTCACTGACGTCTGAGTCGTAAGTTAGCAGGTATTGAAGCTCTGAGCGGTCCGAGCTCGCCGTGAAAGAGCCGAGCGTCAAATCGTTCTCATTCCAGGTTGCCTCGAACGACCAAGACTGCGGCTCGACTCTCACGAGCGCATCGAGCGAGCCCAGGCCCAAGGGGAGGTCCTCAAGGGGCAGACGCCTCAATGCCGGGGCTCCATCGGCAAGATCGAAGCCTTCGTGGTTCGCCTGACACGATAGCGTAACCGTTTCGTCAAGGCTCGAACTCGTACACACCGCCTCGCCCAGCTCACGGCCCAACATATCCTCGACCGTGTAACGCCAACGGCTCAAGCCTTCCGTTGGCAAGGGGGGGCCCAGGCGAAGTGGACCGTCGATGAGAGCTTCGGGGAAGCGGCCGATCAAGACCTCGGTCGCCGATGCGTAGACATAGATGAGGAGCACTGCCACGAGCGGGATCATCCAAGCCCAGCGCCGGAATCCAGAACGGGCCGGTGGAGGGTTTACCGGCTTGGGCGCGGTGCTCCTCCACAGGAGCCAGAGGGCCACATATGAGACGGGCGTGATCAAGACGCCCAAGCACAGCAATCCCACCATTAGGGCGCCGACCACTTGCATCGGCAGGAAGCTGGTCGCCGCGAGCAGGACGGTTGCTATGGCATTATAGGCAGCGTGCAGGGCTATGCCGGGGAAGATAGATTCGGTGCGCCACGCGATGAGGCCGAGTGCCACGGCTACCGGGATGAGGGCAAACAGCCCCTGGAAACGAAGATGGTAGATGGAGAAGATGAGACCCCCTACCACGACGCCATGCCACATGGATCGTCGTTCGTAAGCGCGCTGGACATAACCACGGAAGATGAACTCCTCACACACCGGTGCGACGATCATCGTGGTGATAGCGAGGGCAATTGCCTCGAGGAGGCCTCGAGGGTACTGAGCAGGGGTGACCGGAGTGGAGTAGCCGAGGATGGCAACTGACGCAAGGTTCAGCGCGACGCCGGTGATCCACAAACCGGGCGCGGCAACTACGGCCAATGCGACGTTGCGTGGTTCAGGGCGGCGAAGACGTGCTGTTCTGATGACGGAGAGCCGCTCCATGCGCATAAACACGGCAGCAGCCAGAACCAACCCAACTTCCGTCGCAATCCCTATCAGATAGCGCAGCAGTGTCGTCGTGTTCGGCAAGCTGGTGACGATCAGGGCGGCAATGCCGAGCACCAGGTAGAGATTCACCATCAGGCGTGTGGGGAACTGGCGGGGCTCGAGCGTCACTTCGGATGGTGTGTCCGTCATCCGGACCAACTCCTAGCCGTGGCGATGAAGGTCACGTTGTATCGGGAACGTGGGGGGCAGTGCTCGTTTGTGCGCCGAAGTTGCGACCATTTCGCGAACCCGAGCTTGTATTGCCTCGGAGGCCGGAATGGTGGTCTCGGTCTCCATGGCGCATAGGATGGCATCCAGTTCGTCGTACGTGATCCCAAGCTCGGCCTCGTCAGTCTGACCCGGCCAGAGGCCCGCTGTGGGGGGACGGGCGATGATGGCTGCGGGCACATTCAGGGCGCGGGCCAGGCCTCGAACTTCGTGCTTGTAGAGCTCACCAAGCGGCTCGATGTCGACCCCTCCATCGCCGTACTTCGTGAAGTAACCGACCATCATCTCGGGCCTGTTGCCCGTGCCCGTAACCAGGCAGTTGTTGGACTGCGCAATGTAGTAGAGCGCGGTCATGCGCAAGCGCGGCTTGACATTCGCGTAGGCCAGCTCGCAGCCCTGCGGCATAGCGGCGACAAACGCATCATAGGCTGCCGTTAGGTCCACCGTCTGTGTTTCGAGGCCCAAGGTGGACGCCACTAACTGCGCGTACGCTGCGTCCTCCGGCTGGCTATGACACGGCAGAAGCACCCCCAGTGTGCGTTCATCGCCAATGGCATGGACGGCCAGTGCAGCCACTGCGGCTGAATCGACACCCCCGCTAAGGCCCACGACGTAACCATCCATACCCGCACGGTCAAGATATGCTCGCATCCAGTCAGCGATGGCGGCGGCCAGGCTCATGTAGTCCATGGTATGCTCTCCGCAAGGGCGGGGGAGAAGGCCTGCTATGCACTCAGCAGGGGTCGGGAGACCAGCCGTCGCAGAAAAAACGCCGACGTATTCGTTGCTAACCAACCCCATGTCACCTGCCCGGCGCACTCAGGACCGACGCCCCTAACACAGTGCGCCGAGTATAGCGCCGCCCGCGCTGATGTCAAACCTGCTAGTCTGCTCTGTCGGCCTCCACGATCGCCGCGAGGGCAGCGATCTCATCATCGTAGACTCGAATCGCCTCGTTAAGCCGCGTTAGCTCGAACACGCGTCGATAGTGTGGACTGAGCCCGTAGGCCAGGAGTTGGTGCCCCTGCCGATTGGCGCGGATCAGCAGCGTGACGAGCAGGCCGATACCGCTGCTGTTCATATAGTCAAGATCCGTGAAGTTCAGGACAATGACCTGGGCGCCATTTTGGCTTGCCTCTGAATAGGCCATCATCAGCTCATCCTCGGCGAAGGCGCTGACCTCTCCCTTGATATCGATGATGCTCGTCTGTGAATCGGTATTCCTCACCTTCAGTGAAACGTCGCTATGTGCTGCCATGGTATCCATCCTTTCCTGTCGAAGCTTGGTTCAGGTAGAGTACCAACTCGACTGTATGCCCCTCTTCTGTGGCGGTTATGTGGAGGTCGTCCACCATCGACCTCATCAGGAACAATCCCCAACCACGCGGCGACTGACGGCCCGCCAGCTTCTCCGCCAGGTCTGGCTCATCGCCCTCTACGATCGGCGAGCCGCCTCCTCTGTCTGTCACTCTAACGACCAGCATCTCGGGTCCGCTGAGCACCTGAACAAAGACCGGTAACTCAGCGCGACAGCGGTTGCCATGCTCGATCCCATTCATCACAGCCTCTGCAACAGCTGACCGCAGTTGCTCCTGGCGCGATGTGGACAACTGAAGCGGTACCACCGCCTCCAAGACCAGGGCCGCTGCCAGTCGCTCCATCCCATGCTGGCTGCGCAGCCCAAACTCGCACATCATCTGCGGTGTTCTGTCTAGACTCACGGGCTCGCCTCACTTTCCCGCAATCTCCGCAGAACCATAAGGGTTACGTCGTCCTCCTGAACCCAGTCACGCCCCGTGAAGGAGGCCAAGTCGCTGAGGAGCGCATCGATCAGCCCTTGAGCGCTGTGGTGCTCGCGGTTCAGTATGTTCTGGATACGTTGGTCGCCGAACATCTCCCCACTGACGCTGTGGGCCTCAGATAGGCCGTCACTATACAGCAGCAGGAGCTCACCTCTGCCGATAGTGGTCTTGTGTTCCTCATAGCCTGTTCCCGGGACCAGGCCCAGCGCCATACCCGTGGCCCACAACTCGACCGCGCCCTGGCGGCCTCGCAAATAGGGCGGGTTGTGTCCGGCATTGGCGTAGTGGAGCGCGCCGTTGTGCGTGTCGAGGAGTCCGTATAGGCAGGTCACGAAAATGCCGGGCGGGACTTCGGGGGAGAGTAACTGATTTGCCCGGGCAAGGGCCTCCCCGGGTGGGCCACCCCAACGCGCTAGACCACGCAGAATGCTGCGCGTGTTCGCCATGACGAGGGCGGCGGGAATGCCCTTGTCGACGACGTCGGCGATGGCGACCGCCAGCCTGCCATCGGGCAGGGCCAGAAGGTCGTAGAAGTCGCCGCCGACAGCCTGTGCGGGGTGCCAGTAGACGGCGATCTCCCATCCACGCAGCATGGGCGGTCTTTCGGGCAGCAGACTCTGCTGGATCCTCTGTGCGAGGCGTAGCTCGTAGTCCAGACGCTGGCGCGCCAGTGCTTCGAGCCGACGCTCGCTGGCGAGTTGTGCAACCCGGACAGCGGGGCCTGCCTGGGCGGCCAGGTTGGCCAGAAGCGCGCGATCGTCAGCCGTATACGGCTGCCCACCCAGCCGAGGGCCCAGGCCCAACCAGCCGACGAGCTCGGCTTGACAGACCAGGGGGACCAAGAGCTGGACGTCCGCCTCCTTGATGCGGTCAAGCGCTGGAGACACGAGGTTCAGTCGACCTGGCCCCAGTGGACCAGCCGCACCACGGAGCTGATCGATGAGCGGGTCCGTATGCGCTACCTCCAGCGCTGTGGATGGGATCGCGAGCGATCTTGGTTGCGTGACGCTGGTGCGCTCTGCCTTGCGCGGCGTAACGCTGAGCTGCGCGGATAGGTCCGTATGGGGGCTCCGTCCTGCTACGTCGTCCATGTCGACTGAGTCTGTGCCGTCGGCGTCGGGCGCAAGCGAGAACCCGTGCTCAGCGCGCAGCCACGCGAGAACATAGGCTGGCCCGAGCGTCTGTTGCACAGCGGACGTCAACTCCCCTGCCAGATGGGGTAGATCGATTTTCTCGCGCAACTGAGCGCCAAAGGCACTGAGTGTCCGGGCTGCGTCGTATTTCTGGCGATAGAAACGACGGTCGATGAAATCCTGGATCCGCCGCCGCAAGGGGTTGAACAGCACCGCCGTACCCAGTGTTGAGATCGCCACGGCGAGGGAAGACGATTGGCCGGTCCACTGCTCGAAAAGACGCTGCAACACGACGACGCTCACAAGGTACGTGATGGCTAGGGTGGTGGTCAAGCCGCCATAGACGAGTGTGCGGTTGGCGATGACGTCGAGATCCCACAGCCGGTAACGAGCGATGGCCAGGGTGATGGACATAGGGAACAGCAAGAGCCAGGGCAGAAAGACGACGGTCTCGAATCGCAGCGAAAGGCCGAGATAGGGCGCGGCAAGCCACACCGCTACTGGGCTGAAGGCCAAGAGACTGCCTACGAAGATGACGCGTGCTTGCTGCCGGGTGACTCCTGTAGCGCTGGTGCGTTCGCGATACCCCATGACACCAATCAGGGTCACGATTCCGAGGGCCGCATAGCCATAGCTCGCTCGCCACGCGACCACGTAGGCCCACGGTTCTGATAGCTTAGTGAGTACGAGTATTCCCCAGACCGCCAGGGCAGCCGAGGGGGCAAAGGGAAGCAGATACAGCCAGCGACGTCGCGCTAGCGCCGGCCATGGCCATGGGATCGCCATGCTCAGGTTGATCAGCGTCGCTCCCTCCGCCGCTATCGCTACCGTCCAGACCGCTGTCGCGATATGGGTGGTGAACAGGTCGAAGAACAGGCCGTTCACCAGCGAAGTTACTAGACAGAAGAAGACGAAGGATCGCCCTGCCGCGGTGTCACGCTGGCGAGCATAGACCCAAGCGGCGATAGCCACGTAGACGAGGCCGACCCCATAGGGTAGCCAGAAGAGCCGCAACAGGTCGCGGCCCGGGAAGCGGGGGTGGATCGTCGTCAGGTGGATCCGTGTGCTGCCATCGGGCAGTCGCGTGCGGACCGGAAGCCAGGCGCCGGGCCTCTGCGCCACGGTGAGGTCAGAGATCTCGGCCGGGCTCGTGACGGGGCGGTCAGCCACATGTGTTATCTGTTGGGGATGATGCAAGCCCGTGATCGAGCCTCCCCATCGCTGGCCGCTGTAATCCGCGACAACCAGGGTCTGTTCCACTACGAATCCAGCGAAGGGTCGCGCGGCCCACCTCATTGCCAGCACTGGCGCGGCGGCATAGACTACCGCGATCAGACCGAACGCGGCAACCAAGAGCCAGCGCGCAATACCTTCCCCGACTTGACTTCGCAATGCGCTACACCTCGCTGCGCTCCCACTCGGCGAGGTATGGTGTTCCGAGCGCCTGCCAAGTCGCTGCCATCGGCATGACACCCAGCGCCGCAACCAGCTGACGCGCGGCGAGTCCCACGATCGCGGTGTAGGTAGGGTAGGCGAGCTCAAGTTCCGCAAGCTGCTCCACCCACATGTCCGACGCCATACCCGCCGCGACAAGCTGAATCGCCTCGAGCGCTTGCTCGCCCACGATGTGGGCGCCGAGGATGCGGTGTGACTCCTGCGAGACGATCAGCTTGCAGAACCCTTCCGTGCGGCGATCGATGACTGCGCGATCGAGGTCGGTGTAGGGCACGACGGAGACCAGACAGTCATGCTCGACGTCGCGTGCTTCCTGTTCGGTGAGGCCCACGCTCGCGTATTCGGGGTCGGTGAAGCCGCCATGGGGCACGATGTGGTGCAGGTACCGTTGGCCGACGCCCAGGACGGCATTCTCAGCAGCGATTCGAGCTTCGTAACTGGCGCTCTGGACGAGCATCATGCGCCCGTTGATGTCTCCCGCGGCAAAGATGTGGGGGGCAGAGGTACGGAGGTAATCGTCCACGACGATGTAGCCACGATCGGTCTTCACATTGGCCGCCGCTACGTTCAGCCTGTCGGCGTTGCTGGGCCAGCCGGCCGCCAGCATCACAGCATCGACGGACAACTGATGCTCTCCTCCGTTAACAGTGTAGCTTATCTCCAGACTGCCCATGTTGTTGGTGATCTGGCGGAGCTCTTGGACGCCGAAGACCACACTGATCCCGCGACGACGGAAGGCCTCGTCTATTGTCGAGGCAAGAAGCTGATCCTCTCTGCCCAGCAACTGATTGCCCCGCTCAAGAATCGTGACGGTGGAGCCCAACTCGTCGAAAATGGATCCGATTTGGCAGCCTGTCGCCGAACCGCCGACGATCGCTATCGAGCTTGGAAGGGACTCCATGGTCCAGATGTCGCTGTGCGAAAGGGCATACTCGCTGCCAGGGAAAGACAGTTCTCTGGCTCTGCCTCCTGCAGCTAGTACGAAACTCCGCCCGAGCAACCGCCGGTCATCTGGCAGCACGACGGTGTGTTCGTCGATGAATCTGGCGTCGCCCACATTCAGGAACGTCTCTACGCCAGCACGCTCAAGATGCAACTCCAACTGCTTCTTGTCGTGCAGTGCTTCGATCGTCTCGCGTACCCTGGCCTGGAGCCCGCTGAAGTCCACTCTGGGGTGTTCACCAGCCAAGCCGTATTCGCGGAACTGGTGGGCATCGCGCATCAGGCGCGCCGTACGCGCCAACACTCGAGTGGGTGCACAGCCATCGTTGGTGCAGGTTCCGCCCAGCCGGCTGCGTTCGATGAGCGCTACGCTGGCGCCCAGCTCCCGCGCGCGGAGCGCAGCCGTCACCCCCGCTGGTCCACCGCCGATCACAATGACGTCGTACATAGCGTTGTCCTTTCTTGGCTCGACGCCCCAGCTAGCGTACCCGAGAGCACGTTAGCGGGCGCGGTTGTTTCCCGCCAGCCCTATCGACCTAGCGCGACTCCGTTCACGAGGCGCAGGTCCATGCCCAAACGGTCCAGCCCTCCAAGACTGGACGTGTCACACGGGCTCAACAAGTTGAGCGTCGCCTCAACTTTCCCTTGTTCTGCCAGTACAAACTGCACGCTGCAATCGTATACCGCGGCATCTCTCGATACATCGGGCATGGGTCGCAGGCGCGCGTAGGACTTTGGTCTGACCTAAAACGGGACTCTGGTCGGATGCGCCTGTATGTGATCTCACGTAGACTTATGATGGTGCTTGGGGCAATAGGTTGCTCTTGGCACGGTCTAGGATGGCAGCGAACTGGCAAGCAGCAGGCGATGGGTTGATCTGGACAAGAACGGCTCTGGCGATGGCGTGCCCGCATCACGCCGCCCAGGCCCTACCAAAGTCCGGTGTTAACGAAGGCGTTTCTCGTATATACTAGAAGTGTGGGTTCTTCCTGCTCAGGTTACGAAGGAGGTTATGGCGATGAAGAGGATGGCGGTCTGGCTCGTGTTGCTGATTGGGGTCCTGACGTTTTCGCTGGCCCGGCCAGTGGCCGTAGAGGCGGCGCCTGCCGCTTGGGGACCGTCCTGCAGTCAGTGGTACACGGTGAACTGGGGCGACAACCTGTTCCGGATCGCACTGCGATTTGGCACCACGGTTGGCAAGCTCCAAGCGCTCAATGGAATAGCCAACCCCAACTACGTGCAGTGGGGACGCACCATCTGCGTGCGCGGCTACGTCCCCGTTCCTCACGGGTTCTACTACGCAGTTCGGTGGGGTGATACATTATACTCGATCGCCCGACGCTTTGGCGTAAGCGTGTCGGCTCTGCTGGCTTACAACTATCTCCCCAACCCGAACCGGATCTACGCTGGGCAGGTGTTGTTCATCCCCTAGGCAGGGACCGGCGGCACTCTTGTCGTAGTGCTCACCGCTCATCAACTAGACTGCGCTGCGGGATGCTGTACCTCAGGTATCTCGCAGCGCAGTTTCCTGGTGGGGCGTCTCGCTCTACCGTATCGGGCAACAAGGCTAGATGGGCACATCCGCGTGAACGCGGACGCCGTGACCTGCTGTGCTCTCGATTGTCAATCGCCCCCCGACCCGCTCGACCCGTTCCCGCATGGACTGCAGCCCGTAGTGCCCCGGATAGCTGCCGTAGGGGTCGAAGCCGACGCCATCGTCCTCAACCACGAGGGTCGCAGTGTCTGCGGAATAGTATAGCCCGACCCTGACATGACGTGCCTGCGCGTGCTTGACCGTGTTATTCAGGGCCTCGTGCGCCACCCTGTAGAGTGCCTCTTTGACATCGGCGGGAAGCGCCGGCTCCGTGGCAAAGTCCACAACAATGTCCAGTTGGTAGCGGCTTTGTAGGATGGTGACCTGCCTATCCAGGGCAGTGGCGAGCGTCTCCTGAGAAAGCGAATCGGGTCGCAGCTCAAAGATGAGCGCCCGCATCTCGGCGAGACCGCCCTCGGCGAGCGATAGTACATACTCGATAGGCTCGGCAGCTCGCTGCGGATCGCGATCAAGGAGCGCGCGTGCGGTCCGTGCACCGAGGCCGATGCTATACAACGCCTGGGAGACGGAATCGTGCAACTCCCGCGCAATGCGCTGGCGTTCCTCAATCATCCCCAGACGCTGGGACTCTTCGTATAACCGGGCGTTTTCCATAGCCACGGCGACTTGGTTGGCGAACGCGAGGGCCAGCTTGGCGTGTAGGGGGGTGAAGTGCCCGGGTTCGGCATGCTCCAGCGTAAGGGTTCCGATGACGCGATCTTTGACCATCAATGGCACGCCGAGCCACGACGCAGTGTGTTCGGCGATATGGCCCAGTGGCGCTCCCCATGAGCGCTGCCATGCCTGGGCGCTGGGCGTGCCTGCGTGAACGTTCGGAATCGTCAGTGGCTGGCGATGGTCGAGCACCATACGGATGTGTTCAGCCTCGCGGAGATCCCAGTGACGCGGCAGATCAGACCGTGGGCGGGGCCCGCGATAGTCCAAGAGAGTGAGGCTGCCGTCGTCATCCAGTTCCAGGAGTGTGGCAGCATCATACGCGACGACATCGCGCAGCCGGTCGAGCGTCTGCGCCAGCAATGGCTCGAGTTGCAGTGTGGAGACCATGTCGCGCGACACTTGAAGCAGAGTGGAGAGCTCACGGGTGCGTTCCTGGACACGCTGTTCCAGTAACTGCATCGACCGAACCCGATCGGTGATATCGCGTACGACGCTCAAGAGATGCGGCTGTCCACCGTACGTGAAGCTGCTTCCGTGCACCTCCACATAGAACTGTGTGCCATCGCGTCTGCGATCTAGCGCTTGCGTGACGAATTCGTAGCCCGCCTTGACCCGTTCGAGCATCTGGCTGAACAATGCATGGTAGTCTGTCTGGATGAGCATAGTCAGCGGCTGTCCGACGGCCTCCTCACGTCGGTAGCCATACATCGAACAGGCGGCAGGATTTATCGCGACGATATGACCATCGAGCGCCGTGATGATCAGACCATCGCCGGTCGCTTCGAAGATCTCTCGGTACTGCTGCTCCTTTTCGGCGAGCCTTGCCTCAGCTTCCTTGCGTACCGAGATGTCTTCGAGCAGACGGGCATTGGCCTGGGCTAGTGCCTGAGTGCGTTCCTTGACCGTCCAGGAAAGCTGCAGTTGCCGGCTGTATACGACGCCCGCTAGCGCCGCAGCCAGCGCCACCGGCAGTGCACTCGCTACGCGGAACGCAAGGACAGCCGACTCCAGGGCTTCTGTCCAGCCCAAGATCGGGATGGCGGCCAACTCCCACGAAGTCTCGGATACAGTGACGCTTGCCGTCACCGGATCGTGAGCGAAGATACCCGCGGAGCCGAATACTACACGCTGTTGCTGGTTACGCACGGCAAGGTCCAGGTCTCTCAGTTCCTCGGTGATGCCGGCCTGCGTAAGGAGACCCTCGAGGTCGATGATCACGCTGACGGTGCCCCAGTAACCTACACCGTCTGGCGACTGCACAGGCGAAAAGAGCGCCTGATGGGCGATCAGCACGTTGTCAGCAAAGCCCAGTGGATAGGGGCCACTTAGCACTAGGTGACGTGACTCGATCGCATTCACGATATCGGCGCGCAGGCCGGGGTCGGCCTCCGCGTGGAGATCATACCCGACCAGCATCGGACGGTGCTCAAGCGGGAAGACATAGCGGATAACGCCGCCCGGTGCAGCCGCAATGGCTACCAGGCCGCTCTGTTCAGCATCCGTGTACAACGACGCCGCAAAACTGAGGAAATCCGCATCGAGGTTGGGGTCCAGTTGTGGCCCGGCAAGTCCGTGTTCCAGGAAGGCATGCAGACCTCGAAGGACTGTAAACTGGCGGTTCAGCGCGGCTGTTAGGGTGTCTGCATGCGTCGCGAGTGTGGCGGCCACCACCGCCCGGCGGTCGGCCGCGAGCCTAGACTCGTACCAGCGTCCCGCCTGCCACCAGGCGGGCAGCAGCGCCAGCACAGTGACGAGGGCGCCCAGTGCGAACTGGGTGCGTGGACTGCGAGGGGATCGCTGTTGCCTCGCGGCTTGGCGCGAGGGGGGGGCGCCCATCACATCCCCCGGGTTGGCTCATCCAGCGAGACAAGCCCGACACGCACCGCGTAAAGCGCGGCTTGGGTGCGGCTTGGCATGTTGAGTTTGCTAAGGATGCTGCTGACGTGAGTCTTGACAGTCTTTTCAGTGATCCCCAGTGTGTGACCAATCTCTTTGTTGGACATCGCGCGAGCCAGCAGGCGGAGTACATCGACCTCCCGGGGCGTCAGCGATTCGGGGCTGTCCGGAATGCATACCTGGTCGATCATACGCCCTACGGCTTCGGGGGAAAGCTGCACCTGTCCTGCAGCAGCAGCCTTTATCGCCTTGCACAGGTTGTCCGCCTGTGTGTCTTTGAGAAGGTAACCCATTGCCCCAACGCGGATCGCGTCGAAGATCAACTTATCTTCGAGTACGCTGGTGAGGGCGATGACCTCGGTTGCCGGCTGAGCGCGACGGATGGCCTCTGTCGCGGTGATCCCGTCCATCTCGGGCATCAGCAAGTCCATCAGCACGACATCGGGATTCAGGTCCTTTGCCATGCTGATGGCTTCGAGGCCATTCCGTGCCTCTCCCACAACCTCAATCTCATCGTCCAAGCTCAGGAACATGCGCAGTCCTTGACGGACGACCGCATGGTCATCGGCAATCAGGATTCTTATGGTCACCCCTCTGGTTCCTTTCGTCTGCCCGACGACTGCCAGGCCCTCTACTCGTAGAGGAGCGTCCCCGCCGAGGGAAACTCACCCACGCACAGATTATAGCACGTGCGGGGTAGAGGTTCAATTGCATGCTCAAGGTGCGCGATGCAGGACTGTAAGCAGGAGAGAGGGCCTTGGCAGGACGCTAGACGCGCCCTGCTTCGGCTTCAAGGCCAGGGATCTGTACGGCGCGTTCGACGCGACTCATAATCCACGTGACAAGCAGCACGATCGCCAGGTAGATCAAGCCTACGAAGGGGAGCATAACCATCTGATTGTAGTGCCGGCTCATCACCCTGCGGGCCTGTCCGAAAAGGTCGGCAACGGCGATGAGCGAGACCACTGACGTGTACTTGACCATGTAGGCTGCTTCGTTGGACCACGGTGCCAGGGCGAGGCGGAGCGCTTGGGGGAGCACGATGGAGATGATGCTCTGCGCGCGGGTCATACCGAGCGCACGCGCAGCCAGCATCTGGCCCGATCCGATTGCCTGTAGGGCACCACGGAAGTACTCGGCCTGATACGCTCCGCTGTTGAGTCCGAGGGCGATATAGGCCGCTACCATCGGTTGAAAGATCAACAGCCCTTGCGGTAGTCCCAAGCGACCGATGAGCCGGCTAAGGCCTGGGTCGGCCAACCCATAGTAGACGAAGAAGAGCTGCACCAGCAGGGGAGTTCCGCGGAACACGTCGACGTATGCTGTGACCACGGCCCTGAGCCACTTGGGTCCATACACGCGCGCCAGCGCCACGGGGAGCCCAATGAGCAGCCCGATCGCCAGCGCGCCGCCGCTTAGTTTGAGGGTCACCAGCAGGCCCTCGCCCAGTCCCGGCCAGATCATGTCCCAGAAATCGCCCATGGGATCTACCGAGCTTCTCCGCTCTCAAGCTCAGTGATTCGTCCCAGGAACTCCGCAGTGCGCGGATGCTGTGGACTGTAGATAAGCTGAGACGGCGGGCCCTGCTCCACGATAACCCCGCCCTCCATAAAGATGATCCGGTGCGCGACTTCTCTGGCGAATCCCATCTCGTGTGTCACCACGAGCATCGTCATGTGCTCCTCAGCGAGCTTTTGCATCACGGTGAGCACTTCACCGATCAACTCAGGATCCAGCGCGGATGTTGGCTCGTCGAACAGCATCACCTTGGGGTTCATCGCCAGTGCACGGGCTATGGCGACTCGCTGTTTCTGCCCACCCGAGAGTTGCCCAGGATAGGCGTCAGCCTTGTCGACGAGCCCGACACGCTCCAGCTCCAGCATCGCCAGTTCGCGGGCGGCTGGTTTCGAAAGGCCTTTGACTTTGATTGGCCCGATGGCGACGTTTCCTAGGGCAGTAAGGTGGCTAAACAGGTTGAACTCTTGGAAGACCATGCCTACGTCGGCGCGCAGGGCGTTGGTGTCGCAGCCGGGGGCAGTCACTTCGACGCCACTGATCCAAATCCGGCCTGCGTCGGGCCGCGTAAGCAGGTTGATACACCGCAACAGCGTGCTCTTGCCAGTACCACTCGGGCCGATGATGACGACGACTTGGCCCTTGTGAACGTCCAGCGAGACGCCTCGCAGGACGTGGAGGTCGCCGTAGGCCTTCATCAGGCCATCAATACGCACGACCGGTTCGGTGTTCTGGTCGTCTGTCATTCCCTTGCTCGCCTCACCCTATCCATCAACCGGTCGCTCGCCCCAAGCTGATGCAGCTGAATCCTCTTCTTCAACCAGGGGTTTGTAGAAGAGGTGATACTCACGAATGCTCAGGTTGCTGGAGCGCAGCTTCGTTGCCAGCTCCGCTGCAATGCGATACATGACCTGGAATCCAACCTCAGGATAGTCGCGGCAGAGCTTGAGCAGACGGTCTCGCTGGACTCGGATCAACTGAGCATCGGTTCTGCAGCGAACGGATGCTGTCCGCTTGCCATCGCTCTCTACAAGGGTAACCTCGCCAAAGGTGCTGGTGGGGGCCATCATCGCGACGGAGATCGGCGATTCCTCGGGATTGCGCGGTTCCAAGACGATTTCGACGGCACCTTGGGCCACCAGGTAGACGGCATCTCCCGGTTCTCCTTCGCGGAAGACGTACTCGCCCGCACCGTAGCGCACCTCCTCACAGATCATCAGGATGATGTCGAGGTATGACGGCTTCAGACCCTGGAAGAGGTCCGACCGCATTAGGATCTGTTTGCTTTCGTCAAGATGCATGGCTGTTGCTTTCTGGACGATGCCCCTTACGGTGTGATTGCCGGTTATTGCCGCCAGCGCGGCTCACACGGCCTTGTGTTGTCTACAGGCTATACCAACGTAGTTCGCCAGTCGCTAGATCGAGGATGGCGAAGGTGGGGGTATCCCACCTCGGGTTGCCCAACGCTCCAGGGTTGATGACTCGTGTTGTGCCCACCCACCTATCTTGCGGGCGATGGGTGTGTCCGCAGATGACGTAGTCGAACATCCCCGACGAGGTGAGTTGGGCGCCTGTCGCGCCTTCGCCACGATGGATCAACGCGATAGCGGCGCCGTCGATCTGTATCGTGTGGCTGGCCAACAGCCGGCCTGCACCGAAGACCGCCGTTGCAGCCTGCTGCAGTCCCAGGTCGTGGTCCATATTACCGCGCGCCAACCAGAGATCGAAACCACGGAAGAGCCGCAACGTTCGGGCGTCGGTGACGTCGCCGGCATGGAGCAGCGTCGAGATCCCCTCAAGCCGCATTTGGGTCAGCGCGCGTTCGACGTTCGCTAGGTTGTCGTGGGTATCAGAGACGAGACCGATGTGCATCTTCGCCCGGCAGTCTATTGTTCAGGCACAATCAGCGTCTACGACAGTGCTAGGCAACGACCGAAGGTGTGCGCACATCGACCATCTCAACGCCGAGCCGCTCCAGTGCAGGCACCAAAGCTTCATTGTCGACGCAGCATACTTTCACTACCAGAAGGCCGTGGTGGTGTTCATCGCTGCTGAATGTGCCCAGAGCGACGATGTCGCCACCGACACCAGCGATCGCGCCCGCGATTTGGCTCAGCACGCCGGGTTGGTCGTGGACCCTGATGGTGAGGCGGACCCCCTCGTCCCGCGCACCCATCATCTCCATCAGGACCTTGAAGATGTCAGTCTCGGTGATGATGCCGACCACCATATCGCCACGCACCACCGGCAAGCCGCCCACCGCGTTGTCCACCATAATACGGGCAGCATCTTCCAGCGGGGCATCCTCGGTGACGGTCACCACCTCCTTGGTCATGATCTCCTTGACCTTGAGTTTCGAGAGCAGGTAACCAATCTCGTAGACGTTGAGGCTGGTTGCTGGAGAGGGTGACGCGTAGAGCAGATCTTTCTCGGCGACGATGCCGACAAGGTGCCCGCGTTTGTCAACCACCGGCATGCGGCGCACCCTGTTCTGGCGCATGATGTTGAGTGCCTCCGACACAGAGGTGTCGGGTGAGACAGTCACGGGATTGCGGGTCATCCTATCCTTGACGAACATCGTTGCCTCCTCACTCTATCTTAACCTGACAGGCCATTATGGCACGGGTCGCCCGTTTGGCAACCGTTCCCACGTCTTATTCAGATACGACAGCTAGCGGAGTTCAGCAACCCGTTTCGCGGCTGTCACGGTGTTTCTGAGCAGCATCGCGATGGTCATTGGCCCAACGCCGCCAGGAACTGGCGTGATCCAGCCAGCGACTTCGCTGACCTCGTCGTAGGCAACGTCACCGACCAGCCGGTAGCCGCGCTTCGCGCTGGGGTCCTCGACTCGGTTGATGCCAACATCGATGACGACCGCCCCAGGCTTGACCCAGTCCCTCTTGACCATCTCAGTGCGACCGACTGCAGCCACCAGGATGTCGGCTCTACGGACAACGGTAGGCAGCTCCTGTGTACGCGAGTGGCATATCGTGAGCGTAGCGTTGCGTTTGAGGAGCAACATTGACACCGGAAGGCCGACGATGTTGCTGCGCCCCAGCACTACAGCTTCCTTGCCCTCGATTTCGATGCCGAGCCTGTCGAGGAGCTCGATGATCCCAGCGGGCGTAGCTGGCGCGAAGAGTGGGTCGCGACCTTTCATGGCTAGCCGTCCGATGTTGATCGGGTGGAAGCCATCGACGTCCTTATCCAGGGCGACGGCACTAAGGATGCCTTCGGTATCGAGGTGGTCTGGCAGGGGTAACTGAACCAGAATGCCGTGGATGGTGGGATCGGCGCTCAACTCGCGCACCCGACGCTCGACCTCGGCTTGTTCGGCGTCTCCGGGCAGCTCAACGCCCACCGACTGTATACCTACCTCGGCGCAACGGCGGCGTTTCATGCGCACGTACGTCTGGGATGCCGGATTGTCGCCTACCAGAACTGTGGCCAAGCCAGGCACAAGGTCATGGTCGGCCTTCAGCCGGGTCACGGCTTCCGTCACCTCGGCCTGAATCTGAGCGGCGATGGATGCTCCGTCGATTATGTTCGCAGTCATAGGTACTCCTTGTTACTCTTGCTAGACTCTGCAGCACATCGTCTGTCTAGGACAACCCAACGATCTTGCCATCTTTGATGTCGATGTTGAGGAAGTTGGGGAAACTAGGCAACCCCGGTAGCGTGCGGACCTCGCCCGCAAGCGGGTACAGAAACCCTGCTCCCACACTGGCGCGGATATCGCGGATAGGGAAGGAATAGCCCTTGGGCACGCCCTTGATCGCCGGGTCGTGGCTGAGCGAGAGGTGGGTCTTGGCCATACAGATGGGCATCTGTCCGTACCCCAGATCGGTGTACAGCCGGATCTTGGCTTCGGCCTCCGGGCTGTAGTCCACCGAAGCCGCTCCATAGACTTCGCGCGCGAGCGTTTCGATCTTCGCCTTGATCGGTAGCTCTACATCGTAGAGGTAGCGGAACTCGGAGGGTTCGGCAGTAGCCTTCACGACCGCCTCTGCCAGCGCTGCAGCTCCTTCGCCGCCCTCAGCCCAGTGATGGGAAACAACGGCATCGAATGCTCCTGCAGACAGCGCTGCCTCGCGTACCACTGCCCACTCGGCCGGTGAGTCGGTTGGAAAGGCATTGATGGCCACGACGACGGGGATACCGAACCGTCGGGCGATTCTGATGTGTGCTTCGAGGTTCTCGATCCCGGCTTTGACGAGGGACACGTTCTCCTCGGTGTATGCCCGGTCCAAGTCGCGACCGGGAATCACACGTGGCCCGCCGCCGTGCATCTTTAGGGCGCGCACGGTGGCGACGAGCACCACAGCGCTCGGAATGAGCCCTGAGACGCGGCACTTGATGTCGAAGAACTTCTCCATCCCGATATCCGCGCCGAAGCCGGACTCGGTCACGAGGAAGTCGGCCATCTTGATGCCCAACTGGTCGGCGATGACCGAGGAGTTGCCGTGTGCGATGTTAGCGAACGGACCCGCATGGACGAACGCCGGCTGCTCCTCAAGCGTCTGGAGCAGATTCGGCATGATCGCATCCTTCATCAGGACCGTCATGGCACCGGCAACACCCAGATCCTCCGTCGTGATGGGATCGGGGCTGTTGACTTTGTCGTTGGTTCCGATGACGATGCGCCCGATGCGTTCTCGCATATCTTCGAGACTGGTCGCCAACGCCAGGATCGCCATGAGTTCACTGGCAACGGAGATGTCAAACCCGGCCTGGCGGAGGGGTCCATCGGCCTTATCGCCCATACCAACCACGATGCTGCGTAGCGAGCGATCGTTCATGTCGACCACGCGGTTCCAGGTGATGGAATAGGGGTCAATGTTGAGTTTTCGGAGCCCCTGCCGCTCAAAGAAGGCATCGCTCCAGCGACCTTCGTGGTAGATGCGCGCGTCGATGGCGGCGGCGCAGAGGTTGTGCGCAATGCTGATGGCGTGGATGTCGCCGGTCAGGTGTAGGTTGAAATCCTCCATGGGCACGATCTGGCTATACCCACCGCCGGCGGCGCCGCCTTTGATGCCGAACGTTGGGCCCATGGACGGCTGACGGATCGCGGCGATGGCCCGATGGCCCAGATGGCCCAACGCCTGGGCCAGGCCAATGGTCGTGGTCGTTTTGCCCTCGCCAAGGGGCGTGGGTGTGATGGCGGTCACGTCGATGTATTTGGCGTCTGGTCGGGCGCTCAGTTTCTCCCTGGCATCCAGATGCACTTTCGCCTTAAAGCGTCCGTACACCTCGAGATCACTCTCATCGAGGCCTACGGATGCGGCGACCTCCTGGATCGTGCGCAGTTCCGCCGCCTGGGCGATGTCGATATCCTTGGGAACGGGTTTTACCTTCTTCACAGCCATGGTTGGCGCCTCCTTAGCACAGGGTGACGAACGTGACAGTCAGAACGCCCCCAACTGACATGGGGAAATATGAATGCCAAGCTGGTCCGCGAGATAGCCGACCTGCATACGAGACACCTTGAACTGCGACGCGATCTCCCAGGCCCGAGCACAGGCCAGGTTGCCAGTATCGGATCTCGCCTGCTCAATGGCCTCGATCAAGCCACTGGGAACTGCGAGCCCCGCCGCATTCTCCTGAGTCCAGCCTTGTTTGCCCGGATAGCCGAAGAGCCCAAGCTGGCAGCGGGTCAGGTGAATGCCCAGTAAGTCGGCTGTGCGACCCACAGTGAGCGGGGGCACGCTGAGTGCCGTGGCTATCGCGAAGGCCGAGGCGCACGCCAGTTTGCCGTCAGTCAGCCTCTCGGATACCAGTTGTACGACGCGTTCATCGGGCTGAAAGCCTTCGGGCAGTTCCTTGTCCTCGAGTGCCATCTCATCCCTCCACGTGGTTAGGTCTACTAGAGTGACACCAGGATATACCCGACTGCCGGTGGACGCAAGCTAACGGCCCCAAGTTACGCGGGAATTGTGCCGCTCGCGTTGTGCGCGATTTGTGCTATTGTGTGTACATCTTTCATCGGTCTGCGGCCTCTAGGTTGCAGATCAGATTCTCTGTCAACGGTACGAAGGGAGGCGTGGGTATGTGGAAGGAGTTCAAGCAGTTCATCACTCGGGGTAACGCTCTCGAACTGGCCATCGGCGTCATCATCGGCGCAGCGTTCAGCAGTATTGTCCAGTCCTTGGTCAAAGATATCATCATGCCCCCGATTGGCCTGCTCTTGGGCCGGGTCGACTTCGCCAACCTCTATATCAACCTCAGTGGCGAGTCCTACCCATCGTTGGCGGCAGCTCAGGAAGCCGGGGCGGCCACGATCAACTATGGCCTCTTCATCAACAGCATCATCAACTTCCTGATCGTGGGCTTTGTTATCTTCCTGGTAGTGCGCCAGATCAACAAACTGACTGCCAAGCCAGAGGCTGAGGCCCCAACCACCAAGCAGTGCCCCTACTGCTTCACGACGATTCCGATCGAGGCCAAGCGCTGCCCGAACTGCACGTCGGAGCTCGAGGGGTAGGGACGGATCGGTTAGCTTAGCGCCAGGCAATCAGGGCGGGCGCCCCGTGCCGCAAACTCGGGGCGCCTGACGTGCCTGATCGCTCCGCGGTTAGGGTGTCGGTGGCGATGCCCAGGAGCGCGTTCTTGCATGTGGGGAGAAGAAGGCGGTGAAGCCCAAGCTAGGCGACAGTAAATTCGGCTGGATCGAGGTAGGCAAGACGCGTTACGACCACGATATCGTCATTGAACTGGACGGTACGGTGCGCAAGCGCAAGAAGAAGCTGTCGAAAGCCACCTACGGCACGTCGCACTGTATATCCCAGGACGAAGCTGAGGATATCTATGAACCGGGCGCGCAAGTGCTGTTGGTCGGCACCGGCGTGTACGGTCGTGTTGAGCTATCCCGGGAAGCTCAGGCCTATTTCGCTGCACACAACGTCACGGTCCAGCTCTACCCGACCCCCGAGGCCGCAAAGCGCTGGAACGATCTCGATGCGAAAGCGATCGGTTTGTTTCACGTGACGTGCTGAGACGCTGGGTCACGCCAGTTCTAGCGCGACGCGCGCGGCTTCAGTCTCTGCTTCGAGTATCCCCGACAGCTCGGCAGCAGTGGCGGCGATCCAATTGCAGGCTTCGACAGACAGCGACGCGTTGAGTGGGCGCGGAGCCATACCGGACATTCGCGCGAAGTTGCTCTGGTAGATGCGCGTCAGAACCTCACTGTCCAGCGCCATCCCGCGTATCGTGCGGCCCTCCGGACCACCCAGAAGAAAGTCTGCCTCGTCGGGCTCGCGAAAGGTATCCTGCGTCTCCAGCCAGCGGTAGACGATGCCAGCGCGGGCGCGGGCTTCGGAGAGGGAGAGGCGGCTGGCGATATCGGTCCCAAACACGATACGGTCAGCATAGCGGGTGAAGAACGCATGGCTGGCATCTGGGTCTCGGGAGAGGTTATAGAGCATCTCGATTCCGGGTGCCAGATCGAAGCACACGCTGGGGTGGGCATCCAGGAAGCGGCCGGCCCGCTCCAGATCCGCAGACAGGAAGTAGAAATGCGCGAAGATGACCTTGAGCCGGGGGTGGCGCGCTAGCACCTCCTCGACCTCCGCGTACAATTCCTCCTTTTGAACGTCGCCGGGGCCATACCCCCAATTGTGTTCCTGCGCCCATTTGGGCGTTGTCGCGGGATCCCAGAACTCCTCTGGGTCGTTGACGTGCCAGACGATGGGCAGGCCCACCTCTTCAACGTGAGCCCAGTAGTCCGCAAAGTATGGCGCTGTCACGGGGATGTCCATCACCTGTCGTGAGGTCGGCTTCCCCTCGATCATCTTGATCCCGTCACACCCCATGGCGACGAACTCATCTACCTGGTCGACGAGACTGGGTGTGCTGACGCGTCCCCCTGAGAGCTGAGTCGCGTGATTGAGCCCGGCAAAGAGATAGAAACGTGCGCCGTAGCGCGCCTTCATGTACAGCGCTTGCGGCAACCCCGAACCCGCAGCCGCGTTCTGAATCGCGACAAGCGCCATTCGCTCGATGCCCGTAACCTGGAGGATCTGCAGCAGTTGCTCGGATTCGGCGATGGTGCCCATATGGACGTGGCTGTCAGTGATACCACCGGCCATGGTACGCATCTTGGATTCCCACTGGCTCATCGTTACCTCGCCTTTCGCTGTGCTAGCTCGTACGGACTCGCAGTGTATACCCGACTGGCCCAATGGGCAACGGGCGAGGCACGAGCGTGCGTAGAGACAGCGTGTGGAAGTAGACGGCGGGGCTAGGTCAGGGGCCTGCGGTCGAGAAGCTGTCGGGGCAGCTGGCGGAGCTCGCGGCTCCCCACCAGGGAGACGGCCACGACGAACGCGACGCCGCCCACCAACAGCCCGCCAGCTCCTTCCAGCAGGACACTGGTCTGGGGCACCAGGCGCTGAAACGCCAGGATGGACAGCCCCATGGCACCAGACACGGCCACTGTACGGGCCAGGCTCGAGCCCATTGAGCGCCCAACGACGCCACAGAGTCGCCGCTGTGCGACCACCAGAAGGATGGCCACCTGTAGCGCCGCGCCGAACGAATTGGCCAGCGCCAGGCCCGCGTGGGCCATCGGAACCAGTAGCAGTCTTCCGACCAGGGCATTCGCCACCAGGCCCGCCAGCGCAGCCCAGAAGGGGGTCCACATGTCGCGCTGGGCGTAGAAGAGCCGGCTCGACACCTCCAGTGCGCTGTGCGCGATGAGACCGAAGGCAAAGGCCTGTAGTCCCCGGTACACGCGCTCGGTGGCGGCCGCGTCGAAGGCACCACGCTGAAGGAAGAGAGTCGTCAATGGACGCCCCAGCACGATCAGACCCACGGCCGCGGGAATAGCGAGCTCCAGCACAAGGCGCAACGCCCACCCCGCGGTGCTGCGCAAACCCTCGCGATCGCCGGCATTGGCGCGTTGGGCGAGTGTGGGGAAGACGGTGAGCCCCAGTGCGGTGCCGATGATGGTCTCGGGGAACTGCATCAGACGCCAGCCATACTCGTAGCTGGCGATGGCACCGGCGGTCAGGCGCGAGCCGAGATAGGTGGGCAGGACGAAGTTGAGGTAGGTTACGCCCAGCCCAAGGACGCGCGGGCCCATAAGCTTGAGGAGCGCAGCCAACTCCGGATGCCGGAGGGTGGGGGACCATCGCGCACCGTAGCGTACCAGTCCCGGCACCTGGATGAGGAAGTGCCCCATGGTGCCAAGCAGGCCTCCCCATGCCAACCCGAAGATGCCGATGTGCGGAGCGAGCAGCAGCGCGCCCAGGATCCGGCCCAAGGTATAGGCCAGCGGAGCAGCGGCGGGAAGCAGGAAATGGCGGTGTGCCTGGAGGATGCTCATCACGATGCCACTGACGCTCGACAGGATAGTCTGCAACAGGACCAAGCGCATCAGTTGCGTAGCTAGTGCGGCGCGCTCGGGCTCAAAGCCGGGGGCGACGGCGCGGATCACGTCAGCGGCAAAGATGCCCGCGATGATGCTAATTCCGGTGACGACCATCAACGCCCAGTTGACGACCGTGGACGCGAGCCGCCACGCTTCAGCGCTATCGCCGCGCTCGGTGTAGGCCGAGAGCACCGGTATGAGGACCGTGGCCATGGCCAGGCCCGCGACGATGTTGAAGAGCGCGTCCGGAAGTTCAAAAGCGGCGTAGTAGGCGTCAAGAGTGGCGGAGGCCCCGAAGGCACGACCGATCACAGCATCACGCACCAGCCCCAGCACCTTGTCGAGCGCGAAGAGAGCGGCAACAAGCGCCGCAGATCGGGCTACATGGGTGCTCAACAGGCCGGCGTTGCCGTTCGGGTGTTCAGCCTCGGGCGTTTGCATAGACTAGGGGTTCATTTCGGCGAGGGCCTCGACCGCCGGTTCCCAATCCCTGTGGTACCGAAGCGCCGTCTCGAAGTCGGCGCGCGCGCGGGCCTGATCGCCCTGTGCGAGTCGCGCCATCCCCCGCCAGTAGTAGGACTCCTCGAGGTTGTTGGCGGTTGCCAGCGTGGCGTCAGCCAATGCCACGACGTCGTCGTACCGACCGACCGCGTAGTAGCTTTCATAGGGGCTGTGCTGGTACCAGAGCATACGGTAATGCAGTCCAAGCTGCCGGGCTTGGTCGAATGCAGCGGCTGCCTCGGCGTGGCGGCCCAGGGCGGTAAGGTTGGTCCCAATCGCGTACCACGAGAACGTCGTCCAGTCGCTGCAGCTCGCGTAGGCCGCGCAGGTCTCCGGTGCAGCAGCGCCCTCCATCTCGGCGCGCGCCAGGGCCTGTTCGTACATCGTAACATGGTCCATATCGGCCCCGATCGTAGTAGTCAGTTCGTCCCAGCGTTCCGGTGATGCCACAACGAGATAGCTCCAGTTGAAAACACGCCACAGCTCGTAGAGCTCGGTGTAGTCCATCGAAGTGGGAGGGTCATAGAGCGAGTCGTAGAGGTCAAATCTCTGAGTCGTGTCGTTGTAGCCAATGGCGAGCCGATAGTGGCCCAGCTGGTCTCGGGCGTCCCGTACGTACCAGGTCCTGACGATCACAGGGAAGCCGGCGCTCAGTAGCTGCTTCAGCCCTTCCAGGGTACCGCCGGAGCGGACGATGGCCCGCAGGCCCAAGCTCTCGGCGTATTCGGCCATCTGCTGGATGCCAACGTGTTTGTCCTCTGGGTCGGGCTTGAGAAGCGGCGCGATCTCAGCCTGTCTCTCGGTACGGCCCCAGTACGAGAGCGCCATCCCCAGTGTCGTCGGGCCGCAGTTGTTCCACCCCTGGCGCTCGTGCCGCAGGCCTTCCAGAAGCACTGCTGGTGGCAAGGTTGGTGTGGGCGTGGGAGTCGGCGGCTCGGCCGTCGGCGACGCTGTCGGGGAAGGCGTCACTGAGGGCTCCGGTGTCAGAGTTGGGAGCCGGGTTGGGGTCGGCGAAGGCAAGGGTGTGGCACTGGGCGGGACCGTTGCCTCGACTTCGGCTGCGGCCACCGGGGTCGGCAGCGTCAGCGGGTGATCGGTGTGGCGCAGCGCCTGGAGCGGCTCCGGCAGGAGCGAGGCATAGCGACCGGGCAAGGCCCTGACGATGATGGGAAGAGCAAGCAGCGAGATCCCAAGGAGCGACAGAAGCACGATGATCACAATGTAGTGTATCGCTTTCATAGGGGCTATGATACCAGAAAACCACCAAGTGCGTGACCTAGATGCAGAGGTTCAGGCCTGGCGCGCCGGACATGCCTTCGCCCAACCAACGAGCCGGACAAGACGCGCGCAGCGACAAGGGCTGCCGGTTCAGCAGGGATCGTGGGATGAAGATGATCGTGATGTCGATCTGGCGATTCGTGGCGCTGAGCACATCTCAGACCCAGCGACGGCGCTGCGGCGCCAAGCTGTCGGTTGGTGGTGCACCGTTGATGAGGACGAGCGGGCCACTGGCTGGCCGCTGTCCATCGGATCGTGAACAGCAGCCAGCCTCGTGACAGAGACACTCACACGTGAGGGCGCAGCACGCTGACTTGCAGGGCAGGCAGATCGAGACTAAGTGCACCCGGCGCTGTCGGTGGCGGCACAGGCAGCTCGCCATCCAGTGAGTGCAGGGTCAGGCGGGAAGTCACGTAGGGTTCCCAGGCAGGATCGTCCGGCGGCCAGCGCAACGCGACCGTCTGCGGTGTGTTGCTCATATTGATAAAGACGCACGCGGGCACACCCGAGGGCGAGGCCCAGGCCGAGGCCAAGATCACGGGCACGGCAACGGCGGCCGACTCGGGATAGACATAGTCCACCCGGTCGTCGTTGTAGTAGGATTGAACGCGGGCTTTGGCGAGCCGGAACACCTCGGCCACCTCGATATCGGGGTCGCGCAGCATACGGCCCAGCACGAGGAAGTCGTGGGCGTAGGTGCGTTGAGCCATACTGACGTGCTTCAGCAGCGCCAACGCCGGAGGGAGGCTCAGGGTATCAAGTGGCAGTCCAGCTTCTAGTGCGGCCCTGATGGCCCCGGCACCATACTCAGGTGACAGCAGCGAGACCTGGACCAAGTAGCCCGCCGCGGCGGTTCGTCCGATCTTCACCAGCTCGGTTTCCGGGCCAGACAGGCCAGGGCCCAGATCGC
This sequence comes from Anaerolineae bacterium, assembly GCA_034676805.1. Taxonomy (GTDB): domain Bacteria; phylum Chloroflexota; class Anaerolineae; order B4-G1; family SLSP01; genus PWVB01. The sequence continues at coordinate 20,336 of JAXDDO010000016.1, read as the reverse complement.
CGCCATACCCGGGAGTCATCTCATGGTAGAGATAGCTAAACAACGGTACGCCCACGCAGAGCATGTTCGTTAACATTGGCCAGCCGTGGTACATATAAGGGCGCCCGTTGTAGAGCGTCAAGTGCGGGATGAGTACCTCATTCGGTTCCTCGACCGAGGTCGCGAACTCGGGATTCCTGGCCCGACTGGCATCGAGGAAGTGCTGGAGGGTCTGGCGCGCGCCGTCCGTCATCCAGCGGCCATAGCCTTCCGGGTGTCCATGGTGGGTGGCATAGCAGACGTAGGTCTCGCCGCCAAGGTTCTGGTCGTACTGCGTTGCGTCGATGCCGAGGTCGGCGAACCCGGCCACGTATGCGTCCAGGACCCGATGCGTCCCATCTGCGGCAATACACAGCTTGTGGTTGACGGCCCACGGGCGCGAATCGTACGTCCATTCGCCATCCTCTCCGATGCATGAGGCAGCCCGTCCCTCGCGTTCCCAGTGTTCACTACCGTCCCAGACCGGGTCGCGGGGGTTGGCGATGGCCCATCGCGTGCCTGAGTTGAGCAGACAGATCCGGCTGCCGCGCGCCTGGAGGGCGGCCGCCAGAGTTCGCACTGAGTCGGTATCGGGGTATGGCGGAAAGACATCAGGCGTGATCCAACTGTAGTGTTTTTCCCAAGCATAGAGCATCAGCACTAAGGGGCTGTCCAGAAGCCCTTGATAAGCCTCTAGGACCGGTATCATCCTGCCTGGCAACGTGGCCTCCCAGTCGTCTGCGCGTTCTGTGCTTCCAGGACGGCGTTGGGCGTAATAGACGAAAGGGTAGCCCGCCTTCACCCAGTCGGGCACGTCCTCCCGACGGGCGAGAGGCGGCGTCGCCCACGGCTGAGCGGCAGCCCAATGCCTGTACATCTCACCTGCGGTCTGCCAGTCACCGACAAAGGGCGCAAGGGTGGTGGCGTACGGCACGCTCACGTCGGCACCGTACTCACGGGTGAACAGGTGTGTCGGGCCAAGATCGAGCTGCGTCCCGTCGCGGCGAAAGCCAATGCGCTTTGGATATCCTACATCGTCGCGGGTGTGAACCAGCAGGCCGCCCAGAGAATCGTAGTAGGCTGTCAACTGCACGGCGGCACGGCCTGGGTGTTCCTCGGTCCAGCCGAAGCCGTCTGGTATGTTGGTATGCGGCTCGGGAATGAGCGCTCCCTCGTAAAAGCCTACCAGCAGCGCCGACGTGAACGTGACGTTGTAGTCTGACGGATAGCGGAAGGGCTCCTCCGGGCGCTGCTCACGTTGCGCCAGTGCTACACGCGGGTAGGCCGCGCTGATGACAGCATAGTCGCTCGAGTTATGTACTGCCAACGTCCATGCGCTTTCGGCACTGCCATGCGGTATGGTGATATGGCACGTGACGTTGAGCAGGTCGTCACTGTTGGGATCGAGGCGATGGGTGAAGCGCAACGTTAGCTGCTGCTCGCCGTCTGCTCCCTCGTGGCTACAGGCCGTTGAGGCCGCCTCGGACGATCCAATGGACCGCCGCGTGCCATCGCGGGCATACAGCTCAAGCGTGTAGAGATCCGCCGCCGTACCTTGGAGAGGCTGGGCACTGCCTGGGACCTCCAGGCTTGTCAGCGCGAGCCCGGTACCGCCGAAGCGGATCGCTAGACAATCGTTCGCAAGGCCGCAGGACGCTTCTCCATCGTGGGGTCGGGTCCTGTTAGGGCTGTCTCCGGTAACCATAGGTGTCCTCGATTCAGAAGAGATTGGATGAGAGGTGTGCCAGGCCGGTCGAGTATACCGATGACCGCCTGTCTGATCTAGACGGCCTGCCCAGAACTCTGGTTTACTCCTCTGGGTCGGTCCCATGCCATTCGGGCTTGGGGTGATCGTTCAGCCACGGGTTCGACTCCAGGGCATAGAGAGGGTAGGCTCGGCCGCTATTGGTATCCCAGCGCTGCCCGTCGCGAGCCGGTAGCGTCCGGTACTGAACAGCCAACCGGGGGAGCGCACGCGCCTTCGCCAACCGTTCGAGCATTTCGACCTTCTTCGGGACGCAGTCAGGATCATCATACAGGTTGTGCTGCTCGTGCGGATCGTCGCCCAGATCGAACAGCTGCCCTGCGTCGTTGCCTGAGTAACGTGTCAGGCGCCAGCCGTCATCGCTGATGATGGTGTCGACGTTGCCGATGGCGACCGAGACCTCGGCCCAGCCTCTGTCGGGCACCCCGTCAGTGCACGCGCCCGCAAAGGAGCGCCCCTCCACGGGCGGCAGGTCTGCTGCGGGTATGCCAGCCCAGGCACAAAGCGTAGGGAACAGATCCAACGAGCAATGGAGAGCATCAGACTCGCCCCGCTGAATAGGGCCGCCGGCGACGATCAGCGGGCAGCGAATGGCGGTGTCGTAGTGAGGTAGTCCCTTGGCGATCAGTCCGTGATCCCCCATCATGTCTCCGTGGTCGGTCGTGAATACGACAACCGTCGTTTCCCAAAGCCCTGATGCCTTGAGTCTCTCCACGATGCGTCCGACTTGGTCGTCAAGCATGCGTACCGAACCGTGGTAGAGCGCACGCAACTGCTTGACCGCCTGCGGGTTCTCGCAAATGGCGCGGTAGCCCAAGTAGCCGTCGCGGACGCGATCGAGCAGCTGTGGCCCCTCGTCGGGCCACTCAGCCGGGATCGGATCGGGAATCGCGGCAGGGTCAAACATCGAGGCATACGGCTCGGGCGGGTCGTAGGGATCGTGTGGGTCGACGTAGGAGATATGGCAAAGGAAGGGTATCCCGCTGTCACCCGATAGCTGGTCGATCATGTTGAGGCCACACTCGGTGATAAATGCAGTGTCGTGCACCTCTGGGGGCAATGGAGAGGGGTACATCCGTTCCCATGGCGATGCCTGCATGCGTGCCTGCATGGCGTCGGGGTACGCTGCTGCCTTTCGGTGGGCCTGGTCGGCCGTCGCCCCCTGAGCCAGGTCGAGCGGCCCCGGACCGAGCACGCCTGCGTGCCCATTCGTCATCGCGAGTGCCGTTGCATAGTGCTCGGGGTAGACCTTGGCGACCCAGTCGATCCAGGGGCCCCACTTGGGGTCTTCCGAGATGATCGCGGACTCGAAGCCCAGGAAGTCGACGTGGGTGGGGGGTGCCCACTGCATTGGCGTCTGATGGATCTTGCCCACCATCGCGGTCCGGTAACCGTGGTCGCGCAGCACATGGGCGAAGGTGGGTGTATCCGCCGGAAGCGCATAGTGATTGCTGACCATGCCGTGGATCTCTGGGGACCTGCCCGTCAGGACTGTAGCGCGGTTGGGGGCGCACACCGGGCTGCTGGCGTAGAAGCGATCGAAGCGCATGCTTTCGGCTGCCAGGCGGTCGAGCGCTGGCGTTGAGTCAACGCCGCTACCATAGCAGCCCACGAACGCTGCTCCCAACTGATCGGCCATGATGAGAACGATGTTATAGGGTTGAGTCATAGTTATAGCCCCTCCATGGCCACGTTATACATCGCGATGAGGTTCTCGGTTTTGCAGCTGTTGTCTGCTTCGGTGGTCGAGCCAATGAAGTAGCCTGGATAGGCGTCGCGTATTGCTTGCCGGCATACCTCGGTTACCTCTTCGGGCGTGCCATTAGATAGCAACTGGCTCATGTCAATTCCGCCGGCGAGGAAGAGATGCGGATAGCGATCGCGTACCGCTTTGAGGCTCATGCCGGCCACGGTCTCGATCGGGTTCAGGCCATCGATCTCGATTGCGACGAGGTCATCCAGCACATCCATCAGATAACCGTCTGAGTGGAAAAGGCACTTGGTTCCGTGCTCGTGCCAGGCGTCGTTCATCCGTTTGATCCTGGGGAAGATCTCCTTCCGCAGGAACCGCGGCGAGTACAGCAGGTGGTCTTTGTAAGCCACATCGCAGTATGTGAGAACTACGGGCGATAGCTCGGGATCGGCGATCGCGTGGCAGATCGCGATGTGGTTGGTCGTGACTGTCTCGAGGGCCTCTGACAGAATGCCAGGATCGTCGGCCATTACGTAGGCGAGGAGCGTGAAGCCGAGATGGTAGAGGATTTCGTCGAGGCCGGTGCCGTGCTGGACCAGCAAGTGAACCGTGTCGCCTGTATAGGGTTCAGTGTTCGCGAGGAACTCGCGCCGAAAGCGTTCGCCATAGGCTCTTGGGTTGGCGTTGATCTCGCGTGTCTCGGCAGCGGTCTGTGTAATGAGCCACTCCAGGTAGCGCCGCGCGCCTGGCACAGCATCAAAGGGGCGATGGCTGACCCAGGCTGTCTTCTCCCAGGCTGACTCGTGGATCACGAAGCCGTATTCGTCGGTATAGTCACGATCGACGAGAGGGCCGAAACCCCAAGACCGCGTCATATCGAGGAAGGCCGCGACAGCCAGGCCTGTTGCTCGTTTGGCCGCCTCCCGGTTCTCCGGCGTGTCGACCCGTGGCGGAAGTCTGACCCCACTGAAGTGCTCGATGGCGCCGTCGCAGAACAGGAGGTCGTAGATCGGAACCCTGTCGGTCTCCTGGCAGGCCATCGCCCGCAGGACACGTTCGCGTCTAGTCAACGTTGTAGGCATCGGGAGAGTCCACTCCTTTCAGCTGGTCTGCCCCACAAGTGATTCACTTTCCCGCGCCGGTCATTGCGTGCAAGCCGGCGCCCGTCAGCCAGCGCCGCGGCGCCCACCATACGTTCATCGTGTGAGCATGATCGGTGAGACATGAGGGGGACGGCTAGTGCCTCAGCGGTCCCTGGAGTCGAGGGTTACCTGCAGCAGCCAGTCCATGCTGTAGCCTGGTCGGCTCGGAAGAAGCATTCCGGTCGGTTCAGTGGTCAGGTCACCCTCGTGCAGCGACCACTCTCCGGTCCGCGGGTCGAACCAGGTCGCCTGATAGGCGGCGCCGGGACGTGTACCGTGCAGGTATGCGGATGCCGTGCTTGGGTAATTCCTGGGAAAGTAGATCACAAACGTCCTGTCCTCCAATGCCTTGACCGCTGGCATCACCATATCGGGCATCCGCGGGTCACTCGTTAGCCCATCGGGCCGGGGCTCCAGCTCCCACCAGGCCAGCGACTCGTAGAACTCACGCAACAAGCGCATCTGGGCGCCACCGGGCTTGCGCAGCGCCTCCCACCAGGGCACCGGTGTGCCCCATTCGTCGAATGTGGTGTCGTCGTGACTCTGCGTCGGGTACCAGAGTCCGTGCGCACCATAGGTATAGCCGAACGAGCCTGCCTGGATGGCTCGGTAGGCGGCCCAACGGACATCAAAATCGGTCAAGCTGTGGATGCCCTCGTAGTTGCACTCAGCTTCGAGAACGGGCTTGGGGTCGGAGCGTGCATAGGCTTCGTGATAGAGGCTAAGCGGTGGCGCTGCGCCATGCGCCCCCTGGAGCATAATGAAGTCGTACCAGGGCTCGTCCCACGCCTGGCGCCCATCGCCCCGGTACCACCAGGGGTGGACCGTCATAGCACGCCTGTAGGGGTCGGCGTCCTTGATCGCCTGCCCTAAGGCCAGCACCATGGGGACGCGTTCGGTCGGATTGCCCGTGTCCGCGTTGTACTCGCCACCGATCAACCAGCTAACCGGGAAAGCACCGTAGCGGGCCACAACGTATTGCCACAGAAACGTCCATGCGGACAGGTCCAACTCGTCCATCCCAGAGTGAAACGCGAGGCCGATGACCGGGACGATCCCTGACTCGTTGGCGTAGGCGATGTAGCGGTCGACTTCACGCCAGTAAAGGGTGTCGATACTGCGCGTGCGTCCCTGGTCCGCCAGCGAATTGACGCCGCGGCTCTCCGAGATGGGGCCCAGAAAGGCCATATGGGCCACTGTGTAACCTTGCTCGCTGCGCATGTCGATCAGGGTGCGGTACATCGAATCGTACTCGGGATTCGTCGAGCCCTCGTACGGCACCAACGCGGAAGGGCAGAACCACCACGTATCTCCCAGCCAGAAGAAAGGGGTGCCGTCGGTGTAGGTGAGGTAACGGCGATTGGCGCTCACCCTCAAGAACCCCCCGTGCACGAGAAGGGGGTTTGATCCCGCTGCGCGTGCCGCGCGGAAGGTGCCGGTCTGTCCGTTGAGCCCCGGGTCTTCACTGCTGCACTGGGTGACGTAGGTCCACTTCCCGGGTGCGGTGGGGGTGAAGCGAACCTTCCAGGCATCGCCACCGTCCCAGAAACCGGACACCGCATAGGTCTCACCTTCAGGCCCCACGAACGTGGTCACCAGGGCGATATCTGCGGCCGGGTTCACGTACGTTCCCTCGGCCGTGAACTGGAGTTCCAATACGCGCCACTGTTGAGGCTTGTTGCTCACGACTGTGTCCTTGCGTAGCGTGTTGGTGCCCGGGGAGGTCTCACCGCCACAAGCCGTCTGCAAGATCAGGATGGCGAGGAGTATCCCTAACGCTGGCAGGCGCAGCACACCGCCCCTGATGGCGTTGCGGCTCGTCTCGGGCGCAGAATCCGTGCGGGCATCAGGCTCGCCCGAAGACATCCCGGATCGCCTCCAGATAGCCGAAGCCGAACTCGGTATCCGGTTCCAGGTAGCTGCCCTCGGTCCACTCATTCCAGGCATTGAGGGTCAGAACCCGCTGCGTCACCTCGCGCGTGGCAAACCAGTCCTTTGCCTGAGTAAGGGCTGCTCTGAATGCCTCAGGCGGGTTCTTTGTGATGAGCGGCGTCCGGGGATACTGCGCCGGTTCGAAGGGCTGTGATTGGGGGACACGAGGCCACGCGTCCCAGCCCATCGTCACGTTGGGATGGTAGGGCACGGGATAACTTTCGTGGAAGCGATCCCAATCCGCGTAGGCTGCTTCTGCCACGTCCGCGTACGCGTTCTCGGGGAACTGCGGCAAGTCGACGTTGTGCACCCACACGTACGAGGTCACGCTGCTAATGCCGAAGCGCTCGATGAGGGTATTCTGTACCCCGAACGCCTTTTCGGGCGCTAGCCCCAATGCTGGCGCCAAGGTGTTAGCTGGGAGGTTGTGGAGGCCCCACTCAACTGCATTGAGATGGAGGTCCGGAAAGCCCGCCCGTACGACGCGCTCGCGCATGGCGTCCAGGGCTGCACGCGTGGCATCGATTCCGCCAAGGCCAGCGATCAAGGTGTGCAACTCGTAGATGGAGAAATAGGGACACCCGTCGATGCGCCAGTAGGCAGGGATGCCGAAGTAGGTCTCTATTGCATGATCGACGGCACGGTCGAAGGTCGTCCGTGAGACCGGCTGGTGGTTGGCCCACATGATGCCGAGTTTCAGGCGGTTCTGGTTCTCGGCCCGTAGGTAGCCTTGCTCCAAGGCCCGCTCAAGGTAAGGGCCTTGCTCGTTCCAGTACCAGTCGAAAATGAAGGCTGTGATGCCGTGGTCGGCGGCGGCTGCGATGCGCAGCGCCATTCGCGCGGGATCCGACTCATCGTCGTAACCCCACAGGGGCACTTTGGGCTGATTGTGGCCCGAGAAGCGTGGTTGCGCCTCGCGGACCTTGACCCATTCGGACTCGCCCGGACCGTAGATCTTGTCGTTGCGCGGGTTGGGGTGCCAGTTAGGGAAGTAGTAGGCGGCGATTTCGGTTGGGTTCATGCGTTCACCTCTCTGAGACGGTATATGTGCTATCGGTTTGCAATTCTGCGATCACTGACTCTATTTGCCTGTGGTTTCCTTGACCTCGCCTGCAGACTATCTCGCTATAATACACGACTATTCATGCCCCGCAATGGCTAGGTCGAGGTCGTTGCTGATCGGTTGAAACAGACCCTTGAGCCCAACTGCCCGTTAGAGGGGAGTTGACGCCGGTGCGAATGTCGGGTAAGGTTGGCCCATTGACTGGGGCTCGGAGGTTGCCGCCGGCGATGGACTCTGTGCTCGTTGGAATCGACATTGGCACGTCTAGCGCCAAGACTGTGGTCTTGTCGCAGTCGGGTGCTGTGCTCGGCGTAGCCACTTACGACTATCCCGTTCACACCCCGAAACCAGGCTGGGCCGAACAGAATCCCGACACATGGGTGAAGGCGGCGCAAGCAACGGTGCGAGCTGCTCTGGCTCAATCCGAAGTCTCACGCGACGCGGTGGCTGCCGTGGGCCTGTCGGGCCAGATGCACGGGACAGTCTGTGTGAGTGTGGATGGTACCCCGTTGCGTCCGGCGATCATCTGGGCAGATCAGCGCTCAGGCGCACAGGTGGAGCGGGTCGTGCACCAAGTGGGACGTGAGCGGCTGGCCGAGTGGACGGGCAATCCGCTGGCGACGGGCTTCATGCTGGCCTCGTGGCTATGGCTCAACGAGCATGAGCCTGACGTCGCCCGAGCCACACGCTGGGTGCTGCTCCCCAAGGACTACGTTCGATACCGACTGACGGGCGAGGTAGGCACCGAGCCGAGTGACGCCGCCTCGACATCGCTGTTCAATCCGGCGTCGCGCGCTTGGAGCACCCCACTACTGCGAGCCCTGGACGTCCGCGAGGATCTGCTCCCGCCGGTACGCCCCTCCGCCGAGATCGCCGGCGGGCTGCTGCCCGAGGCCGCTGAGGCCATGAACCTGCCGCCGGGCACGCCGGTTATCTTCGGCGGAAGCGATCAGGCCTTGCAGGCATTGGGCAACGGCGTGGTGGACCCGGGTACCGTCTCGTCCACAATCGGCACCGGCGGGCAGCTGTTTGCGCCCACGGACTGCCCCGTGATCGACTTGCCGAAGTTGCGGCTCCACAGCTACTGCCATGTTCTCAAGGACCGGTGGCATGTTGAGACAGCTATGCTAGCCGCCGGGCTCTCACTGCGATGGCTGCGTGACGAAGTGTTGTTGGGTACATCCTACGGGTCGTTGGCTGATACGGCTGCCTCTGTGCCGGCTGGCGCCGAAGGCCTTCTCTTCCAGCCGTATCTGATCGGCGAGCGGACACCACACATGGACTCGCACGCGCGTGCCAGCTTCGTGGGGCTGACTCTGCGTCATGGCCGAGCCCACCTGGCGCGAGCGGTGATGGAAGGCGTGGTCTTCGGAATGCGACAAGGACTGGATCTGATGGCGCAATTGGGTGTGCCCGCTCAAGAGATCGTGGCATCGGGCGGCGCTACGAAGCACCCACTCTGGCTCCAGTTGCAGGCCGATATCTACGGACGTCCCGTGCGACGGAGGCATGCTTCCGAGGCCGCGGCGACCGGGGCGGCGATGCTGGCGGGAATGGGCGCTGGGCTACTCCAGGATGCGCATGCTGCGATCGCCGCGGCGGTGTGCGCGGACGATGCGTGGGTCATGCCAGACCCCGCGCGTAGAGCCGCCTATGAGGAGCGATACCGTGCGTACTGTGACCTCTATCCAGCGTTGGTTGACGCTATGCACAGACTGGAGGCGGACGCCGGATCGCTCTGGGCCAGCCCCGGTGGAGTTCGCGAGCACTGAGGGAAGACAGGAGATGGCAGGGAGGAACTATGGAAGCTGATTCCGCACCTCGACCGTGGTACTGGCGGCCGGGCTTGGTCGTTTTTGTGTCCAGTGCATGCATTATGATTCTCGAGTTAGTTGCTGGGCGCATCATCGCGCCGCAGGTGGGGGTGTCGCTCTATACGTGGACGAGCGTCATTGGCGTGATTCTGGCTGGCATGAGCCTTGGGAACTACCTCGGCGGACGGTTGGCAGACCGATTCGCATCGCTGCGCCTGCTTGGCACGATGTTTGCGTTGGGCGGTGTCGCCTCTCTGGGCGTCCTGGGTCTGGATAAGGTGGGTGTCGCGAACCTCGTGGAGTGGCCGATTATCGCTGAGATTCTGCTGTTGATCGCAGTGCTGTTCTTCATACCGGCGACCATCCTCGGGACGATCTCGCCCATTGTCACTAAGCTAGCGATGCGTGACATGGCCAGCGCCGGGAGCACCGTGGGCCGGGTCTCTGCATCTGCGACCTTGGGCAGCATCATTGGCACCTTCGCAACCGGCTTCTGGCTGATATCGTGGTTTGGCACACATGCTGTTGTGTGGGGCGTAGCCGTGGTGCTGCTACTTCTGGGGGCCTTGTTCCTGCTCGCGGGACGTGGACTCGCGGTGCTCGGGTCGATCGCGCCCATCGCGATCCTCTCCGTTAGCGTCTTTCAGGCGGGTTGGGTGCACAACGACTGTCTGCGCGAGACGAACTATTTCTGTATCAAAGTACGCGAGGAAGACCGGGACGGCAAGCCCGTGCGCGTGCTGATTCTGGACCGGCTGGTCCACAGTTATACCTCACTCGAGAGCCCCACGGACCTGGTCTACCACTATGAACGAACCTATGCGGAGATCACCGCCTACCAGGCCGAGCGAAACCCGACCCTGCGGACGTTTCTCATCGGGGGTGGGGGATACACGTTCCCGCGTTATATCGAGGCCGCCTATCCTAACGCCGTGATCGATGTTGTGGAGATCGATCCTGGTGTAACGGACGTTGCGCGCGAGCATCTGGGCCTGTCGCGCGACAGCCGCATTGCCAGCTACAACGAGGATGCACGGGCTCACTTGTCGCAACAGCCTACGCAGACGTACGACATCATCTTTGGCGATGCCTTCAACGACTTCTCAGTACCCTATCACCTGACCACGCGTGAGTTCAATGAGTTGGTGCGTTCCTGGCTCGCGGATGATGGTGTCTACGTTGTCAACATCATCGACGGGGCGCTGGCGCGATTTCTTCGCGCATACGTTCGCACCCTGAAACTCACCTTTGACCACGTCTATGTGGTTCCGAATGTCTCCGACTGGCGGAGTGTGTCCAGAGATACTTTCGTGATTGTCGCCGCGAACCGAGCTCTTGACCTCAGCACTTTTGCACGTGATTCACGATTTGTGACTGGCGTCATGGCCGACGAAGACGTCGCGACGCTCTTGGCCGAAGGTGATCCCATTGTGCTCACCGATCGTTTTGCACCGGTCGAGCAGATGCTAGCGCCTGTCTTCCTGAACAAGACCGAGTGACGTGCTGCACGTCTGATACAATCAGCAGCCCCTGTTCGTCGACGGGGGCTGCTGTTGTTGGGGCATAGCACCCAAAACCGCAATCTGGGTCAGGCCACTGGACGATGCTGGCTGGCGCTAGAAGGGCCGTTCTGCCGCCCCCATCAGGTACCCGTAGCGGCGCATCAGTTGATCGGGCGTCAGGTTCGTCTGCGCTGCCATACGCGAAATGAGTATGTCGTCATCGGCGTTCTCTTCCTTCAGTCGTACCATCAGATTGTAGGCTGAATGGTACTGTGCCGAATCCACATCGACAATCCGTACCTCGGTGCGGCCCGTCTGAGGGTCCATCATGTCGTCGAAGGCGATGGGCACCACTCGACCATACTGAATGGTGATCGTGGCGTGGCTACCCCCGTTGATCAAGAACTCGGCTGCGGCCTGCCCGATGGCGCGCGTGTAGTCGATATCGTAGGGGCTCGGATCGGCGCAGCGGAGCTCATAGCCAACGTTCTGGCTGACCATGCGCATGTCTATGCCCAGTGTCTTCATGTCTGCACGCACGGCGTTCTTGACTACGTCACCGAAGTTGATCTCGGCAAGGCGCACATGGCCGTGTTCGTCACGCTCGGCGTTCTTGAGTTGGTCAAGATCCTCGACCTCCATCTGCTCGATCACGCCTTCGGCGATCACTGCGACGCCATGGCGCCGCCCTTCGGCTAGACGCCGCAGGATCGAGGTGACCAGGACGTCGATGACTTCTTGCATACGGATCTTCCGACCGCGCCACTCCTCGGGGATCAGGGTCAGTGTCGCGCCTGAGCTGCGCCCGATCGCAAGGGCCAGGTGACCGGCCTTGCGGCCCATAGCCACAACGATGTACCAGCGCTGTGTCGTCAAGGCATCCTCCATCAAGTTCAGCACAATCCGTGCGCCGACGTCGCGTGCCGTCTCGAACCCAAAGGTCGGTATCTCGTAAGGCAGCGGCAGGTCGTTGTCGATCGTCTTTGGGGCGTGGGCAGTGCGGATGCGGACGCCGAGGTGTTCGTCGGCGTAACGTGCCACGCGGTAGGCGGAATAGGCTGTGTCGTCACCGCCGATCGCGAGGAGGCAACTCACACCCGCATCGATGAGGGCCTGACCGCAGGCTCTCAGGTGTGCATCGTCGCGTGTGGGATTTGCGCGAGAGGTGTAGAGGATAGATCCGCCCCTGCTGAAGATGCGCGTCACATCTTCGAATGTGAGATTCTGTCCCACCACCTTGCCCTGCATCAGATACTTGAAGCCTTCTCGGATCCCAACGACCTCCATACCATGGTTCAGGGCTTCGATGGTGGCGGCGTGGATCACACCGTTGATGCCCGGCGCAGGGCCGCCACCGACCAGAATGCCGAGTTTGCCGTGCTTCGACTCGTAGATCATACCCATGCTGATGTCTCCCCGTATGCAGTTTGTTTACGATGGTAGGTTGTGCTTGCGCGATAGACCTGCGCGACCTTGTGGTTGCTGCGGAATGGCCGCAGACCCGTGCTAGTATAGTCTAAGCGCCCTGGAGGTCAACGTATGACAGCGCCAACGGCGCGTGTCCGGCCTCTAGGGGTTGCACTGCTGATGATTCTGTACTATAATTTAGCAGATGATGATCGTCTTAATGCAAAGAGGGGGGTGGCCATGCCAGCACACGCGATCACAGTGCGCGGCCTGCACAAGGACTTCGGTGAGGTGTATGCCGTACGAGATGTGGACCTCGAGATCGACCAAGGCGAGATCCTCTCGTTGCTGGGCCCGAACGGTGCCGGCAAGACGACCACGATTCTCATGATCGCGGGCCTCCTGGCTCCGACTGCGGGCGAGATCGTGGTCGATGGGCACCCGGTTCGGGGAGAGCCTATGGCAGCCAAAGCAGCGTTGGGGATTGTGCCGCAAGAGGTCGCCATCTACAACGATCTGACCGCACGCGAGAACCTGCGCTTCTGGGGAAAGATGTATGGCATCCGAGGTCGTGATCTGCAGCGGCGCGTGGACGAAGTGCTTGAGCTAATCGCGCTGACAGATCGCCAGAATCAGCGGACCGGCAAGTACTCCGGTGGCATGCGGAGACGTCTCAACATCGGAATCGCGCTCCTGCACCGGCCCCACGTCATGATCCTGGATGAGCCTACTGTGGGTATCGATCCCCAGAGCCGGCGCAACATCTTGGATGGGATCAAGGACCTTAATCGACAGGGTATGACGGTTCTCTACACGACCCACTATATGGAGGAAGCCCAGGAGCTTTCGGACCACATCGCCATCATGGACCATGGGCAGATCATCGCGCGTGGAACGCACGAGGAGCTGGTTCAGCTAGTCGGCGAGCGCGATCGGTTGGCCCTGCGGGTCACGGAGGCGCAGGAGTCGCTCGTGGCAGCCTGGCAGGCCGTTGAGGGTGTGCAAGCGCTAACGATCGAGGATGGGATCGCGACGCTGTTAGTGGACGATAGCAACCTGGTTTTGCCGCGCCTCTTTGAGTTGGCCACACGCACCGGTGTGCGAATACTCTCAGTGGAGATCCAGGAGCCCAACCTGGAGACCGTCTTCCTGCATCTCACGGGTCGCGCGTTGCGAGACTAGGAGCCTACTATGAACCGCAGCTATCGGACGGCCATAGACCTGGCCCTGCGCGACCTGCTTCGCACGGGGCGCAGCATGTTTGCCGTGATGTTTGCGCTGGTCATTCCGCTGACCCTTGTGAGCGTTATGTATCTTGCGGTTGGTGGCCTGGCCAGGGGTGAGGACACGTTCCCACGTGTGAAGGTCTACGTCGTGGACCTCGACAGCCTGCCGGCTGGCGGTGGCCCTCTGGGTACAATGTCTGTTGGCAGCCTTGTCGTCGATTTCCTGCAGAGCGAGGAGCTGGCTGACCTGCTCGATACAGCGGTGGTTAACGATGTGGCTGTCGCGCGTACAGCGGTCGACAGCGGGGACGCGGCAGTCGCTGTGATTCTACCCGAAGATCTGTCAACGGCGCTCTACAGCCTGGACGGCAAAGCTACGGTGCGGGTCATCCAAGACCCGACGCTCACGATCGGCCCAGGAATCGTCAGAGCCATCCTGGTCCAGTTCCTCGACGCCTTCAGCGGGGCCCAGACCATGGTCCGGGTTCTTGCGCAGACTCTCGGTGGGGCAGATGTTCCCGTTAGCCCAGAAACGATCGAGGCGAGCGTAGGCCGGTACGTGGCGTGGGCGCAGGCGACCGGCGCCGGGCTTCGAAATGGGGAGAGTGCCTTTGCGGCCATTGAGCCAGTACAGGCAGATGAAGAGCAGAATCCTATGCAGGGCTTTGTTACGGGCATGATGGCGGCGATGTTGGTGGTCTACGCGTTCTACACCGGATCGGCGGCTGCCCAGTCGGTTCTTAGGGAAGAGGAAGAAGGTACTCTTCAGCGCCTGTTCATGGCGCCCATCGCGATCCCGACGGTTGTAGCAGGCAAAGTTCTGGCCTCGGCGTTGACCCTGCTGGTGCAGATCACATGTCTGCTCGTCGTCTCGCGGCTTGCGTTCGGCATTGCCTGGGGCGCCGCATTGCCGGTGGCGCTGGCGATCGTCGCACTCGTTGCGCTTGCCGCCAGTTTCGGCATCTTCGTGATGTCGCTGGTGACGCACGAAAACCAGGTCGGCGTGATCTATGGCGCGGTGATGACACTCACGGGCCTTTTCGGAACTTACGCGTACTTCCTGCCACTGCCAGACGCCTTCCGTCGCTGGGCGCTCATCGTCCCCCAGGGTTGGGCAATGCGCTCATGGGACATCGTGGTGAGGGGAGGCGGCCTCAGTGGAGAGCTGTTGCTATCGGTGGGGGTCTGTGTGATCTTGGCGGGACTTTTCCTGGTTGTAGGGTCAGTGCGCTTCAGCCGCCGGTTTGCGAAGTTCGCCGGCAGAGCTGTGTAGGAGGAGTGATGAAGGCTCTCGACATCTTGCTGAAGGATCTTCGCCAGACGGTGACGACTTGGCAGACGCCTGTTTTCCTCGTGGCCATGCCCATCGCCTTCACCATCTTCTTTGGCATCGCGTTCGCAGACTCTGGGAGTGCCGATCCGCGGGCTCCGGTGGCCGTGTTGAACTCGGACTCGGGGCTACTCGGCAGCGCTCTGGTCTCTATGGTCGCGGAGTCATCTACGGTTCGTCGCGTCGAGGTGGAGGACGCCGACTTGGGTGCGCTCAGGGCCGCGATCATCGATGGTGATTTGGCTGGAGCGCTGGTGGTGCCCGCGGGCTACACGCGCGCGGTGCTTGGCGGGGATGGGGTCGAGAACGTTCAGGCACTGGCCTGGTACGACCCAGGCGAGTCAGCAGGCCAAGCCGCCAGCAACGAATTCCGCATGGCCCTAGCCCGGGTGCTTAGCGCAGCCGAAGCAGCCAGAATCGCTGCCGATGCGCCGGGAATGGCCCTTGATAGCGCCGAGGCCCGCATGGCTTTTCTTGAGGATGCCACGTTGGAGGCTCTGAACGTGCTGCAGGAACTGCCGGTTACACTGACCACGGAGATGGCGGGCGCTCCGGCTGAGGAGGCAGGGCTGGACAATTCGTTTGCACAATCGTCTCCCGGAATGATGCTGCAATCCGGAATCACCGGCATCATGAGCACCGCTACTCTGTTGGTTGTGGAACGCAAGTCCAGGACGCTCCAGCGCCTCCTCTCCACGGCTACAGCCCGCACGGAGATCATCGCCGGAAAGCTGCTCTCCGCGTTTGTACTCGTCTTTGGACAGATGTTACTTCTGACCGGCTTCGGACAACTAGTCTATAACCTACCCTACTACAGCCGGCCCGGGGCATTGTTATTGCTCAATGCCACTTTTGCCCTGACGGTCGCGTCTCTGGGTCTCTTGATCGGGTCGATTGCGAAGAATGACGAGGCCGCCGTTTTGCTGACACTCCTGCCATCCTTTCTGCTGTCAGCACTGGGAGGAGCGTGGTTGCCCTTGGAGGTGATGCCCCAGGGGATGCGAACCGTGGGACGAATCGTCACGCCCACCGCCTGGGCCATGGAAGCATACAAGGATCTCATCGTGCGCGGGCAGGGACTGCGAGAAGTACTGCCTGCCGTGGGTATCATCGCGGTCTGGGGAATGGCCTTCTTCGCTTTCGCGATCTGGCGGCTGCGCTTCGTGGAGTCGTAGGCGCAGGCCAGGGTCAGGCGACCAGGTGAGAGCTGGTGCCCCATTTGCAGGCGCCAAGATAGCACCAGCCAAGGGCGGTGTACACGACCATCCGTCCAGCTAGAGCTGGGCCAGTGCTAGTGGCTGTAAGTGAACGCCGCTATGGTGTGGGCTTCACGGCTGCAGCGGCCTTGCCGGACCGCCCGCGCTGCGCTCCGACGTGGCTGGCGTGTTGCGAAGCTGACCGGCGAGGACTGTGCGCCACCGGCTAGTTGCCGAGAGGCACCCCCCGCCTGACGAGCTGCAAGGCAACACCCCACGGATCGCGCAGCATCGTAAGAACACTACCGTCGGCTGTGGTCTCCTCCGAATAGAGCGTTGCCCCCGCGGCCAGCAGGCGCTTCTTTGTCGCTGCCATGTCGTCGACCGCGAAGGCCGCGTGCAAGACGAGGGGGCTCTGATCGCCGTAGGCCGGAATGGGCGCTTTCGGGTTTGCATAGAGCTCGAAGATGATTCTACCCGTCGCATCGGCCAGGAAATGGATATGGGGTGGGGCATCCACGGCACGAACGACACGCATCTTCAGGTGTTCGACATACCATTTCGCCATAGCTTGGGGATCGGGCACGTTCAGAGCGACGTGTTCAAAGTGCATCGACTTCCTCCTGTTATCGGGCTGGGCATGCGAGCGGCGTGTATGACGCGCCCTAAGTGGCCATTGTACAGCCCCTGCCCGCTGCAGCAAAGGCCACGGATTCACGCTGTCTTGTGCTGCGTCGCGATGAGCGCAAGGTAGGCGCTCAAGAAGCGTCAGATTGGCGTCAAGTACAGATCCGAGTGTGCGCTATGCTATAGACAGAGCGCGCAGGAACGCAAGCGACACAAGATTCTCCTCCTTCTGAGAAACCGGGGGCCTTGGGGGCAAGCCCCCGGTTTTGCTTTGCCTCCTCCTTTTGACGTTTTCGGACTGATGCCTATACTGTTTACTATGAGGATCGGCACATCTGGCCCGGGACAACGAACTTCTCCGGCACGAATCCTGGTGGTGGATGATGACCCAGCGGTGCGCGCGGTCGTCCGAATGCGCCTGGAAGCCGAAGGCTACCTTGTGTGGGAGGCCTCATCTGGCGAGGACGCCCTGCGCTTGGTTGAGGCGCGCGGATTGCCCCATCTTGCTATCGTTGACGTGATGATGCCGGGGATGTCGGGTTTCGAGTTAGCTGAGAAGGTGCAGGCGTGGTGTGACCTGCCGATTGTCATGCTGACGGGCGTGAATGACGAACAGGCGGTGGTGCGCAGCATACGTCTCTTTGCTGAGGACTACGTTACCAAGCCCTTCCGGCCCTTGGAGCTGATTGCCCGTGTGGAGCGTGTCCTGCGCCGGGTTGGCGAGTTCGCCTACGATCTCGATGAAGTGCTGCAGGTCGATGGCAGGCTAGCGGTAGATTTCGAGCACCAGCGGGTCTTTGTCGAAGGGCAGCCTGTATCTCTTACGCCGACCGAGACAAAGCTCCTGTACATCCTGATGCGAAGTGCAGGGCGTCCGGTATCCAATAACTACATCTTGCAGAGATTGTGGCCTGGAGAAGAACGATATGAGGATGTGCTCCGCGTGCACATCTACCGCCTGCGTCAGAAGATTGAGCCGGACCCCAGATCACCCCAGTACCTAGTCACCGAGCGCGACATGGGCTACTGCTTCATAGGACCGGGGCAAGATGATGGGTCCTGAGTTGTCAGCTAAGCGTCAGGTTCCCGTCAGGTTAAATCTACCTAATTGTGCTATTTTAATCATAGAAAACAGGAACGCACGCGACAACATCAGATTCTCCTCCTTTTGAGAAACCGGGAGCTACGGGGGCAGCTCCCGGTTTTTCGATGCGCCGGGCCTGGTGCACCTGCCGGAGCGCGGCAGGGTCTTGGCGAATCCCCTTAGGGCCAGTGGCTAGCCCGTGACCTTGAACCGAGCTTCCCGGTCGCCTACGAAGATCGTGAAGTCGCCTGGCTCGATGACGCGCGCCATCTCCACATTGTAAAAGGCGAGCTGCCCCGGCTCAATGGTCAGCGTTAGAGAGCGGGTCTCTCCGGGCTGCAATGTCACGCGCTCGAAGGCGACCACCTCTTTGACGGGGCGGGTAACGCTGGCGTATTCGTCGTGCAGATAGACGATGACCACCTCATCGCCGGCAACACCCCCTGTGTTCGTAAGCGTAACTCTGACAGGCACAGGAGACCCGGCCATCAGCTCCGAGGGTGTTTCCACGCCATCGTAGCGGAATGAAGTGTAGCTGAGGCCGTAGCCGAAGGGGAACAGCGGCTCGTTTGGCGTAAATCGGTAGGTGCGAAAGTAGTCGCCGGGGCGGTGGTTGTAGACCGCCCGGAGCTGGCCCACGGTGCGCGGAACGGTGTAGGGGAGTCTGCCGCTTGGGTTGGTGAACCCGAAGAGTACGTCAGCCACCGCTTGGCCACCGAGCATTCCCGGATGGAACGCCTCGACCAGAGCCGGGACGTTCTCGGCGATCCAGCTGGCGGACAGAGGGCGACCGTTGATCAGGACCGCCACAGTCGGGGTTCCCGAAGCGACCACGGCCTCGATGAGCGCCTGCTGGCGCCCGGGTAGATCCAAGTCAGTGCGCGCCACGTTCTCACCTTCTGTCTTGTCTTCGGTGGTGCGCAGCGGATTCTCGCCGACCACAACGACCGCGACGTCTGCGGCAGCCGCACGGCGGCGTGCGGCTACAATAACAGCGTCGTCGATAGTCAGCAGGCTACCGCAGTCCAGGTAATCTACGCGGGTGTGCTGTGAGACCGCATTGCGCAGCCCCTGCAAGACCGTCACAACGTGATCGGGCGGCTGTGGCACTGCCCAGTCCCCGAGGATCGCCTGAGTATCGGCGTTGGGTCCGGTGACAAACAGGCGACTGATGCAATCGTCAAGTGGAAGTAGGCGGCCCTGATTCTTGAGGAGGACGATAGACTCGCGGGCAGCCTGCAGGGCGAGCTGCCTATGTTCCGGAGTCGCGAGCTGTACAGCCACCGCATCGGGATCTACATAGCGGTTCTCGAATAGCCCCAGGCGAAACTTGGCCGTCAAGATGCGACGCACAGCCGCGTCGATGATGTGCACCTCCAGTCGCCGCTGCTTCACCAAATCGAGGATTGGCTCCAAGAACCCGGGGCCATGCATGTGCATGTCGATCCCGGCCTCGACGGCCATTCTATCGGCGTCCTGCAAGGATGTTGCGACCTTGTGGACCGAATGCAGCCGGGCCACGTCGGTGAAGTCGCTCACCACAAAGCCACCGAACCCGAGCTCGTGGCGCAGCACCTGTGTTAGCAAATAGCGGTTGGCGTGGCACGGTACCCCGTTCACCTCGTGGTGAGCCGCCATAACGGTGTCTACGCCAGCCTCGACTGCCACGGCGTAGGGGGGCAGAAAGACTTCGCGGAGTGCCCGCTCGCTAAGGTCCATCGCAGCGAAGTTCAGCCCGTTAGGGGGCTCGCCGCCGGCGATGTAGTGCTTGGCACAAGCCATTACATAGGCCTCGGGGTCATCCGCGCATTGGTAGCCTGCGATCATCGCGGCACCCAGCTGACCAACCAGATAGGGATCCTCCCCGAACGTCTCGCCGCTGCGGCCCCATCTGCCATCGCGCAGGACATCGACGTTAGGGGAAAACGTCCAGTGGAGATTACAGGCGCGCATTTCGCGCGCTGTGGCCTGCGCGACCTGTCTGATGAGGCTGCGGTCCCACGAAGCGGCCAGTCCGATGGGCGCGGGGAAGACTGTGGCACCGGCGTGCATCGCGTGTCCGTGAATCGCGTCAGTTGCGCAGAGCAGAGGAACACCAAGTCGCGACTGCTCCGCCAGTTTCTGTGCTGCGTTGATGCGGGCTGGGTCGGTTTCGCTGAGGATGGAGCCGATCAGGCCCTGCGCGATTAGGGTGGGAACAGAGGCTTGGTCGACGGGTGTGTAACGCATCGTGCTGTCATCGGAATCGGGCGCCGGCCCGGCCTCGGCGTCAACTACGGCCTCCGGTTGGCGGCTGAAACCTAGAGAAGGCAACAGGTACTGGCACATCTGGCCCACCTTCTCCTCCAGCGTCATACGGCTGAGCAGATCCGTTACGCGTTCTTCAGTGGGTAGATTGGCATCGAGATAGGCGATCGGGCTGGCCATGGCTGATTCACTCCTGCATCTGATATGCTACTTCGATGGCGCTGTGCCACCGAACTGCACTAGCCGCGCCGCCATCAGTAAACTATGTCCATACCACACTGGTGGGGCCA
>JAXDDO010000015.1:0-110586 GCA_034676805.1 Anaerolineae bacterium | reverse complement strand
CGCCAATTTCCAAACACCTTCCCACATACCGCGACCTAGCCACAGATCCATATGCGCCCGCCAGCGCTTCAGCACGTCACAATACAGTGCGTGAAGCGTCTGTTCGCGCTCGGGGATATGGTCCAGGTCGCCGTGGGATAGCATTGACGCAGCGATACCGCGCGTATGGGCCGTTGCAGCTGAGAACATGTCAGCGGCGCCGGTTTCCCAAGCGGGGGTGGGTACCACCTCGATGCGGCCCACCTCCAGGCCATCGCGGGAAAACACGTAACGTGCAGCGTCGCCCAGGTCGTGCCGTTCCACCGTGACAGGGTACAGCGGGGGAAGGGTTGCGGGGAATGCGTCCATTGCGGACACGTAGTCCTGTAGTGTCAGTTTGCGCTTCATTGCTACACCTCCCGTTAGGTGTTGGAGATTGCCGGGCCACTGGTGAACGGGCACCAGCGCTTGCGGGGTTGCGCAGCCCACCCGGCAGACTCAAGATAGCACAGTTGTTCTACAAGTCAAACGGCGTCTACACCTCGCGCCGCTTGTACGGCACGTGCAGCAAGCCCGCGGCTTTCCGCTTCGCGGCCTCGGGTCGCCGGTCATAGCGCGCCGTGGTCGTGACGTTGGCGTGTCCGGCCAGCTTCTGCACTGTGGCAATATCGGCGCCGGCGTCCAGTAGATCGCTCACGAAGGTTCGGCGCAGGTCGTGCGGGCTTAGATCCCTGACGGCGGCTTCGGCGCCCCGCTTGTTGAGCATGTTGTATACCGCTTGCGGCGTGAGACCGTCGCCCACGTGCAGCGCGCCGCCCTTGTCTACCGGGCAGAACAGCGGCCCGGCGTCAGCGCCGCGGATGGTCAGCCAGTCGCCCAGAGCCGCCGCCGCGCCGTTCATCACGTGGGCCAGCCGTTGCTTGTTGCGCTTGCCGTGGATGGTCAGCTCGCCGGTCTCGGGGTTGTAGTCGCCCGCGGCCAGCCCGGCAATCTCTGCCCGCCGCAGTCCGCAACTGTAGAGGATCGCCAGCATAGCGGCATCGCGGATACCCGCCGCGGTCGTGTCCCTGGCGCAAGCGTCCATTAGCGCGCTCAGCTCGCCGCCCGATAGGGCACGCCCAGCGGGCAAGGTCTCGCCGGTCACATTCTGCACGTCAGCCGCGCGCGCGTAGTCTTCGGCGCCCATCAGCCCCAAGCGCCAGGCTTCTTTCAGCACGCGCCGCAGCGCCGAGAGCATCTTGTTGACAGTCGCCGCCGCGTACTGCTCCGCCAGCCTTGCCCGTAGCGCCGCGGTGTGCTGGAAGCGCAGCGCCTGCCACGGATACGCCAGCGCCGCGGATAGCTGCTCTTCGGCGCCGTTGGCCTCGGTCCCGGTCAGTGTCGCGGCCATCGTACCCAGCGCGCCGACCATCGCGCGCCGTGAGCCTGGCGCCAGGCTTGCCAGGTATACCGCCGCCGGATTGCGGGCCAGCTCGCCGCCGGTTGCCAGTTCGCCGCCATTGCTCTGCACTATCTCAGCCATCGCGCGCCCCCTTGTGTTTAGAAGCTACATTCTCATAAGCTATTATAGCTTAAGAGATGCAGCCAGTCAATATGCAATTGCCATGCTCAGCTTTACCCGTTGGGATTGCTCGGGCTGCAAGGAAGCTCTGGCGTGCCCTGTAGTGCCCCTAGAATCGCCGTAGGCGCGTTTTGCTGGCGTTTGGGTCGCATCGGTCATGGGTTCGCGCTCTGGCGTGTTCTGTGGCGCGTTCTGTGGTGCCTCGGGGAGAATGGGGAAGTCGGCGGCTACGGTCCAGCGTTGTGTATTGTGTCCATTAGTAGCATCGGTGCTGACAGCCCCGGTACAGGTTCATGTTGTAGCGACACCCGAATAGGCTATCGGGGTGCGCAGTGCTGCTTAGCAGAACCTTGGCCTGTATCTCACGCACCTTGGTCATTGCGTCCTGCCGAACTCAGCCGTCTCTTCGGGCCTGCCGTCTCCGGAGTGACGGCAGGCCCGGCGAAGATAGGGGCCAGCAAGAGGCACGACGGCCGCGTTACGCTTGCTCCAGGAACTCGCGACGCATTGCGTCGAGCCGTTGGCGCAGCTCGGGGGCGTGGTTGAGTTGGCCCTGGAGTGTGCTGCACACGTAGGCATCGCAGTATGCGCAGGAGGCGAGACCGCGATCGATGGCGCAGGCTCGAATCTCACAGACCGCGCAGTAACTCGCCGCGGGGCCCTCGGATGGCAGGCAGCCATCGCAGGCCAGCGAAGCAGCCGTGAGTTCCCAGCCAAACTGCTTGCGCCACTCGGTGGCAACACGCTCCAGTTCTGTCTGATCGTGCGTCCTGGTGGCCTTGTAGGCGTCACAGTCCGAACAGTCGATGCCGCAGTAGGCGATGATTCTGGTAGCCATTCCCTTCTCCTTATAGATCGTTTGTTCTACTTATCCAATTCTACTCCGTATTTATGACAGTTCCCGTCAGGATTCCCGCCCCAGTAACGATCATTGCGGGGGCGGTCGCCTTTGTGTGCCGTACTCAAGTGGGGTAGAATGCCCATGACGACAGAACGAGGACAAGGAGGCAGGCAATGGCTGACTGGTGGCAGAACAGGCAATGGCGCCTTATCCAGACCAATCTCCGCGAGATCGACATGGCCGACATCGATGCCCATCGCGTGGTTGCGGATCTTCAAGACTTCCAGGCGAATGTGCTGATGCTCAATGCAGCCGGCATCATCGCCAGCTACCCGACCCGGTTGCCGTTCCACTATCAGAGCCCGTTTCTCACGGGCGACAGCCTTCACGATATCCTAGACGCCTGCCATGCCGCCGGGATACGCGTCATAGCACGGACAGACTTCTCCAAGGTACGGCGCCCCATCTTCGAGCAACACCCCGATTGGGCCTACAGAACGGCAAAGGGCGATGTCGTCGACTACAACGGCGACGTGCACGTATGCATCAACGGTCCTTATCAGCAACACTACGCGCTGCTTATCCTGGAGGAGCTGTTCGAGACCCACGACTTCGACGGGGTCTTCTTCAACATGGGCGGGTATCAGACCCATGACTATAGCGGCAACTACTATGGGATCTGCCATTGCCGGCACTGCCGGGAACGGTTTGGCGAGATGTTTGGACTGCAGCTGCCGACCAGAGAAGACAACAGCGACTCTGTGTACAGATCCTATTCGACGTTCAAGCGTGAGACACTGCGCCAGCATCAGGAGTTGGTCCACACTTTCATCAACCAGCGTTGGCCTCATCTCTGCATTGCCAACCACGCACAGTTCAACCGCGGCTTCATCCGCCAGGAGTCGAACACGGCGATGGCACGGCCTCTGCCGCGTTGGCAGTACAACGCCTCGGATAACACGAAGTGGGCGGTTGGCAGCTTCCCGGGCATGGTCTCCAGCAACACGACGGTGGACTTCATCGATTTCCCCTATCGCCACGTTGCAGTGTCGCCTCACCAGCAGGCGTTACGCCTGGCACAGGACATGGCGAACCACGGCGCCATCGATTACTATCTCATCGGTCGGCTGGACAACCACGAGGACCGCTCAGGGTTCAGGCCGGTCAAAGAGCTCTTTCACTACCACGCCGCCCACGAGGAGGAGTACGTCGACTTGCACTCCTTGGCTCGGGTGATGCTGCTCAAGGATGGGGCCGCGAATGCGGGAGAATACCGCGGCTGGTTCCGCGCGTTGGTAGAGAACCACATCCTGTTTGACGTGGTGCGGGTCGACGCAGCGGTTGATCGCGCCTGGGACCAGTATGAGGTTGTGATCGTTCCAGGTCTGGATGCGATGAGCGACGCATTGGCGCAGCGGCTGGATCGATTCGCTGAGGCGGGCGGCACGCTGGTTGTGACCGGGCGATCGGGTTTTCTTGACGAGAACCACGGTCCCAGAGCTGCAGGGGCGCTGCGGAGTCTGGGCATTGAAGAGGTTCTCTGGGTCAGTGGAGACATGCGGTCATCGTATCTGAAGTTTGGGGAGAAGGCCGGGTTCAAGCGCTTTGACAACACAGATTTGGTCTATCTTGATGGACCGTACGTCTATGCGCGCTACAGCGAAGGGAGTGAACGCCAGATGCACCTAGTGCCCCCCCACAACTTCGGTCCGCCAGAGCGGTGTTACTACGAGTTAGCTGTGGATCACCCGGGCTTCGTTGTACACCGTGTGGGGAGCGGCAAGGCCGTCTATGTGCCGTGGCTGCCCGGTGCGCTTTTCTATCGCCAGGGGCATCCAAACACGATGTGGTTCTGCGCCGACCTCCTCGAGGGGTTTGCCGGCGTCGAGCCGCTTGGTGGGAATCTGTCGCCGATGGTCGAGGCCACGCTGGCACAGAAGAGCGGTGGCAGCTGTCTGCTGCTCAGCCTTGTCAACACCTCGGGCCACTTCGGCAATAGCTACTACGAGCCTGTGACGATGTTCGACGTCGAGGTGTGTGTGCCGTGTCCCGCGACCCCCACGGCAGTGGAGGGGCTCTGGTCGGGTGCGGCATTGGCCCACGATATGAAGGGCAGTTACCTGACGGTTCGGATACCTCAGCTAAGACTCTTCGAGGCTGCTAAGATCACGCTTGTCTGAGGTATCCTGCGGCTGGGATTGGCGGCTCGTGCCGGCAGTGACAGTCCGCGGTTAACGCGCCAGAGGTTAGCTCAAGGGCGATGGTGTCTGCGTGGCAATGGCAATGCGGGGTTCATTGCCGCGCAGCCGTTTCAGCCCGTAGAAGCCGTTGAGTGCCAGGGTCATCAGAAAGGCGCCCGGGCGGAGGCGGCCTGCTGCGCGAAGGATGCGCAGCGTTACGCTTCGTGGCGAGAACGCGCGGCGCCAGAGCTCGCGATGCGCCTGGATAAGGACTTCTGGCTCCATGCGCTGGGGCCTGAAAGCTACGTTATAGCCGTTGTAGAAATCCGATCCCTGGTTGTGAAGCAATCGATCCTGATCCACCAACTGCTTGTAGAGCGGTGTGCCTCGATAGGGCGTCAAGACGCTCAGGAACGGTGCGTCCACACCGACCTCGTTGAGATGGTCGGCCATCGCGACGATGCTCTCGGGTGTGTCGCCGTCAAAGCCGGCGACGAAGCCTGCCATAACGCAGATGCCATGTCTGTGGAGCGCGGCGATGGCCTCGCGGTAGCGGGCGATGTTGTTCTGAGGCTTGTTGGCTGCCTTGAGAGACTCCTTGCCAAAGGTCTCGATCCCGAAGAAGACTCCGATGCAGCCTGATTCCACCATCAGGTCGAGCAGCTTTGGATCGCGGGCGATGTCGATGCTGGCCTGGGTCAGCCACCAGCGCTTGAGCGGCACCATCGCCCTGAAGAGGTCCATAGCGTAGGCGCGATTCGCTGTCAGGTTGTCATCCCAGAACCATACGATCTTGCGCTGCCACCCATAGTCGAAGGCGTTATACGTGACGTCGCGGATCACGTCTTCGACCGGTCGGGTCCGGAAGCCGGGGTTGAGCTCTGGAACACTGCAGAAGCTGCACGCAAAGGGGCATCCCCGAGTGGCCTGCACCACGCGCTTGACGACGAAACGATCCGGAAGCAGATCGTAGCGTGGCAACGGCAGATCCGCGAGTGGCTGAGGCGTTCCCCGGTAACGCGGCTGAAGGACGCCTTGCTCGGCATCTGCAAGCATGCGCGTCCATACCGACTCAGCTTCCCCAAGGACGACCGCGTCGACGTGCTGGAGCGTCTCGTCGGGCCAATAGGTCGCGTGAGGGCCACCGGCGACGACACGCTTACCACGCCGGCGGAACGCATCTGCCAGACGATACGCCTCATCTGCAAAGCCGCTGAAGAACGAGAGCGCGATGAGATCGGCGTCGGTGTCGAGGTTGACGGGTGTCACCTGCTGATGAATCACCCTGACCTGGTGCTCGGCAGGGGTCAGTGCCGCCAAGTGGATGCCGGTTAGGGGTGGGACGAAGTGCACCTCGTGGCCGAACCGGTAGCGGGGCACATAGACCACCACGATGTCGATCTTCATAGCATACCTCCCGAGGGGGCTGTGTTGATGTCCCTAGTATAGCGAGTCACGGCTCTCAGGAGCTACCGCGACGCATAGGGCGGCGAACCTGCCAGTTTGTGACAGTACCCGGCAGTAATTGGGAGCTGGACAGCTAAGTTGGTTTGGAGTATGGTTGGCTGCGTAGCTCTGAGCGAAGGAGAGATCGATGCCACCAATCTACTCGATGATGGACGTGGCCCCAACGGCGAGTGCCGTCCTGGGGCTGCCCATTCCGGACTGCGCGAAAGGCGGGGTTATCCCGGCCATTGCTGCGGACCTGGATGAGCGGCAAAGGATTGCGCTGCTGGCGCCTGACGCCTTTGGATGGTACGCGTGGACGTTGTGGCAGAATGAGATGCCATACCTGCAGAGCCTCCACGCATCACGCAGCGTGATTCTCGAATCGGTCATGCCCTCGATTACACCTGTCAACTTCGCCGCGATGGTGACGGGTACCGATCTGGAAGGGCACGGTGTGCGCACCTATGACCACGACTTCCGGTGCGAGACGCTCTTTGATGTAATCCGGCGCGCGGGTGGTCGCAGCGCAGCCGTAGGGTTCGATGGATACACGGGCAGCAAGCTCTTGGCGCGCTACGCGGAGATCGACGGCACGACCAAGGGCGACACCGATGACGAGATCGTTGCCAAGGTGGTCGAGATCGCGGACCAGCACGGCCCCATGTTCATCATTGCGCAGTTGGGCCGTGTTGATGACGTGTTTCACCAGTTCGGGCCATCGTCGCCAGAGGTGGTGCCGATGCTGCGCGACACTGACGCGCGGCTGCGACGGCTATCAGAGCATCTTGTACCGTTGGGGTATGGCGTTATCGTGCTCGCCGATCACGGCCAACACGATATCGTAGGCGACCCAACAACCGCGCTCAAGGGTGGCCACGGTCAGGATCGAGATGAGGACCGGCAGGTGCCCTGTACATGGCTGTGACTGAGCTTGGCGGAGTGTTGGCTGCGACGGCCAACCCATTTCAGGGGATTGCGGTCGATTCGGAAGCGCTGCTCGATGATCCGGATGCTTTTGGAGACCGGCTGGCCAACTCCCTGAAGGTCTGGCGCGAGGAGGGGTGTCGTGTCGTCTGGTTAGAGATCCCCATCGCCAAGGTGACCCTGATTCCGGTTGCGGTGACCCTGGGTTTCGAGTTTCATCACAGCGAACCTGACCACACGATGCTGACGTGTCGTCTACAGCCAGACGCCTTCGTGCCGCCGCACGCCACTCACTATATCGGGGCTGGCGGCGTAGTCGTTAACGATCGTGAGGAACTGCTGGTGGTTGTGGAACGCGTCCATCGGCACAACCGGCCCCACTATTACAAGCTCCCGGGGGGCGCGCTGAAGCCCGGTGAGCACGTGGTCGATGGCGTGGTGCGCGAGGTGTGGGAGGAGACCGGCATCCGGACGAGGTTCCGCGCGCTGGTAGGCTTTCGTCACTGGCACGGCTACCGGTTCGGCAAATCGGACATCTACTTCATATGCCGGCTGGACCCGCTGACGGAGCAGATCAAGATCCAGGAGAGCGAGATCGAGATCTGCCAGTGGATGCCTCTAAGCGAGTACCTCGCCAACGAGAACGTGGGGCTCTTCAACAGACGCATGGTGGAATCTGCGTTCAATGGGTCCGGTCTGGCGTCGACGTGGTTCGAGGGCTACGCAACGCCTGAGACGCACGAGATCTTCGTACCCAGGTCACTGCCGGGCGGAGTCTCCCGGGAGCCGCGGGCCCTCTAGGGAAATCGACATGAATCGCGAGACGTGGTACGACTATCCGCTGCGATGGGCGCAGTTGACCTTGGCTGAGAACGACCCCGCGACTCTGGACCTTGCGTTTTGGCTGGACTACTTCCGGCGGGTGAAGGCCCAAGGCGCGTGTTTGAGTGCGGGGGGCTACATTGCTTACTACCCTACGGATATCCCGCTCCACTATCGCAGCGCATGGCTGGGCGACGGAGACCCCTTTGGCGATCTGGTGGCGGGCTGCCGCGACATGGGTATGTCGGTTCTGGCGCGAACCGATCCCCACGCAGTCCACGAGGAAGTCTACGAGGCGCATCCTGAATGGATCGCGGTCGACAGTGAAGGGCAGCCACGACGCCACTGGTCGATGCCCGGAGCCTGGGTCACCTGCGCGCTGGGGGCGTACAACTTCGAGTTCATGACCGACGTGCATCGTGAAATCGTGTCCTACTATGATGTCGATGGCGTCTTTAGCAACCGGTGGGCAGGACACGGTGTATGCTATTGCGAGAACTGCCAGCGCAGTTTCTACGACGCGACTGGCCTGGCTTTGCCGCGGACGCAGGCATGGGACGATCTGCGGTGGAAGGCCTACAGAGAGTGGCGGGAGAGACGACTCTTCGAGCTGGCTCGCGTGTGGGATGCGGCGATTCGTGAGATACGGCCCGCGGCCCGTTACATTCCCAATTCGGGCGGTGGAGCACTCAGTTCTCTTGATATGAAGACGCTCGCAGACATGGTGCCGTTGTTGTTTGCCGATCGCCAGGCGCGCAGCGGCATCGAGCCCCCGTGGGTCAGTGGCAAGAACGCCCGGGAGTTCCGGGCAGCCTTCGGCACGAAGCCGATCGGCGGCATCTTTAGCGTGGGGTTGGAGGAGAAGTACCGCTGGAAGGACTCGGTTCAGAGCCAGGCTGAGCTCCGAATCTGGGTCGCTGAGGCGATCGCGAACGGTATGCGCCCCTGGTTCACCAAGTTTTGCGCCCAGATTCACGACGACCGGTGGCTAAGGGTCGTGGAAGAGGTGTATACGTGGCACGCGCGGCACGATCGATATTGGCGCGACCGGGAGCCGCTGGCGCGCGTGGGCGTGGTCTACTCGCAGCAGACAGCAGCCAACTACGGCGGCCCCGATGCGCATGCCAAGGTGGAGGATCCGATCCGCGGCGTGTACCAGGCGCTGATCGAGGCACGCATCCCCTTCGAGATGGTGCACGACCGGCTGATGGATGCCGCGCACCTGTCGCGCCTGAGGACGCTCGTGCTGCCGAACGTGGCAGCACTGTCTGACGCTCAGTGTGACGATCTGCGCGCTTTCGTTGCCGCTGGAGGTAGTCTGGTGGCGACGTACGAGACCTCACGCTATGACGAGCACGGAACGCCGAGGCGTAACTTGGGGCTGGCCGACCTCTTCGGTGTGGATGCTATCGGCGCGCCGAGGGGGCCAATCAAGAACGCTTACCTGCACGTGGAGCCCGACGCGTCTATCGCCCCGACGATGCTTGCGGGGATGGAGGACGCGCAACGGCTCATCTACGGAGGCTACGAGCTGCCCGTGCGCGCACGCCCCGGCGTGAACTTCGCTCCCGCTCCGATCACGGTCGTGCCATCCTATCCTGACCTGCCTATGGAGGAGGTCTACCCACGCATGCCACACACGGCTATCCCCGGTGTGTACTGTCGCAAGGTCGGAGCCGGGCGGATCGCGTACTTCCCCTGGGACCTCGCCCGCATCTTCTGGGAAGTGCTCAACATCGATCACGGCAAGCTGCTCTCCAACGCGGTTCGCTGGGTGACCGATGAGCCCGCGCCTGTGACGGTGGAGGGCCCCGGTGTCCTGGACGTGACTGCGTGGAGGGGTCCGGGCGCCATCACGGTGCATCTGGTCAACCTGACAAACCCGATGATGATGCGCGGGGCTTTTCGGGAGCTGTGGCCGGTTGGCCCTCAGAGAGTGATGATACCTTTGCCTGCGGGCGCGCAGGTGGAGCGTGTGCATCTGCTCGTGGCGAGCACGACACCGGATGTGCGCGTGATGGACGATAGGTTGGGTGTTACCGTGCCCACGGTCGTGGATCACGAGGTGGTTGCCATTGACCTGGCTGGGTGATAGGGGAGGGGACTGTGGACGGTGATGTGAACTACGCTGAGCCGTGGTACCACGGATCGCCGCTGCGGTTGGAGGTGCTGCGGGCCGGTAGCACTGTGACGCAATGGCGCGACCTGGCACGGGTCTTCTCGCACAAGCCGGCAATCGTTACGATCTCTGATGATCGAGCGACCGTAGACGGTCGAGCGACAGTGAACAGTCGAGCGACGGCGGACAGTCGAGTGATCCAACACAACGGAACGCGACCGGGGTACCTCTACGAGATTGCGGAGGCTGTGAGACCCGAAGACGTCACGCCGCACCCGCGCACGACGATGGCACCCAATGATGAATGGCTGACAACCCGCGAGCTGCGGTTGCGCCTGATCGAGAAGACCGTCGTGCGGGCCGAGGAGTTCCTGCCAGAGGAGGCTGCTGCAGCGTTGCGAGAGCAGGTGGCACGCCGGCACAACGACACTATTGGCACGGCCTGAATCCCATACCAAGGAGGGTACGATGAGGCTGCGACATTCGATTATGGTCGGCATGATGGGAAAGATCGCCGATCGCTTTCACGAGTACCAACCGCCACAGAACTTTGCCGAACGCCTGGAGATGGTCAGGCGGGTGGCGGGCGTGGACGGCGTGGAGGTGGTCTATCCGAGCGATTTCGACGACGTCGACCGCGCGGTGGCGATGGTCAAGGACTCGGGACTGGCCGTGTCTGCCGTCAACCTCAACGTCAAGGCCCAGAAGAAGTGGCAGCGTGGGTCGTTTACGGCGCCTGAGGGGGAGCTACGCGCGCAGGCCGTTGCGGACATGAAGTTCGCGATGGACCTTGCCGCCGAACTTGGCACATCGATGATCACGTGTTGTCCCCTGATCGACGGGCACAACTACAACTTCCAGGCCGATTACCTTAAGCAGTGGGGATGGCTTGAGGAAGGCATCGGCGAGGCGGCAAGGCATCGAAGCGACATACGTATCAGTCTCGAGTACAAGCTCAACGAATCGCGTAACTACTGCATCTTGGGCGACATGGGGCGCACGCTGTTCCTCTGCGAGCGGCTCGGGCATTCTCACGTGGGTGTGACGATGGACGTGGGGCATGCGCTGATCGCGAAGGAAGCGCCGGCCGAAGTGATGGCGATCGCGGCGCAGGTAGGGCGGCTGTTCTACGTGCACTTCAACGACAACGCTCGGGAGTGGGACTGGGATATGTTGCCCGGATCGGTCAACCTGTGGGACATCATCGAGATGGTCTACTACCTTGACCGGCTGAACTGGGATGGCTGGCTCTCCTACGACGTAGCAACGCGAGACGGCGATCGGATCGCGCAGATGAGCGCGAGCATCGCGATTGTTGAAGCAGCGGTGCGGTCACTCGATAGGCTGGGTCGTGAGCAGATCCAGGCCTTCATTGACGAAGGCATTCCAGCCGACGCCTATACCTACCTCTATCAGACACTCCTGGGCTAGGGAGCCGGCGTGATCACGTGCGCTGCCTACCGTGAGGCACAATCGCGAGCTGCGGATCTGCTGAGGATGACCGGCTTGGCCTTGCGGGCGGAGGAGCTGATTGGTATCGCTGTGGCGGACTTCGGCCTGGGCAAGTTGGCGGAGACCGGGGCGCAGATCCTCACACTGCTCGATACGCCCGAGATCGCGGTGAAACTGATCGCGCTGCTCCCCTCGCAGACACTGCCGCAGCACAAGCATCCGCCGTTGGGCACCTACCCGGGCAAGGCCGAGACGCTGAGGGGCGAATGGGGCGTTGTCTATCTCTATACGGAGGGCGAGCCCACGCCACACCCGGTGGCACAGCCGCCGGTGGCGCGAGGCGATACATACACGGTTTGGCATGAGATAGTCCTACATCCCGGAGATCAGGTGACCTTGCCGCCCGTCACATGGCATTGGATCCAGGCCGGCCCAGAGGGCGGTGTTGTGTGGAGCTTCTCTTCACGCGCTGTGGATGTTCAGGACGTCTTCGCGGATCCAGAGATCCAGCGCGAGACGGTCATCGTCGAGGGTTGAGTGGGAGGTTGTATGCGATTCGGGATAATGGCAATGCAGTTGGGGATGCTGATCCCCAGTGACCTTGCAGGCAGGGACGTGGTAGACCACGTGAGGCGTTTCAGCCATGCAGGTCTGGTGCGCAAGCTGGTCGGAGGCGGCTTTCACTTGATCGAGTTAGGGGGAGATCTGGCGGCCTTCTTGCCACAGACCTACAGCCCCGGTCAGATCGACGAACTCGCGGTTCTCAAGGGCGACCTGGGGCTCACGTACACTGTGCACCTCCCGCTGTGGGCGGTGGAGCCCTCAACGCCTCTTGGGCCTGTGCGAGAGGGTTCGGTGCGCGCACTTGTTGACGCAGTGCGCGCGACGGCGCCCTTGGTACCGGAAGTCTATGTACTGCATGCCACTGGTGCGCTTGCCTCGGAGTTCACCCGGATGGCGCTTCCGCCGATGGGGAGAGCCCTATTGCTGCGACAGTTTCAACAAGCTGCGCTCCACAGCCTACGTGCGCTTCTGGACGAGACAGCCCTTCCGTCACGACAACTGGCGATCGAGACAGTGGAGTTCCCACTCGACCTGACGCTGGAGATGGCCGAGGCGCTAGACCTGTCGATCTGCTTCGACGTCGGTCACGTGCTCTCCGGCTTCTCCGGTCCTCTCGGTGTGTCCGAGGCGCTCCAGGCGTGTGCACCTCGTCTAGCAGAGGTACACCTGCACGATGCAGTGGCTCCTCCCTCGCCAGACCGGCTCTTCTACGGTCGTGACCATGCCCCACTGGGCACAGGAGACCTGGACATCGGCGCGTTCCTCGACCAGTTGACAGAAGTGGGCTTCGACGGCCCAGTGATCTTCGAGCTGAAGCTGCCAGAGGCGCAGGCGTCACTGGCTGTGGTCAGGTCAATGCGACCGGCGCTGGTGTCGGCACCCTGATCTACAGCCTCGATGGCCTGGTTCAGCAACGATCCTGCTTCAGCGAAGAGGAGGTACCGCACGCTGAACCCTCTTGCCGGGGGCGTAACCTCTAGCGCCGAATCCCCGCAGTCTGCGGGTCGGGCGCGCCCCGCATGACGACCGGGTTGGTGATAACGCGCTGCGGCTGTGTCAGCGACACAGCCATATGGAAGGAGATGTGAGTTCTCGATGAGGCCGGGGTACCGTGGCCGGGCTGCGGCTTTTCGGTCGCGGCGTCTGTGGTAGACTCAAAGTGTTTGTCTTGCGATATCCTCGGAGCTAAATGATGCAATACGGCATCTACGTCCCAAACTTTGGCACCTTTGGTACTGCAGCAGCTGTCGCCAGCCTGGCCCAAGAGGCGGAGACGGCGGGCTGGGACGGTGTATTCCTTTGGGACCACATAGCGGGCTGGCATCAGCCGGTTGTGGATCCGTGGGTAGCTCTGACGGCTGCGGCTATGGTAACGCGACGCATCCGACTGGGGACGACGGTCACGCCGCTCCCCCGTAGGCGCCCCACGAAGTTGGCTCGCGAAGCGGCATCGCTTGATCTGCTGTCGAACGGTCGCCTGACCCTGAGCGTTGGGATTGGCTTGGGGCGGGCCGAGTGGGCCGATCTGGGGGAGGAGACAGACTTACGGGCCCGAGGTGAGATGCTGGATGAGGGATTGGCGGTGCTCACCGGCCTCTGGAGTGGCGAGTCGTTCACCTTCGAAGGAAAGCACTATGTGGTTCGGGATGCGTGCTTTGCGCCCACGCCCGTGCAGGCACCCCGCATCCCCATCTGGGTCGGTGGGATCTGGCCCAACAAGCATCCCTTCCGCAGGATGGCTCGATGGGACGGGATGTTTCCGCTGTTTGGACCCGCGGAGACCGTGGCGGAGGAGCTCGCGAGGTTGCGTGACGCGCTGACCTATGTCATGGATCGGCGTACATCGGATGGACCGTTTGACGTGGTGTGCGCGGGTATATCACCGGGCGACGACCCGAGATCCGCGGGTGACTTGGTCGCCCGGTATGAAGAAGCCGGTGCCACCTGGTGGCTCGAGGCGATTGCACCATACCGGTTTCAAGAAGGATTCGACGGGCCTTGGCCGGAGGATGCACTACTGACCCGTGTACGCCAGGGGCCGCCGCCCGGCAAGTAGCTTGAAAGGAGCCTGAGTATGTGGGATTTGCCTCCCCTGCCGTCAGTGGATTTGGGCGCGACTGGGCTGCGCGTTAGCCGTCTGGGGTTGGGTGGCTTCCACCAGGTCGAGATCTCGTCTGAGGTTGTCGAGCAGGTGGTGACGGCGTTTCTCGAAGTCGGCGGTACGTATATCGAGACCGCACGCAACTATGGACGTGGTGCATCGGAGGAGAAACTCGGCCGTGCGCTCGAAGGCCGGAGGGATCGCGTCGTACTGGCGAGCAAGAGCAGCGCACGCGATGGCGAGGGCGCCCGCCGGGATCTGGACGCATCACTGGCGGCGCTTCGAACTGATCATATCGAGTTCTACTTCTTCCACGGCGTGAACACGCTGGAGGAGCTGGATGCCATCACCGCTCCGGGGGGCGCGCTGGCGGCATTACTCAAAGCCAAGGAAGAGGGGCTGATCTCGGGTTTGGGGTTTAGCAGTCACCGCCCTCCCGACCTGTACCTCGAGGCGTTGCAGCGGATACCGCTGGCAGTGATTCTGATCTGGGATAACTTCCTGGAGGAGCTGTACCTGCCGGAGATCCACGAGGAGGTCTACCCGCTGGCGTGGGACAAGGACGTTGGTATTACGGCAATGAAGCCACTCGCCGACGGATTTCTGTATCGTTCGGCTGACTCCGCCCTACGATATGCGCTGGGCTCGGGCTCAGACGTACTCATCTGTGGGATGAATCGGGTCGAGCACGTCTACCAGGCTGCGCGGGCACTGGCGCGTGGCGCGGCAGACGTAGCTGAACGCGCAGGCATTCTGAAGGAGGCCCCGGAACTTGGCGCTTACGTCTGCCGTCAGTGCGGGAGGTGCTCGGATCCGCTGATGGAGCTCTTCCGGCTCGAGGGGTACGTGGATCGCCAGATGATCGACTACCTGCCACATGATCCTGCGGACTATGCGCTACGCCTGCGATTGGCACACTGGTTCGACTTGGCTGATCGGGCACAGAGACGGTTCGCTGCTGCCGGTTGGGACGAGGGCGCGCTGCTGGGCGAAGCGGGGACCGTGACTTGTCCCTATGGTATCGACGTGGTGCGCAAGGCCAAGTTTGCGTTGGCGAAGTTGCGGGGCGATCCTCTCAGCGTCCTATAGCCAGCAGTCTGCGCGACACGACGGTTGCTTTCATTGTGGACGGCAGACCCTGCACCTTGATGGCGGCAACGGGCTTGGGACAGTCACTATCCATTATCGAAACGGACAAGCATGATGAGCAGATCACTGAGCCTGGAGGACAGGCTGGAGGCGCTCGAGGCGCTGCGGTCGGATCCTGTATCGGAGGAAAGTCGGGCCGCGCTGCAAAAGGCCCTTTCATACAAGACAAGCCACGTCGTTGCGCGGGCGGCGGAGATCGCGGGTGAGTTCCACATTTCCGAACTGGAGGGCGACTTGGTCGCGGCTTTCGACCGGTTCATGACCAATCCGCAGAAGACCGATCCCGGCTGCGCTGCGAAGACCGCAATTGCCGAAGCCCTGTACCGGATGGAGGCTTACCAGCCGGACCTGTTTCTGGAGGGCATTGGTCACGTGCAACTCGAACCGGTCTGGGGGGGGCGTCAAGACACGGCTGCGAAGCTCCGCGGCACATGTGCCCTGGCACTGGTGAGGCTGAACTACAGCAACGTGTTGATCCTTCTGGCGCAGCTCCTGGCCGATCCAGAGCCGGACGCGCGGATTGCTGCTGCCCGGGCGATCGGATATGCGGGCCAGGATGCGGGTGTACCCTTGTTGCGCTACAAGGCTCTGGTCGGCGACCCTCATCCACAGGTGTTGTGCGATTGTTTCATGGCTATGCTGCAGCTTGACCCTGAACCCTCGCTCTCGTTCGTCGCCGGCTTTCTGCAGCGGGATGACCTTGCGCTTCAGGAAGCAGCGGCTGTAGCCCTGGGCGAGTCGCGGTTGGTGCAGGCGTTTCCCTTTCTGGAGACCGCTTGGGAAGACGCCGAGGAGCCAGATCTACGTCGTGCCCTGTTGCTCGGCATCGCGCTTCTGCGCCACGAGCGCGGGCTGACCTTTCTTCTCTCACTCATCGAGGGGGGAGGCGTCGCCGGAAGTGAGGCGCTGGCGGCACTGGGCATGTACCGTGACGACGCACGGATCTGGGACCGCGTGGAAGCGGCTATCAGAGCACGGGAGCAGGCCTCTCGATGACGGGAACACACTATGGGGCCTCTGACGCTCCCGGCGGTGCCAGCGCCGAGTTCGGCGCTGGCGTGGGGCAACTGCTGCGGGCCCTTGCCTTCGCTGCGTGCAAACACGAAGACCAGCGCCGCAAAGGCCGCAAGAGTGTCCCCTACATCAACCATCCTATCCGCGTGACCAAGCTGCTGTGGGAGGTCGGTGGGATACGCACCGGCAGCATCCTGATCGCCGCCCTATTGCACGATACTCTGGAGGACACAGACACCACGGCCGATGAGATCGAGCAGCGTTTTGGTCGTGAGGTTCTGGCGCTGGTCCAGGAGGTGAGTGATGACAAGACTCTTCCCAAGGCGCTGCGGAAGCAACTTCAGGTAGAGCACGCACCTGACCAGTCGTACGGAAGCAAGCTGATCAAGCTTGCCGACAAGATCGACAACCTGGGCGATCTCTGCCGGGAGCCGCCCGTCGGTTGGTCGCGTGAGAGGATCGTCGAGTACATCGACTGGTCCGAACGAGTGGTGCTCGGGCTCCGGGGCGTGAATACCAACCTGGAGCGGGCGTTTGATGATGCTGTGTGGGCTGCCAGATCGCGGTTGGCCCATGCGGATGGGTTGGGGGTGGACGATGCACTATCGTAAGTTGGGAAGGACAGGCGTCATTGTCTCCGAGGTTGGATTCGGCGGCAACCGTTTGGGCGAAGCCTATGCCGGCGACGACCATTGGGTGGACCTGGTGCGCCATGCTGCCGACTTGGGTGTCACGCTCTTCGACACGGCGGAAGCGTACGGGTGGGGCCGCAGCGAGGAGGTGCTCGGTAAGGCGTTTAGAAACCGTTCCGATGTCGTCATCGCCACGAAGATGTGCCGGGTGCGCGAGACCGGAGAGCATGAGTTCTCCGCCGATCGCATGATGGAAACGGCAGAGGGCAGCCTGCGCCGTCTACAGCGCGAGACCATTGACATCTATCAGTTGCATAGTCCCAGCCGCGAGGCACTGGAGCGATTTGACTGGGCTGAAGGCATGGACCGGCTGAAGGCACAGGGCAAGATACGTCTTACCGCTGTAGCCGTCAGTACAGAGGCGGATGCATTGTGGCTGATGACCCAGGGTCTGGTAGATGTGCTTCAGATTACATACAACATCTTCCACACTGTGCCCGAAGAGGCCCTATTCGCGGCGGCGGTCGATAGCGGTGTTGGCCTATTCTGCCGTATGCCGCTAGCGCGTGGTGTGTTGACCGGGAAGTTCCGCCCGGGCGATGCTGTTGCCGCGGGCCACCGGGCTCTGCTTGACGGCGAACGCGTTTACGAGAACATCGGGCGGGCCGAGGCGCTGCGGTCGATTGCCGATGGGTATGAGGGGGGGATGCCGCGGATGGCGCTCCACTTCGCCCTAACGCCAGTAGCGGTTTCGGCTATCATACCGGGCGCACGCACACGAGAGCAGGTCGAGGAGAACGTTGCGGCATCCAACGGCTGCGGACTGCCGCGCGATGTACGCTCTGCGATACTGGATGCGAAGAGGGACTGGTCCTAAAACGGTAAGGGGAGCAGCCCCCGGGCCGTGTACCCTGGGGGCTGCATCTGGGGTGGGTCTGCGACCCAATGAGGTGGTAACTCGGTCGTGTCGCTAGTGACGTTAGCGAAGCAACCGGATCAGACCTCGCACGAGGTCTGTTAGTGGGCCAGATTGCTCCAGCATCGCACGTTCTCTCTGTCCGTAGAGCTTCTCCTGTGCAATGATGTTTGCCATGAAGATCGTATGAATGTCAGTTCCCATTGGTATCCTCCTTATGCTTGGACTGCGCGGTATAGGGCGCGCTCAGACAACAAAAAAGGACGCCCAGATAACAGGGAGTCCTTCTTTCACGCCTGCGGGGTTAGCTGTCGGGCTCGGGCCAAAGAAGTTAGCCCGGCCTCGGAGATGATCCGAGGATTCGCCCCAATGTGCGGGTCCCCCGCTGCAGTTGCATTCGGCGGTTCTACCACTGGCCTGTATAGGTGCGCCGGCTGTGCATTCTTCTGTCACAACCGCGGCTAGTATACCACAATCCCTCGGATTGTCTAGAGGAAGCCCTGGCATCTTGGTCAGCGCCGCCCAACCTGTGGCACAGACGAAGCTGTGGTACAATGGCGTGCGATGTGAATGCTCGACCTTTCTTCAACGGGAGCCTTGGCTATCAACCTCTGCTCGACCTCTGTACGGGCTGCGCGCACAGCCTCCGCGCGGGCGCTGGCTCCGAGTCGTACCCTACCGGCTATTAGGGGGACCTAGATGCCTTTTTCCATTCGCTCAAACACGGCGGCCTGTTCTCAAACGATCTCAGAACCTTGGGGTTCACTCACGTGGCTGGCCAGTCAGACGCTCGGTAATGCCGAGGGGGTGACTGTGGGGCGCGTTATCATCAAGCCTGGAGAGGAAAACCCAAGGCATCGCCACAACAACGGGGAAGAAGTCCTGTATCTGCTGACCGGGAGACTCAAACACTGGATTGGCGACAAGTGGGTCATTCTCGACGCCGGGGACACGCTGACTGTGCCAGCGGGGCAGGCCCACTACGCGACCAACATCGGGCAGGAGGATGCCGATATGATCGTCGTCTATAGCACAGGGCACCGCGATTTCGTGCCTACTCCGTAGCTGGGGCCTCAGAGGGGGACGGAACAAGAAAGATCGGGGGAGTGCCATGGTAGAGACTCGGGTCGTATACTTGGAGCCGGGTAGGGTTAGGGTGGATACGCTGGTCTTGCCACCACTCGGGCCGAACGATGTTCTGATCGAAGCCTACCAGGCTTCGGTCTGTGGTTCGGAGCGGTACCACTATCGCGGTATCAGCGTGCGGCCTCAGGATGAGGCCAAGGGCGGGGCGGACGTTCAGCTGGGTGCAGGACGGCCCGACGGGCGCCCCAAGCACGCTTACCCGATGGGACCGTTGGGCCACGAAGGCGGCGGAACAGTGGTAGCCAAGGGCAGCGGCGTCCAGGAATACCTGGGCGGCGGTCAGGTCGACATCGGTGACCGGGTGGGAAGCCTGATCTATCCGACCTATACAGACTATTGGGTCACCGATGTTCGCCATGTGCAGCCCATTCCCGAGGGCGTTTCGTTTGAGGTGGGTTGTCTCTACGAGCCGCTCGGGTGCGCGGCGTGGGCGGCTATGCACATGGGGGTGAAGCTGGGCGACACGGTTGCCGTGAACGGCGTTGGCTTCGCCGGCAACATTATGCTGCAGGGCGCGCTCAAATCGGGCGCCTCGCTCGTGATTGCCATTGACGTCGTCCAGTCCAAACTCGATATCGCGCGGGAACTGGGGGCGCATATTGTGATCAACGCCAACGATACCGATCCCATCGCTGCGGTTGACGGGATCACCAGAGGCGAAGGCGTGGATGTAGCAGCCGAGGCAGTAGGGGGAACCGGGATTGGCATAACGCAGGCCGTGGCGATGGTACGTCATAATGGGATCGTCGCGCTGTACGGCGACAGCTATGCCCCGGTTCTGGAGTTCTGCTTTCATCGTTTCCACGAGGACGGGCTCGAGATCCGCAATCTGAATGCCGTGCACTATACGAAACTGCGCTCAGTAGAGAACATGCGCCAGGCCTATCGTGCGGTACAGCGTGGTGTGTTCAACCTGGACATTGTCCTGGAGGGCTCGGTGCGTTATCGGCTCGATGAGATCGACGATGTCTTTGCGAGAGAAGCAAAGGCGCTGGATACGCAGGGCTCGCTCAAGACACTGGTCATACCCTGATCTCGCACGCGCAGTTCGAAGTTTTCCACGATTTCTGACATCAGAAAGGAGGCTGGCTGATGGCTTTGACTTTGGAGTGGCGACATCGATTGGAGGTCTGGCGCGACGAGCTACCGCGTCACTTCTACCGTCCGCTGGGTGAGGTCGTGTTCGAGGGCTTCGTCACACACGAGCAGCTCACGCTACGGGAAGCCATGGGGGGTACCTTTGCGCCGATGCCTCCGGGAACGACGTGGGGGGCCAAGTGGGAGTATGGATGGTTCAGGGGCGCGCTCACCCTGCCTGAAGAGGCCGCTGGCGGGCGAATTGCCCTGGCCATCGATTTTGGGGCGGAGAGCATCATCTTCGTCGATGGCAATGCTGCCGGTGCGCGAGACGGACAGCACAAGGAGATCACCCTGGCGCGCCAAGGCATCCCCGGGACCCGCTACGAGATCGTGGTCGAGAGTTATGCGGGCCACGGCCCGCGAGTGGCCCATGGCGGGCCAACGCCTCCCTATCGTGAGACCGTTCCAGAACCTGGCCCAACGCAAGCGACGGTGGGCGTGAGTACGTTCGGCATCTGGCAGGAGGACGTCTACCAACTGTGGGTCGACATCGAGACGTTATGGCAGCTGCGCGAGGTTTCAGATGAGAACAGCCTGCGGGTGGCGGAGATCGACGCCGGGCTGCGAGATTTCACGTTGATGGTGGATTTCGAGTTGCCCAATGAGGAGATGGTGCAGTCCGTAAGGGCATGTCGCGAGCGTCTACGTCCGTTGTTCGAGGCTGTTAACGGATCGACCGTTCCTGAGATGTTTGCTTTTGGCCACTCGCACATCGATGTGGCATGGCTGTGGCCTCTCGCGGAGACTGAGCGCAAGGCGGGGCGGACGATTGCTACACAGCTAGCGCTCATGGACGAATATCCGGAGTATACCTTCCTGCAGAGTCAGCCCCATCTGTATCGAATGCTCGAGCGCCGCTATCCCGAGATCTACGAGCGAATCAGGACGGCCGTGGACGCCGGGCAGTTCATCCCCGACGGCGGTACGTGGGTTGAGCCTGACACGAATATCTCGGGTGGTGAGAGCCTGATCCGGCAGTTCGTCCACGGGAAGCGCTTCTTCCGCGATACGTACGGCGTCGACTGCAAGATGCTGTGGCTCCCTGACGTGTTTGGGTACTCGGGCGCTTTGCCGCAGATCATGCGCGGATGCGGTGTCCGGTATTTCTCGACACAGAAGATCTTCTGGGCCTACCATGGCGGCGATCCCTTTCCGTACAACACGTTCGTGTGGGAAGGAATCGATGGTTCGGAGGTGTATGTGCATCTCCACAACGACTACAATGCCCGGCTCGATCCGCAGAGCGTGATTGGGCGGTGGAACGAGCGCGTGCAGAAAGATGGCTTTGCGACCCGCCTGTATCCCTTTGGTTACGGGGATGGCGGTGGTGGCCCAACGCGCGACCACCTTGAGTTTGCCCGCCGTCTTCGGAACCTGGAAGGCTGCCCCAAGGTGGCGCTGACCACCCCGAGGGCGTTCTTTGAGGATCAGGATGCCAGAGGGTGGCCTGCAGCGCGGTACGTTGGCGAGCTCTACTTCCAGGCACATCGCGGTGTCTATACGTCTCAAGCTCGAACCAAGAAGGGGAACCGGAAGAGCGAGTTCGCGCTGCGCCGTGCAGAGATGTGGGGCGTAGCAGCTCGGACCAGTGTTCGGGGCTTTGAGTTCCCCGCCGCGACACTCGATGAGGCGTGGAAAACGGTGCTTCTCAATCAGTTCCACGATATCCTGCCGGGCTCATCTATCGAGCGGGTCTATGAAGAGGCAGAGGCTGACTACGCGCAGGTCATTGCTACCGCCGACAGCGTCGCGGAGCAGGCGACGAAGGCGCTGGTTCTGGCGAACGACGCTCTGACGGTCTTCAACGATCTTTCATGGGAGCGGACGGGACTGGTTTCGCTGCCGGAGGGCTTCTCCGGTGCGGCTGCGGTCGATGGCACGCCCCTGCCGGTCCAACGGGTCGGCGACAAGCTGCTCACCGAGGTCACTGCCCCGTCGTGTGGCTGGACAACGGTACTGCCAGCGCAGCCAATGGCCGCCGCAGACACGCTCAAGGTCTCGGAGCAGCTTCTGGAGAACGCCTACCTGCGGCTT
The DNA here is from genome assembly GCA_034676805.1 of Anaerolineae bacterium. Taxonomy (GTDB): domain Bacteria; phylum Chloroflexota; class Anaerolineae; order B4-G1; family SLSP01; genus PWVB01. The sequence goes on along the minus strand of JAXDDO010000015.1, from coordinate 88,563 downwards.
ACGCTCAACGAGCGCGGAGAGATCACCAGCTTGATCGACAAGACCAGCGATCTGGGAGAACTGGCCGCAGGCCTATGCAACAGCTTCCAGATGTTCAAGGACGTGCCCTCGCGCTTTGATGCGTGGGACATCGATAGTATGTATGAGAAGACGCCGGTCCCGCTGGACGAGCCGGCGAAGGTGGAGGTGATCGCTGCGGGACCGCTGGTGGCCACCCTGCGGATCACACGCAAACTCAGCAACTCCACGCTAGAGCAGGAGATCAGCCTGCGCCGCGACAGCCGGCGGGTCGATTTCCACACAGTGATCGATTGGCGTGAACGGCACAAACTGCTCAAGGTCGCGTTCCCTGTGGCCATCCACGCGAATGAAGCGATTCATGAGATTCAGTTCGGCCATATAGCGCGTCCGAATCACCGGTCGCGCCCATTCGACGCCGACCGTTTCGAGGTCGTGAACCACAAGTGGACGGCACTGGCGGAGCAGAGCCGAGGGTGTGCAGTGCTGAACGATTGCAAGTACGGGGTGAATGTCCTGGGAAACACGATCAAGTTGACGCTGCTGAAGTCGGCGCTCGCCCCGGATATGCACGCCGATCAGGGCGTGCACTCGTTCACGTACGCCTTGTACGTCTGGAGTGGCTGCATGTGGCGGACCAACCTGGTCCGCGAGGGCTACGAGTTGAACGCGCCTTTGATGACGACCCGCGGCGACGGAGGTGAGCGCTCCCTGTTTGGCGTGGATGCGCCAAATGTTGTGATAGAGACCGTTAAGCCCGCCGAGGACGGAACGTCAGACATCATCGTACGCCTGTACGAAGCCAGCAGGTCGGCAACGCAGTGCACGCTCACGACGACCCTGCCGATCGTGAAAGCGGTCGCTACCGATATGCTGGAAGAGACCGTCCTCGAGGAACTGGCAAGCGAAGATGGCGCGACGGCGCTTACCTTCCGCCCCTTCGAGATCAAGACGGTACGGCTGCGCGTAGCGTAGTTCGGACCTACAAGGCAGACAGGCCTCTGGCGAGAAGAACCTGTCTGCCCTCCGGCCTGCGGGTGAGGGAGATATGGACAGCAAAGAACGGGTGAGGCGTGCGCTGGCGCACGAACCGGTCGATCGCATCCCCATCGGCTTCTTCGCGATCGACTTCGACACCGTGGAGCGGCTCTTGGGGCACGAGACCTACCTGCGGGCCAAGGCTAAGTCCCAGATTGCCTTTTGGGAGGGGCGGCGTGACGAAGTCGTGGAGAGCTGGAAGGAGGACACGATCGAGTTGTACCGTAAGCTCGACTTCGTCGACATAGTGAACGTGGGGGCAATGGCCAGCGGCGTCGCGCCGCCGAATGACTATGAACCAGAGAAGGTGCGCCGCGTCGATGCGACCACGTGGGAGGCCGATGACGGTCGCGTGTGGAAGTACTCCGAGATCACGGCGGACCTGACGTTGATGACGCAGACCATTCCCGAATACACAGTCGCGGACTTTGCACGTGATGAGGTTCCGCTGCCCCCCGATCCATCGGTGTTCGAAGCAGTGGATGCCATCATCGAGGCTCTGGGTGATCGCCACTTCATCCTGGGTCCTAGCGGCGGCGAGGCGGGCATGGTTATGCTTGGGGATATGGCCCACGGCCTCATGCTGTATGCGCTCCAACCGGACGTAGTCAAGCAGGCCATTGCTTATCAGACGCGGATGGGCACCTATCAGGATGAGTACTACCTGAGGCCGGGGACGGATGGCGTGCTATGGGGAACTGACTTTGCGGCGACCAGTGGCCCGTTCATGTCGCCCCGCATGTTCCGTGAGTTTTGCCTACCGTCGATCAAGGCGCGTGTGGCGGCGGTGAAGGCCCGTGGCTACTCAGTGCTGAAGCACGCCTGTGGCAATAACTGGAAGCTTCTCGACATGTTCGTCGAGGCCGGTTACGACGCATATCAATCCATTCAGGCCTCGGCGACGATGGACCTGGCGGCTGTCAAGGCGCGGTACGGGGATCGTCTGGCGCTCTGGGGAGGCGTACGGGTCGAGAACCTGGTATCTGGCACGCCCGATGACGTGCGTGGCGACGTTGCCACGGCAATGCAGGTCGGCGCCCCTGGCGGCGGCTTCATTCTGGGAACCACGCACTCTGTGGCGGTCGGCACGAAGTTCGACAACTTCATGGCGATGTTGGATGCTTACTCTGAGTGGTCCGAGCGGGCCGCTCGACTCTACTAGTGGAAATGGAAACTGAAAGGCACGCATGAGAACACCACGTTACATGACCGGGGCGGATCGCTGGTACAAGGGTAACACGCATATCCACAGCACGGCTTCCGATGGTGGTCTGGACTTCAGCCAGCTGGCCGCCGCCTATGCCGGAGTGGGTTATGATTTTCTCTGCCGGACCGATCACTGGGTCGCTTCGCGGTGCGCTGACGACACGCGTGACTACCCGCTACTGTGGTTGGATGGCATCGAATTGGACGGTTGGGATGGCGGCGCGCGCGATGTGGGGAGCTATTACCACATCGTGGCGCTGGGTGCTTTCGAGGGCATCAGTCGTGAGATGGGTTTTATGGCGGCGCTGGCGGCGGCTCGGGCGCAAGGTGGGTTGACGGTATTGGCCCATCCCTGCTGGACGGGCAATTCGTTCGAGGACGCGTTGCGTTGGGGGCTCGACGGTGTCGAGATCTACAACCACGTCTGCCACTGGCTCAATGGTAAGGGCGATGGCCTCGCCTACTGGCAAGCGATGCTCGAGCAGCCCAACGGGGCGCTGGCGTGGGCAGTAGACGACGCTCACCTCCGGCCAGAACACCCGGGGTGGAACGGAGGCTGGGTGATGGTGCAGGCCGCCGCTTGCACACCTGAGGCAATCTTCGATGCGCTGCGGGAGGGGCGGTACTACAGTAGTACGGGTCCCGCGTTTCACGCTCTCGATGTCCGGGGGCCGGAAGTGTCGGTGACCATGTCGCCCGTGCGTTTCGTGCGGCTCGTTGGGCCAGCGTCTCGTGGCGCCCGGATTGGCAGTTTCGATGGTTCGCTGTTTGCCGAGGCGTCGTTCGTGATCCCGGACGATTGGGCGTATGCGTACCTTGAGATCGAAGACGCTGCGGGGAAGCGCGCCTGGACAAACACGCTGCTAGTGGATCGGGAAGATGGCGCGCACGAGACTGAGGAGGTCTAGATGGTAAGCCGGGATCGGGATAGACCCAATGTTCTGTTTGTGTTGGCCGACGATCAAGGCTGTTGGGCGATGGGATGTGCAGGTAACCCCGAAGTGCACACACCGAACCTGGATCGGGTGGCAGCCATGGGTATGCGCTTCGAAAACTTCTTCTGCGCATCGCCGGTCTGCTCGCCGGCGCGGGCCTCGATCTTGACAGGGCGCATTCCTTCGCAGCACGGAGTCCACGACTGGATTCGCAAGGGGAATCTGATCGGAGAGAAGACGCCAGGACTGGGGTGGGGCGATGATCGGGAGATAGAGTACCTGCAGGGCATGCTGGCCTACACGGATGTGCTCGCGGCCAACGGGTACGTGTGCGGCATCAGCGGGAAATGGCACCTCGGAGATAGCTTGAGTCCTCAGAAGGAGTTCTCCTATTGGCACCTCTTCCCCTACGGTGGGGGGAGTTACTACAACGGCTATTTCATCCGTGATGGCCGAATCGAGCGTGACACCCGCTATCTGACCGATGTGATCACCGAGGGCGGGCTGCAGTTCCTCGACGCGCAAGCTGGGCATGATTCGCCATTCTACCTGAGCGTGCACTACACAGCGCCGCATTCGCCGTGGGACCGAGGCGAGCATCCTGAGGACCTGGTGGGTCTCTACAAGGACTGCCCATTCGAGAGTTGCCCCGAGGTGCCCGGGGGACATCCGTGGCAGATCAACAGCGCGCCACGCGGCACCGGTGAACGACGGCGCGAGCTTTTGAGCGGCTACTATGGTGCCATCAGCGGGCTGGATCGTGGTGTGGGCCAGCTGCTCGACAAGTTGGAAGACATGGGCGTTCTGGAGAATACGCTGGTGATCTTCACCAGCGACAACGGGATGAATATGGGGCACCACGGCATATGGGGTAAGGGCAACGGAACCTTCCCTCAGAACATGTATGATACATCCGTGAAAGTACCGATGCTGATGTGCCGTCCGGGACACCTCCCGCAGAACGTCGTGGAGGAGCGGCTGCTTAGCCACTACGACATCCTGCCCACACTGCTGAACTACCTGGGACTTGCGAATCCGGTTGCAGACGCGCTTCCGGGACAAACGTTCGCTCCTCTTCTCAACGGAGAAGCACTGACTGAGCGGGAGAACGTCGTGATCTTCGACGAATACGGCCCGGTGCGCATGATCCGTACCCGGGCGTGGAAGTATGTACAACGGTATCCCTATGGGCCCAATGAGCTTTACGATCTGGTCAATGACCCCGGTGAGACGCGTAATCTGATCGATGCACCCGAACAGCAGACCCGGGCTACCGAGCTCGAGCGCGAGTTGGAGGCCTGGTTTGTGCGTTATGTCGATCCGAATCTGGATGGAACCAAGGAGCCGGTGACCGGCAAGGGGCAGATCGACCTGGCGGGCGTTCTCGGCGAAGGACGCCGCGCCTTCGATGAGGATTGGTGGTATATCGACGAGGATGGCAGACGCCGCGAGGACAAGGTTTGGTTCTTTGGCAAGGTCGTTGAATTCTGAGGAGGAAGGGCTATGAGCACGACGAAGCAGACTATCGCGCCTCCCTCACATCTGCGGCCTGCGGCGCTCGACCGGTACTACTACGGTGCAGCCTACTATCCTGAGCACTGGCATGCGACCGATCGGGAGCAGGACGCAGTGCGTATGGCGGAGGCCGGGTTCAACTGTGTCCGGATGGCGGAGTTTGCGTGGGCTATACTCGAGCCTGAGGAAGGGCACTATTCCTTCGAGCTGTTCGACGAAGTCATCGCGCAGTTGGGCGAACACGGTATCTACACGATTCTGGGCACACCGACCGCAGCGCCGCCCCGGTGGCTGACTGCGGTACATCCGGAGGTATTACGTGTCAACGCAGACGGGGTGCCGATGCAGCATGGGTCACGCCAACACGTATGCCTTAGCAGCGGAGTGTTCCGGGCGCACTCACGGAGGATCACCCGTGCGATGGCCGACCACTACGCCGGGAATCCCTACGTGGTGGGTTGGCAGACCGACAACGAACTCAACTGCCATTTCTCGGAGTGCCACTGTGCTGCGTGCCAGGCTGAGTTCAGGGCATATGTGCGTCGTGCGTACGACAACGACATCGATGCTTTGAACGCTGCCTGGGGCAACGTCTTCTGGTCGCTCACCTATGGCAGCTTCGACGAGATCGTGACACCGAAGAACGGGAAGCCAGCTTATGCGAATCCGGCGCACCAGCTCGACTATTACCGGTTCATCTCCTGGAACGTCACACGATTCCAGCACGAGCAGGTAGCGATCTTGCGCGAGGCTCAGCCACGGTGGTTTGTCATGCACAACGGGACGTTCGCGCATATCGACTACCGGGGTGACTTTGGGAAGGACCTCGACTTCCTCGGGTACGATGTCTACCCCTTCTTCGATGCCGATCCCGAGCATCGACCCTATGCCCAGGCGTTTAACCTGGACCAGGCACGGGCTTGGACCGGCAACTTCATGGTTCCGGAGCAGCAGTCCGGACCTGGGGGGCAGGCGCCCTACCTTCACGACACTCCCGAACCTGGCGAGATGCGCCGTATGGCGTACGCGTCCATTGCGCGGGGAGCGGACAGCCTGTTGTACTTCCGCTGGCGAACCTGCCGGTTCGGCGCGGAGGTCCACTGGGGGGGTGTGGTGGACCACGACAATGTGCCGCGACGGCGCTACGAGGAGGCGCAGAGACTGGGCCACGAACTCCAGACAATAGGTCCCGAAGTCCTGGGGACGCGCGTGCGCGTCGATGTGGGGATCGCGGCTGCGGATGTGGTTGTAAACGACGCTCACAACACACTGCCCTTCGGCCTGCCTGCGCCCCAGCAGGTCGCGGCGGAGGTTCACGCAGCTTTCATGAAGCGGGGCTACGCAGTGGGCTGTGTTCACCCATCTGACGACCTGTCATCGCTCAGGGTGTACATCATTCCTCACTGGGCGGTGTTTGCCTCAGAATGGTTCGCCAATCTGGAGACGTTTGTGGAGCAAGGCGGGGTACTGGTCGTGGGTGCCAGAACCGCCACACGGGACTGGCACAACAACGTCGTTGCTGAGACGCCGCCGGGTTTGCTGCGGTACTTTGCCGGCGTGCAGGTGATCGAATACGGACGTCAGAACACCGCCGACAAACGACCTCTGACGGTCCGCTTCTACCCAAGTGGCGCACGGGTGCCTGCTCCGAACTGGTATGAGTCCGTCGATACCCTCCCCGGCACGCAGACGATCGGACGATGGGAAGGGCGGCACCTGTCACTGAAACCCGCTGTTGTGACCAAGAAGGTGGGCAAGGGAGCTGTGGTCTACGTTGGGACCTACCTAACGGATGCGCTGGTAGAGGTGTTGATTCCGGTACTGCAGGAAGGTGTTGCGAGCTCAGGCTACGTTCTTGAGCCGCTATGGCCTTCGGCGCCGGAGGGATTGCACGTGGTGGTGCGAGAGAATCGCGAGAGGCGACTGTGGTTCTTCATCAACGACAGCGAGAAAGCTGCCAGTCTGCCGGCACTCCCTGCAGGCCTTGAGCTTATCACACAACGTGAGAACCGGCTCAGAACGTTTCTCGCGAAGAACGAAGTCGCCGTCGTGAGGCAACTCCTTATGTCTGAGCAGGGTTAGACAGCTCTGTCACGCGAACCTTAAAATCGCATAAATGTTCTACTTCTGCGTTGACAAATCCCCCGATCGATGCTATAGTAAGCACAGTCTAATCACTGTTTGATTGCAGCGGCAGAACTGCACCCCCTACATCTTGTGGTTGCCGTGGTATCAACCACAAGCAGGGGGTTCCTCATGCAAAATGGCCAACTGCCTGCATTTTGCAGTGCTATATGCTTGGCGGTCGCTACGTGAGTTGCACCACGGGTATTGCTCCGAACAGAGCTGGACTCTGAGTTCCGCCGACTTCAGGGGCAAAGTTCGGTTGTTGTGACTCTGCTTGCCGTTGCGCATCCCCCGAGGCCACTTGCTCGGGCTAGACGTCGCTTGGCGTTAGCGACGACACGATCAGCCCGATTAGAAGCCGAATCGGTGCTGATCGTCCTTTGAAAGGAGAGGGGCGGGGATGGTCGTGGAAAGGGTGGTCAAGCGCGACGGCACCGTCGTGCCATTCGATCGTGAACGTATCGAGAGCGCGATATACTCAGCCGCCAGGGCGACCGGCAATGGCGTCGGGCGACCCTGGGCAGAGACGCTGTCTTGGGCCGTCACGGCCTTGCTCGAGGAGCGTGTAAACGGGGGCGACGGAGTCCCGCACGTCGAGGAGATCCAGGATGTGGTCGAGGAGGTTTTGGTCAAATCGGGCAACCCGAGAGTCGCCAAAGCCTACATCCTGTACCGGCAGCAGCGGGCCCAGGCACGTGAGACGCAGCGGATGCTCCTGGACTCGGAGAAACTCGTTGACGACTATCTGCGGCGGGCAGACTGGCGTGTCAACGAGAACAGCAACATGAACTACTCGTTGCAGGGCCTCAATTTCTACCTGGCTTCCTCTATCGCTGCGCGGTATTGGCTCCATCGAATCTACCCCACAGAGGTCCAGTTGGCGCACATCAACGCGGAGATGCACATTCACGACCTTGGTATGCTCTCCGTATACTGCTGTGGCTGGGATTTGCAGGATCTGCTGGACCAAGGATTTGGCGGTGTACAGGCGAAAGTGGAGAGCAAGCCCCCGCGACATCTACGGACAGCATTGGGCCAACTGGTGAACTTCTTCTACACCTTGCAGGGGGAGTCGGCGGGCGCCGTCGCAGTAAGCAATTTCGACACGCTTCTGGCGCCGTTTGTGCGCTATGACAATCTCGACTATGGCCAGGTCAAGCAGGCTGTTCAGGAGTTCGTGTTTAACATCAATGTGCCCACGCGAGTGGGATTCCAGACGCCGTTTACCAACGTGACAATGGATCTTACACCACCCGCTACCCTCGCGAATGAGCCCGTCACGATCGCTGGGGAGACGTTGGACGCGGTGTATGGCGATTTCCAGGCGGAGATGAACCTGATCAACCGTGCCTTTGCCGAGATCATGCTCGAGGGGGACGCGAAGGGACGGGTGTTCACTTTCCCTATCCCTACCTACAACATCAGCCGCGACTTTGACTGGGACAACTCCGAGCTGGCTCCCATCTGGGCGATGACGGCACGATATGGGATTCCCTACTTCGCCAATTTCGTCAACAGCGATATGAGCCCCGAAGATGCCCGGAGCATGTGTTGCCGGCTACGGCTGGATAACCGTGAGTTGCGGCGCAGGGTGGGGGGGCTCTTTGCTGCAGCGCCCCTGACTGGCTCGGTGGGGGTGGTCACGATCAACATGTCGCGGCTAGGGTATACGTCACGCAACGAGCGGGAGTTCCGCGAGCGGCTGGAGCGCCTGATGGAGACGGCGCGGACTAGCCTGGAGATCAAGCGCAAGATGCTGGAGTCGCTCACGGAGCGCGGGCTGTATCCCTACAGTCAGCACTACCTGCGGAGCATCCATGCTCAGACGGGGAGCTACTGGAGTAACCATTTCTCGACGATTGGCTTGAACGGGATGCATGAAGCCTGCCTGAATCTCCTAGGGGTCGGCATCGACCACCCTGAGGGGAGGGACTTCGCGTTGCGCACCCTGAAGTTCATGAGCGAGGTTCTGGCCAGGTTTCAGGAAGAAACTGGCAACCTCTACAACCTGGAGGCGACGCCGGCCGAGGGCGCAACGTACCGTCTGGCGCGGGCCGATCAGGAACGCTATCCAGAGATCATCACATCGGGTATCCAGGAAGCCCCCTACTATACCAACTCCACGCATCTCCCGGTTGGCTTCACTGATGACCTATTCGAAGTGCTGGACCACCAGGACGAGCTGCAAACGCTCTATACTGGCGGAACGGTGTTGCATATCTTCCTGGGCGAGCAGATCGACGACTGGAAACAGGCGCGGCGCCTTGTCAGAACTGTGGCGGAGAACTACCACCTGCCATACTATACGCTGACGCCCACATTCAGTATCTGCCCAGTTCATGGCTACATCGCCGGCGAGCATCGATACTGCCCGTACGAACACACCCCGGAAGAGTTGGCTCAGTACGGCAGGCGGGTAAGTACGCGGTAGCAGCGGTGTTCTGCGTATGGGCTCGCCAGCGACAGCGCTCAGTGCGATAGTGTAGAGAGGAGGCAATGATGATGGCGGATGAGAAGAAGGCAGCGGAGGCAGCAGGCGGTCCTGAGGGACAGGTATCCGAGGAAGTCAAGGTTCCCTGCGAGGTCTACTCACGTATCGTGGGATACCTGAGGCCGGTGCAGGCCTGGAATGATGGCAAGCGCCAGGAGTTCGAAGAGCGACAGACGTTCAAGATTCCCGAGTCCGGTGAGCCCCGCGCATAGCGAGGCCGGGATCGATCCCCAGCAGCGCGGCGCCTCGTTGTGCGCCGCGCTGTTGCGCATTATCGCCATCAAGGAGGCGGCTGGTGGCGGTTTGAGGTGAAGGGCGTACAACCACGCGGCTCATAGATGTGCGCCTAATGAGAATGCTACGGAGCAGGCGAAGTGGTTCAATTCAAAGGATGGGCACGATCCTCGCTGATCGACTACCCAGGACACATTGCCACAGTGCTGTTCGTGGGGGGCTGCAATTTCCGCTGTCCGATGTGCCATAACGCGGACCTTGTTCTGCGTTCTGAGGAGCTCCCTTCGCTGGATGTGACTACCGTTGAGGCGTTTCTAGAGCGGCGAGCGGGCCGATTGACCGGAATCGTCATCACGGGCGGTGAGCCAACTCTACAGCCAGGGCTGGCAGAGTTCATAGTTCGGGTCCGGGCGCTCGGCTATGCCGTCAAGCTCGACACAAACGGCTATCGTCCTGATGTTCTGGAAACGCTGCTCGCGGCTGGGCTACTGGATTCAGTTGCGATGGATGTAAAGGCACCGCCCGCGAAGTACTCCGCACTCACGGGGGTCATGGCCCCCGACCTGCGGCGTATCGAGCAATCTCTAGGCCTGCTGGCCCACAGCGACTTGAGTTGTGAATGTCGTACCACCGTCGTACCGGGACTGTTGGAGGCCGATGACATTGACGAAATCGCGCGGTGGTTACTCGAGCTTGGTCTGGCCGACGCTTCGTACGTACTGCAGCAGTTCCGCGGGCTCAAAACACTCGACCCCGAATTGGCCACCGCAGTGCCTTACCCGGTTGCAGTCCTCGAGGACATGGCCTTGCGTGCCAGTCGCTGGTTGCCTCGCGTCTCTATTCGGGGAATCTGACTGGAACCCCGGTGGATGATACAGCGTCTATGGGATAGATGATGTTGTCCTAGTATGCACTGCGTATGGCTGTTCCGGCGCCCCCAAGCAGATCGCCAAAGGCCGGGCAGTGCAACCAGCGAAGAAGGAGACCATCCTATGTCCCGCAAACGCAGTACCATCCTCGGCACCGCCTTATTGGCCGTGGTTCTCGTCGGCAGCCTCATTGGCGTGATCCTCTACTATGAAACATTGCCCCAGCATTTGCCCCAGCACGAAACGATCGTGTTGGGACAGACGCAGTTGGTGCCAGGGAGCACGGCCGCGATGCGTGTTGTTGTTCGCGACAGTCGCGATGCATCACCCGTGTCCGAATCGTCGGTGAAGGTTCTGATGCGACCTGCTGCCGGCGGACAAGGGCGTACGGTCTTTGAGGGTATCACGAACGCGTCGGGCACATTGGACGTTAGCTTCGCCGTCCCACAGGATATCGACGAAGGCCAGGTCCTGGTCGTGGAGACGCGCTCGAAGCTGGGCTCCGACGCGCTGGAGGCGCCCGTGAGCGTGCGGCGTGAGGCGAAGTTGCTGGTGACGACCGACAAGCCGCTCTACCAGCCTGGGCAGGTTATCCATATCCGCGTGCTGGCACTGGGCAGTTTCGACCGGCGACCGGTGGGAGGCGGCGAGCTGGAGATCACAGTTGCCGATGGCAAAGGTAACACTGTCTTCCGCAGAGTAGAACAAGCCTCGGCCTATGGCGTTGCGGCGGCCGACTTCCAACTTGCAGACGAGGTCAACACCGGGCCATACAAGATCGCAGTGCGTCTTGGCGAGACCGTATCCGAGAAGACGGTCACGGTCGAACGCTACACACTGCCCAAGTTCCAGGTTGCGCTGACAACGACACGGCGTTTCTACCAGCCAGGCGACTACGTCGAGGGCACGCTGGACGTGCAGTACTTCTATGGAAAGCACGTTTCGGAAGCCGAGGTCGCCATCGAGGGCTACACGTTCGATTTCGAACGTACTGTCTCCGTCGCGATCTCGGGGGTAACCGACGCCCAAGGGCATCTTGACTTCAGCTTTGAACTTCCTGCTTACATAGCCGGCAGCGAGTTGGAGGGGGGACAGGCGCGCTTCTATCTTGAGGCTCGGGTCACCGACCAGGCCGACCATACTGAAGTGGGGCGCCTGTCGCTGCCAGTGTCCGGTACCGCGCTGGTGGTTGAGGCAATCCCGGAGGGCGGGCGGCTGAAGGAGAACCTCGAAAACATCCTGTACATCCTCACGAGTTACCCGGATGGGTCGCCGGCTGAGGCTGAGGTCACCGTCACGATCCCCGACACCGGCGAAACCTTGAGCGCACGGACTGGGACCTACGGGCTTGCTGAGGTGGCGATCACGCCACGGTCTGCGTACACGGCCCTGCGGATCGTGGCGCGAGGCGAGTCCGGTGTGGCAACGGAGCGAGACTTCGCCTTTGAGGGAGAGGGAAGCAGCGAGACAGTGCTCCTGCGACCCGATGGCGCGCTCTATCGGGTAGGCGATACGATGATGCTCACGGTCTTGACCTCACAACAACAAGGCACTGTGTACCTCGACATCATCCGCGATGGGCAGACGGTAAGCACACGTGCTGTGGACGTGAGCGATGGACATGCGGAGGTAGCGGTGGATCTGTCCCCAGACCTCTACGGGACGCTGGAGATTCACGGGTATAAGATCCTGCGTGATGGTCACATTGTCCGCGACACCCGGCTGGTCGTCGTGGATCAGGCTGATGATCTCGTCATCACGCTGGACCCCGGCGCTGAGATCTACCGACCGGGCGATGAAGGTACTTTGGCCCTGCGGGTGACCGACGCTGACGGGGTAGGGGTGCAGTCGGCAGTGGGACTCGCAGTTGTTGACGAGTCGCTCTTCGCACTGGCCGAGCAGGACCCCGGTTTCGCCAAGCTATACTTCATGCTCGAGCAGGAGATCCTGCAGCCTCGCTATGAGCTTCACGGCTTCAGCGTCCCAGAGATGATCGTGGAGCCCTGTCTGGCGGATGACGGCAGCAGGCTATGTGAGCCGGAGCTTCGTGATGCGCGTGAGGGCGCGGGCAAGGCAGCGCTTGCCGCGATTGTGGCGCCCAACGCCCCCTTCAGCCTCGAGGAAAACTCTCACGATCAGGCGATGGCGCGGGCTTATGCCAGACAGCAAACGTTCTACAGGACCCTCGCCAACGCAGGATTCGGCGTCCTCGTGGCCGCGCCTTTGGCCGTGGTCGTGCTCAGCGGCGTTCAGCTTGCGCGCGACCGGGTATTCTGGAAGAGCCTGGGGCTGGCGATCGCGCTCATGGTCGTGATTGGGTCGTCGCTTCTGGGCATAGTCTGGCTGGTCAGCGAAGTCCTGTGGCGGGCAGAGGAGCTGGTCTTCTCAGTGGTGATCGTGTCCATTGGGTTGGCAGGCGTCCTCGGGCTGATCGTACTCGGCGTGACTGCCGTGAGACGTAGGGATGGCCTGCTGGCCCTGATGCTGGCTCTTGTTCCGGTGGCTCTAGTCGCGGCGGGGCTGGCGACCTGGGCGGCTGTGCAGGCGGATGTGGTGCCCGGTGACCGGACCCTGGTGATGGGCCTGGTGGCGGTCGGGCTGTTGGTGCTGGCGATGATTCTCCGGGGGGCAGGGTATATCTGGCGACGCCAGGCGTACACCGGAGCGGCGGCCCTGGCCTTGGGCCTCTTGCTGCTCATCGCCCCCGGGGGGGCTGTGGTGCTGCTATCGGGCGGTGCCATGTCGCCGCGGGGAAACCCTGTGCTAGTGGCAGATGGAGCGATCCAGCGACAGGCCTTGCCGCTGATGGGAGGGGGCATTGTTGAGCAGGTGTTTGTCGAAGAAGAGAAGGGCATGGAGGTCCCTGCGGAGGCGGCGATGCCTCCCGGCGAAGCCCAAGGGCAAGCAGACGATCCGCCGCGGCTGCGTGAGTATTTCCCGGAGACGATGCTGTGGCTGCCCGCCGAGGTCACCGAGCCGGATGGCGAGCTGAACATCACGGTCCCGGTCGCCGACAGCATCACGACCTGGCGCATTTCGGCGCTGGCTTCGTCGCAGGACGGTCGGCTGGCAAGCGCGACCGGCGCACTGCGGGTATTCCAGGACTTCTTCATCGATCTGGACCTGCCTGGCTCCCTGACGGTGGGCGATGAGATCTCGCTACCCGTGGGGGTGTTCAACTACCTCCCCGAGGCGCAGCGCGTGCATCTCCGGGTTGAACTCGAGCCGTGGTTCGAGCTTCTGGACGATGCCGAGAAGGAGATCGAGATCGCCGCGAACGACATCACCGTGGTCTACTTCCGTATCCGCGCTCTCGATTTCGGACGACAGCCGTTCCAGGTGACGGCGCTGGGAAGCCAGATGTCAGACGCGATTCGCAAAGAAGTGCGTGTCTATCCTGATGGGAAGGAGATCCGTGTTGCCGTATCGGACCGGTTGCCAACGACCGGTGAAGTGGCTGAGACTGTGTCCGTGCCAGGTGACGTGATTGCCGGAACACAGACGCTGACAGTTAAGATCTACCCGGGTGTTGTGAGCCAGGTTGTCGAAGGGCTTGATGCGCTGCTGCGTATGCCCTTTGGATGCTTCGAACAGACCAGCTCGACGACCTACCCGAATGTACTGGTATTGGACTATCTCAAGACGACCGATCAGGCCTCGCCCGAGGTCCGGATGCAGGCAGAGGAGTATATCAACCTGGGCTACCAGCGGTTAACCACCTTCGAGGTCGCTGGCGATCCGGGCGGTTTCAGTCTCTTTGGCGATGCGCCCGCCGACCCGATGCTCACGGCGTACGGCCTGCAGGAGTTCAGTGACATGAGCCGGGTGTACGACGTGGATCCGGCGCTCATCGGGCGTGTCGTCGCGTGGCTGTTTGCCCATCAAGAGAGTAACGGCTCCTGGAAGGGCGTCGAGGGGTTCCACGAGACAAGCCTCACAAGCCAGACCGAGCGCCTTCCGGTGACGGCATATATCGTATGGGGCTTGGCTGATGCAGGCTATGCGGCGGATGGGCGCACGCAGAGCGGGGCGAGCTACCTGCGCGAACACGCCTCAGAGGCCGAGACGGCGTATGAGCTGGCCTTGGTCGCGAATGCGCTGGTGGCGGTCGATCTGCCGACTACAAGCATCAGCGCAGCCACGGAGGCCGTGCTCAACCGGCTCGCAGCGATGGCTCAGCAGGAGGATCAGTCGGCCTACTGGGATGCGGGCGGGGAGACGTATATGGGAGGCTATGGCAACAGCGCGCGGCTGGAGACAACAGCGGCGGCAGCGCTGGCTTTCCTGCGCTCCGATCGCCACGTCGAGCTGGCTAATGCCGCATTGACCTTCCTGGTTCGGAGCAAAGACAGTTTTGGTACGTGGGAGACGACGTCGGGCACCGTGATGGCGCTCAAGGCCTTCATCGCCAGCGTGCGAACTGGGTCTGAGAACGCCAATGCCTCAGTGACCATCAGCCTGAACAACGGGCCTACGAGGGTGGTGCAGGTTACGCCGGAGACGTTCGATGTGGTGCAGATGGTCGTCTTCGACGATGTGCCGGTGGGGCGCGACAGCGATGTAAGGATCACTGTTGGCGGTGTGGCCGAGGGCTCAGAGCCGAGCTTGATGTACCAGTTGACCGCCAGCTACTACCTGCCCTGGGAAAGCCTGGCGCGCTACCCGGATCTGGTAGGCGCCGAGGACCTTGTCATGATCGATGTGGCCTACGATCGTGCGGAACTGGCGGTTGATGACACGGTGGAGGTCGGTGTGACCGTTTCAATGAACCAGGCGGATGGCGTTGCGGACCAAGCCATCATCGATCTGGGTGTGCCACCCGGCTTTGCAGTGGAGACGGAGGACCTGGCGCGGGTGGTGGCGCGTTATGCGGATGTGCCCGCCGACTACGGCTATGCTACCATCGAGCGCTTCGAGTTGACCGGGCGACAGATCATTCTCTACGTCAGAAACCTGACCGGCGAAGCGCCGCTTACGTTCAGCTATCGGCTGCGGGCGAAGTTCCCGCTGGTGGCCCAGACGCCGGCAAGCACGGCCTACGACTACTACAACCCGGCGACAGCGGCTGAGGCAGCGCCGCAGACGTTGGTGGTGACGGGCCACTAAGTCGACCCAATCGCGGCACGGCAGCAAGACCGGCACCGGTGCAGGCCCTTTGGCTTCGCCGGTGCCGGTGCTCGTAACCCAAGGAGGGCAGGGGCAACGGGTGGGTATTGGCCATGTCGCTCTCCGCACACTCCGCTCGGGTTGTGTCACTTCTTGGATAGTTGGGCGCTGAACTTGTCGCCTGTGCGTTCTTCGGCGCGATCAGTGGCAGGTGGGGGCTCTTTTGAGAGCGCCGAGATGGCGTCGCGCAGGTCGGGCGTCATATCGATCTCCAGGGCCCCGAGTGAACCCTCTAGCTGCGCCACACTGCGTGCGCCAATGATAGGGGCTGTGACCGCCGGATGACCGGCGACCCACGCCACCGCGAGGCTGACCGGATTGTAGCCGTTCTCCCGGGCGAAGGTCGTGAAATCTTCTGCTGTCTGGTAGACCCATTGCTCGCCGTAGCGCTCCTGGTACATTGGGTTTTCGACCAGCCTGCCCTTCTCGGGACGCCTGTCCAAGCCGTACTTGCCGGTGAACAGACCGGCACCCAAGGGGCTATAGGGCGTGACCGCCAGGTTCTCTGCTTGCGCCATTGGAAGGATTTCCACTTCCGCCTGGCGCTTGGCGAGGTTGTACATCGGCTGGACTGCTTCGAGCCTGGTCCATTGGCGGAGCGCAGCGATGCCAAGGGCCTTCTCTACCTGCCACGCGGCGAAATTGCTGGCCGCCGGGTAGAGAATCTTGCCCTGACGCACAAGGTCCTCGAGTGCCCGCAGGGTTTCCTCCAAGGGCGTCGTCTCGTCAAAGCGATGCAGAAAATAGAGGTCGATATAGTCCGTGTTGAGTCGCCGCAGGCTGGCCTCGATCGCGTGCCTGATGTGCTGTCGATGCGACCCGCGAGCGTTCACGTCCTGACCCGTCGGAAAGTAGACCTTGCTGGCGATGATCACGTCCGCCCGGCAGTCGCGAATCAGTCCGCCGAGGATCTCTTCTGAACGGCCCTTCTCGTAGACGTCGGCGCAGTCAAAGAAGTTGATGCCAGCCTCGCGACAGCGGCCGAACATTGCCGCCGACGTTGCCTCATCCGCGTCGCCACCGAATGACATCGTGCCGAAACAGAGCGGGGAGACCTTGATGCCGGTGTTTCCAAGGATCTTGTACTCCATCATTCCTCCTTTGCGTAGTTAGGCTGGATTTGATCCATTTCAGGACACTAACGCTTGGCCAAGGTACATGCTACCGCCTCGCCACTTCGACCGCCCTTGGAGCAGGGCCCTGCCCCCACCAGGGGGCGGCTGAAGCTACTCGAGCGTCGATGGCGCGTCGCCTGTGGAGCCTGGTTGTGACGCTCGATATCGATATAGGTTGCTGGCTGTTGGGTCCGAGAACCGCAGGTACTTCTCCGTAGCTGCGTTCAGGTCGCTGTAATGGCCACGGTATTCGGGAGGGAGCAGTGCTGCCAACTGGTACATCATCTCATCCACGACCTGCTGTCGCATGCTACCGCTCACCCTGTCGCCGTTCGTCTCGACGTAGAAGGGGTTGCCGACGGCAACGTGGTAGTCGGTGCGGCGCAGGCGCTTCACATTCTCGCTGAACTTCTCTCCCCCATAACAGGCAATCGGCCACACCGGCGCTCCGCTGCGTTCGGCCATCATCACCACACCTGGTTTGCCCTGCTGGAGGCGTCCATCGTGACTGCGGGTTCCTTCGGGCGTGATGAACAGGATGCAGCCTCCTTCCAGGGCTTCCAAGCCCTTGCGGATCGCAGTCACGTCGATCGACTCCCGCTCGATGGGGATCATGTTCCAGTTCTCGAAGAGCAGCCGGTAGACCGGAGCTTCCCAGTTCTCAACTTTGGAGAAACCAGTACCCAGATCGCTGGGGATGCGCGTATAGACGATGGGCAGCTCCAGGAAGTTCACGTGGTTGACGATGATGATGATCGGTCCTTGCAGGGGGATCTTGCGCAGTTCACCTGCGTCCACCTTGCAGATTATGCCAGTAAGCAGCCGCACAATGGCGTTGATCACGCGTCGCGCAAGCCACTTCAGGGGTCGCATTCGTGGGCAGCTGATAGTCTAGTCCTCCAGCAGGGAGTTGGCTTCTGATGCTTCTTCGCGGGTCAGTTGCCATGCCGCAGACGCCGCGTTCTGAGTTACCTGGTCCACCTTGGTCGCGCCGGAGATCACGGAGCAGACAGACGGATGAGCCAACAACCATGCGTGAGCCAGCTCGGTCACTGTATGGCCGCGGGCCTCAGCCCAGCCAGCCAGGCGCTCGACTCTGTCAAAGTTCGCGGCAGTCATGTATCGCTGAACGTAGCCGCTCGACTCGCCGCGCGATCCCGCGGGCGGGGGAGCGTCGCGTCGATACTTACCGGTGAGGAAACCCCCAGCCAGGGGGAAGTAGGGCAGCACGCCCACGCCGAAGGCATTGCAGTAAGGGAGTACCTCCTGTTCGATGCCACGTTCTAGCATGTGATAGTGGTTCTGAACTGTAGCGAACGGCGTCCAGCCGCGCAGCTGGGCGAGTAGATTCGCATGAGCGAGTTGCCAGGCAGCGTAGTTCGACGCGCCGATATAGCGAATCTTGCCAGCGCTGATGAGATCGTCCAAGACCCGCAATGTCTCCTCAATCGGGGTCGCCACGTCCCACCTGTGGAGTTGGTAGAGGTCAATGTAGTCAGTCTGAAGCCTGCGCAGGCTAGCCTCAGCGGCGGTCAGTAGGTGGTGGCGTGACGCGCCAGAGTCGTTCGGACCATCTCCCGTGGCGTTGAAGCCTTTCGTGGCCAGGATGACACGATCGCGGCGGCCCTTAAGCGCGACGCCCAGGGTCACCTCCGAGCGACCGGCCTGGTAGACGTCGGCGGTGTCAATCAGGTTCACGCCCAAGTCCAGCGCCGCATCGACGATGTCCTGCACGCCACGCTGGTCCACCTTTCCGCCAAACTGGTTCGTCCCGAGTCCGATCACGGAGACACGGAGCCCGGTGTTACCCATCGAACGATATTCCATTGGCTTGCTCCTTGTGCCCTTCTTTGCCAGTGGGCACGCACGATCGCGCGCGCCCACTGGCTCAGCTGCTCCGATCTTCGGTGGGTTAGCGCCGGTAACCTTCCACGGCGGCCTCTCCATCCATCAGGAAGACGCGCTCTAGGCAGAGCTCCTGGGGCCACATCTCGGGCAGGCGTGTGTTGACCACGCGCTGGGCTGCAACTCTTAACCCGATACGCCACTTGTTCACAGAAATGCTGCTGAATCCAATCGTAGGCTGACAGTCCGAGGCATCGATGGTCATCGATGCCGTCAGGTGAAGGTCAGCATTCCCGAACCTTGGGATGTCTGCGCCGGCCTGGTCTAGCAGCTCCTCGTTCGCGTCGATAACAACGTGCACGACTCCCGTGTCGAAGTCCACAGCCACAGCCGCGCCATCTCCGAGGTTGTCCTGAAGCGTCTGCTCGATGATGGTGTTGAGATCCGAATCTGAGGCGACGATGCGAACGCGTTCGCCTTCTGCGAACTCCGGGAGCGCTTCAGCGTCGGCGATCGACGTGATCCGGTACTCCGGGATAGTGGGGTCGGGGGCCACTGCCGGTGCCGGCTCTGCTTGGACCAGGCCGAGCATCCGGAGGATGGGCCCGACGATCGGCCATTCCGGGAGTGGAGGAAGGGCCTGTGCGCGTGGACCGCTCGCGGCGGACGCTGCTGGCGCGACAAGGGCCAGTGCCAGCAGCGCACATAGGAGCGATCGCAGGATCTTGCGAGTTTGCAGGTAACCTACCATTTTGTCCTCTCTTGACATGAGCCACCAATAGGTGGTTCCGTTTATGCCCGCCCGGTGTCGCAGGCGTCTGCATGACCGCGCTCACCAGGGCGGGTGGCGGGAGGATTGAAGCTCCCGCCGCGCTCTGCCAAGCGGCTATTCTAGCGCGAGAGCCTGAATAGACAACGGACGAGGGCGGGGAGGATGCTAGTCTTCGTCGATGCCCCACCAGTACATGTCGGCGAGCTTGCGGTGTTCTTGATGCAGGCGGACGTAGCTCTCATAGCGGTGCAGGCTGATCTTGCCTGCGTGGAGTGCCTCGATCACGGCACACCCAGGTTCTACGGTATGGCTGCAGTCGGAGAAGTCGCAATCGGGTACATACGGCGCGACGTCAGGGAAATACGCATCGACTTCCTCAGGGTCCAGGTCGAAAAGGGCGAGCGCTCGGATACCGGGTGTGTCGGCTACCCATCCGCCTACGGCGAGGGGAACCAGTTCTGCGACGGTCGTCGTGTGCCGACCCTTCCCGGTTGTGGCACTCACCTCCATCACGCGTATGCCCAGTCCCGGCTCCAGGGCGTTGAGCAAACTCGACTTCCCAACGCCGGATGGGCCGATGAGGGCGGAGGTCTTGTCTCTGAGTCGTTCGCGCAACAGATCGATCCCCTGATGGGTACGAGCACTGGTGTAGAGTACCGGATACCCGATAGTTTCGTAGATGCCAAACATCTGGCGTGCGGCCTCCAGGCCGACCAAGTCGGTCTTGTTGGCACAGATGAGGGCGGGGATATCCTGTCGCTCGGCGCCGACAAGGAGACGGTCGAGCATCTTGAGGCGTGGTTCTGGGTTGGCGCATGCCAGCACGAAGACCGCCTGATCTGGGTTGGCGATAATGACCTGCTCTTGCTCACGGAGGTATCCCTGCCGGTCCCATCTCCTGCTGCCGCGGCCGGCGGGCAGCGGTTTGAGGCGTGAGAGTGCTCGCTCCCGGTCCTCGACCTCCTCGATCGCGTAGCCACCCTCTGGCTGGGCTTCCCATTCGACGCGATCTCCAACGGCAACGATAGTTGTGTCGCGATGGTCTTTCTTGAGCCTTCCGCGAATACGAGCGACGATCTCCTGGCCCTGATCAGTCAGGATCGTGTAGAAGCCGCTCTGGGACTTGATGACCAAGCCCCTGCCCGCGCTACGATCGTTCCCCATTTAGCTCCTCTAGTCTGTCCACTTCTCTATGCTCATGCCTCAACTTCATAGATTGTACAGGCCGCTGCCGGATGAGGCAATCGGACTAAGGCCAGGGCGCTTGGTCCCGCCATGCTTTTTTGTTGACTTGTGATGAAAGTACACTTATACTATAGACGCGTTGTCCCGTTTCCCAAATCGTAACTGAACTGTAACGTTACCTGGCAAGGTCTCGCGGGCAGTCGCAAGGAGGGAGGCCATGGTTTTCCGAATGCGCTGGCCGACCCAGCGCAGCACGATCACGCAGAGGTTCGGGGAGAACCCTGGCGTCTACGGCAAGTTCGGTCTCCCCGGCCACGAGGGCGTCGATTTGGTTGCTGCCGAGGGCAGTGAAGTGTTCGCGGTTGCCGATGGCCTGGTGAGTGATGTGCGTCTCGACGGGTTCTCCGATCCGATGCTCAAACCCTACGGCAACCAGGTGCGTATCCAGCACTCAGATGGCTACGAGACGATCTATGCGCATCTGCTGCAAGCCGTGGTCGTCCGAGGGCAGTGGGTGCGCGGCCGACAGCTTATCGGTCTGGCCGGCAACACCGGGCATTCCACCGGGGCCCATCTGCACCTGAGTCTGAAGAAGCAGGGTGCGACGGTCGCCGGGATCACAACCTATCCCTTTGACCTGATTGACCCCGAGCCGTTTCTAGCCGGCCCTGGTAGCGGAGAGACAGAAGGATTCCCTATTCCCAAGGAACCGACGCTTGAGCTGGAAGTGGATAGCCCAGCGGTCGGATACCTCAACGTTCGCGCGTTGCCCTTTGTGGGAAGCCCCGTCTTGACTCGGCTGGACCACGGCAGTAGTCTTGGTGCCCTGGAGGACGTTAATGTAGCCAGAGTGAAGGTGGGGCGGGAAGGACAGTGGCTCTGGGTGCAAACGCCCGGCGGCGATGTGGGTTGGGTCGCGGCCCGGTATACTAGACTGCTTGACGGTACATCGGGCGAGCCCGATGGCCCATCACAGGCAGTTTTCGTCATCGTTGACAGCCCGGAGGAGTCGCTCCGCCTGCGCGCCGGTCCGGGGACCCAGTATGAAGAGGTGACGCGCCTTGCCCACGGCACGAATCTGCGCGCGCTCGAGGATCAGGTGATCGTAGAGCAGAAGGTGGGCACGCGCGGCCAGTGGGTGCGGGTGCAGGCGCCTGACGGAAGAACGGGCTATTGCGCTGCCTGGTATTTGAAACTGCGTCCCTTCGACGGAAAGCCGGTAGTTCCTGAAGAGCCTACAGGGCCTCCAACATCGCATGTCGTGGTCGAAAGCCCCGAACTTGGCCTGCGGCTGCGGGCCGGCCCTGGTACAGACCATGAGAGACTTTGGTCAGTGCCTCACAAGACCGTGCTCACCTCGCTCGAGGACCCGGTTGTGACCGGGCACAAGGTGAAGCAGCAGGGAGAGTGGATCCACGTGCGGACACCAGCCCTGGTCGAGGGCTATGCCGCTGCATGGTATCTGCGGCATCCCGAGCAGGAAGACGTTCGCGAATTGGTGAACCCTGCGGCGGTGCCCACCGGTGTTTCGCCGCACGTATTTGGGATCCATGCGTTGGCGCTGGCTGATGATCATCACTCGCGCGACCGGATGCGGGCCCTGTACAGTGACAAGGGCAAGCGGGGGTGGATCCTCTTCACCGAGATCTGTGGCCGGCACGCCCACACAATCACGATGCAGCCGGAGATCAGGCGTCGTCTGTGGGACTGGGCAGACGAGGGTTACGGCGTCATCGTGCGCCTAAACCATGGCTATGAGCCCGGAGGAACGCTTCCCGAATCGCGCTTGTACGACGACTACGCCAGCGCCGCCGCCCGCTGGGTCGAGGTCTATCTCAGAGACCCGAACCGTTCGCCTGCTGATTACTCCTGGACGATTCAGATCGGCAATGAGCAGAACAACCCCAGGGAACACCCTGGTGGATTTGAGCACCCGGTTGAGCACATTACCCCAGAACGGTACGCCGATGCCTTCAACCGGACCTACAGCCAGATCAAGCGTGTGTTGCCCAATGCCATTGTGTGCCCGGGGGCACTTGACCCTTACAACTATATGCCGATGCAACTACTGGGTGGGGAGCGTTGGCGTCCGCTGGATTACTTCGTCACGATGCTCAACCAGATCGAGGCGTTGGATGGTGTGATCCTCCACGCCTACACCCATGGCCCCGACACGACCCTGGTAACTCATCTCAAGCGTTTCGGAGATGGAACGGGTCCGCTATGGGATCACTACTACGACTTTCAGACCTACCGAGTGTTCATGGAACGGATTCCGGCTCGATGGCGGGACGTTCCAGTCTACATCACCGAGATCAACCATATTCACCGACCGTCAGGGGAGCACGATCAGGGATGGCTGAATCAGAACAGCGGATGGATCCAGGCCGTCTACGCCGAGATCGACCGCTGGAATCAGATGCCCTATGCCCAACAAATCCGGTGCGGGCTCATTTACCGCTGGATGGGTGATGCCTGGTCGATCGAAGGCAAACCGGAGGTCCTGGCAGACTTCCGGGAAGCGCTCAACAATGACTACCGGTGGCGGGCGATGCCCTCGGGGGGGCGCTTCGCCTTCGCCGCGGGATCTGCACCTTCCCGTCGGGCGCATCCAGAGGAACTCGAGGAGAGGTTTCTGGTGCATCCAGACGACCTGACGGTGTTGTGGGGCATTGGCGACAAGGCTCAGGCTGCGCTACAGGCTGCAGGCATCTTGATCTTCGAGCAACTCGCTGAGTTGACACCGGACCAGTTGGAGGCCTTGTTAGTTGAGACGGGTTTGCGAACCCGATATCTTGCGAGTTGGCCGCATCAGGCACGCCTGGCGCTACGAGGCGACTGGGAGGCATTGGAGCGCTATCGGGAGCAGTTGTCATCAGCGTGATACTCCTACCTCATCAGGGCCGAACCGACAACGACCTGGGGGATAACCTTGACTGATGACGAGCTGCTGCGCCTGATTGAGAAGGCTGTCGCCACAGGCACGCCTCAACTCGACCTAAGCTACAGCGGTCTGACCCTGCTCCCACCGGAGGTTGGCAGGCTTCGAAACCTGGTGTCGCTTGATTTGTGCGGCAATGATCTGCACGCACTGCCGCCAGAGATTGGACAGCTGCGGAGTCTCAACCAGCTCGACCTGCGGCACAATCAGCTTGCGTCCCTGCCGCGGGAACTAGGACAACTGACCAAGCTGCGGTCGCTGGACCTGAGCGACAACCGGCTGGTCTCTCTGCCTGCAGAAATCGAGGCGATGACCCAGCTTGCGTTTCTGGACCTGCGACGGAACCAACTCCAGGTCTTCCCACAGGTCATCCTGCGGCTGCTTGATCTCGAGGAGCTCCATCTCTGGGGCAACCCGTTGGCCAATATCCCGATCGAGATCGAGTACCTATCCCGTCTGAGCGTTCTAAACCTTGGGAGGAACGCTATGACGGAAGTGCCACCGGGCGTCTGGCACCTGAAGGCGCTCGAGCGGCTGACTCTCGATCACACACACGTTGAGGCAATCCCGCCGGAGATCAGGTACCTTCAGGGGTTGGCCTATCTGGAGCTGCACCACAACCGGTTGAGCACGCTGCCGTCCGAAATCGGAGATCTGTCGCGGCTCCTAACGTTGATCCTCCACAACAACAGGATCACGCACCTGCCCCATGAGATCGGAAGGCTTCGCCGCCTGCGGCAGTTTGACCTGCATCACAACCATCTGGTCTCGCTGCCTGTCGAGATTGGCGAACTCAACAACCTCGAAGTGCTGGATCTATCGGAGAATCCCCTGCCTGTGCCGCCTGAGATCTTGGCGAGGATCGACACGCCCACTGCGGCGATGACCTACTACCTCGACCACCTCGATGGACGAAAGCGACCGCTTAACGAAGCCAAGATGATCCTGGTGGGGCAGGGGAACGTCGGGAAGACCTCCGTCGTGAAGCGGCTACTGTGGGATTCCTTTGACCGGGCTGAGCCAAAGACGCAAGGGATTGCTATCCAACCTTGGCATATCCGGGTGAACGACGCGGAAATCCGGTTGAACGTCTGGGACTTCGGCGGTCAGGAGATCATGCACGCGACCCACCAGTTCTTTCTGACCAAGCGCACCTTATACCTGTTGGTGTATGACAGCCGCCTGAACGAGGAAGAGAACCGTCTCGAATACTGGCTCAAGATCATCCAGAGTTTTGGAGGGGACTCGCCGATTGTGATCGTGGGGAACAAGGTCGACGAACAGAGCCTCGACCTTGATCAACGTGGCCTGCAGTCCAAGTACCCACGGATACGCGCCATTGTCGCGACTTCGTGCGTTACCGGTGCTGGCATCGATAAGCTCCGGGCGCGTATCGCGCGGGAGGTGCCGCGCATGCCGCACATACGGGATGCGCTGCTGGAGTCATGGTATGCCGTGAAGCACGAGATCGAGACGCTGCAGCAGGACTATATCCCCTATGAGTCGTACGTCGAGATCTGCAAGAGGCACGGCGTAGACGATGAGCGCAGCCAGCGCACGCTCATCGGGTTCCTGCACGATCTTGGCCTTGTTGTGAGTTTCCAGGACGATCCACGCCTGGAAGACACCAGTATTCTCAATCCCCAGTGGGTGACCAACGGGGTCTACCGCATCCTCAACGATCAGAGCCTGCTGCAGAAGGGTGGGTGGCTGGAACTGGACGACCTCGATCACATCCTGGACGCCGCGGTGTACCCTCCCCACAGGCGGCAGTTCATCCTCAATGTGATGCGCAAGTTCGAGTTGTGTTTCCCGTATGAGGGGCCTGACGGCGAGCAGCGATACCTGATCCCTGATCTGCTGACGAAGGCCGCACCGGCGAGTGGCCATTGGGACGATGTGCTCGCGTTCGAGTACCACTACAACGTACTGCCCAGCAGCATCGTGTCGAGGTTCATCGTGCGGATGCACCCGTACGTGCGCCGCGACCTCTGCTGGCGTAGTGGCACTGTGGTGACCGACCAGGGCAATGAAGCGCTTATCCTGGCTGATCGAGAGGACAAGCGGGTCGTGATAAGAGTTCGGGGACCCGAACATACTCGGCGGGCACTGTTGAACATCGTGCGCTTCCATTTTGAGACCATTCACAGCTCCATCTCGGGGATCCAGGTGGAAGAGAAGGTTCCGATCCCTCACCACAAAGGTATTGTCGTGGATTACCAGTACCTTCTGGACCTTGAGGCGATGGGAGAGAAGAGCTTGATTCCTCCTGGTCTGCGGGCGCGGGTCGAAGTGCGATCGTTGTTGGAAGGCGTGGATCTGACGAAGACGCAACGAGAAGCGGTGCGATTACGCCAGATTCTGGTGGACAAGTTCAGTTGGGAGGAACTGCGGACACTGTGCTACGATCTGGCGGTGGATTTCGACAGCCTTGACTCTGATACGACTTTGGGCAAAGCTCGCGAGCTGATTGCGTTCCTCGAGCGGCGGGATCGGCTGGAGGACGTGATCTGGGTCGGCCGACAGCTGCGTCCCGACATCACTTGGGGTTCGGGTCCCGGGCGTTGGGTGTAGGCTCGACGGCCCTCCAGCCCAGCTGAGATCGCTCCCTCATTTGCTGATTCTGAGCACCTTTGCACCACGTATCCTGCTACGGCGCATCTCCATCAGCGCTACGTTTGCGTCCGACAGCTCATACTCCTGCACAGTGGGACGGAGCGGAATCTGCGCAACAAGCGACAGGAACTCGCGCACGTCAGCGCGTGTTACGTTGGCAACGCTCTTGATCTCACGCTCCAGCCACAGATGCGTGGCGTAGTTCAGCTTGAGCAGGGAGTCCTGGTCGCTGGCTTCTTTGCGGATGGCATTGATGACCAGCCGCCCCCCAGGTGCCAGATTCCTGAGAGCCTCCACGACGGGTCTCCAGGCCGGCGTCGTGTCGATGATCGCGTCCAGCGGTCTGGGGGCCACTGCTTCTGTCGTCCCTGTCCACACGGCACCGAGTTCCTCCGCAAACTGGCGTTCCTCAGGATTCCGCGCGAACACGAAGACGGGGGTGTGGGGATACTTCGCCCGGGCAGCCTGCAGAACCAGATGCCCGGATGCCCCGAAACCCGTCAGTCCCAATGCCTGCCCGTCTCGCAGATCGCAGAGCATCAGCGAGCGATACCCAACAGCGCCTGCGCACAGCATAGGCGCTGCCTCCGCGTCGGTCAGTCCCTCAGGAACGGCGTAAGCGTAGTCCTGTGATACGACCATGGCCTCAGCGTACCCACCGTGGGCGTCGCGGCCGGTAGCCCTGAAGTGAGCGCACAAGTTCTCGCGACCTGAGCGGCAGTAGGTACACCTGCCACAGCTCGAGTAGATCCAGGCGACGCCCACGCGCTCACCCACAGCGAACCGCGATGCACGCTCTCCTCTCCGCACAACGTAACCGACAACCTGGTGGCCCGGCACGATGGGTAACGTGGGGGGTGGAGTGCGTCCTTCTATCTCGTCCAATTCTGTGTGGCAGACACCGCAGACTGACACACGGACCACGATCTCATCGGGCCTGGGCTCGGGCTCCGGGAGATGCACCATCTCCAGGGGAGTGGCACTCTCGCTGAGCTGCGTGATTGTGTTGATGACCATCGCTTTCATAGTGTTCAGTATAGCACAAGGGGGGCGATCAGTTGGCGGATCAGTGGGGCTCTCGGCGAGGGCCCAGGCCCATTGACTTACCATACGCTTACGGTATAATATTGCGCGTTATCGGGACGTGTTGTGCCGTATGCGATGATGGAAACCGCCGCGGGTGACCGCGCGCTTTTCGTGTTAGGCGCCTTCGCGGTGTTCTGAAAGAAGAACTAGAAAGAGGAGAAGTGTCATGCCGAAGCGAACTTATCAACCAAAGAAACGCAAGCGAATGCGGACACACGGCTTCCGTGCTCGCATGCAGACTTCCACGGGCCGCAATGTGCTCAAGCGCCGCCGCCAGAAGGGACGCCATAAGCTCATCGCGGTTGAGCTCGGCGGGAACAAGCGGATCAATTGGAAGGAAGCTTCACAACGCCCCCGACGCAGCGGCTAGAAGCGGACGTGCACGGTCCGCGCGTATTGAGGTAGGATCTTTTTGGGGTGTAATCTGTGGCAGAAGGAGATGCGCCTTCGCCGCCCGGAAGACTTCCGCAGAGTATGGTCTCGAGGGCGTTCGTGGGCGCATCGTTTGTTTGTCCTGTGGGCGCTGCCCAATGGAGAGAGCCGCAGCCGATTCGGGATTACGGCTAGCCGGAGAGTGGGCAACGCGGTCGAACGGAATCGCGCGCGGCGTCTGTTGCGCGAGGCGGCACGCAAACTCTACAGGGATGCGTGTGGGGGATGGGATGTGGTGTTAGTGGCGCGTTCAGCACTGCCAGTTTCCGGGGAGGACGAAGTGCGATCCGCTCTGAAGACGATGCTCGAGCGCGCCGGGCTGCTGTACGAGGCCAAGGCTGATGCACATTCCGGAGCGCAGCGCGACCAGGGAGTCTGAAGTGAAGCACTTGGTATTGGGACTGTTGCGTTGGTACCGACGGTATGTGTCGCCTGCTCTGCCACCAGCTTGTCGATTCACGCCCTCCTGCTCTGAGTATACTTACGAGGCAATCGACCGTTACGGTGTCGTGTCGGGCGGGTGGTTAGGTATAAAGCGGCTGGCGCGCTGCAATCCATTCAACCCTGGTGGTTATGATCCGGTGCCCTTGCCGGAGGGTATGGGCGGCGAAGAGGTAGACCGGGGTAGCACGAAGTGAGGTACTTCGGCACTATGTCTTGGGGAGGAAGAATGTCCATCTGGCGGAATTTGGCTGACCGCCTGGGTTCTGCACGCTTCACGGCGAAGCCGTTGCGTGTGGTCGTGTTGTTTGCGGCGTTGTTGCTGCTGGTGGGCTGCGGTGGCGGGTTGCGTCACGAGAGTTGGCCCGGCCTGATCGCCGTAGGGGATACCCTCTATGTGGCCAACCTGGAGCATGTTCAGGCACTCAGCGCCGAAACAGGCAAGGTCTACTGGAGTTATCCCTCAGAGGATGAGCGTGCCGCGCGACCGTTCTACTCAACGCCTGTCCTGGCCGAGGACGTTGGCGAAAACGGGGTTCTGCTGGTCGCGGGCTTCTCAGATCGCACGGTCTATGCGTTGGCGCTCGGTGCGTCGCCTGCAGAGCGGCCTGACGAATTGTGGCGCTTCGCCGAAGCCGGAGGCCAATATGTGGGGACGGGGACGGTAGCGTCGGGCCTGTTCCTCATCGGGAATGGCGATGGGAAGGTGTACGCGCTGAACATTGAGGATGGGAGCAAAGCGTGGGAGTTCGCGACCGATGACCGCGTGTGGGCGACTCCTGTCGTCGTTGACGATACCGTCTACGTTGCGTCACTGGATCACACCCTCTATGCGCTGGAGCTCCAGACGGGCACCGAGCAGTGGCGGGTAGACGTCGATGGGTCTGTTGCGATGACGCCCGTTCTCGCTGGCCGGGACTTGTGGTTTGGCGACTTTTCCTCTAAGCTATACCAGGTGGATACGCAGTCCGGCACGATCTCATGGACCTTTGAGGCGGAGAACTGGCTCTGGGCTACACCGGTTCTAGATGGTAGCGTGCTGTACTTCGCCGATGTGGGTGGGAAGGTCTACGCACTCGACATTGAGAGGCGCGAACTGGTGTGGGACGCGCCGGTGGTTGTGGACGACGCCGTCCGCGGTCGCCCGGCGCTGAATGGTGATGGTAGCTTGTTGTTCGTGGCTGGCTATGAGAAGGGAGCAGTCTACGCGATCGACACGACTACCGGTACTCTAAGGCAGAGTTGGGGCTCACCGCTCGAGAACCCCGGGCGACTGCCAAGTGATCTCGTAACCGGCGACCAGCGGCTCTACACCCTACCTATTCTGGTGTCTGCACGTGTGCAAGCTTTTAGCCTGGCCGCCGGTGAGCTGATTTGGTCGTCCCCGCAGGGCGATTAGTGGATGACAACGCGCGTTCGCTTCGCGGACTGGATCATTAGGAGAGTGAGTCGTGTTTGACGCTGTGCTGATCCGACCCATCATCAACTTGCTCCTGGTTCTGTACAAGTTCCTTGGGCAGGAGACCATTGTGGCCGTGACCGTCGTCACGCTGCTACTGAGGCTGGCCCTGACACCGCTGCAGTTGAAGCAGCAGAAAACGACCAAGCGTCAGCAGGAGCTGCAACCTCGGTTGGCCGAACTGCAGAAGAAATACAAGAAGGATGAACGTGAGAAGCTTGCCCAAGAGCAGATGAAGCTCTACAAAGAGGCGGGCGTCAATCCCCTGGGTGGGTGCCTGTCCCTGATCATCCAACTGCCGCTGATGATCGGGCTCTACCAAGCGATCATTCGGGTGCTTGCGTCAACGCCACTGCAGCTGCTTGCACTTCCGCGTGACATCTACGGCTGGATCCCGAGTCTGAGCACCCTGATCCCGCTCAAGAGCCAATTCCTGTGGCTGGACCTCGCGTTGCCCGATCCCTTCTACATCCTCCCGATTCTCGTTGTCATCTCCTCCTGGTACTATCAGAAGCTGCTTACCCCCCCGACAACCGATCCTCAATCGGCGGCTATGAGTAAGCAGATGATGATCATGATGCCGCTGATGACAGGGTTCTTCTCTGCAACCTACGCATCGGGCCTCGCGGTCTACTTTCTCATCTCCAACCTGGTGGGCATTCTGCAGTACTTCCTCTTCAGGAGTCACTATGTAGTCCAGCCGGCAGGCGGTGAGTCCAAGGGGGAGAAGGATACCCCGCCTAGGGCCGGGCGGAAGGCGGTCAACAAGGCTGTCTCCAAAGGGTGATTGGTAGTCCGGTTGCCTGTGCTGCGATAGTTGCTGGAGTAGGTTCTGGACCAAGGGAGACTGGCTCCTGAGATCCGGGGTCTGATCAGGAGGTGGTATTGATGGCGTCCGACGATTCCGTTATTGTGACAGCACCCTCAGTCGACGAAGCAATCATCGTGGGGCTGACGCGACTGGCCGCGAGCCGCGACGAAGTGGAGATTGAGGTCCTTGACGAGGGTAGCCGAGGATTCCTGGGGATCGGCATGCGCGAAGCCAAGGTAAAAGTGACTCGGGTGGATCGAACTGCTGATGCGCAGCCGCACCCCGGTTCGGCGGTTGTGCCGCAGTCTGTAGTGTTGCCAGCGCCCGACGAAGAGTCCCTCGGCTCACGGCCTGCGGAGGAAGCCGAGGCTGAAGTTCAGCCCGAACCCATGGCCGAGCAGGCAGCCCTACCTGAAGCTTCCGTAGCAGCTCCAGACGATGTGGAAGCAGAGCTTGCGCCGCCTGCGACTGTTGACACAGTGATGGCCGAGGCGCAAGCACGAGCAGCTACGGGCCTGGATACGGAGGCCCAAGCGCAGGGAGGACCTGCCACGACTTCTGTGGAATCACCGCCAACCCACTCCGATGGCCTGGACCGAATCCAACTGGAGGCAGCGGCCCGGGAGATTATCGCCAACTTGCTCCCCGGTCTCAGCATCGACGTAGACATCGAGTGGGTTGATGAAGAGCGACCCACGCTGTGGGTGTCGCTGGGGGGGCGCGACGCTGAGCTGTTAGTTGGCCCGCGCGCGCGCCATCTTCATGCGCTCCAGTACCTCTTTCGCGCTTTGATCTACCATAGGATGGACGGGAGCTACAACATTGTCGTCGATGCCGATGGTTATCGCAAACGACGGCGGCGCAGCTTGGAATCTCTGGCCAAGGAGAAGGCGGACCGTGCTGTGGAGTCGGGGACACGGATACGTTTGCGGGCTATGCCAGCGCACGAACGACGGATCATCCATATGGTCCTCCGTGACGATGAGCGGGTGTCGACGGAGAGTGTGGGCAGGGGGCGCGACCGTGCCGTGACGATCATCCCTGAGGGAACGTCTGAATCCAACAAGGCGTAGGTCCTGGCCGAGGTGGTAAGCGCCGTCGATTACCTCGTCATAGGTCATGTAACACACGACCTCCAGCCGGACGCGTCATTCACGATCGGTGGTACGGTGGCCTACGCCGCCCTTACCGCCGCAGCGATGTGCCGGTCAGTCGGTGTCTTGACAAGCGCCGGCTCGACATTCGATGGTGCGGTCTTCAGGAACAGAGTCGAGGTCTTCTGTCACGCGGCCCCGAGCACAACGACCTTCTGGAACCACTACGTGAACGGCAGCCGCGAACAGATAGTCTATGAGTTGGCGCTGCCCCTTAGGGCAACTCACGTGCCAGACGCCTGGGAGCGACCCAGCGTCGTGCACTTGGGTCCAGTCATCGGCGAGTGTGATCCTGATCTAGTCGGCCGCTTTCCGGATTCGGTCTTCATCGGTATCACCCCCCAGGGCTGGATGCGGTGGCTTGACGAGGATGGGCGGGTGCATCCGCGACCGTGGGTCGAGTCCCAGCGCCTTTTGGAGAGGGCTTCTGCAGTCGTGTGTAGTATTGAGGACATCCAGGGAGAATGGGAGACGGCTGAACGGTTTGCATCACAGACTCACCTCCTGGTTGTGACCATGGGGCGCCGAGGCGGCATTCTGTTCAGCGACGGTAGACCTGTACCCTTTCCGGCTTTGGAGGTTCCTGAGGCAGACCCCACGGGTGCGGGCGACATCTTCGCGGCGGTCTTTTTCAGCTCGGTTGCTGCCGGCACCGAGCCCTTGGCAGCGGCGCACTTCGCCGCGTGTGTCGCCTCGCACTCCGTCACCAGGATGGGCCTCGCAGCGGTGCCTGAGGCAAGCGAAGTTGCCGAGTGTCGCAAGGCTTTGGACGTATCGGATTGAAGGGCCATGGCCATCCGCTACGCATTCGCGAACCAGAAGGGCGGCGTTGGGAAGACCACGACGGTGGTCAATCTCGCTGCGGCAATGGCGCAGTGGGGGGTCCGTACCCTGGTGGTGGATGCGGATCCACAGTGCAATGCAACGACGAGCCTTGGGCTAGACGCCCGGGCTGTGACACACTCGACCTATGAGGTCGTTTCGGGAAGGTTGCCCGCCGCTGAGGGAATCCACACCACACGCTGGCCGGGGCTGGATCTGCTTCCCAGCACACCGGAGCTTGCCGGGGCCGCCGTCGAGCTCAACGCCATCGAACCCCGCGAACGTGCTGCGAAGCTCAGGGCTGCACTTGAGCCGATCGTCGATTACGATTATGTGCTGATCGACTCGCCGCCCAGCCTTGGGGTGCTCACCGTGAACGCGCTGGTAGCGGCCCATGGCGTGATCGTGCCTGTTCAATGTGAATACCTGGCCCTCGAAGGCCTGAGCCAACTGACTCATACGATCTCTCTGGTTCAGCGCGGGCTCAACCGCGAATTGCGGCTGCGCGGGGTGGTGATGACGATGTACGATCGACGCACAACGTTGGCCCACCAGGTGGTGGAGGAAGTACAGAAGTACTTTCCCCACCACGTGTTCAGTACAGTGATTCCACGCAGTGTGCGGTTGAGCGAGGCCCCCAGCTATGGCGAACCCGGAGTGGTCTATGCCCCGAAGGCTCAGGGCGCAGAGGCCTATGTCGAGCTTGCCAGGGAACTGTTGACAGGGGACGGGCGCGCTGTGACGGCAGACGCTCCCGATATGTCCGCTGCTGCAGCCGAGCTGGTCGACGATAGCGTCGGCTAGACTGCTGGCCGTCCAGAACGAAGCAGCGCCCGGCGGGATAGACCGCCGGGCGCTGTCATAGATAGTCACACGGGAGGGGCGGTATCAGCCGCCCTCGTAGACGGTATAGCGTTGGCGGATCCGCCTCAAGGCCCAGGTTGCCGCCTGCTGGACATCGGGGTCGGGCGCGGTCTGTAGGGGTTCCAGCACGCGCGCGTCGTCCTCACGACCTATCTGAGCAAGGGTCAGGGCGCTGAGTACCTTTGCATCGACGTTCCCCTCCTGAGCCGCGCGCACCAGCATCGCCATCGCGGCGTCGCCCACACCCAGGCCCAGTCCCTGTCGCGCAGCCCACGCGATCAACCAATCCATACTATCTACCGCAGGAGGCGGCGAGACCTTGATCTGTCGCTCGGCGCGCTCCTCGTGCGCTAGCAAGGCCGTGTCTGCGGCCGAGCGGACCAGCCATTCGTTGTCCTCGCGCGCGATCTCGAGGAGTCGATCGCGCGCCCAGTCCGCGGCGATTCGGCCGAGACCCAGGGCCGCTGATCGCCGCACCAGCAGATCAGGGTGCCTGGTGGCCTCCTCCAGTATTACGGCGCCTTCGGCGGACTCAGCGAGGGCGTTCGCGATGTCCAACATAAGGGTTTCATCACTACTGGGTAGGGTCTCGCCAAGGAAAGCGATTGCACCCGGGGTGTTGAGGTCTCGAAGCGCCCGCACAGCGCTCCGGCGGAGATCGGGAGCGCTATCGCGCAGGGCGGCGGCGATAATTGGCATGTCGCGTGGCGCGCCAATCCATCCCAGTCCGCGCAGCGCGGCGCACTGCACTTCGCGCGATGGGCTTCTGAGCACGCGCAGGAAGAACGCACGGCTGCTCTCTCCGGCGACGACAGCTAGGGCGCGCCCAAGGGCCAGGCGTGTCTCCAACTCCAGGTCTGTGCTCATGAAAGTCTTCGCCAGTGCTTTTGTCACATCCTTGCGCCAGGGTTGGTCTGCATCACCCACGGCGCCCCACCTGGCAGCACGTAACAACGCGTCCCGGTCACCATAGATCTCCGACCGGTTAATCAGATCCTGGATCTGTTGTGACACATCGGCGATGCCGGCGTAGAACTCCGTCAGGGCGCCCCATTGTGGGTCATCGAGGTGTGACTGCACCAGGTCAGGTCCGGACTCGTCCTCCGCCAGATGGATCGCGGCAAGATAGTCCAGCCAGATGCGGTGTGCGACGCGCCAACCTCTCTCCTCGCGGCGTAGCATCCCGGATTCGGACAGGATCTTGCTGACCGCAGCATCCAGCCGCCTGGGACGCTCCTTCTTCGGGGGCAGTTGTGCCTCCACGAGGTTGCGCAATTCCGAAACGGTTGGAGGATGACCCTGAAACCGCTCCATGGCGGCGATGCTGACCAAGGTCTGTAGTGCGATGCGCCGTGCTTGTTCGGCGATCGGCTCTGAACCCCGGCTCAGTTCGACAGCGCCGACCTCGGTGTCGAGGTGCTGGGCCAGCACCTCGACGGGCCGGTCGGGGTGCTCCCCGGTCCGCAAATGGAGACGACTCCGCAGATGCAGCTCCCAGACTGGGCTGCCCGCTCTGGCAGCCGTCTCCAACGCGCCGATCACGTTGGCCTCGCCATCGTCCTCGTCGAGCGCTGAGTCCGTCACTGGGGGAGTCTGAACTCCGAGTGCTTTTTGCCAACCTCGGTAGAGCTGTGCGATGGCACCGTCGTCGACTGGCAACACCAGCTCGACCGGCACGAAGCCCCCTTCGACGAGGCACCCGTATCCCTCCACGCCGCTCGCAACGAGCCACACAGCATCCGGCATCCGTTCGTTGGCTTCCGCAATCCACCCGGCGACCTGCACGCGGTCACCGGCGGAGAGGACGTCCCAATTGTCGAGGAGCATGAGTGATGGCTCGCGACGAAGCTGTGATTGCAGCCAAGCGGGCGCGATGCCCGGCATGAACGAGGTGGCCATCCCCACTATGCGCTCCAATGCAGACGCCTTGGGCCGGTCTGTGACACTGCCGACTGCGGATAGATCGATGTAGACGGGCAGCCGGGTGTACGGCTGGGTGCCCTCGTGCGTCTCTCGGTTGACGGCCTGCCATACGCTCATAACCAGGGCCGTGGTACGTCCTGAGCCCTGCGGGCCTACGATGACGAGCTGCCTATGGCCTGTGAGCAGTGCGGCGAAGGTTACGCTGACGATACGGGGAGACTGAGCGACTTCGGCAACGGTCGCTGGCAATGGTGCCGGCGCCAGAAAGGTCGGTGGGAGAAACGTCAGGTCTGGGTTCGCGGGCTCAAACAGCAGCAGGCGCCTGAGCGCCTGCTGGAGAGCCTTCGCGTATTTCTCCTCCTGGCTTGAGCGGACCCGGCGTCGCCAGGCCGCTATCGGCTCCCACGCAGCTCGGGCGATACGCAGAATCGTTTCTCGCTGGCTGTAGGCCAAGCCGGCAATGATCCACGCCAGGAGAGCCCCAACCAAGGCCGAGCGCAGATCGAACTGCCACACGTCGCGGCGCTGGAGCAGCCCAGAGAGGAGCACGGGTTACGCTTCGACCTCCTGAGGCTCGACGACCAGACGGTAACCTTGACCGCGCTCGCTGATGATGCGACTTGGATCTCTGGGATCCTCCTCGATCTTCTGGCGGAGATACCAGATATACAGCTTAAGGTAGTCGCGCCGGTTGGAGTATTCGGGCCCCCAGACTCGCCGCAGCAGCGTGTCATGGCTGACCGTGCGGCCGGCATCTTGCACCAGAGCCGAAAGCAGTTGGAACTCCGTTGGAGTGAGGGCCACCTCGCGGTTGTCGATCTTGACTTCGTGGGTGTCGAGGTTGACTCTCAGACTGCCGGTCTCGAATACCGTCTGTTCGCCCCGCGCGCGCCGAGCACGAGACAGCGCAGCCTTGACGCGAGTTACCAGCTCCTTGTAACCGAAGGGCTTAACGATGTAGTCATCGGCGCCCAAGCCCAGCCCATAGGTGATGTTGTGTTCGTCACCGAGCGCTGTGAGGAAGAGCACTGGCGCATCAGTGATGCGCCGCAGGGCCTCGTAGACGTGCCACCCATCCATGTCAGGCATCAGGATGTCGAGCAGGACCAGGTTGGGGGATGTCTGTCGCGCGAGCTTCAGCCCGGCTTCACCGTGGTTCGCGGCCTGAACTGTGTAACCTGCTCTCTCCAACAGCAGCTGAACAAGTTGGGCAAGTGCCTCATCATCCTCAATCAGCAGAATCGTTTCGTTCATGTTGGGCTCCTGACCGATCAGAGCGGGTACATTCTAACAATCGCCTATTCATATGATAAGGGAAAAGGCGCGTTTGTCAAACCAAAAGTCGGACCAGAGTTAGAAATAAACCAGGAAGACGTGTTCGTGGGTCCTGCCCCCCCTCCGATTGCCCGATTTGCTGCCCCTAGCGAGGATTGGTTACGGCCTCGAGCAGTTCTACACCGACCGACACAGCGAACTGGACGCGTTCCGGGCGATCGATGAACACGGCGACTGCATATCGCGGAAGCGTTGCCGAGTTGAGCCCCACAAACCACGCCTGCTGGCGCCCGGGGCCGGCCACTGCCGTGCCTAGATGCCCTACCGGACCTCCATAGTGCGACAACAAGGCCAGGAGCCGGTCGGCCTCGGCTGCGTCCATCACCTGTGTGGCCTCACTGGCTGCCTCGGTCGTGCATCCGGTAAGGGGTTGGGACAATAGCTGCACTGTAGGGCGTAGGCCGTCGTTGCCCAGGGTCGCAATGGCTTGCACCATCTGGAGTGGCGTAACCAGCAGGCGCCCCTGACCGACAGCCTCGGCCGCTGGGTCGAGACGGGCAGTGCCCGGATCAGAAGCAACTGCAGGCAGTGCTAGGGACGGTGCGTCCAGGAATCCCCAGCGTGTGAGGCTCTCTTCGAGGGCGAGCGCACCGAGCGCTTCTGCAGCCTCCTTGAACGGGTAGGGACAGGCCGATGCCAGGGCCGCTGCCCATCCCTCCTCTCCCGGTGTGGTCCTGCAGACCACCGATAGACCATCAACAACCACCGGTGTGGTCAAGGGCGACGCCGGATCCATATTGGGGTCCTGCACCCAGGCAGAGGCCAGGATGAACGGTTGCAGGGCTGAGCCCGGTTGTGAAAGGCCCTGCGTGGCGCGGTTCACGAACGGTGAACCCGGCGACTCGCGGAGAGTGGCCCATTCGTCGACGATGCTCTCAGAACGGTATATGGGAGATGACGCCAGGGCGAGGATCTCACCCGTGCGGGCATCGATGAGGACCGTCGCGCCGATAGCCCCCTCGAGCAGGCCCTGCGCCCGGCGCTGAAGATCAGCGTCGATGGTGAGGCGAACGTCTCGGCCGGTGGGGTCAATGTGGAGCAGGGCCTGCTTCGCGTCATCCCATGCTGTTCGGTCGACGTCGCCGCGGAGACGGGCGTCACAGGCTGCCTCGATCCCGTCAGTGCCATATTCGAGCGTTGCGTAGCCTACAACGGCGGCAGCCTCGGGGACTGGGTAGGTACGGGTAACGTATCCCATATCATCGATGGCAATATCGGCGAGGACGGTCGCGTTGCGGTCGAGGATGCGGCCACGGCGAATGCGAGACTCGGCCAGTATCGGGCGTGCATTGGTGGGGTGCTGGCGCAGTTCGTTGGCTCGAACGACGGCCCAGTTCCCCGAGATGATCGCGACACTTCCCAACAGCACCAGAAGGCCCTGTCCGAGGCGGGCCGTCGTGTGGCGCAGCGATCTTGCGGATTCGGGGGCGATGGAGAGGCTCAGAGACACGGGGTGTGGCGCAGAAAGGTTGATGAGCAGCCCCGTCGCTAGCAAGGTGGTGACTAACGAGGAGCCGCCATGGCTGAGGAATGGCAGCGTCACCCCGGTGATAGGGATGAGCTTGGCGTTTCCTCCTGCGATGACCCACGTCTGGATGGCAATGAGTGCAGCAATTCCACCTGCCAGTAGCGACTCGAAGGTGGACTCGGACTGCTGCGCCTGCCTGATCCCGCGATGGCAGAACGCTGCGATGAGTAGGAGCAGCCCTAGCGTGCCGACGAGCCCGAATTCCTCGGCGAGGGCCGCAAAGACGAAATCCGTGTGCACAGCGGGGATGAGGCCGGGCGAGCCCTGTCCAAGCCCCTGACCTATGAGGCCGCCGGAGCCGAACGCAAACAACGACTGCAAGATCTGGAATGCGCGATCCGCTTGGGCAGGAGCCCATGGATCGAGCCAGATACTGACGCGCAGAGCGACCCTATCTGAAAGGTACGTTCCTGCCAGTCCCACAGGCACGAACAAAGCCAGCCCGAGGAGCACGTACCACGGGTTGCCCCACGCCAGATAGATCATGGTCACCGACGTGCAGTAGAAGAGCAACGCGGCACCGAGGTCTTGTTGCCACCCGAGAAGCAGTAGCGAGAGTCCCACCATAGCTGCCATAGGACCCACGACAACGAACCACGTGGGACGTTCCAGCTTTGAGGGGCTGAGTGCCTCGCGCTTGTCTGAGAGGTACGCTGCCAGGTAGATAACCAAAAGTAGCTTGAGGGGCTCCGATGGCTGGAGGTAGAGCCCACCTGCCCCCAACCATAGACGTTGTCCATAGCCTGAGGGGTTTACGCCAAACACCAGCGTCGCTCCCAACAACACCAGGCCCGACGTGAGCAGTGTGTAGCGGTAGCGCCGGAGCAGTCTTGGCAACCCAGGTGCGAGGGCGACAACGCACATGCCGGCACATCCCAACACGAGCCATAGGACCTGTCTATAGAGCCGAGCGGGGGCCAGGCGAGCTTGCATCAGGAGCCCCCAACCGGTCAGCAGAGCCGTCAAAGGTAGCAGCAGCCGATCAAACTGTGGCAGACGAGTGTGAAGCACCCAGGCGCTCATTCCCCACGAGAGCACCCATCCACCGACAGCAACAACGAGATGCGAGGTTGTGAGTGTCGCCGGCAAGGGGGTGAAGGCGAGGGAGATACTCCCGCCCAGCACGAAGGCGACGGCAATCGCCGCCAGCAGCAGCTCGATCGTGCTCTCGGGGAGCTGCCAACGTCGTGTCCAGGGTCTGATAGGATGTGTTCCCATCGGGAGGCTTAGTAGCTCAGGTCGGGTCGCCGTCTGGTTGGGTGAAGAGACGAACTCGGTCAGCGGTATCAGGAGGCACCCGTGCTGGATCGGTGATCAGCGCGGTTGCCAGGGCGGAGCGACAATCACACAACCGTTCCGCACCTGCAAGGCGAGGGACCAGTCTGAGGATCGTCGCCTGCGCCAGACCCACATTCGCGTTGAGCTGCCGTATCACCATCTCGACCGTGACGGCTTCTTCGGACTCGTGCCAGACATCATAGTCGGTCACGTGGGCCATCGTGGCGTAGCAGATGCCCGCCTCTCGGGCGAGGAAGACCTCGGGCGAAGCCGTCATGCCGATGACGTCCATGCCCCAACAGCGGAAGACACGGCTTTCCGCTTTGGTGCTGAACCGTGGCCCCTCAATCGTGATGTATGTCCCTCCACGGTGGACTGTCGGTTCCACTTCGGCCACCGCATCGGCCAGAAGGGCTGACAGTTCCGGGCAGAATGGGTCGGCGACCGAAATGTGTGCGACAAGGCCATCGCCGAAGAAGCTGCTCTTGCGGAATCTGGTAAAGTCGACAATCTGGTCGGGTACCACAATATGACCAGGTTTCATATCCTCGCGTAGTGAACCACAGGCCGACACACTGATGATCCACTCGACGCCTATCTTCTTGAGCGCATAGACGTTAGCACGGTAGGGTACTTCGGTGGGGCTGTGAACGTGCCCGCGACCGTGGCGAGGCAGGAAAGCAACGGGAACGCCGTCGATCTCACCAACGATCAGCACGTCACTGGGCCTGCCGTAGGGCGTGTTGATCTCAAGTTCACGGACGTTCTCCAGCCCATCCATCATGTAGAGCCCTGAGCCACCGATGATACCGATCTGGACTTCTGTGTTCGTCATTGGGCCTCCTCTTCGTCGCTGCTCGGGGAATCATGATAGACCGTGAAGTTGAGTGGTGCGTGACAGCGGCCACATCCTATCATTGGATCTGCCACCAGACCGCCACTGCGGCTGCAAGTGGCAGTGATCTGTACACGGGACCGGGTCCAGAACCACCTGCCAGGTCTCTCGATGCGTGCGTGCAAGATCATTGCCTCACAGCGATTAGCTTGGTGGATCTCCGGGACAGGACAGCTGACACACAGAGCCGATGACCATCTCGCAGCATCTGTCGTTGGGGCCAGCAGGTGGCACTGCTCGCGCACCGTCGCCCTGCGGTGGGCGTCCGCGTGGTAGTAGGGACATTCGCGCCCGTTGGGTGTGCGCATCGGAAGTCAGGCGTGGACGTAGCTCAACAACGACCGGCGGTTGACGTAGAGCACTGATGTTCGGGAGGGGAGCTCGGCCGCGCCGGTCACCAGATAGTGGACCCGTCCTTCGGCGATGGGGAAGAACAACCCTTTCCAGAAGTCCAGGAAGTTGTGCAGTTGTGCCTCACTGAGAAACGGGACGTCGCCACGGACAACCGCCAGCGACAGGTTGAGAATGAGCGTGTCGGTTCGGGGAGGGCTGCGAAACTGCTCGATGGCTTCGGGTTCTGGGAATCCCAGAAGTTGCACGTTGCTGCGCGCCAGGACGATCCTGTCGGCATGGGTGCTGGGCAGTCCCGTGAACGTCCACGGCGTGATATGCGCCTGGTGTACCGTGAAGAAGTCCAGGTTGTCCTGGTTGATGTAGTTGTGAGGGCTACCCAGTGTCTCCATCATGCCACTGATCCACTGCAGATCATTGGCCATGAAGACTCGATGCTTTTGCAGCGGAGACGCCATCGAAGGCGTGTTTGCCAGCATAACTCCTCCTACTCTGAGCCAACCGGTGGTTCTGTTGATGGCGCTTGGGGGCTTCCAGGGGCCAACGCGTAGAGCGCGTCCTCGTCAAGTGTCGGCGTTCCCAGTTCCTGTGCGCGGCTGTACTTTGTGCCGCCCGGGTCTTCGCCAACGATGATATAGCTGGTCCTGGTGCTAACCGAACCAACGACTCGACCCCCTTGTGACTCAATCCACGCTTGGATGTCGCTCCGTGGTCTGGACAGCGTGCCCGTAATCACGAAGGTGAGTCCGTCCAGAGGACGTTCGCGGTCCTCCATGGTCTCGGGTGGCGCCGACTCCAGCGATACGCCGGCTTGGCGAAGCTTGTCGACCATCGCCACGTGTTGGGGACGGGAGAACCAGTTCACAATGCTCTGTGCCTTAATAGGCCCTAATCCCTCGACAGTGGCGATCTGCTCGGCACTGGCTTCGCGTAAGGCGTCCAGGGATCCGAAGCGGTCCACCAGCACGGCGGCGACCGTCCAGCCGATGCCTGGAATTCCCAGAGCAGTCAGTATGCGGCCCAGTGGTTGAGTCTTTGAGGACGCGATGGCGTTGAGGAGATTCTCGGCTTTCTTATCAGCGAACCCTTCCAGCGTGAGGAGGTCGTCCTTCGTGAGCGTGTAGAGGTCAACTGGGTCGTGCACCATCTGCTGATCGACCATCTGCTGGGCGGTGCGCTCGCCCAGTCCCTCAATCTCCATCGCACTTGTGAAGTAGATCAGTTTCTGGACAAGCTGGGCCGGGCAAGCGGTGTTAATGCAGGTATAGGCGATCTCGCCCTGTGGATGCTCCAGAGGCTCTCCGCAGGATGGGCAGAGTGTCGGAGGTGTGATAGGGCGTTCGGTCCCTGTCCGCACATCGATGATTGGGCCTGTCACGTAGGGAATGACGTCGCCAGCCCGCTTGACCAGGACGCTGTCACCAATCCGGATGTCGCGTTCGGCAATGAAGTCGAAGTTGTGAAGCGATGCGCGGCTTACGGTGACACCGGCGATGGGTACGGGCTCAAGGAGGGCAGTCGGAGTGATGACCCCGGTGCGGCCTACAGAGAACTCGACGTCAAGGAGTGCCGTGACCGCTTCCTGCGATGGGAACTTGTA
Source organism: Anaerolineae bacterium (assembly GCA_034676805.1). Classification (GTDB taxonomy): domain Bacteria; phylum Chloroflexota; class Anaerolineae; order B4-G1; family SLSP01; genus PWVB01. Next base: position 46,511 of record JAXDDO010000015.1, on the reverse strand, counting down.
GGCGACGGCGCCCCGGGGGCGTTGCCCTACCACGCCTAACGCTTCCTGGGTCGCCAGATCGTTGATCTTGATGACCAGTCCATCGGCTTCGAAGGGTAGCTCGCTGCGCTGGTGGGTCATGGACTCGCAGTATGCTGCGACCGCATCGAGGTCATCGAAGCGGGCAATCTCCTCGGTCCGCGGAAACCCCAGGGCCTCCAGATAGGCCAAAGTCTCCCACTGAGTTGGCGGTACTGGCCCGTCGGCGGCTACGATGCTATAGGCGAACAGCCGCAATGGTCGCCGGGCTGTAACGCGGGGATCGAGCTGGCGCAGCGAGCCCGCCGCGGCATTGCGGGGATTGGCGAAGGCTGGCTCGCCGTTGGCTGCCAGGCGCTCGTTCAGCGCCTCAAAATCGCGCAGCAGGATCAGCACCTCACCGCGAACAACAAGGTAGGCGGGTGCCTGGGGGCCCTCCGGGGCGACCGGAATGCGGAGCGGAATCGAAGGCAGCGTCCTGAGGTTAGCCGTGACATCTTCTCCGACCTGACCGTCACCACGAGTCGCTCCGAGCACGAAGTGCCCATCCCGATAGTGGAGCACTACGGTGAGGCCATCGAGCTTGGGCTCGACGACGTACGCGAGCGAAGGCGCATCGTCGGGCAGAAGCTTAGCGATGCGATTGAGCCAGGCGAACAGCTCATCACGGTTGGTGGCTTTGTCCAGGCTCAGGATCGGCGCCGGATGCTCGACCTTCTGGAACCCCTCCAACGGCTCTCCGCCCACGCGCTGCGTTGGCGAGTCGGCCGTGACGAGCTCAGGGAACTGCGCCTCGATACTGCGCAACTCGTCGACCAGGGCGTCGAACTGACCATCGCTGATGACGGGTTGGTCGAGCACATGGTAACGGTGGCTGTGAAAACGGATCTCCTCTCGCAGCTTTTCGGCGCGCCTGACAGCTTCATCCAGGGTCAAGTTCATCTGACTTACTCCGTCGGTGAGAGGAAATCCTGGACAGCCCATCCCTCACGCTCGGGGTTGACCTCATCGCGGATGAACCACCAGGTATAGCCATCTGCACTTTGGGGGCCGCCTACCACGAGGAAGATCTCATTCTCCTCAGCGACCACCAGGCGTTCAGCCTCGGTCCCTGCGGAAGTTCGTACACTTAGCCCGGCAGCGCCCGTGCCGGTGATGCGTACTCTAAAGCCAACTCCAATCTGCCCTGGATCGAGCGGCACCGGCGTCGGCGTGGGGGCCAGTGTAGGCACCGCGGTTGGGGTGGTGGTCTGGACGATAGCGGTAGGGCGAGGCCCAGTTGGCGATGCGGCCGGCCTGGTGAACAGCCAGATTCCGCCCACAATCGTGAGCGTTATCGCGCCCAGGAGCATCACGAGACAGCCCCACTGGGCGATATTGGGTCGCTCCAGGTTATCGGTTGACACGCACCCATTATACGTCGACTGAATTGCTGATCAAGTGAGGTGCGGTATACTGAAGTGCTGACTGAAGAACTGGAGAGTAGAGGATGCGGACTGAGTTTGTGGAGGAGAGTCGCAGTCGGGTGAGCTGGAAATCTCGCTCACCTCTCATCTACGCCGAGGTGGGCCTGTTGCTCCTGGCCGTGGCGTTTGCCGGCGTGGCTATGCTGACCCACAGCGCCGCTCGCTGGGCGGTGATGGTTGCGGTGGTGGGCGTGTGCGTGCTTGTTGGGTTGCTGCTCGCTGTCACAGTGCCCCTTGTCGACCAGGGTTTCGTTGAGCGCCTGCCCGAAGGCGGTCGGGTTGAGCGCGCCCGGACCTGGTTGTTGCGCGGCGTGCGCCCGTTGTTGGCATTGGACTTGGATGGCTTGGCAGCGTTCGAGGTCGAGACCGAGGCCTTTGAGGACGCGCCGCCGGCGACCTATGAACAAGCGCGCCTATGGGTCGTTTCTGAAGGCGGGGAGCGGCATCCCCTCACAGGATGGGCCGAGCCCTCGTCCGTGATCGCGTTGGGTGAGGCGCTGGGCAAGACGGCCCGCCGCCCCTTCGAGGTCAGGTCGGGGAATGTGGTATAATCCCGCGGGATCGAGGCCGGATTGTCGGCGAATGCGAAGCTTTACCAACTAGAGGGCATTGTGCTGGGCCGTCGCGACTACGGTGAGGCGGACCGTATCGTGATCTGCCTGACGCCTCAAGGCCGCATCGATTTCCTGGCTAAGGGCACCCGGAAGACGCGCTCACGGAAGGCGGGGCATCTGGAGCTGTTCGCGCGGACCCAGTTGCTGATCTCAAGAGTCGAGGGCTCTTGGGACATCATCAGCCAAGCTGAGGCGCTAGACCTCCGCCCCAGCCTTCAGGATGACTACGCCCGCGGCACCTATGCGCGGTATGTGGCTGAGTTGGTCATGCGCTTCTTTGAGCGCGAGGCGGACGCAGAGCTCTACGGCCTGCTTGATGGGACGCTATCGAAGCTCGAGGAGGACGACAACCCAGAACTGCTGGTGCGCTGGTACGAGCAACGCCTGTTGACCATCGCAGGGTTCCGTCCGGAGTGGCACACGTGCGTCGGCGAACGCGCAGGAAGTCTGTGTGGCCTCAAGCTGAGTCCGCGTCCTGCCGATCGCCGTTCGTATGGTGTCGACCCGGAGCGCGGCGGGGCACTGTGCACCGAGTGCTTCGGGACATTGCGCAGCGAACCGGGCGTCCGGGCGCTATCGCCAAGCGCGCTGTCGTGGTTTCAGGCTCTTCAACAGCGAGAGTATGCCGATCTCAAGGATTTCCCGTTGCCGGACAGCACGGCTGCTGAACTGGCGGCGGTTATGCAGCTCTATATTGCCCATCACCTCGAGTATAGCCCGACAACACTCCGGATGATGTCGAAGGGACGCCCGCACCCCTGAGCACCCAGATACAGGGCGGTCCTGGCCCCGGCACAACTGGGCACGGCCCACACTAGCACATGAAGGACGGAGAGATGCTGACATTCCAGGAAGCCATTTTGCGCCTGCAGGAATACTGGTCGAGAGAGGGCGCACTTATCTGGCAGCCGCACAGTGAGAAGGTCGGCGCCGGCACGATGAACCCAGCAACCTTCCTACGGGTGCTTGGGCCTGAGCCTTGGAACGTCGCCTATGTGGAGCCCTCTTACCGGCCTGACGACGGGCGCTATGCCGACAATCCAAACCGCATGCAGATGCACACTCAGATGCAGGTGATCCTCAAACCCGATCCCGGAGACCCGCAGGAACGATACCTGAAGAGCTTGGAGGCCCTCGGCATACGGCGCGACGAGCACGATGTGCGATTCGTCGAGGATAACTGGGAGAGCCCTGCGCTGGGTGCCTGGGGACTGGGTTGGGAGGTCTGGCTTGACGGGCAGGAGATCACGCAGTTCACGTACTTCCAGCAAGCGGGCGGCATCACACTGGACGTCCCCGCCGTGGAGATTACCTACGGGCTCGAGCGCATTGTGATGTACCTCCAGGCTCAGCGCTCGGTGTGGGACATCATGTGGGATGAGAACCATACCTATGGGGAGATTCTGCAGGAACAGGAGATAGAATACTGTCGTTACGACTTCGACGTGGCGAACGTGGATCGCCTTCAGGCGATGTACGACCTGTTTGAACAGGAAGCCACGTTGGCCCTGACGCACGGCTTCGTCGTTCCGGCGCTTGACTACATTCTGCGCTGCTCTCATACATTCAACCTGCTGGACTCCCGAGGCACGGTGGGGGTCACGGAGCGCGCTGTGTTCTTCAAGAGGATGCGTGAACTGGCGCGGCGTGCTGCCGAGGCCTATCTGGCAAAACGCGATCGAGCTGGTTTTCCGTGGGAAGGGCGACCCGGTCTGATTGACGGCACCGTGCAGCCCGGTACGCTGATGCATCTTCCCCTGAGCAAGGGGGAGCCCACAGGGTCACAAGAGCGCAGCGATGAAAACGCGTTTCTCTTCGAGATCGGCGTTGAAGAGCTGCCGGCAGCACACCTGAGCAGTGCTCTGGCGCAGATGCGTGCCTCGGTGTCGCCGGCTCTTGCCGCCCTGCGGCTCGATCACGGGTCTGTTGAGGTATGGGGAACACCGCGGAGGATCACGGTCTTCGTGAGAGACCTTGCCGCCCGTCAGTCAGACGAGGAGCGTGTTGTGAAGGGCCCGCCTGCCCGAGCGGCATTTGGTGCCGGGGGTGAGCCGACAAAAGCGGCGGAGGGGTTCGCCAGATCGAAGGGCATTGCTCTAGAAGACCTCGAGGTCCGCGAGATCGATGGAGGCCAATACGTCGTGGCCCGCCAGCGCATTCTCGGGCGCGCGACGATCGAGGTGCTTGCCGAGGCTCTGCCAGCGTGGATCACTCGTCTGCACTTTCCTCGGACTATGCGCTGGAATGGCACGGGGGTTGCATTCAGCCGGCCCATCCGGTGGCTGGTGGCTCTGTTTGGCGAGGCGGTCGTGCCCTTCTCGTACGCCGGGGTCAGCAGCGGGCGAGTCACACGCGGGCCCCGACCGGCTGGTTCGCCCGAGATCGCATTGGCCTCCGCTGGGGATTACCCTTCCACGTTGGCCTCGTATGGGGTCGTGGTCGATCCGGAGCAGCGTTCCAGGGAGATCCAAGAGCAGACGCAGACGATTGCGGCTGAGATCGGAGGCCAGGTTCCCGAGGATCCAGAGCTCCTGGAAGAGGTCACGAACCTGGTAGAGGTGCCCACGGCAGTGTTGGGGGGCTTTGAGAATCGCTACTTGGCGTTGCCACAGGACGTACTCGTCGCGGTGATGAAGAAGCACCAGCGCTATTTCCCGGTGCTCGATGCCCAGGGGCGGATTATGGCGAATTTCGTGACGATCCGCAATGGCGGGCGTATGCATCTGGATCTGGTGCGGCAAGGTAACGAGGACGTGATTCGGGCTCGGTATGCGGATGCAGAGTATTTCTATAACCAGGACCGGCGCCAGCAACTGGAGGAGTACCGGAAGGATCTGGCAAAGCTGACATTCCAGACCGGACTGGGCTCGATGTTGGACAAGTCCGAGCGGTTGGAGCGGCTGGCGCTCTGGGTGGGCGAGTACCTCGGCCTGGATAGTGCGGCGATGAGCACACTGGGGCGCGCAGCCTATCTGGCGAAAGCGGATCTCGCGACCAAGATGGTTGTCGAAATGACCAGCCTGCAGGGGGTGATGGGCAGGGAGTACGCACGGCGTTCGGGAGAGGAGCCCGCCGTTGCAGAGGCGATCGCGGAGCATTACCTGCCGCGCACCGCAGGCGATCGGGTCCCTCAAAGCGGCCCGGGTATCGCGCTTGGGATTGCCGACCGCGTGGACAGTCTGGTCGGGCTCTTTGCTGTGGGGATGGAGCCCTCCGGTTCTGCTGATCCCTATGGCCTCCGTCGTGCTGCTGCCGGCGTAGTGCAGATCCTGCTGGAGCACGACCGTGAGCTGGCGTTGCGAGAAGTCGCGGACCGGGCACTGGAGATACTTCCGGTCGAAGCTGGGCCCGACACGGTCGACGCGGTCATCGAGTTCATCAAGGCCCGCTTGCAGGTTGTGCTGCGCGAGGAGGGGCTCGCACACGATGTCGTCGAGGCAGCCCTTGGTCGGCAGGGCGACAACCCTGCCTTGGCCCGACGTACTGCGCGACGGCTCTCGGTGTGGGTCGCCAGACCGGACTGGGCTGTGGTGCTGGACAACTACGCGCGTTGTGTACGCATCACGCGAGATCAGCCTCACTTCGAGTTGCGACCTGGCACATTGGTCGAAGACGCGGAGTGCGAGTTGTTCGATTCTCTGCAGCAGGCGGAGGCACGCGCGAAGGGTTCGACCGAGATCGACGTCGTTCTCGGAGCCTTCGTGCCGCTGGTCCCTGTCATTCAGAGGTTTTTCGATGAGGTTCTGGTGATGACAGATGATGCGACGCTGCAGCGGGCGCGGCTGGCGCTCTTGCAGCGCGTGGCTGCGCTGACCGATGGCGTCGCCGATCTCAGCCGGCTCGAGGGCTTCTAGCCCGTTCGAGCCACCCCCGGTGCCGACACGTGATGGTTGAGGCTCTGATATGGGATGCTGGCGGGACGATTTTCGACACGTACCCGGCGGTTGTGGCGGCGTGTCAGACGGTGCTTGAGAGCCTGGGGCACGATGCATCGTCGGACTGGCTGACCGGGCTGTTTCGTACTACTACAGCCTATGCGCTGCGAACAGTGGCCTTGACCTACGGCGTGCCCGTCGAGGAGTTTGCGACGCTGTACGAGGCGGCTTATGATCGTGTCGATCCGGCGCTGCAGCCTCCCTTCCCGCACGTTGTCGACGTGTGCGGTTGCATCGCCGAGGCAGGTGGTCGGAGCTTCATCGTGACTCATCGCGGCGAGGCGTCGCTCGTTCGTCTGCTCGAGGCCCACGGCATGACGCAGTACTTCGGGGACTGGATCACGGCGGAAGATCAGTTGCCGCGCAAACCTGACCCTACGTCACTTCAGGTGTTGATGGCGCGCCACAAACTGGTTGCCAGTCGGTGCTTGGTTATTGGAGATCGTGACCTCGACATCGTGGCGGGGCGGCGCGCCGGTGTGCTGACCTGCTACTTTGGAGCCGAGTCCCACCCAACCCAGGCGGACTTCGAAATCGCTGGGTACGATGAATTGCTCAGGTGGCTAGGTTGTGATCCGCCAGGTACCCGGGATTCAAGGATATAGACAAAGTGACCGATCATACCGTGAGGAGGATAGCTTTCAATGCGTGATATACCCCGTTTCCCCGAGTTCAAGCCACTGGAACTCGCCGATCGACCGGTGCTGCACCCTCGTATCTGGCGCCATCAACCCAAGACGTCGGAGTTGACTTTCGGGAATCTGTACCTGTGGCGATCGTATTACCACTTCGAGTGGTCGATCCAGGACGACTGGTTGCTGGTCGTGGCGAAGGAGCGGGAAGGGGGGCACTACGCGCTCCCTCCAGTCGGCCCGGCTTCGAGAGCAGACGTCACGGCGATGCTGCTGGACTGGATGCGCGATGGGCTCAATGAGCCCAGGCCGCGCATCGCGCGTGCCGGGCAGCGATTGGCCGATGAGCTCAAGGATGACCATCGGTTCTGCGTTGTGGATACGCGCGATCACTTCGACTACATCTACCGGACAGAAGACCTGGCCGAACTGACGGGGCGTCGATACAGTGCCAAGCGCAACCACATCAACCAGTTCACGCGCTATTACGAGTACGAGTACCAGCCCGTCACGCGGGCGCTCGTCGATGAATGCTTGGCTCTCGCGGAGGTCTGGTGTGAACAGCGCCTGTGCGATGAGGACCTTAGCCTGCAGCACGAGCTCTCAGGGATTGAGGATGTGCTCAAGCATATCGAGACACTGGAGGTTGATGGCGGTGCCATCGCGGTTCAGGGTAAGGTGCAGGCCTTTGCCCTGGGCGAGCTGCTCAATGAGACGACGGCAGTATTCCACGTGGAGAAGGCTAACCCGGAGTTCAAGGGAATCTATCCGATGATGACACAGTGTTACGCCCAGCGCTGGCAGGGCGAGGCCGCATTCATCAATATGGAGCAGGATCTGGGGGAGCCTGGGCTGCGTCGTGCGAAAGAGTCCTATCACCCAGACCACCTGGAGGCGAAGTTCACGGTCACACTCGCCGAGCATTAGCATCTCACGGACAAGTCGAGCCGGGGACCCAATAGGCTGGGTCCCCGGCTTTGCGTTGGCTGGCAGGTCAGCCCGTCAGAGGGCCGCTACGCCTCAAGCGCCACCACATGTTCGCACGCCGAACGGTTCCGCCGAACCGCTGCGGCGACGAACTCGCGGAAGAGGGGGTGGGGGCGCTGCAAACGTGACTTGAACTCGGGATGGAACTGGCATCCCACCATCCATGGGTGGTCTCTGAGCTCTGCAATCTCCACGAGGCGACCGTCGGGCGAAAGGCCGCTGAAAACCATGCCAGCGTCCTGTAGGATCTGTCGGTAGGCGTTGTTGAACTCGAACCGGTGACGGTGACGCTCGGACACATCGTCGACGCCGTAGGCCTCATGTGCGTGGGTGCCCGGGACCAACGCGCACGGGTAGCTTCCCAGGCGCATGGTTCCGCCCATATCTACGACTGTGTGTTGATCGGGCATCAGGGATATCACTGGGTGATCGGTCTTGGGATCGAACTCGGTGCTGTTTGGCGTGCAGCTTCCGAGGGCGTGTCTGGCAAGCTCGAGACACATCACTTGCATGCCCAAACAGAGGCCGAGGTAGGGGATCTTGTTCTCACGGGCGACTTGGGCGGCGATGACCTTGCCCTCAACACCGCGGTGGCCGAATCCGCCCGGCACAACGATGCCGTCAGCCGCCAGGAGACGCTCCCTGTCCTTGCCCTGTTCGAGATCCTCGCTCTGGACCCAATCGATCTCGATGACATGGTCATTCCACAGACCTGCATGTACTAGGGCTTCACGGACACTGATATAGGCGTCGTGAAGTTCCACGTACTTGCCGACGAGGGCGATCTTCACGCTGGGCTGTCGTGCCTTGAGCTTGGCCACGGCCGTATGCCATCCGTCCATCTCAGGGGGCTGCACCTGGTGTTTGAGCTTGAGCTTTTTCACGACGAGCTTTCCGAGCCCGGCTTCCTCAAGCATCAAGGGCACCTCGTATATGCTGTTGACGGTCAGGAGGGGGATAACGGCCCTACGTTCAACATCACAGAAGAGAGCTACCTTGTCGCGAATGTCGTCGTCGATGGGGTGGTCAGAGCGCAGGGCAATGATGTCGGGCTGAATCCCCATACCGCGGAGCTCGCGAACACTGTGCTGTGTGGGCTTTGTCTTGAGCTCCCCGCTGGCCCCGAGGTAGGGCAGCAGGGTTACGTGGATATAGAGCACGTGGCCTCGCCCCACATCGTTGCGCATCTGGCGGATCGCCTCGAGGAAGGGTTGACCCTCGATGTCGCCAACGGTACCACCAATCTCGATGATGGACACGGTGGCGTCCAGCGCCTGGCCTGCGAGCACGATCCGGCGCTTGATCTCATTGGTCACGTGGGGGACTACCTGGATGGTGCCGCCAAGGAAGTCACCCCGGCGCTCGCGAGCGATGACCTCGGTGTAGACCTGCCCGGTCGTCACATTGTTGAGCTTTCCGAGGTCGACGTCGATGAAGCGCTCGTAGTGTCCCAGGTCGAGATCTGTCTCCGCGCCGTCTTCGGTGACGAAGACTTCACCGTGCTGGTAGGGCGCCATTGTCCCGGGGTCAACGTTGAGATAGGGGTCGAGTTTCTGAATCGAGATGCTCAAGCCGCGTGCTTTGAGGATATGCCCCAGAGAAGCAGCAGTGATGCCTTTCCCGAGAGAACTGACCACGCCACCGGTAATGAACACGTATTTGGTTGCCATGGATCACCTCCTCACGGGATTGTGATTCTACCTCACGATTTGGATTTGCCAAGCGCGGGTGCATTTGCGTAAAGTGCATCTGCGTGTATAATAGTGGAGGAGCCGTCACTTGATACTGCGGCTTAAAGATCCCTGGAGTTCGAAAGGAAACATCGAGATGAGAATCTATGTCGGTAATCTGTCGTATCAGGCGGCGGAGGATGAGCTGCGAGAGCTGTTCGAAGCCTACGGTGACGTGGCCGAGGTCAGTGTAGTGACCGACCGGGAGACCGGACGTTCGCGTGGATTCGCGTTCGTCGAGATGCCCAATGGGGATGAGGCTAGGGCAGCAATCGAAGCGCTGGACCAGAGAGAGCACCAGGGCCGCACGCTCCGTGTCAACGAGGCGCAGCCTCGTCAGCAGGATCGTCGGTCGTCCAGTGGACCGCGCCGCTCCGGCGGTGGTGGACGCCAGGGACGCTAGCCGTTCTGTCTTACCTCTGATACTCAAACCCCCAGGCCCAGCCTGGGGGTTTTGACTGCACATCCCACTGATCTATACTGATTCCGAATGCGCGCTGCAGATCGGGTTCTGAAGGAGGGTGGACATGCACATCTTGGGGGTTGACATAGGGGGGTCGGGCATCAAGGGATCGCCGGTCGATACAGAGAGCGGCAGGATGCTGGCCGAGCGCTTTCGTATCCCAACCCCTGAGGGCGCGAAGCCAAGCGATGTCGCGGGTATCGTGGCTGAGGTGGCGCGGCACTTTGAGTGGCAAGGTCCCATCGGAGCGGGATTCCCTGCTGTGATCCAGGGCGGCATTGCGCGGACGGCAGCCAATGTCGACGCGAGCTGGATCGGCACCAATGCCGAGGAGCTGTTCAGCACGGCGACCGGCTGTCCTGTGCGTGTTCTGAACGACGCTGACGTTGCAGGGATTGCCGAGATGCGTTTTGGCGCCGGGCGGGATCGCCAGGGGGTCGTGTTCATTGTCACCGTTGGGACAGGGTTGGGAACGGCCCTGTTCACAGATGGGGTGTTAGTACCCAACACCGAGTTGGGCCATATCGAAATGGACGGTCAGGATGCCGAGTGGCAGGCCTCCGACGGCGCGCGCCAGCGCGAGTCGCTCAAATGGCGCGACTGGGCCACGCGGTTTGACCGATACCTTAACAAGATCCAGGCTCTCTTCTGGCCAGACCTGTTCATCATTGGGGGTGGGGTCAGCAAGAGAATGAGCAAGTTCGTGGATGTGTTGACAGTCAAGACGGAACTGGTTCCGGCGCAGTTGCGTAACCGTGCGGGGATCATTGGTGCTGCCGTAGCGGCTGAAGCGCTCGAGGTGCAACCGTCGACGGTATCGTGACTCTCGCGCCGCGAGGTAGGGATCGGGCATTCTGCTTACGCAGCTGGGCTGACCTTGAGTGGTCAGCCCAGCTGCGTTGTCTGCGTGGTGGCCGGCGCGTGCCGAAGCTAGCGATAGCGCCCCAGCTGCTTGGCCAGGTCGACAATGTACCGGAAGTTGTCCAAGCTCACGCTGGAGGGGACGGAGTGGTCGGAAGAGAAGATGTAGCCTCCCTGTTCTTTGAGGGCCGGGATCATCCGTTGCATCTCGGCTTCAATAGCTTCTCGATCGTCCCAGAGCACGGCGTTAATCCCTCCGTGCAGCAGCAGATCCTGCCCAAAGGTCTGTTTGATGGCGATAGGATCCATGCCTGCTTTGACCTCCAGAGGGTTGAGGCCGTCGATCCCAATCTCAACGAACTCGGGCAGGAAGGGGCGCACATCACCACAGGAATGCAGGCGCACCCGCGCTCCTTTACTGTGGGCCCAGTCCACGGCGCGCTTGTGGACCGGCTTGAGCAGTCTTCGGTAGGTGCGGACTGAGAAGAACTGGTTCTGCTTGTAACCCATATCGTCAGGCCACTGGACTTCATCGAATGTAAAGCCGGCATCCCAGACCCGGTCCAGCAGCGCGATATTCACGTCGAGGAAGTGGTTGAACATGTCTACGCACCACTCGGGGTCGTCCAACAGCGCCATCAGGAGCCGCTCCGTGCCGACGGTCCACGAGTGCGTGACGTCAAAGCCAAACCACAGCCCTGCCTCTATCCAGTAACCCTCCCGGCGCCACGTCGGGTAGTTGGCCTTCAGATGATCCCAGGGGATGCGGTCATCGCTTGGAACCATGCGATCCTTGGCCTCTCTCCAGGCATCGGGACCGTTGATCCGAAAGTCGAGGAACTCCGGTGTCGAAGCGATGTGCTTCCAGTTCTTGAGTGTCGCCCCCCATGCGGTTGTCTGCGTGACGTACTCATCGGTCTCATCGATCACCTCGACAGGATAGCGGGGGCTGTTATCTACCCCGATGTGAGCAATGCGATCGAGGCCGAAGTACTCCACGTAGCTGACGTTCTCCGGCATACCCTCACAATGCCATCGTTCGATCGTGGCATTCCACGGCGAGTCGGTTACCGGGATGCGGTCGGCCTCCCGGTGATCGTACATGCGACGAATGCGTTCGTGGCTGGTGAGTTCACCCATGGCGTTGGAGTGGTGCGCCTATCTAGCGCGTGCCTCTTTGATCCACTGAATGACCTGGCGGGCTGTTTCGGTGATCTTCCCATAGTCGCCCGCCGCGAGCCACTCTTTGCGAACGGCCGCGCTACCCAGGCCGACACAGACCGCTCCGGCCTTGATCCAGCCCTTGACGTTGCTCTCTTCGGCAGAGACCCCGCCGGTGGGCATCAGTCTCGTCCAGGGCATAGGCGCCATCACGGCCTTGATGAAGCCCGGTCCGCCTACCTCAGTGCCGGGAAAGACCTTGCAGATCTCTACGCCCAGCTCCTCCGCGGCGGAGATCTCGCTCACCGTCCCACAGCCGGGCATATAGGCAACCTTGCGGCGGTTGCAGACCTTGGCGACGTCGGGGTTGAGCATAGGGCCGACGACGAAGTTGGCGCCGTATGCCATGGCCATCCCTGCCGTCGGTGCATCCACGACGGAACCCACGCCGAGGATGACATCGGGCCTGGCCTGAGCGAAGTAGGGGACGAGCTCCTTGAAAACTTCCATCGCCAGGTCGCCACGGTTGGTGAACTCCACAACCCGTGCGCCGCCCTCTGCTAGCGCGTGGACGACCTTCTTGCAGATCTCCACGTCGCCGTTATAGAAAAGTGGCACGAAGCCAACATCGATCATCGTGGTCAGAACCGTAAGACGGTCAAATCGAGCCATGATTCCCTCCTCAAGGGTAGCAGTATAGGTGGCACGAGGTCCGGCGCTGTGGCGATCGCCAGCCCTGGCGATCGCCTGCCGCCGCAGGCCCGTGCGGTCGGCGCCAAGCCATTTGAAGGATCAACGGCTGACGCGGCCCGACGCATCACCCCCCATCAGTTTCTCGACCTCGTCAACGCTGACGAGGTTGAAGTCGCCGATGATGGTGTGCTTCAGACAGGATGCCGCCACGGCAAAGTTCAGTGCCTGCTGCTTGTCTTCATACGTAAGCAGGCCATAGATCAAGCCGCCCATAAAGCTGTCGCCGCCGCCCACGCGGTCTACGATCGGGACGATGTCAAAGGTCGGCGCAATGTACGTCTTGTCCGCGTGCCACAGGATCGCGCTCCAGGTGTTGTGACTGGCGGACAACGACCCTCGTAACGTGATGGCGATGGTTTCCAGGTTGGGGAAGCGCTCCTTGAGCTTGGCGCAGACATACACATAGGCATCAGCTTCGACTTTGCCGGCAGTCACATCGGCCTCAGGAGCCCGGATCCCGAAGACTTTGTCGGCGTCTTCCTCGTTGCCGATAGCTACGTCGGCGTAGCTGACAAGTTCCGGCATTACCTCGCTCGCCTTCTTGCCCCATTTCCAGAGCTTGCTGCGGAAGTTCAGGTCGCATGAGACGGTGAGCCCCATCGCCTTGGCCGCCTTGACAGCTTCCAGACAGACGGTCGCGGCTCCCTCAGAGATCGCCGGGGTGATTCCGGTCCAGTGAAACCACGTGGCGCCCTCGAAGGCCCCTTCCCAGTCAACCATACCAGGCCGGATGGTTGCTAGCGCCGAGCCCGACCGGTCGTAGATGACCTTGCTGCCGCGTTGTACGGCGCCATTCTCCAGGAAGTAGATCCCCAGACGCTCGCCTCCCCGCACGATGTGGGTGGTGCCGACGCCGAACTGACGAATGTAGTTGAGGCAGGCGTCGCCGATGTCGTTCTTGGGTAATCGTGTCACGTACTCCACCGGGAGGCCGAAGTTGGCCACTGAGACGGCTACATTGGCCTCTCCGCCGCCATAGATGACCTCGAAGCTGCGGGCCTGCACGAAGCGCTCAAATCCGGGGGGGGCGAGTCGCAGCATTATCTCTCCGAAGGTCACGATCTTGGTCATAGCTCACTCCTTAGTGGACTGATGAACGTATTGACAGCAGCGGAGTTATCTTATATCTTGCCCAAGACCTGTCAAGACAGACTCCGTGTAGGGGGCGATGGGACGGCGTGCCTTCCACGGTCGTATTCAGCGTGTGAGGAACAACGCGGAGGAGCTATGACAAGAACCGGAGCTCTGGTGGAGCCGCTGCGACGTATTCACATACGTATGCGCGACGCGATCGTGGCTGCCTGTGAGGCCCAAGAGGCAACACTGCTCTCAGGCGTGGCCCACGATGGCGTCGGCGACACGCTCTATGTCATTGATCGAGTCGGCGAGGATGTGCTGTTGGAGGCATTCGATCGTGAGATTGCCTCGTTTGGCACGATTGTGCTCATTGCCGAAGGGCTGCCCGATGGCGGGCAAGTGGTCTTGCCCAAGGGCGCGACGGCATCCAGTGCGCGATGGCGCGTTATCGTCGATCCAATCGATGGCACGCGGGGCCTGATGTATCAGAAGCGCAGCGCCTGGATCCTCACGGGGGTTGCCCCAAACCTGGGAGAGGCGACGGCCCTTAGCGATATCGTGGTGGCGGTCCAGACGGAAGTGCCTCTGGTGAAACAGCATCTGACGGACCAGGTGTGGGCCGTGCGGGGCACAGGGGTCCACGCCGAACGGGTCAACCGCCTGTCGGGTACACAGATGCCGCTGACGCTGAGGCCCTCACAGACCGGCACGATTGCCCACGGGTTTGCCACGGTTTCGCGTTTCTTCCCCGGGGCGCGGGACGTACTAGCCGCGGTCGACGATGAAGTAGTCGCCAACGTTCTCGGCCCTGTGGTGCCAGGAAAGGCCCAGTGCTTCGAAGATCAGTACATCTCCACCGGTGGGCAGCTCTTTGAACTTATGGCGGGGCACGACCGGTTCGTCGCCGACCTGCGGCCATTGGCAGAACGGGTGTTGCGTGCGCGAGGACAGGCCCTGGGGTTATGTTGTCACCCTTACGACATCTGCACCGCGCTCATTGCTCGCGAGCTCGGCGTGATTCTGACCGCTCCCAACGGCGCTCGACTGGATTGCCCGCTGGACTTGGGCACCGATGTCGCATGGGTCGGGTATGCGAACGATGCGATCTGGCGACAGGTCGAAGGTACGCTCCAGGCGACGTTGCGCAGACACGGGCTCTTGTAGCGTGGTGGCCACGGCCTGGGCTTGGAAATGCGGAGCGCCAGCCCGTTCGGTGGGAAGGGAAGACGGGGAGCCGCGACGCTGCGGCTCCCCGCCGATGGTCTAGCCGACTTGGTAGTTGGGCGGTTCTCTGGTGATGATGATGCTGTGTGGGTGACTCTCGGCAAGCCCGGCTCCCGTGACGCGTGTGAAACGGGCTTTTGCACGCAGATCGGCGAGGGTAGCAGCGCCGGCATAGCCGAGACCTGACCTTAGGCCACCAACGAGTTGGTACACGTACTCGTGTAGGGGGCCCTTGTAGGGGACCCGTGCCTCAACACCCTCGGGAACGGCCTTGCCACTACCATCCTGACCGGTGCCGTAACGGTCGCGGCCATATCCCCGCATCGCCCCCAAGCTACCCATGCCGCGGTATTCCTTGAAACGTCGGCCGTCGTAGAAGACGACCTCGCCGGGGGCCTCGTCAAGGCCAGCCAGCATACTGCCGAGCATCACCACGTGCGCACCGGCGGCGATGGCTTTGACAATGTCGCCGCTGTACTTGATGCCACCATCACCGATAGTGGGAACCCCGTAGGCCGCGGCTGCCTTCGCGCACTCGTGGATCGCGGAGAGCTGCGGCATTCCGGCACCGGAGATGATGCGCGTGGTGCAGATCGAACCCGCGCCGACACCAACTTTGACCACATCGGCGCCTGCCTCGATGAGCGCAACGGTGCCTTGCGCTGTCACCACGTTTCCGGCGACGATGGGCAGATCGGGGGCGACATCGCGGATGCGCCGGATCGCGCGCAGCACGCCGGCCGAGTGACCATGTGCTGTGTCGATCACCACGATGTCGAGTCCGTACCCTACCATCAGCGTTACACGTTGCTCGAGGTCGGCGCCCACGCCCACAGCAGCGCCCACGACGAGCCGGCCCTGGCTGTCGGAGGCGGCGTTGGGGAAGTCGCGTGCTTTCTGGATATCCTTCACCGTGATGAGCCCACGGAGGATGTTGTTCTCGTCCACGAGCACCAGTTTCTCGATCCGGTGGCGGTGCAGTAGCTGCTTGGCGTCCTCGATGTCAATATCCACGGGCGCAGAGATGATGTTCTCCGACGTCATGAACTCTGTCACGGGTTGATCGTAGTCCTTCGGATCGACGAAGCGGAAGTCACGGTTTGTGAGAATGCCTACGAGGCGTTTGTCGGCTTCGGTGATGGGCACACCACTGATATGATACGTGGACATGATCTCCTCGGCTTCGCGCAGGGTTGCGGTCGGCGGTAGGGTGATCGGGTCCACGATCATGCCGGATTGGGAGCGCTTGACCTTGGCCACCTCGGTTGCCTGATGCTCGGGCGACATATTCCGGTGGATAATCCCCAGACCGCCTTCGCGGGCCAACGCGATCGCCAGCGGTGCCTCTGTGACCGTGTCCATCGCGGCGGAGATGATCGGTACCGCGAGTCGTATCTTGGGCGTCAACTGCGTACTGACATCGGTCTCGTTTGGCAGCACTTCAGTGTAGCCTGGAACAATCACGACGTCGTCAAATGTCAGGGCCTCAGACCGGCCGAACAGCGCCTCGTTGCCCATGCGTACCTCCCCCTCTTAGGTCAGTTTGGGCTATTCTAGACGCAATATCCGATTCGTCTAGAGCGAAATGGCACGAGGCGCGTAGCTTGGCCACGCGCCTCGTATCGATGTAACCCGATTCAACTGAGGTGCTCGATGATGGCGTCGGCGAGCGCCTGCGTGCCGACGACGGTGGCATCGGGGCGTCCCGGTTTCAGGTCGGGTGTCACGACACGGCCTTCTGCCACGACGGATGCGACTGCGGCTTCGACGCGCATTGCCGCTTCGATCTCACCCAGGTGTCGCAACATCATTGCCGCGGTGAGAACTGTCGCGATTGGATTCGCCTTGTCCTGTCCTGCGATATCCGGTGCCGAGCCGTGAACCGCCTCAAAGACAGCGGCCTCATCGCCGATATTCGCGCCAGGCGCCACACCCAGTCCACCCACCAGCCCGGCGCACAGATCGCTGACAATGTCGCCATAGAGATTGGGCATGACCAGAACATCGTATCGCTCAGGCTGAAGAACCAGTTGCATACACATGTTGTCGATGATGAGATCCTGGAAGGCGATGTCGGGGTAGTCGGCGGCAACCTCGTGCGCGACGCGCAAGAAGAGTCCGTCGGTGACCTTGAGGATGTTGGCCTTGTGAACTGCAATGACCTGGCGCCGTCGATTGGCGCGCGCGTACTCAAAGGCGAAGCGTACCACACGCGTTGATGCCTTGCGCGTGATGATGCGGACCGCCTCGGCCGCCTCGTCGGGGACGACCTCGTGCTCGATGCCCACGTATAGGCCCTCGGTGTTTTCGCGAACCACGATCAGGTCAATGTCGGGACGCGAGCGCGGCAACCCACGGAGGGTGCGCGCAGGCCGTAGATTGGCGTAGAGGTCGAGGGACTTGCGAATCGCGACAGTGACGCTGCGGAAACCCGATCCGATAGGCGTAGTGATCGGCCCCTTGAGCGCTATCCGGTTGGTGCGAATAGACTCGAGCACTGAGTCCGGGAGGGGGGTGCCCGTCTCTTTAAGGACTGCCGCTCCAGCGCGCTGCACGTCCCAGGTGAATGGTATGCCGGTCGCCTCGAGGACACGGCAGGCTGCTTCGGTCACCTCAGGGCCAATGCCGTCTCCGGGAACCAGCGTTATCGTATAGCTTTGGCGCTGGCTCACGTTCACGCCTCCGCGACACGCGTGTACGAGAGCAGGCCGCCGGCAAGAATGACGTCCACCTGCCGGGGCGTGAGCTGGTACGCCATTGTGTAGGACAGGTCCTTGGCGGTATTGGCGACGGTCAGGTGTTGCGCACCCGCAATGCCTTCCCGAACACCCACGAGGACAAGTCGGTCGCCTTGGTCCACCGTATCGTAGTCAGCGGGATCGGCGAAGGTCAGGGGAAGCATACCCATATTCACGAGGTTGGCGTGGTGGATTCGTGCGAAGGACTTGGCGATCACGATCTGAATCCCCAGGTGCATCGGCGCCAGGGCAGCGTGCTCGCGGCTTGACCCCTGCCCGTAGTTGACGCCGCCGACGATGACGCCGCCGCTCCACGCTCTGGCGCGGGCCACAAACTCGGGATCCACGCGGTAGAAGACGTACTCGGCAATGGCGGGGATATTGGAGCGCAGAGGGAGGATCTCGGCACCTGCCGGCATGATGTGGTCGGTCGTGATGTTGTCGCCAACCTTGATCAGGACACGGCCCTCCAGTCGATCGGGAAGCGGCTCTGGCACAGGGACGGGCTTGATGTTCGGCCCGCGTATGACGTCAACCGTGGCCGCGGTCTGGGGATCGAGGGGCGGAACGATCATATTGTCATTGGTGTCGTAGCGAGCAGGTTGCTTGACCGCAATGACGGCACCGAGTTCGCGGGGGTCGGTGATGACGCCGGTCAAGGCCGTCGCAGTACAAGTCTCCGGGCTCGCCAGATAGACGTAGTCGTCAGGCGTGCCGCTGCGCCCCTTGAAATTCCGGTTGAATGAGCGAACGGAGGCCACGCCCGTTGCGGGCGCCTGACCCATACCCAGACAAGGACCACACGCCGACTCAAGCATACGGGCTCCTGCGGCGATCATGTCGGCGAGGGCACCATTCTCCGCAATCATCGTGTACACTTGTTTACTTCCTGGGGTGATGGTCAGGCTGACATCGGAGTGCACTTGTTTCCCCTTGAGAATGGTCGCAACTCGCATCAGATCCTCATATGAGGAGTTCTCGCACGAGCCGACGCAGACTTGGGCGACCGGTGTGCCGGCGACATCGCTGACCGGAACGACGCGGTCCGGCATGGAGGGCAGCGCGATCAGCGGAACCAGGGCACCGAGGTCCAGTTCGATGGTTTCGTCATAGCTGGCATCGGGATCGGCTGCCAGAGCGATCCAGTCGGCAGCGCGATCCTGCGCGGTTAGATAGCGGCGGGTCTCATCGTCGCTCGGAAAGATCGATGAGGTCGCGCCCACTTCGGCGCCCATGTTGCAAACGTGGGCGCGCTCCTCGACGGATAGGCTCGCGACGCCGGGCCCGTAGTACTCGATGACCTTTCCGACGCCGCCTTTCACTGAGAGGCGGCGCAGAATCTCCAGGATGACATCCTTGGCGGTAGCCCAAGGCGCAAGCTGACCGACAAGTCTGACTCCCAAGACCATAGGCATCGTCGTGTAGAAGGGGCCACCGCCCATCGCGATGGCGACGTCGAGACCGCCAGCCCCAATCGCAAGGGTCCCGACACCACCGGCGTTGGGCGTGTGGCTGTCCGATCCCAACAAGGTCTTGCCGGGCACGCTGAAACGTTCGAGTTGCACCTGGTGGCAGATGCCGTTGCCGGGCCGTGAGAAGTAGGCACCGTAACGGGCAGCAGCGCTCTGCAGGTACCGGTGGTCATCCGCGTTACGGTAGTCGCCTTGCAGCATGTTGTGGTCGACGTAGCTTACGGCTCTCTCCACCCGCACACGGGGGAGGTCCATGGCCTCAAACTCCAGCCATGCCATCGTGCCGGTCGCGTCCTGTGTCAAGGTGTGATCGATGCGAATGCCTATCTCCGCACCTGGCTTGATCGTGCCCTCCACCAGGTGATCTTCGATGATCTTTGTGGTCAGTGTTCTTCCCATTATCTCCTCTGCTCTCGCTACGAGACCTGCCTTGGATTCCAGTATCCGACGGATGCAACGTATGTGCAAGCCGCGGGGGAGCCGGTCCTAGCGATCCTCAACTGGTATATAGGGCCGGTTGCCTGGGCCGTCATACGCCGATAGCGGGCGGATGAGCCGGTTGTGGTCGTACTGCTCCATGATGTGGGCGGACCAGCCCGGAATCCGGCTGATAGCGAAAACTGGCACGAACAGCTCGAGCGGAACACCCAGAAGATAGAGCACAGGCGCTGCGTAGAAATCCACGTTGGGGTAGAGTCCCTTTCTGGCTTCGACGGCCTCGGCGATCGCCGTAGCCAGGTCGTAGAAATGAAAGTCGCCTAGCTCTGCGCACAGCTCGTAGAGCCGGCCGCGCAGATACGCGGACCTCGGGTCGGCTGCGCTCCTGTAGACACGGTGTCCGAATCCCATGATCCGTTGCTTGCGCGCCAAGGCGCTATCCACATAGGCCTCCGCCTCGTCGGCTGAATCGATCCTCAGCATCATCTCCATCGCGCGCCGGTTCGCGCCGCCGTGCAGCGGCCCCTTGAGCGTGCTGAGGGCTGTTGTCACTGCCGAGTATATGTCGGAGAGCGTGGAAGCCGTGACGCGCGCGGCAAAAGTCGAAGCGTTGAAGCCGTGCTCTGCCATCAGCAGCATCGCCAAATCCATCGACTGGGCCTGCATCTCTGTGGGTACCTCTCCGTGGATCATGTAGAGGAAATTGGCTGCGTGGCCCAGGGTGGGGTTCGGGTGAATCCTGCTCAGCCCCTGCTGGTGCCGGTAGTAGTTGGCGACGATGGTAGGAAACTTCGCCACCAGACGTTGGGCCTTTTGAACGTTGCACGTCCGACAGCGGTCGCCGTTGTCTGGATCGTAACACGACAGCACAGAAATCGCTGTGCGAAGCGCGTCCATCGCCTCCACGTTATCCGGCAGGATGGTGAGGATGCGCCAGATGGTGTCATCGATGTCTCGCTCAGCCGCCAAGCTCGCCGAGAAGGCCTTCGATTCTGCGCGCGTAGGAAGCTCGCCGTGGAGCAGAAGGAAGGCCGTCTCCTCGAACGTCGAGTGACACGCCAAGTCTCCGACATCGTAGCCCCGGTAGCTCAGCGTGCCACGTTCACCATCCACTTCACAGATGTCGCTCCTCGCGATGACGACGCCCGCCAACCCCTCGTAGACAGGCACGGGCCCGATCCTGACGTCACCCCCGGAATCGTGGGCGACGCTTTCCGCAACGGCTTCCGCTGATTCAGCACTCGTCTTCGTGGACATTCCTCTCCTCCCCGGTCATCCTTAGGCTGTGCAGTGGCTGATAAGCTCCTGGACCGATCGGCGGCCTGGTAAACAAAAAACCAGCCTACTTTCGGGTAGGCTGGCTGATCTAGTTCAGATTCTCGGTTAGCGATACAGCATCAACCGCCCCGCCCCAATGGCTGGTTAGGCTGCGGCTTAGGCTGTCGGTTCGCGAGAAAGACCATCTTGTGGTGCCTCAATACATCCCTCAGATATTAAGTAGACTTTAGCACAATGCGTGTCAAAAGTCAACCACTTTGCACGCGTCGCCCGGAGATTGCCCCGGTGTTGGACCCAGCTGGGACCGGACCGGGACATCCCAACAGGGCTGCGTGGTGGGCCCTTGGCGTTGGGGCTAGAAGGTGATGATCTGGTAGCCTTGGTCGATATAGCGCGCGAGACTGGGATGGCCGGTCATTTCGCCGCACAGGGGAAGCCCCTGATCTTCAATGCCTGGTAGTGCCCCCATCTTGGCGGCACACGCTCTGCACACACAATCAATCAGTTGCTTCTCTTTGACGTCGGCGTAGAAGCGAGCAAACTGCGCTGACGGATCGTTGAGCAGATTCGCTGCACGCGTCGCACTGCCTTCGATGATGAGTTTCACATCATAACCCCGGTCGTGCATATCGAGCGCATTGAGCAAGACGTGGACAAAGCACATGGGTTCGCCGTCGAATGCGACGAGCGCGATCCTCTTGGTCATAATCACTCCTGAGTTAATGTAGCCTGACGCAGCTCACACTCACTAGCCGTTGGATAGCTTCACCAAGGCCTTGACAAACAGCCGGTCGCGCACGGCGTCGAAGGCGGCGCCAATCTGGTCCAGGGGATACACGTGATCCATGTCCAGCCACAGCCTGGCGTCGAGACGACCGTCCAGGATCATCTCGACGACCTGGTGGTGAGTCTCTGCCTCGTCGTAGCCGCCGCTGAAGATCGTGAAGGTGCCGCGCGCCCTGTGGGGTCGGATGCGGCACGCAGAGTAGTCATCAACTCCGTAGATCCCCACGATGCCGCCGGCGCGCAAGAAGGGCAAGACGTTGTCCGCCGAGTCGGACTGTCCCACCGAGTCGATGATGAAGTCGAAACCGCCGGGCTGCAAGGCGCTCAGTTGTTCATTGAGGTCGGCAGCTCTGTAGTCCACGTAGGCATGTGCGCCGGCTGCCTGCCCTGCCGCCCGTCGGCTGTCGCTGCCCACGACGACTACCTGCGATGCCCCAGCGTTGGACGCGTGGACAGTGAAGGCCAATCCGTTGCCGCCAGACCCGACGACAAGGACGCTGTCTCCACGTTGCGCGCCCATGCGGTTGAAGTAACTCAGGGTTTCACGCCACGTGATGATCATCGTGGCGGCTCGAGGATCGATCGAGGGCGGGATGACTTGGTTGACGCGATACGAACGCCAGGCCGAGGGGGGGAGCCCATCTGCGCGCATCGCCCAATGATCTCTGGCAATGCCGAACTCGGCGAATCCGCCCCAGTTCACGGCGTAGGAGCCATCAGGCGCCGCTGGCGTGCCAACGCGCGAGATCACGTCGCCCACGCGGAAGTGGCGGACTTTGGATCCGAGTTCCACTGCCCTGCCGACGCTCTCGTGACCCAAAATAGTAGGGTAAGTCACGGGCCACGGGAAGCGACCTCCAATCAGATGCTGATCTGTCCCGGTGCACGTGGCACCATACAGGAGCTCGCAGAGCACATCATAGTCCCCAACCTGTGGCTTGGGGACGTCCCGGACAACTAGGTCGCCGACCTTTTCGATAACCGCAGCCTTCATCATCATCGAGACGTCGCTCCTTTCGGTAGTTGGTGTGCGTGTTAGCATGTGACATCCACGGCCTCTACGGTCATCGCCGGGACCCGGCTCAGACCCAAGTCGACCAGGCCTCCGTAGGCGGTGCGGTAGGTGATATTCGTGCTCATGGGTGAGGTGAAGAGGTTAGCCAGGAAGAGCACAGCGTGATCACCGTCGAACCGCAGGGATGTCCAGATGTTGGGATTCGACGAAATGACAGCCTGCTTCAGGTCGAGCCGCTCCAGGAGAGCCAGCAGCGCCCGCACCTGTTCGTGCTTGCGGTAGTCCCAGGCCAATCCCAGCACGATGACGCGCCCGCCTCCGGTCGTAGTGAGTTCCCATGCGAGCGGGCGCGCCGTCAGTTCGTCATACCCCACGGTGGTCGCGTCCTGCGGAGGCGTGTCGGTGAAGAAGACCTCGTTCTTGAGCACGTTCCTGACGTCGCCGGCCTGCCCCTCAACCACGACACGCATCACGGGCTCCGTACCCCGGCGCATATCGGGGCCGCCGAGATGGTCGCGGAGCACCGTGCACGGGTCGAAATCCTCATCCAGACGCGGCAGCACCGGGCCGATCAGGAGTCGGCCCCCTCCTTGAAGAAAGCGGACGATGCGATGCTGCTGAGCTCTGGGCATAACCTCGGCACACGCGATCAGAACAGGGGTTGTGGTATCCGCGACCCAGTCATCGGCATCGAGGTCGATGCATTGGGGACTGAGACTGGCGCAAAAAGCAGTGGTGATGAGGCCCTCGAGCGTGAAGCGCCAGGCATCGGCTGGTGTGAATAGCAGTGGTCCGCGATCACGCCAGTAACGGTCGGCCCGGGCATGCTCGAAGCTGAGCCCGATGCGGCAGTCATGGGCTCCCACCGCCTGGACCAGCCACGGGTGATCTGCGATGAAGGCACCGATTTCGGCCTGTGTGTGGTAGAGCGCTCGAACCCTGCCGTGTGGGCCGATGGGTGCTCCGTAGTCGTACAAGTCGGTCGTCTCACCTACACCAGGGGGATTTGGGCCGCCCGTGAAGACGTAGTAGTTGTGGCCCTTCATGCCGTAAGCAAGGTTCAGCATGTAGCAGGCTTTGGCATCTCCCGGCGTAATGGGTGGCCAATCCGACGCGCTGCCGCTGGGAAGTTCCAGGACCGTCGGTGGAAAGCCCAAGAGCCGCAGTTGCTCGTTCGATACGAAGATGTTGCGTGCATATTGGGGCGTGGGGTTGTTCTGGGGCCAGCTCTGGCTCAGGTTGTAGTAGTGGTCTGAGCCCAAGAGGAACCCGTCGCCCAACGCTCGTGTCATCTCCACGAAATAGGCGTTCATGTTGGGGTTGGCGGAGTTGTGCAGAAGCGGGGTGTCGATGCCAAGCTCGCGCAGCATTGTAGCGAGCTCTATCGCATATTCAGTGGTCGCCGCACGGTAGAAGTCGAAATAGTCGCGAAGGCGGCGAACCGATTCAAGCTCCCCTGATGCTTTGTGCGGGGCGAGGGGCATCACGTCTGTGAAGCTGCCATACGCTGTGCCATACCTTGCGTTGAGATGGGCAATGTCACCGTAGCGCTCGCTAAGGAATCGCGGATAGCGCCCCTGATGATCTCCAATCCCCATGGCATCCGGATGGTAATCCAAGCCGCCAAACCAGATGTGGATGCCCATCAGCTCGTTATCGATCTGTGTGAAGGCGATGGGCCCACCCTGGTTGACGGTATGGCGTGTAAGGATGGGGCAGACAGCGCTGAACCAGTTGCGCACCTTCGCGAGAAACGTAGGGTGGAGGTACGAGACCGATGGTAGCCCAAACGGTTGGCCCTCCAGCGTGCGGGCTTGGACCTCCGGGTAGCGGTCGAAGAGCCACCCAGGAAGCCCACCGTAGATGAGCTCGGAGTATTGGTATGGGCCCGGACGCGCAATGACGTAAAGACCCATCTCCTCAGCAAGGCGGAGGAACCCCTCGAGATCGGTCACGCCGTTGCCAGCGTCGAAGACGAAGGCACCTTCTTCTGGCTCGTGAATGAGCCAGGGGATGTAAGTGGCCAAGCAGTTGCCGCCGGCCTCTTTGAAGAGCTCCATTCGTCGGCGCCAGTCGGTCTTGGGAACGCGAAAGTAATGGAACTCGCCTGCGTTGAGGTAGAAAGGACGACCATCGACCGAGTAGCACACTCTGTCAAATGTGATGGGTCTCATAGCCAGCATGCCTCCTCGAACCGCATTGGGCGACAACATCGCCCCGGACAGCAGCCTGTCGCCCAGTGTACAGCATTCACTACGGCTAGCAAAGCCACCGCGCTGAGGCATGCGCGTAACCAACCGGTGGCGTGCCCGTGCGTGGCGCGACAAGGCGTATCTGCTTGACACAGCTCCGCTCTGTGATAGTGTCGTGAACAGATGCGCATAACCGCACATTCGTTCACCGACGGCAGAAAAGATACGGCGGAGACCCGTGCATATCGATTGGGAAGAACACCGGCTACTCTATCGAATCGCACAAGCCTATTACGTGGACGGGCAAACTCAGCAGGAGGTCGCCCGGCGATTTGGCCTTTCGCGGCCCAAAGTATCACGCCTTCTACAGCGGGCGCGTGACGCACACATCGTCAACATCACGCTAGTGCCGCCGAGTGGGGGCATCACGGAAGTCGAGCAGGAGCTAGAGGCGCGGTATGGGCTGGAGGAGGCGGTGCTGGTTGCAGTCAGTGACGAGACCGACTCTGATCGGGTCGCAACCGAACTCGGTCCAGCGGCAGCAGGGTGCCTGCTGAGGTGCGTGAGCGATGGGGACACGATTGGGCTGGCCTGGGGACGTACGGTCCTGGCCATGGTCGACGCGCTGCCGGTGCATCCGTTGTCGGAGGCGACGGTGGTGCAGTTGAACGGTGGGCTGGGGCCGGTTGGCGAGCTCGAGCACTCTGCGGAGTTGGCGCGCCGGGCTGCGCAGAAGCTCAATGCTCGCCTGCGGCTGATGCCGGCGCCGGGCATCGTCTCCTCGGTGGCGGCAGCGAACGCCCTGCGTGCCGACTACCAGATCTCGGAGGTACTGACGCTTGCGGCCCATGCTGACGTCGCCGTTGTTGGGCTCGGCGTGCCGACAGCGGCCTCGGTGTTGCTACGAGACGGCAGAATCATCACGCCGGCCGATCTAGAGGCGCTCGAAAGGGCTGGAGCCGTCGGGGATGTCCTGTTGCGCTACATAGGCGCGGAGGGAACGCCCGTCGACCTCGAGCTGGACCAACGCATCGTCGGGCTGACGCTGGAGCAGTTGGCCGCCATCCCACGGGTCATCGGCGTGGCAGGGGGTGTCGTGAAGCGCAGGGTCATCCGCGCCGTGCTCAATGCCGGTCTGCTTGACGTCCTCGTGACCGACCAAGCTACGGGCGAAACCCTGCTGAAGTCCTGATCGTCCGGAGGAAAACCGCTATGGAGACTATGTCGGCCGAGAAATTGGTCGCCCGCGCAGTCGATGTTCTCGAGCGAGAGGCTGCAGCTGTGCGCGGGCTTGCCGCGCAGTTGGACGATTCGTTGGTTGGGGTGGTTCGGCTTCTGTACGAGTGCCGTGGGCATGTGCTCGTAACTGGCGCGGGTACTTCCCACGCGGTAGCTCAGCGTCTGGCCCATCTCATGTCGTGCTCGGGAACGCCGGCGCTATGTCTGGATGCAGGCGATGCGTTGCACGGCGGATCGGGAGCCGTCAAGGAAGGCGATGTCCTCTATGTGATTTCCAAGGGTGGGCACAGCGCCGAGGTTAACCAGTTGGTAGACATCGCGCGGCGCCGGGGGGCTGTTGTCATCGCTCAGACCGAAGATCCAGAATCTCCGTTGGCGCGAAAGAGCGATGCGGTCTATCTTGTGCATGCCGACGGCGACGTCGATCCCTATGGGATGGTGGCGACGGGCAGCTCGCTGGTGAACTGCGCTGCCGGCGACGTGCTATGCGTTCTACTACTGGAGCTGCGGGACTACTCGAAGGAGTCCTTCGGTGACACCCATCCTGGCGGGGCGGTGGGCAAGCGGCTGGCGCTCGAACGTATCGACACCGGCAGAGCAGAGGCATAGCGCTGCCTGGAGAGGCTCGCTGGCGTGTAGCTAGCAAGGGATTTGGAAAGGGGATACTTATGAAGGCAGCATTTCTGGTAGGGGAGAGGTGTCACGAGTTGCGGGAGGTCCCGGACCCAGCTGTGCCCGAGGACGGTCTTGTCCTGTCGGTTGAGGCGTGTGGGCTCTGCGGCTCGGATCTTCGCCGGTGGCACGAAGGGCCGCCCCCAGGGGCTGGGAGTTTTGAGGGCATGCCGGGGATCGTAGCGGGTCACGAAATCGCCGGCACCGTGATCGAGGTGGGCCACCGGCTAACAGGCATCGCCGTGGGTGACAGGCTGGCCGTCGCGCCCGATATCCACTGCGGCACCTGTTACTACTGCCGGCGGGGAATGTTCAACCTTTGTGATGGTCTGCACTTTCTCGGCATCAGCCCGGGATACCCAGGGGGGTTCGCCGAGAAGCTGGCGTTGACCCACGAGGTGTTGACATTGGGTATTGTTCACCCTATGCCGGAGAGCCTCTCCAGCCTGCATGCCGCGCTCGCAGAGCCTATGAGTTCGGTGCTGGCGTGTCACGAGAGAGCACAGACAACGCTCGACGACACGGTCGCTGTGATGGGAGCCGGGCCGATTGGCTGTCTGCACATCGCGATTGCGCGGGCGCGGGGAGCACGGGTCATCATCTCGGAACCGAGTGAAACGCGTCTGGCGCTGGCACAGCGCTTCCGACCCGATGCCACGATCAACCCGGCTGAAGAGGATTTCGTGGCGCGTGTGCGCGAGCTGACCGAAGGCCGTGGCGCCGACATTGTGATATGCGCCAATCCTGTGGCTGCGACGCAGGCCCAGGCGGTCGAGGCGGTGCGCAAGAATGGGCGGGTCGTGCTTTTCGGCGGGTTACCGAAGGCCAAACCGATGACCACTTTCGACGGCAACCGGGTGCACTATGGCGAGATCACAGTTATTGGGGCGTTCTCGTATCACCCAACGATGCACGCGCTGGCTCTGGACGTGCTGAGCCGAGGACTCGTACCGGCTGACAAGCTGATCACGCACACGTTCCCGCTCGAGCGGATCGCCGAGGCTTTTGACGTGGCGGCAACGGGTGAGGGGCTGAAGGTCGTCATTACACCCTAGCCGGGCTGAGGGGGGATACCGATGATAGGTCTGAACGCCGAACTGAAGGCACGGGAAGATGCAGGCAGGCCAGTGAGGATTGGCCTGGTGGGGGCGGGTCAGATGGGCACCGATGTCGTGGCAGAGACCACCGTGATGCCCGGCGTCGACGTAGTGGCCACCGCCGATATCGATCTGCAGCGGGCACGCGAGGCCTATGCCATCGCAAGGGTCGATGCAGAGGTCGTCGCCGTTCAAACGCCCGCAGATGGGGATTTCGCGGTGCGGGCGGGGAAGCGTGTGTTCACGACAGACTACCGCGTAGTCGCCGATATGAAGGAAATCGATGTGCTGCTGGAGGCCACGGGCGTCCCCGAGATCGGCTCGCGCGCGGCGCTGCAGGCGGTGCGTAGCGGACATCACCTGGCTATGATGAACGTGGAAACGGACATCACGGTTGGCCCGCTGCTGCGATGGTACGCGGAGCAGAAGGGGGTTCTCTACGCGCTGGCGGCAGGCGACGAGCCGGCGGCGTGCAAGGAGTTGTTCGACTTCGCTGAGGCCTTGGGGTTCACGGTTGTAGCGGCAGGTAAGGGGAAGAACAACCCCCTGGACCGCCATGCGAAGCCGACCGACGAAACCTGGGCCAGGGAGGCTGCCCGTCGGGGCCTGACCCCGACGATGCTGATCGAGTTTGTAGATGGCAGCAAGACGATGGTGGAGATGGCTGCGGTCTCCAACGCGACAGGCCTGGTGCCGGACGTGCGGGGAATGCATGGCCCGGTGACGCATCGCGACATCCTGGAACAGGTCTATCGCCTCAAGGAGGATGGCGGCATCCTGAGCCGGGTGGGGGTGGTGGACTACGGTGTGGGGAAAGTCGCCCCGGGCGTCTTCCTGATCGTGCGCACGGACCACCCTCGGCTTAGGGAGGCGATGGTGCTGCGCGATATGGGCAAAGGCCCCCACTACACCTTCTTTCGCCCCTATCATCTGTGCAGCATTGAGGTGCCCCTAACGTGCGCAATGCTCGAGATCTGGGGGCGATCGAATATGGCTCCCCTCGACAGGCTCATCTCCGAGTGCTTTGCTGTGGCCAAGCAGGACCTGCAAGCCGGCGATGTGTTGGACGGGATTGGCGGCACGACGTACTACAGCTCAATCGATCGCTATGAGGTTGCCGCTGCCGAACGGCTGCTGCCTGTCGGGTTGGCAAAGGCCGCCCGGCTGGTTCGACCGGTGCCGATGGACACACCGATCACCTACGATGATGTAGCGTTGCACGAGCCCTCAATCGTGCTAGCGCTGCGGCGAATCCAGGACCGCTGGATGGCTGGTGCGTTGAGCGGCATAGCCTTGTTGCGTGCTGTGGATGCTCTGTGATTGGTCCCGACCTGGACGGCTGAGTCTGGGAGGGAGGGGCAATGCGACTGATAGGGCTGGATATCGGGACAACCGGCTGCAAGGCCGCGGTCTTCGATGAGGGTGGCACGCTCGTCGCGACTGCCAGCCGCGAGTACAACGTTCTCATGCCTCACCCCTCTTGGGCTGAGCAGGACGCCGAGTTGGTCTGGCGACTGGCGCAGGATGTACTCCGCGAGGTCATCGCGGCGACCACGGCGGAGTGGTCGTGCAGTCAGGATATCGGGGCAATTGGTCTTTCCGTGCAGGGCGAGGCGGTCATTCCGGTGGACGAGGCAGGTTGCGCACTGCGGCCCGCCATCCTGGGCATGGACACGCGCACGGAATCGCAGAACGACTGGCTGCGGCAAGAGATTGGCTCGCGACGGCTGTTCGAGGTTACCGGAATGCCCGTGCATACGATCAACACGCTGCCGAAGCTCGTGTGGCTCCGGGAGCACGATCCGGAGGCGTGGGCCCGTGCAGACCGGTTTCTCCTCTACGAAGACTTCATCATTGGCAAGATGACCGGTCGCCCGGTTATCAGCCGCTGCCTGGCGTCGCGCACACAGCTCTTTGACCTACGTGCGGACCGTTGGTCTGACGTGGTCCTGAATGCACTCGAACTCGAGCTTTCACGCCTGGCCGACGTACGGCCCTCGGGGCACGTCGTCGGTCCGATGGCTTCGGGTGTAGCCGCTGGGCTGGGCTTCGCGAGGCCCCCGCTCGTCGTCACAGGAGGGCACGATCAGGCTTGCGGAGCCTTGGGCGCAGGCTTGGTCAGCCCAGGAGACGCGGTGGTTTCCACCGGGACGGCGGAGGTCGTGGAGGTTGCCCTGGACGAGCCTGTGTTGAGCCGCGCTCTCTATGAAGGCAACATTTCGATCTATGCACACACGGCACCAGGACTCTATTTGGCGATGACGCTTAACCACAGTGGGGGTCTGTTGCTGCGCTGGTTCCGCGACACATTTGGCCGCGAGGAGATCGCCAAGGCCCACGCGCTAGCGCGGAAGAGCGCAGCCCGTAAGGTGGATGAGCCGGTGCCCGACGCCTACGATCTGTTGCTTGCGGGCGCAGGGCCGGAGCCCACCGGGCTGCTGCTGCTCCCGCATTTCGCAGGCAGCGGCACACCGGTATTTGATACGGCATCGAAGGGGGCCATTCTGGGGCTGACCTTCGGCACGACCAAGGTCGAAGTGGCAAAGGCGATTCTGGAGGGTCTAGCCTTCGAGCTGCGCACTAACCTGGACCTTCTGCGCGATGGCGGCGTACTCATCGAAGAACTGCGCGCCATCGGCGGCGGGGCACGCTCCGACCTGTGGTTGCAGCTGAAGGCCGACATCACCGGGATTCCCGTTGTTGCACCGGTGGTGACCGACGCCGCGTGTTGGGGGGCAGCGCTCCTCGCAGGCTATGGCGCGGGCTGTTTCAAAAGCGTTGCGACTGCGGCTCTCGAGGGCGCGCGCCTTCGGCGTAGATTCGAGCCAGACCCTCGGAGCACCGCGTGTTATGATGAGCGCTACGCCCTCTATCGTGAGCTCTACCCGTCGCTGCGGGAGCTGCTTCACAGGCTCTAGTGACACACGAGACAGAAATGGCGATTTACACGGTTAACCTGTAGGAGGGTCCCATGCACACGATCGCGCTGAGTTATCGCCCTGACGTCGTGGTGGCGGGTGGAGGCACAGCCGGTGCGGCTGCGGCGATTGCAGCGGCTCGCGCAGGGCAGCGGGTACTGCTTCTGGAGGAGGCCAATGCGCTGGGAGGAACGTCCACGACGGGCGGTGTCAACGAGTGGTTCGCCGGACTCGAAGGCCTGGGCGATATCTGGGCGCAGCTCGTTGGGGAGCTCGAGCGCTTCGGGGCGCGCTTTGGGCGTTTCTACAATCCGGAGTACACGAAGATCGCCTGGCAGCTGATGGCCGAGGAGTCCGGGGTCGATATCCTGTTCCACACAAGTGTAGTCGACGCTGCTGTGACGGACGCGCGCATCACTCAGGTGCGCGCCGTGGCAGCAAGCCACGCAATCGACATCGAGGGTACGGTCTTCATCGATGCCACCGGTGAGGGCGACCTGGCATGGTTGGCGGGCGCAGAAACCATGCGGGGGCATCTTGAGACGGGAAGAACGCTCCATATGAGCCTGACCTTCATCTTGCAGGATACGGGCAGTCCAGTGGAACCCTACCTGCCCCGGGGCCTGCTCCCAATAGAGACCGCTGATGACTTGCCGGGGCTGCACGGGGGACGGAGGTTGCCCGACGGGCGCGTATACTGCAATATGACCAAGGTGATGGGCCACGATCCGACCGACCCCATGAGTTTGAGTCATGCGGAGCGCGAGGCGCGCCGGCAGTTGGTCCGCATTCTCCACTATCTACAAAGGACGCGGTTCCCCACTCACGCCCTGTGCAGCAGCGGAGCACGGATCGGCATCCGTGAGGGACGGCGAGTCGTTGGCGACTATGTGCTCACGGAAGCCGATATCACGGGTGACCGACCGCACGACTTCAGCGACGGTGTTGCCGTCGCGACCTGCCAGATCGACTTCCATAGCCTCACCAAGCCCGGACACGGCGGCTGGCGCCACCGAGTCGAGCCCTATGCCATCCCCTATCGATGTCTGACTGCACGCGGGCTGGCGAACCTGTTGGTCGCAGGGAAGTGCATTAGCGGTGATCAGGTGGCGCAGAGCAGTTACCGGATGACGCCCACGTGCTGCGCGATGGGGCAAGCTGCTGGCACGGCAGCAGCGCTTGTCGTCGGCGCGGGCGGAAGTGGCGTTCGCGATGTTGACTTGGAGCAGCTTCGGGACGCGTTACGAAAGGCTGGCATGGAACTTGATCCGGCCAAGCATACGGCCTTCGCGCCCGAGTTGAGCGCCGATCCCACGCGAGGCGCCTAGCTCCAACGGCCTTCTGGACGCCCGGTGCGTCGTGGTATGCGTGAATCGGTGATTCGGTGGGACTGTGTGTTGGTGATGGCATTGCCCGCGACACCGTGACAGCTGATAGGGTAAGGCTAACCATTAGCCAAGGGAGGGAACTCAGAGATGGCAAGTGTGTACGACTTTGAGGCGGACACGATTATGGGATTTCCGAAGTCGCTCTCTGACTTCAGGGGGCGGGTCCTGCTGATCGTGAACACTGCTAGCAAGTGTGGATTCACCCCGCAATACGCTGACCTCCAAGCGCTCTACGAGCGATACCATGAGCGGGGGTTCGAGGTCCTCGGTTTTCCCTGCAATCAGTTCATGAATCAGGAGCCAGGAGACGGCACCGAGATCGCGCAGTTCTGCCAGGTCAACTACGGCGTGACCTTCCCCATGTTCGCCAAGATCGACGTCAACGGCTCTGATACGCACCCGCTCTTCGCTTACCTGAAGGCTGAGGCGCCGGGCGCCCTGGGGTTGAAGAGGGTCAAGTGGAACTTCACGAAGTTCCTGGTCGATCGCGAGGGCCGGGTCGTCAAGCGCTTTGAACCCAACGTGGAACCCGGGACCATTGCGCCCGACATAGAGGCGCTTCTGGCGGTGCCGGCATCAGCGTAATGCGGAGGGGTGCGGATCGTTGCGTTCATTCAGATGAAGGAGAGTGTGCAATGCGGATTATGGAGAAGAAGCCGTGTTTCGGGCTGATGGTTGGGACGCGTGGGTTCTTCAACGCGGAATTGGCTCTCAACGTGCGTCGCAAGCTTCTGGCTATTCTGGATGCCGGCAGCTACGACTACGTCATCACGCCTGAAGAGGCGACGCCTTGTGGTGCTATCGAAACACGTGAGCATGCCAAGATGGCCGCGGCGCTGTTCCACGAGAACGCGGATCGCATCGATGGCGTGGTCGTGGTCCTACCGAATTTCGGCGATGAGTTGGGGATCGTGCAGGCCCTGGATCTATCCAGGCTGAATGTGCCCGTTCTGGTGCAGGCATGTGACGACGAGCTGGACAAGTTGACGGTGGCCGAGCGCCGGGACGCGTTCTGCGGCAAGCTTTCGGTGTGCAACAACCTCTATCAGTACGGGATTCCTTTCACCAACACAACCTATCATACCTATGCGATCGACAGCCCTGAATTCACCAAGGACCTGGACTTCTTCGCGCGGGTCTGCCGGGTCGTCAATGGTCTACGTCACGCACGCATCGGCGCGATTGGTGCACGCCCCGCGGCCTTTCAGACTGTCCGCTTCAGCGAGAAGTTGCTCCAGGCTGCGGGCATCACAGTGGTGCCCGTTGACCTCTCCGAGATCATCTTCGGGGCACAAGCCCTCAGAGACGACGAGCCGGCGGTCCAGGGGATGCTGGAGAAGGTTCGTGCCTATGGCACCATCCCGCCCACGATTCCCGACCAGAACGTGCTCAAACAGGCCAAGCTATCTGTGACCATCGATCGCTGGATGGATGAGAACGAATGCGATGCGAGTGCCGTTGAGTGCTGGGACTCCCTGCAGAAGAACTACGGATGCGCTTCATGTCTTTCGATGGCGATGATGGGCGATCGCCTGCTGCCCAGTGCGTGCGAGGTCGATGTGATGGGCGCCGTCTCGATGTACGCGCTGCTTCTGGCCTCGGGGAACCCCCCCGCGTTTCAGGACTGGAACAACAACTACGGTGACGATCGCGATATGTGTATCAACACGCACTGCAGCAACTTCCCCAAGAGCTTCATGCAGGCCGAGGTTGAGGTGTCCAACCTCGATGTGCTGGGCGCTACATTGGGGCCCGATCGGTGCTTCGGGGCGATCAAGGGACAGGCCGCTGCCGGTCCGATGACGTTCTTACGGGTGTCGACCGATGACAACATGGGTCTGATCAAAGCCTACCTTGGGGAGGGCGAGATCACCGACGATCCGGTCGGACGCTTCCAGGGAGGCTCTGCCGTGTTGAGGGTTCCGGGGCTCCAGCGGTTGCTGCACTATATGTGCCGCAACGGCTTCGAGCATCACACTGCCATAACGCGCGGGCACGTCGGCTCTGTGCTGGGCGAGGCCCTGGAGACGTATCTGGACTGGGATCTCTACTTCCACAACCAGGCGTAGATTGGGCCGCGCCAATGGGCCGGCATATCTCCACAAATGTGCAGAAGGGCGCTGCGGCAGCGATCGCTGCCGCAGCACCCTAGCTCCTGGTGGCACGCCGTGCGTTATTGCCAGCCGTACTCGTAGCCTGTCTCGTACATCGCGACGATGTTCTCGGGAGGCGTGTTCGCCTGGATGTTGTGACAGGGGGCGATGATGTACCCGCCGTCTTGCCCCAGGACCTCGATGTTGTACCTCACCTCGGCGCGCACATCGTCCACTGTGCCGAAAGGCAGCGTCTGCTGGTTGTCGACGCCACCGTGGAAGAGGATATGGTCTCCGAAGTCGCGCTTGAGCCCTTCGCGGTCCATCCCCGCGCAACGCCACTGTATGGGATTGAGTACGTCGATGCCGGCCGCGATCATGTCGGGGATGATCTTGCGCACAGCGCCATCGCTGTGAAAGAACACATAGGCGCCGGCGCCGTGTGCCAGGTCGATCATGCGCTTCATACGCGGGATCAGGAACTCGCGGATCTGCCGAGGGGAAAAGAGCAGAGATTCCTGCGACCCCATGTCCTCGGCGACGTATGAGACGTTCACCTGGCCAGGGATCGCCTCATAGATACGGGTAGTGTTCTCATAGCAGAAGTCGAAGAGCTGATCCAGACAGTAGTGCACCATCTCGGGATGCTCCACCAGGTCCATAAAGCCCTGTTCCAGGCCGCGCAGTTGGCAATAGGTGAGGAAAGGTTCGGACCCGCCGCCACGGACAGGGTAGTCGTCCCTACCCGCGACTTGCATAGGGATCACGGTGTAGTCGAACCAATCCGCTGTTGGCCATGTGTAGTGGTCTTGGATCTCCTCCACGGTGCTGAAGCTCGCGAGAGGATGGTAGGTGCACTCGCGATAGACGCCGGTGCCGTAGTCAACGTCTCGGTGCTGGCAACCATATAGGTCCGCGTTGGGCGCTAGCGGAGGGCCAACGTAGGCGGGTCCGACTGTCACCAGCGGGTCGATATGCAGCCGTGCGTAGACCTCGTCTACGCTCTCGCAGCCCAGGTGCCGCATCAGCTTCGACGTCGCTTCAGGGGTTGCCCAGTAATCCATTGGCAGGCGGTCAGGCTGCTGGCGGCGAAGCACCGCCAACCAGCGCTCTTTTGGGGTCATCGTCTCTGTAGGCATAGGTCCTCTTCCTTGTCTGTTTGGTCGGCGTGCGGCTGATTGTATCGCGTCACCAGCAGAGACGCAACTGTCTGTCAGCCGCACCTTGACTTGTCGCGCAGCCGGGAACCGAGTAGAATATGGAACAGCCGTTCTGTTGCCGATGGCGAAATGGGTGCAGATGAATGATATTGACTTGACATCTCAACAGGCCCGTGTGGTTCGCGCCCCTGCCCTGCGGAAGATCTTTCTGGGAGGGGTCGCCGGTACCGGGAAGACCACGGTGGGCGTCAATCGGTTGCTGCACCTGCTATCGACCGGTGTGCCTGCCGAGCGGTTGCTCGTGTTGGTCCCCCAACGGACGTTGGCGCAAGCGTACCACGACGCACTTTTGCAGCCAGGGGTCCCACCCGGCGGAACAGTGGAGATCGCGACGATCGGTGGCCTAGCCCGCAGGATGATCGATCTGTTCTGGCCTCTTGTGGCTGAAGAGGCGGGGTTCGGCAGACCAGTCGAGCGGCCGGTGTTTTTGACCCTGGAGACCGCCCAGTACTATATGGCCCGAGTGGTCAGGCCGTTGGTCGAAAGCGAGGGTTACTTCGAATCCATCACGATCGATCGCAACCGCCTCTACAGCCAGATCATCGACAACCTGAACAAGGCGGCGGTCGTTGGCTTTCCCCCATCACAGATTGCGGAGCGGCTCAAGAGCGCGTGGATGGGAGAGTTAGCCCAGGCCCGAGTCTACGATCAAGCCCAAGTCTGTGCCCTTCGTTTCCGGAACTACTGCCTGGAGCACAATCTGCTGGACTTCTCGCTCCAGATGAGCGTCCTGGTGGATCACTTATGGCAAGAGCCGCTGTGCCGCGATCACCTTCTTCAGACGTTCCGACACCTGATCGTGGACAATGTGGAGGAGGATACGCCGGTAGCGCACGACCTGATCTACACGTGGGTGGCGGAGGCCGACTCAGCCCTGGTGATCTTTGATGAGGGCGCGGGCTATCGCAGCTTCCTGGGGGCGGACCCAGCGAGCGCCAGGATGCTGCGCGATCTGTGTGATGATGTCTACGTGCTCACACGCTCCTTCGTTATGTGCCCATCCATGGCCAGCTTGGGTGGCGCTCTAGCAGATGCACTCAGGCCGGTCGCATCTCAGGAGGGGAGCGCCGCTGACGGCGAGATGGCGATCGCTCCCGGGGCAGGAGACGAGCTCGAGGATGCGCCTGCAGCCGATGGGTTGTCATCTGCCGAGAACGCCGACTGCCGCGAGGCTTTGCGTTTCCAGAACCACCGGTATCACCCGCAGATGCTCGACTGGGTAGCCGAACAGATCCATGACCTGATCCACACCGAGGACGTTCGTCCGGGCGAGATCGTTGTTCTGGCCCCGTTTCTTACCGACGCGCTCCGATTCTCACTGACACATCGCCTCACCCAATCTGGCATTCCCGTGCGCTCGCATCGCCCCTCGCGCGCGCTACGTGATGAGCCCGCAACACGCACCCTGCTGACATTGGCGGCGCTGGCACATCCGGGCTGGGGGGTCATTCCGTCGAAGTTTGACGTGGCCCAAGCGCTGATGCATGCGATCGCCGATCTTGACCTGGTGCGGGCACAGCTCCTGGCGCAGATCGTCTACCGATCACGGGATGGGCAGCCGGAGCTCGCGCCCTTCGATGGCATCAAGGCTGATATGCAGCAGCGGGTCACATATGTGCTGGGGGGGCGCTACGAAGGACTCCGCAACTGGCTGAGTGCTTACGCGGAGGCCGGTGAGGCGCCGTTCGATCATTTCCTTGCCCGTCTGTTTGGCGAGGTTCTATCCCAGTCAGGGTTCGGATTTCACCGCGATCTTGACGCCGGGCGCGTCGCGGCGACCTTGATCGAGTCCGTGCAGAAGTTCCGTTGGATCGCGCCGGAGTTACCGGCGGGGCGATCGCTGGGGGAGGAGTATCTGGCGATGGTCCGCGATGGTGTGATCGCGGCGCAGTACCTGCAGCCGTGGCGGGAGGTAACCGGAGAGGCCGTGTTGCTCGCGCCCGCCTATACGTTCCTGCTCAATAACCGCCCGGTTGACGTGCAGTTTTGGCTCAACGTAGGAGGGCAAGGATGGTGGGAGCGGCTCTACCAACCGCTGACGCATCCCTATGTTCTCAGCCGTCGATGGCCGGGTGGCAAGGTATGGACCGACGCCGACGAATACGCGTTGCGCCAACGCACGATGGGCAGCCTTGTCCTTGGGCTGGTTCGGAGGTGCCGGCGCACCATCTATCTGGGGCTCAGCGAGCTCTCCGAGCAAGGCTATGAGCAGGAAGGGGCGCTGCTCCGAGCGGTGCAACGTGTTCTGCGTGGCAATCGGCCGGGCGTAACGGTTCTCGGCTATGATGAGTGATATCCCGCGATCAATCTATCCTGGAGGAGCATCACAATGCCTGACGTTCGCTTCGATACCTTCTACCGCTACGACGACCTGACACGGCATCTAGAGGCGTTCGCTGAGGAATACCCTCATCTGGTGCGTCTTGACAGCATCGGCAAGAGCCACGAGGGCCGTGATATCTGGTTGGTCACGGTCACCAATACTGCAACCGGACCCGGCGATGAGAAGCCGGCTTTCTGGATCGACGGGAACATCCACGCAACTGAGGTTTCGCCCTCGACCGCTTGCCTCTACTTTCTCAACTTCCTCGTGACTGGATATGGCGATGACAAAGACATCACGCGAGCACTCGACACGCGGGCCTACTATATTGTGCCCCGTGTGAACCCGGACGGGGCAGAGTGGGCATTGGCGGATAGGCCGAAGTACATTCGTTCGAGCACGCGTCCCTATCCCTACGAAGAGGATCCGATCGGTGGCCTCGCAGTAGAGGATGTCGACGGCGATGGCCGTATGCTCATGATGCGCATTGCAGATCCTAACGGCCCCTGGAAACCCTGTTCACAAGACCCACGCCTTATGGTGCGGCGCGACCCGACCGAGACGGGAGGACAGTACTACCGGCTGTTACCGGAAGGCCGGGTCGAGAACTACGACGGCGTGACCTTGACCGTGCAGCCTAAGAAAGAGCGCCTGGATCTGAACCGCAACTTCCCCGAGCATTGGCGGCAGGAGTTTGAGCAGCGGGGGGCGGGGCCCTATCCGGCGTCCGAGCCGGAGGTCCGTGCGCTGGTGCAGTTCGTTGCAGCGCATCCCAACATCACCGGGGGCGTCACCTTCCACACGTACGCTGGCGTGATCTTGCGGCCATACGATGACCGAGACGATAAGGAGTTCCCCGCCGAGGATCTGTGGACCTACCAGAAGATAGGGGATAAGGGGTCCGAGATCACTGGCTATCCGCACGTCTCGGTCTACCACGACTTCAGGTACCATCCCAAGGAGATCGTCACGGGAGGGTTCGACACCTGGCTCTACGAACACATGGGCGCTTTTGCGTGGACCGTGGAGATCTGGAGCCCGCAGCGCCAAGCCGGCATCAAGGACTACAAGTTCATTGACTGGTACCGAGAGCACCCGCTGGAAGATGATCTCCAGATGTTGAAGTGGAGCGATGAGGTGCTGGGCGGGAAGGGGTATGTGACGTGGTATTCCTTTGAGCATCCCCAGTTAGGTGCCGTAGAACTGGGTGGGTGGGACAGTGTCTTCGCCTTCCGCAATCCACCCCCTCAGTTTCTGGAGCAAGAGATCGGCCTTTTCCCCAAATGGCTGCTGTGGTCGCTCCTGATCTCGCCGAAGCTGGAGTTGCTGGAAGCAAGCGCCAAGCACTTGGGTGAAGATGCCTACCGCGTTCGTCTCGTCGTGCACAACACAGGTTGGCTGCCTTCCTACGTCACGAAGAAAGCCCTGGAGAAGAAGGTGGCGCGGGGTCTGGTGTGCGAGATCACGCTGCCCGAAGGGGCGACGCTCGAGGCGGGCGAGCCGCGCGAGGAGCGCGGGCAGTTGGAGGGCCGTGCATACAAACACGCGTTTATGAGCGCCGACGATGAGACGAACGATCGCGTGAAGGTTGAGTGGGTCGTTCGTGCTCCCCAACGAGGCGTCGTGAAGGTGGTAGCGAGACACATACGAGCGGGCACCGTTCGTGCGGAGGTAGAACTCTGAACGACCCTGTGACGAGAGAATTCCGGCCGCGACCGGGTCAGCTTGCCGTACTCTCCTTCACGGCAGGGCGCATGGGTGTGTCTGCGGTTCCGGGAAGCGGCAAGACTTGGACGCTGTCAGCGCTCGCAGCGAAGCTTGTGATGGAGGCGGATCTGGATGACGACCAAGAGGTGCTGATCGTCACCCTCGTCAACTCGGCTGTGAGTAACTTCGCGAACCGGGTGGCTGCCTTCATCCAGGAGCGGGGGCTCTTGCCGGGAATTGGTTACCGTGTACGGACGCTTCACGGACTAGCGCACGACATTGTGCGGGAACGCCCCGGCCTCGTGGGACTCTCCGACGAGTTCAGCATCGTCGACGAGCGCATCTCCGAGGATATTCTTAAAGAGGCGGCGCTTGCATGGGTGCGGGCAAATCCTGATGTGGCGGACGACTTCCTGGCGCCCGACCTGGAGGGCTACCGGGCGCAGCGTGTGCGCGAGGAACAGTGGCCTGAGCGCGTGGTCAGCATCGCGGGGGCGTTGATCAAGCAGGCAAAAGACCTCCAGATGACGCCGTCAACCCTGCGCTATATGCTCGACAACTTCTCCGAGCCGCTCCCGTTGCTGGAGATGGGGTGCGCGGTCTACACCGACTATCAGCGGGCATTGGCCTATCGTGGGGCGGTGGATTTCGACGACCTGATACGTTTGGCACTGCAGGCACTACGGCTCGATCCTGTCTTTCTCGCCCGGCTGCGGCACCGCTGGCCCTACGTCCTGGAGGATGAGGCGCAAGACAGCAGTCGGCTGCAGGAGCTGATCTTGAAGGAATTGGTCGGTAGCGAGGGGAGCTGGGTACGTGTGGGCGATCCCAATCAGGCGATCTACGAGACCTTTACCACTGCAAGCCCTGAGTATTTGCGATCGTTTCTCCGCGAGCCCGGTGTCAGCGCGCAGGCATTGCCGAACTCCGGGCGATCGACGCAGAGCATCATCAATCTGGCCAACTACCTTATTGAGTGGACGATGGATGCACACCCGGTTGAGGACCTGCGAGATGCCCTGGGGGAGCCATACATTCGACCGGCGCCACCGGGTGATCCACAACCGAACCCTGAAGACGACCCCAGCCAGATACGTTTCATCGCCCGGCGCTTCTCGCCCGAAGCTGAGGTGGCGACCATGACCAAATCCGTAGCGCAATGGGTCACGGAGCACCCGGAAGCAACAGTCGCCATCCTTGTGCCTCGCAACAATCGGGGGTTCGAGGTGGCGAATGCGCTCAAGCAGGAAAAGGTGCCCTACATCGAGTTGTTGCGCAGCAGCCCGTCAACCCGAGAGACTGCGGGCGCTCTGGGCAATGTGCTGGCCTATCTCGCCGATCCTGTGTCGGCGAGAAAGCTCGCTACCACTTATCGGGTATGGCAGCGGGATGCGCGAGGTGATGAGGAGCGGCGCGAGGAGATGGGTAGAGTCGCCAAGCTCGTGTCACGGTGCCCGCGGGTCGAGGACTTCGTGTGGCCGCGCGTGGGTCGCGATTGGCTAGAGGAGCTGGAGGACACCGAGCAGTGGTCGCCAGAGCTACAGGAGCATCTGCTGGTTTTCAGAGAGCTTGTGCGCCGCTGGCAGGGCAGCACGGCGCTGCCCATCGATCAACTGGTGCTCACGGTGGCACAGGACCTGTTCCGAGACGCGGCAGACCTGGCCATCGCGCACAAACTGGCGCTGGTACTCAGGCAGGCCGCCGACAGCCATCCTGACCGGCGGCTCCCAGAGCTCACCGAGGAGCTCGCGATCGTGGCACGCAATGAACGGCGCTTTCTCGGCCTTGCGAGCGAGGACAACGACCTGAACCCTGATGCTTACCCCGGTACCGTGATTGTTACGACGATGCACAAGGCTAAGGGGCTGGAGTGGGACAAGGTCTACCTCATGTCGGCCAACGACTATGACTTCCCGTCTGCGATGGCGCAGGATCAGTTCATATCGGAGCCATGGTACATCCGTAACAAGCTGAAC
The DNA here is from genome assembly GCA_034676805.1 of Anaerolineae bacterium. Classification (GTDB taxonomy): domain Bacteria; phylum Chloroflexota; class Anaerolineae; order B4-G1; family SLSP01; genus PWVB01. The sequence goes on along the minus strand of JAXDDO010000015.1, from coordinate 5,038 downwards.
CTGGAGGCGGAAGCCCTGGCACAACTCAAGGCACTGGAGGAAAGCCCCGATCTCTTTGAGTATGATGAGGGGACACCAACGTTCCTCGCGCGGCTTGACTACGCCGCTGAGCGACTTCGCCTGCTCTACGTGGGGATAACTAGGGCGCGCAAGGCCCTCAGTGTCACCTGGAACACAGGGCGGCGGGGCACAGCACAGCCGGCGGTGCCGTTCATCGCGCTGGAGACCTGGTGGGAAGAACGGATGCCGCCCCAGGCGGACGCAGCCGAGGGCTCGGAGTAGGGGGGTGGGGTGATGCTACCGTCGGGATTTCAGTTCAGCCAGGCAAGCCTGCAAGACTTCATCGACTGCCCGAAGCGTTTCCAGTTGCGCTACCTAATGGGGCTGAGGTGGCCGGCCGCGGAGTCGGAGCCCATCGAGCAGCACGAGCGCCGGATACAGCTCGGCCAAGCCTTCCATCATCTTGTTCAGCAGCACCTGGCCGGCATATTCGAGGAACGTATCGCACGCACGATAGGAGACGTGAATCTGGAGCGCTGGTGGCGCAACTATCTGTTGTATCGACCCGTCGCCACTTATGGAGGAGAAGCAGCCACGGTGCGGAGCGAGGTGGCTCTCTTGGGAGCTATCGGCGCTTACAAACTGATCGCGAAATATGACGTGCTCATCGTACATGCGGGAGGCCGGGTGGTCATCCTGGACTGGAAGACGTCCGAGACGCGCGCTTCGGAGCGCAGCCTACGCGATCGATTACAGACGCGGATCTATCCCTTCCTGGTGGTTCAGGCTGGCGCCAGTTTGAACGGGGGTGAGCTGCTGAAGCCCTCGGACGTGGAGATGGTCTATTGGTTTCCAGAACACCCCGACGCTCCGGCACGGTTCGCCTATAGCGCACGGCAGTATGAAGATGACGGTGCTTACCTGCACCGCCTCGTGGAGCGCATCGCCGCGCTCGATGACGATGCGTACGACCTGACGGATGAGGCATGGCGATGCGCGTTCTGTGCCTATCGCTCGTACTGCGAGCGAGGCGAAAAAGCCGGCGCGCTTGACGACCTGGATGAGGCCATCGATCTCGATCTGGAGGGCGATGAGTTCGACGTCGATTTCGAACATGCCGCGGAGGTCGAGTTCTGAGGCCGAGCCGGCGCCCTATGGTTGTGAATCGCCCCGCAACGGATACAATGAGCGCAGAGATGTGGGTAGTGATCCACCTGACGATGGAAGCGAGCTAACCTGCGGAGGGATCCGAAGATGAACCAACTGGAACTTATGAACGAACTGAGTATCGCCGGCAAGACCAAGATGGTCTTGATGGTCATGGACGGTGTTGGGGGACTTCCCGGGCCAGACGGGCTGACCGAACTGGAGGCTGCACGCACGCCTAACCTCGATGGGTTGGCGAAGCGCGGCATCGTAGGGTTGACTACTCCAGCGCGGCCCGGTGTCACGCCGGGAAGCGGCCCGGGGCACATTGCGCTTTTTGGCTACGATCCGATCGAGTGGGAGATCGGGCGAGGTGTGCTCGAGGCGCTCGGCATCGATTTCGATCTGGGTCCCAATGATTTGGCTGCGCGCGGCAACTTCGCTAGCGTTGACAAGGCGGGAAACATCACAGATCGGCGGGCCGGGCGCATCGCCACCGAGGTGGGGGCACGGTTGGTCGAGAGGCTGCGCCAAATCGAGCTACCGGGCGTGGAGACGTTTGTGGAGGTCGTCAAGGAATACCGTTTTGTCCTGGTCTTGCGTGGCGAGGGGCTGGCAGATGGGCTGACCGAGACTGATCCCCAGCAGACCGGCGTACCCCCGCTACGGGTTGAGGCGACACGACCTGAGGCGGAACGGGCGGCGAGCCTGCTCAACCAGTGGTTGGCGAAAGCGCGTGAACTGCTTGCCGATGAGCCAAAGGCGAACAGCATGAACCTGCGCGGCATCGCGAAGGTTCCCCCGATCCCCAAGATGACCGATACCTACCGGATGAAGTTGGCCGCGATTGCCACGTATCCTATGTACCGTGGTATCGGCAGGTTGGTCGGAATGGACGTTCTGGCGACGGGGGACACGATCGATAGCGAGATCGAGACACTGAGAGCACACTGGGACGCGTACGATTTCTTCTTCTTCCATGTGAAGAAGACCGATAGCTACGGCGAGGACGGGAATTTCGACGGTAAGGTCCACGTCATTGAGGAGGCCGACGCGGCGCTGCCCGGCATTCTGGAGCTCAAGCCGGACGTTATTGTCGTGACCGGTGACCACAGCACACCGTGGGCGCTGAAGTCGCACTCCTGGCATGAAGTGCCGGTGATCCTGTGGTCTCCCTACGTGCGCCCTGATCCTGTTGGCTCCTTCGGCGAGCGACCGTGTATGGCGGGTGGGTTAGGCCATATCCGGCACTATGATCTGCTGCCCTTGATGATGGCTCACGGGGGCCGACTGGCCAAATTCGGAGCCTAGCACGGTCTGCGGGACATCGGGAGTGTTCCAGCCGTCAGCAAGCGGAGATGCCTGCTGGCGGCTGGCCGTTTTTGAATCAGGATGCGTCCTCTGACGAGAGGAGACACGACGACTGTGATTGGGCGGGCGATGGGAGTAGACGAACGGTGGGTTCTGCCGCCGCCGATCGAGGTGCCGCGCGCCCTGCGCGTCGCTGTCGGGGGACATCCCCTTGTCGCCGAGACGTTGGTGCGACTTGGCATCGATTCGGTCGAAGCGGCCCTCGGGTTTCTGGATCCCGACGCATACGAGCCGGCGTCTCCCTATACCTTGCCGGATATGGAGGCCGCGGTTGCCAGAGTTGTGCGAGCGATCGAGGTCGGTGAGAAGATCTGTGTCTGGGGAGACTTCGACGTTGACGGGCAGACGGCAACGACGGTGCTCATCACGGTGCTGCAAGACCTGGGTGCCGAGCCAGCGCACCACATTCCCCTGCGCGCGACAGAGTCGCATGGAATCCGGTTACCACAACTGGAGAAGGAGCTGGACGCTGGCGCGCGCTTGATCATCACGTGCGACACGGGTGTCGATGCGCAGGAGGCTGTGGCGTACGCGCGGGCGAGAGGGGTCGACTTTGTGATTACCGATCACCACGAACTCCCGGCGACGCTGCCCGAGGCGGTGGCGGTCGTGAATCCACACCGGTTACCGGACGATCATCCACTGGCGACGCTTCCGGGAGTCGGCGTCGCCTACAAGATGGCCGAGGCCCTGTACGAGGCCGTGGGACGAACGGGAGATGCGTCTGCGTTAGTCGATCTCGTGGCGCTCGGCATCGTAGCAGATGTGGCGGTCGTACGCGGCGATACCCGTTACCTGTTGCAACAGGGGCTCAGAGTGCTGAGACAGACACCCCGGATCGGATTGCGTGAACTGGTCGCCCTGTCCAGGGTGGGCCTGGACGCAATGGATGCGGAAACGATTGGTTTCACGATAGCCCCTCGCCTCAATGCATTGGGCCGGCTTGGAGACGCCAACAGCGCTGTGGAGTTTCTGACCACCCAGGACCTGACTCGGGCGCGCATCCTCGCATCTCAGTTGGAGGCGCTGAACAACGAGCGGAAGCTACTGTGCGATCAGGTCTACGCTGCGGCTCAGGCGCGACTGGAGCGCGATCCCGCGCACCTAGCGGAGCCGGTGCTGGTGCTGGACGACCCTAACTGGCCTCCTGGTGTTATCGGCATTGTCGCCAATCGCCTCGCTGAGCAGTACCGCAGGCCGGTGGTCCTGATTGCGACGCCACCAGGCGGCTTGGGGCGGGGTTCAGCACGCTCGATCTCGGGTCTGCACATCACAGAGCTGCTATCGACGCAGGCGGAGCTCCTGGAGGGTTTCGGGGGACATGCCATGGCTGCGGGGCTTACGATTGCGCCTGACCGGATTGGACGTCTGCGGACAGGACTGAGTGCGGCGGTGGCGTCGCAGCTCGAGGGGAGGCCGCTGGAGCACAAGCTATCGATCAGCGGTGCGGTAACGCTCTCTGAGATCGCCTTGCCGTTTGCGCGTGACCTGGGGCGGTTGGCTCCGTTTGGCCCCGGCAACCCTCAACCGACACTCATGGTGCGAGGTGTCGGGATTTCCGGGCAGCGCCAGTTGGGGCGCACCGGCCATCATCTGCGCGTCACTGTCGAGGATCGAGATCGTGTGGCGCGAGATGTGGTTTGGTGGAACTGGCGGGGCGCGCCCCTGCCGGAAGGCGAATTCGACCTGGCTTTCACTGTGCGGCTCAATGACTACCGGGGTGAGGTGGAGGCCCAACTGGTCTGGAAGGATTCCCGGTCATCAAGACCGAGTCGGGTCGGCGCAGCGAGAGGAGTGGCCGAGGAGATCGAGGTAGTGGATCAGCGTGGGATTTCCGATGCCGAGACGGCGCTGCGGTCGTGGCGAGAGGTATGGGATGGCCTCGAGGTGTGGGCCGAGGGGCCTGATGCGGAGGCCGTTACGGGCAAGCATCGAATGGCGCTTGCGCCGGCTGGTACCCTGGTCATCTGGGACTGCCCACCTGGTCCAGAAGCGCTGCAACTGGCGCTGAAGCAGGTTGCGCCCAGCCGAGTTGTTCTGGTCGGGCGCGAGGCGCAGTTCGACAGTCCCAAGGAATTCCTTATGCGCCTGAGCGGGATGGTGAAACACGCGCTGCGGGTGAATGAGGGTCGGATCAGCGTGCCGGACCTTGCCGCGCATCTCGGGCATCGCGAGATCAGCGTCCGGAAGGGTCTGGAGTGGTTGGCGGCGAAGGGGTCGGTTACTTGGTCAGCAGGCAACGGTGCAATCGCGGGGACGCTCGTCCAGGGAGGATCTGCCGATCCGGAGCGCCTGCGGGTAGCGGGCATAGAGCTCAAAGAAACGCTTCGCGAAACGGCAGCCTATAGGAACTTCTTTATGCGCGCAGATAAGGATCGACTTCTGGCGGAAGCCCCTTGACAGGGGGAAGGTGCGTGGTATGATGCGCCGCTGCGCCTGGGGGACGAAGCAGGCGAGGGGCCGAAGCGGGGCGTAGAAAGTTGCGGCAGGGGCTGCAGCGGGAAACAGAGATAGGTGCCGC
>JAXDDO010000014.1:0-165032 GCA_034676805.1 Anaerolineae bacterium | reverse complement strand
GGGCCCCGCGGGGGGGGGGCCTGGGGGGGGGTGTTTTTTTTTTTGGGGGGGGGGGGGGGGGGGGGGGGGCAAACGCTACCCGCGAAACCGGCGGGGGACCTCTTAGGGGTGGGGGAGTGGAGACTAGGAGACATATGACAACACGGGCGATACTGTATGCTAGAGTGAGCAGCGATGACCGTAGCAAAACCGGCGGGCAGAACCTGGCCGACCAATTGCGCGTCTGTCGGGAGTATGCAGAACAACGCGGATACACGATCAATGCAGAACTCGCCGAAGACGACCGCGGCGCTTCTGGCGCTTCCTTCGACCTCCCCCAGCTATCAAAGGTCCTGGACCTGGCGCGCGCGGGCGCCTTCGACGTGCTGATAGTGCGTGAGCTTGATCGGCTCAGCCGCGATCTTGCCAAGCAACTGATAGTTGAGCAGGAGTTGAAGCGCGCGAGCGTTGCGATTGAGTATGTGCTTTACGACTTCCCCGACACGCCAGAGGGGCGGCTCAACAAGAATCTCCGGGCGATGCTGGCTGAGTACGAGCGCGAGAAGATCAAGCAACGGATGATGCGGGGCATACGCCGGGCAGTGAAGGCGGGCAACGTGATTATCCACGGACGGCGCCCCTATGGGTACACGCCAGTTGACGACCACGGCACTACAACGCTCGAGATTGTTGAAGACGAAGCGCGCATAGTGCGCCACATGTTCGAGTGGTACGCGGCAGGCAAGGGGGGCGTCGCGGCGCTGGCGCGGCACCTAACCGATATGGGTGTATTGACCGGCGGCGACATGTCCAACCTGGAGGGCACGCACGGGACGCCGAAGACACGGCCCCCCGGGCACTGGAACCTTTCGACCGTTCACAAGATCCTGAGCAATGAGCTGTATGCTGGCGTTTGGCACTACGGCGCCGAGGATCTAGCCGTAGAGGTGCCCGCAATCGTAACGCGCGAACTTTGGGAAGCCGCACAGAAACGCCGCCAGACCAACAAAAGCTATTCCAGGCGCAACACCAAGCACGACTACCTAATGGGGCGCCGTCTCACTTGCGCGGCATGCGGCCACAAGATGCACGGCGGAACCAAGTTACGCAACAACCGCAAGAGAACCACGCTCCCCTATTACAGTTGCCCGGCGCGTGATACCGACGTTTTCGCCACGAACTGCCCAACCCGGCAGAGCTTCCGGGCTGACTACGTGGATGCCGCGGCCTGGGGCTGGCTCACAGAGCGTTTCCGCAATGAAAAGCGTTTGCGGCAAGCACTCGAAGAGCAGCAAGCACAACGCGAAGAGCTATTGAGACCCCACCGGCAAAGCCGGGAGACCATCGAAGGACTGATTGCTGAGAAAGAGCGTGAGCGCGAGCGATTGCTTGACCTCTACCTGGCTGGCGACTTCCCACGCGACATGCTGACAGAACGCCGGGCACGCATCGAAGCAACGCTTGAAGGACTGTATGCCCAAAGAGACCGGCTCACGGATATCATAGCCGACCAGGAGCTAACCGAAGAGACGATCAAGACGGTGCTGACGCTGGGGCATTATGTCCGGCTGGGTATTGAGGATGCTGCAGACGACTTCGGGCGGCGCCGCTGGTTGATCGAGACGCTTGACGTAACCGGCGACCTGGCGGTAGAGGGCGAAGAGCAAGTGCTGTATCTGCATTGCGTGTTGGGGGATGAACGGCTGGCGATTGTGTCCACTGATTCTGCCAGCCCTCCATGATGCCCGCCTCTTGGGCTTGATGCCACGCTGCCTGCATCTGATAGTCGGTACGCCACTCGGCGACGCGTGGCCAATCGACGCCCTCGAGCGCGAACATGAGCGTCGTAGGCTGGCACAGGCCATCTTCCTTGCGTCCCATCTGGAACGGAACGCCGGCCCTCGCAGCCACGTCGGCATCACCGGTCGTGTCGATTACCTGATGCGCCAACACCGCCTGACGCCCCGCCTTGTTCTGCACCACCACGCCAATAGCGCGCCCGTCCTCCACCAGCGTATCGCAGAAGAACGTATAGTACAGGACGTGTACACCCGCCTCAGCCATCATCCGGTCGAGCAACAGCTTCAGCCCTTCGACGTTGAAGTCAACGCACGAGCCATCGGTGGTTGCCCATCCCTCGCGCACAAGCCGCTCGCCGAGCTCATACGCGATTCCGCCTACCACGCGCTCACTATTGCCCCATGCGTTGTACTGCGAGAGATGATTGTGCCAACCCGACGTCGCCACCCCGCCAAGGCAATTGAACTGCTCCACGACCAGGACCTTCGCGCCCATCCGGGCTGCAGAAAGCGCTGCCGCAACGCCGGTCATTCCCCCACCCACGACGAGAACGTCGACTTCGTCAACGACGGGGATCTGCTTTGAGGGATCAGAGATCATCCGCATTTCCGCCTCCAGTCTCTCTCTGCTGGCTTCCCTCTACCCAGGAAGCCCCAAGAGAACTACGTCCTGCAAGCACAGGATACCACGATTGAGTATTCCGGCACGCAGCACTATCTACCACGCGTTTCGTGGTACCTACGCGCGCTCACAGGTCAAGGCCCTGGTTGCGTCGTGCCTTAAGGGCACGATGTCCTAGCCCAAGCACGCTCTTATGCTGGAACCTCGACGCAGCCAACTTCCTCCATGATCTTGCGCAGCGCGGTCACGGCAATTCGCATGCCGTCTGCGCCGCTAAATCCTGTGCTGTGCCCGGCGATCTTGAGATGCGGCTCCAGCGCAAGTATCCCCCGGTAGCCGTGCGCCTTGAGAAACTCCAGGAGCAGCGGCAGCTGACCGTCGCCCTCGCCGGCTGGAACGACGTGCCCATCGCTCAGGACTGCATCCTTGATGTGGACATACTCGATGAGGTCGCCCACCATAGGCCAACCGCGCTCGACGACCTGCACTTCGCCCACCTGGATGAAGTTGGCAGAGTCCCAGAGGAACTTCAGGTTAGGGCTGTCAACAGCCTTGAGCACCGCCTCACACCGTGCCAGCGTGTCGGTGACAATGCCCTTCTCGTTCTCAAGCAGCAGCGTGAAGCCCTCCTGTTCGGCCATCGCGGCAAGCTTGCCCAGGCGCTCAGCGGCGGGTTCAACATACTGGTCGTAATCTGCGTTACCGGCCGCATAGGAGGGCGGGTAGAAGGAGAAGAGCCGCACGCGGCGACACGCCAGCCGTTCGCCAACTCTGAAGATCCTGCTCAGGTTGCCGATCTCGGTCTCTATCGGCTCCACAAGCGGAGACTTGCCGATCGGGCTCCCAATGCAGGCCACCTGCACCCCATGCCGGGCGCACGTCTGCGCCACGCACTCCAGATCGTCATCCTCCATATAGAGCACGTTCTTGCCCCATGCGCCGCGCAGATCCAGATTGCCGATCTTCAGTGCCCGGAGCGTCGAAAGCTGTTCATCCAGATCCGGAGCGATCTCATCGCCAAAAGCGCTGATGCTGAACTCTGCCGAAGTCATCAACTTACCCCCTTTTGAGAGAACTGGTTCCCTGTCACCCGAATTCCATGCCGCTTGGCTCAGACATACTTGGTATGCAACGCCTCGATGTCAATGCGTCCGCCCACGTCTTCGGCAATCCGCACGTTGGTTTCGACGATGTCGACCTCACGCATACCGACGAGGGCGACGTCGACCAGCGGGTTGGACAGCACGAACTGCAGGAGCGCGGGCGTGTAGTCGAAGGTGTTCGCGGGGTTGACCCACTGGACCCAGCGCTGGAACAGCCCCGATGTCACGGTGCGCATTGTCACAATCCCCATTCGCTGCTTCTCAGCTTCGAACATGCTTCCAAAGGGCCGCGTCCATTCAGCCGGATGCTGGAACAGCAGGTTATAGCAGAGCTGTACCACGTCAAAGCGCCCAGACTCAATGAAGCGATACACCGCCGGGTTGTTGTCCTCGGCGGTGAAACCCAGAAAACAGATCAATCCCTCATCGCGCAACGCCTCCATCTGCTCAACAACGCCCCCAGGCCCCAGAAAGGCATCCACTTGGGACGGGCCGTAGCTCGACCCGTGAATCTGCAGCAGATCGAGCCGCCTTCGCCTCAGCCGGTCCAAGCTGGCCTCGACGCTCGCCCGCACGTCTTGGACATCGGGCGCGATCTTGGTTGCGACAAAGACGGAATCGCCAAGCCCTGCCAGTGCCTCTCCGAAAATGGCCTCGCTGGCGCCCTGCCCATAGCCGGGAGCTGTATCGAAGTATGTCACGCCCAACTCGACAGCACGCCGGATCGCGGCGATCACTTGTTCACGTTGATACTCATCCTCGGGGGAATACGTGGCCAGGTAGTTCGTGAGCCCTGCCGGCGCCCCGCCGAAACCCAGGCGGCTTACGGTCACGCCGGTTCGGCCCAACTGCGTGGTCTCCACAGCTTAGCCTCCATCCAGACCAGACAGGACAACATCTGCTTCGGGCCAGTGCCTCACGCGCCTAGCCCATCTCAAAGACCAGCACATCGTAGTCTACAATCCGGGGAATAGTGACCCACCAGCCGCTGTCGTCAACATCGACCGGCAAGTGCGCCAGGTCCGAAAGCAGATATGCCCTCTGAACCCGCTCTCCGATGATGCTGTCAGCGCCGCGCGATAGCCCAACGACCACATCGCGCAGGGGCACCAACTCCCGGAAGAAACGCTCTCCGCCGGTCAGGTTGATGAGATGCACGAGGTAGCGCTTCGTATGCTCAGACGTAGCAAGCTGGCTCCGCAGCGAGACCTGCAACGTCGCCGGCCCTTTGACGATGACCGGAAGCGCCTCACGGGCTGCCCAACGCACCGCGTTCGCGATAAGTCGCCCGTGGTCGGGATAGCGCACGGTCCAGAAGAGCGAGCCCACCGTCCCGGCGAAATAGACGGTCCGCCCGCCGCCAGGGCATTCACGCACCACGGCGACGGGGGTCCCATCCCCGGTCTGCGTTACGTCGGCGGGCCCAAGCGACGCCTGCCCTCCCTGCGTGCGAGCCAGGCCGGCGTCTGAGGGCGGTCGGGGATAGGCGAACCCCTCGGGGAAGACGATGAACGGCGCAGATAGCTCGAGCGGCACACGGGTGCCGTCTTCGGCCTCGACAACGCAAACGTCTCCCCCCATCGGCATGACGTGAGTCCCCACGATGCCTTCCAAGATGGGGTGGTGCTCGACAATGGACATGTAGGTCTGCTTGTAGCCAGCTTCCGGGCTCACCATCGACGAGCGTGTCTCGCCGGTGTAGCTCACGCCCATCAGATCACCCAATAGCATGGACTCACGCTGAATCCCCTGAGCGTCGTACAGCGAGGTTGCATGAGTAACGACGATACCACCACCGCGCTCGGCAAACCGGCGAATCGCGTCAGCCTCCGCCTCCACAAGACAGGCAACGTTAGGAAGCACGAGCACCCCGTAGCGGCTCAGGACCTCGTCCGTCAGCACGCGCGTCGAGATGATGTCAAAGGGAATGTGGGCCTCATGCAATGCCTGCTCGATGCCCCTGATCTCACGCACGTAGCGTTTCTCAGGCTGCTCCTGTCCATAGAAGAAGAGCGTCTCCATCGAGTAGACCACTGCTACGTTGGCCCCCGATGTGTCGCCTTCATAGTAGGCCTGATTCTCGGACAGGTATCCGAACAGGTCTCGGATAGGCGCGAACCCACGCGGGTCCTCGTGAACCGCGGGCGGCCCGCCAGACAGGTTCACCATCGGGTCGGCGCCGTTTGCCGCGATCTGAGCCAGGTAGACCTTCTGCTCAACCGGGGCCATCGCGCTGCGCCTCCAGGGCCACGCCAGGAAGTATGAGGCCACGACCCAGATTGGCGTGTCGGAGATGGAGGTCATGAAGCGGGCAGTCTCGGCGGGCCAGCTCAAGTACTGCCAGGACGCCTCCCCCGTGGCCTCATCGTACCGGGCCCGGCTCTGCACCTCAACCTGCACCGCATCGGCGACGGCGGCCTGGCTTTCCACGTCCAGTGAGGCGCCCACTGTCCACTCTGGATCGCCAAAACAGACGCTGTTGCCCATGAACGGCATCTCAGGATCGATGTCGTGCACAATACCACCCAACTCCTCGACCCGGTGCCGGGCGTGGTCGAGACGCCAGGCTGTGTAGGTTCGCCAGACCGGATCGCTCCAGTCCTGACGCAGGGGCAGGGCATGGCCCGTCTCGTCACGGAAGCTCTCCCGGCAATTGGGACAGTGACACACCGAGCGCGAAAATCCAAAGCTCCCGCCTCCGAACTTCACACAGTCAAGGTCATAGCGCCCCAGGATCTCGGCAACGATCTCCCGGACGTACGTCCTCTGAAACCCGCCCATGGGGCAGGCTGCATAGAGGCCGGGTACCCGCACCACCGGGCGCCCCTCCTCATCCTGTGAGCACCAGTCCGGATGGTCGCGCGCCGCTTCCTCCGGTATCTGCCCCAGATCGATCATGCCCAGCACCTTGATCCCAGCCGCATGGGCCGCGGCAATGATCTCGCCCGTCAGGTCGCGTCCATCGAGATACGGGCTGACGCGCTGATACCGGAGGACCGTGGGGTACGTCGTGACGTACCCGCCGACAAAGAAGCTGAACATGCTGACGTGCATCGACACCAGATCGTCAACAAAGCGCTGCACGTCGAACCCCCGGCAGTCGACATCGCGGATCGTCACGTGGAAAGCGCGGTTCCGCTTTCTGAGCCACGCGTTGCGCTGGGTGCTTCTGCGTTGCCCGGCGCTCTTCGCTAGCACGGGAAGTGTACCTTGGCCAGCGCTCCAGGCATCTCACCCGTGCCGAGAGGTCGCAGGCGTAGGCAGTACCGGTAGGCCTTGGCCGTGAGCTCATGCTGGGGCAGCACACCGGGCCCACAACTGTTGCTTCCCAGCCCTGATTGCGCCAGGTCCAGGTTGAGCGTGATTTCAGGTCGACGTTCAAGCTCGTAGGTGTGGCCCGCTGTAGCCAGATCCTCAGCTGTGAAGTGATGCGCGCTCACTTCGAGCAACGGCATGCCAACGACCAGGAGCCCGACACCACGCTGATCGGTGAGCGCCACCCAACGAACGTCGGTCTTGTTACCGTGCTCCTGCGGCTTGATGTACGGCACGTATTCAGCGTCGACGGTGCTGCGATAGACGCCCACAGCAGCGCTCTCTCTCCGATCTACGTAACTCTCGTGCGGGCCCCGTCCATACCACGTGTAAGTCTCGTAGTCGCCGGGCAAGATGAGCTTCACGCCTACGCGCGGCAACGGTGGCAGCTCACCGTGCAGTTCGAGGTGTTGCTCCAGGACAACATCGCCGCTGCCGTAGATCGTATACGCACAGCGCCAGTTGGCGTCCCCGCTGGCCTCGGGTCCATTTCCCTCGCCACTCGTCGACAGCACGGCGGTCGATACGACCGTTACCACGACCAGATGCGCTGCTGGCTGGCTAACCTCGATCGACTGCACCTCAGTGCGCAGATGATCCAGCCCCGCCTCGCGCCACAGCCTGGCCATCCGCGGCGCATCGTTGTCCGTGGGCGCGCGCCACAAATTGAGCGCGGGTCCATCCAACATCCGGAAAGCGCCATCCGCGGCGTCCCCTCCGCCCACGGCCCACTCGCGTATGCGCCCGCTCCCGCGGTCGAAGCTGAGCGCGAAGCCCTCACCACCGACGCGAATCGCATCCTGCCCGTGCTCGACCCACACAGGAGGCATGTCTGCGCCTGCGACGCTCATTGCAGCAGCTGGGGTCTCGGCTGGGAGCGCGAACTGGGCCCAGGCCACTTCGTGCCCAGCAGCCAGCATCGGCGTCGCCTTAGCCTGTGCAGAGCGCACCATCAGCCAACTCTCGGCACCAGCAACCGGCTCCGGCAACGTATAGGGCACGGTCACGACCTCACTCTTCCCAGCGGGCGTCGTGAGGCGGGGGAGCTTCCCTGACTGAATCGTCTCTCCGTCTCGCGTGATGGCCCACATCACATCCAGCCCGCTGAGGTCCGAGAATGCATACCGGTTGGTGATGCGTAGCATCCCGCGCTTCAGATCCAACGCCTCCACGACTACGGGTTCTAGCACCTTCTTGTATTCCCAGAGCGAAGGATGGGGTGTCCGATCGGGCCAGATCAAGCCATTGATGCAGAAATTGGCGTCGTTCGGCTCGTCCCCATAGTCACCGCCATAGGCGAACCAGGACTCACCATCCTGGGTCGTCCGGCGCAGTCCCTGGTCAACCCAATCCCACACGTACCCGCCAACCGCACGGGGATAGCTCTCAATGACCTCCCAGTACTCCTTGAGCGCGCCAGGCCCGTTGCCCATCGCGTGCGCGTACTCGCACATAATGACAGGTCGCACCTCATCATCGGACGCTGCGTGAGCCGCGAGCACATCAACTTGAGGGTACATCAGCGAGATCACGTCCACCTCGGGCTCGTCATATGCCGGATGGTAGTGGACGAAGCGGGACGGATCGCGGTCGTGAATCCATGCGGCACAGTCCACGAAGTTGGGCCCCCAGCCAGCCTCGTTACCAAGCGACCAGCCGATCACGCAGGGATGGTTCTTGTCTCGCTCAACGAGACGCATCACGCGCTCCAGATAGGCCTGGCGCCAGGCAGGATCCTTGGCAGGCCGGTCCCACACGCCGTGGGACTCGATGTTCGCCTCATCCAGCACATAGATACCGTACTGGTCACACAGGTCGTACCAGCGCGGATCGTCCGGATAGTGACAGGTACGTACGGCGTTGATGTTGAACTGCTTCATCAGGCGTATGTCCGCCAGCATCGACTCCACTGAGACCGCGTGACCGGCATCGGGATCGTGCTCGTGCCGATTCACGCCCTTGATGCGTATCGGCACGCCATTGACCAGAATGCGCCCTCCCGCGAGCTCCACGCTGCGGAACCCCACGCGCACAGATTCCACCTGGACGACCCGTCCTTGGGCATCCTTCAGCAGCAGCAACAGAGGGTACAGCACGGGATGCTCGTCGGACCACTTGATCGGGTTCTCGACCTCAGCCTCCAAAACGACCACGGCTTGCTGCCTGACACCCAATTCACGTCCGAGGGCGGCCTCCATCCTCACGAGCACACTACTCGACCCGAGCGGTGCAAGAGGCCTGCTGCCTGCGCGTTCCTCTTGGGGCGCGTACAACACAGCCTCCACACTACATCCTAAGGCTGTCACGTCGCCTAGATTCTGCACCACAACATCGACGGTCAGATGGGCGTCACGATAGGCAGTGTCCAGGGTGGTCTTCACCCGGAAATCCCACAGATGGACATCCGGGACTGCCCAGAGCATCACATCCCGATAGATCCCACTGAGGCGCCAGAAATCCTGATCCTCCAAGTAGGAGCCATCGGTCCACCGGTACACCTCAACCGCCATCACATTCTGGCCTGGATGCAAGGTCGCTGTCAGCTCAAACTCCGCCGGCAGGCGGCTGCCCTGGCTGTAGCCGACGAATTCCCCGTTCACCCGTAGATGAAATCCGGCATCCACGCCCTCGAAGCGGACGAATACCCTGCGTGTGTCCCATTCCTCGGGGAGTTCAAAGACGGTACGATAGCAGCCTGTCGGGTTGTCATCGTGCGGGACGTCAAGCGGATAGCTCAACGCCTCCTCGGGCAACCCCCATTCCGAGATCTTGTCGGATCCCCGCATGTGCCGCATGGCCTCCGCGTAACGAGGATCGATCGGGAAGGGATATTGCACATTGGTATACATCGGCTTTCCGAACCCCTGCACCTGCCAGTTGCTGGGTACCGTCAGCGTATCCCACCCGGAGTCGTCGTACTCCACAGCGTGAAACTCTTCAGGGACCGCATGGGGATTCGGGAACCAGCGGAAACGCCAGGCGCCGTTGAGCAGCCGCGTGTGGGTACCTCCCTCATCTTTCAGCGCCGTGTCGACATCCCCAAAAGGATTGAGGGAAACGTGGGGCGCTGCCTTGTTGCGCGCGATCACGTCGGGGTTGTCCCAGTCAAAGCGCACCGGTTCACTCATGTGGCTCACCTTACTCCCCTGCGTCGAAGTTTTCGAGCAACTCCAACATCACACCCAGCTTGGCTTCACTATCCACGTAGGTGTACATGCCGCCGGTGTAGTGTCCTTGCTGGATAACGGGCATGCCGTGGTCAGCAAGAGAAGCGGTCACCTCGCCGGTGCCCTGGATGTTGAACGCAATGTGGTGTACGCCTTCGCCCTTCTCGGCGAGGACCTCATACCAGACGCTGTCGGTGCCCACCGGCTCGATCAACTCCAGTGAGACCTGGCCCAGCTCGAAGAACGCCAGCTTGGCCTGTGCGCGGGTGGACTTCCCCCGGTAGACATCTCGCCCCGCATCCGGATCAGTGATGATGACATTGGGCTTAGGAACGCCCAGGAGTTCGCTGTATGCATCGATGGCCTTGTCGATATCCCGCACCACCACCGCGATTTGGGTCGCGACGTTGGTCCCTAGCAAGTTCTGACGACCAAGTTTCACTTCGTTCATCGGTTCTGCTCCTGGCTAGTGATAGTTACCTTCGTTGCGCCAGACATCCAGGATCAGCTCATATCGGGCGAGCTGCATGCCTGTATAGACGCAGTTACTGGTGGAAAAGATATACCGTCCGCCCGGCATGCCATGCTGTAGCGCATAGCGCGCCGAGGCCACAACCTCAGCGTCCGTCCCCGTGTCCATCAGCCCGCAGTTCACATTGCCAATCAAGCAGACAGTGTCGCCACAGATGCGCTTGACCTCGGCGATGTCCACGCCTCCCTGCGGATCCAACGAATGAAGCGCATGGGGCTTGGCTTGCAACAGCTGATCCAGGATCGGCATGATGTTGCCGTCCGTGTGCTTGATCGCATAGAAGCCCAGATCGCGATACCCCTGGATCACCTGAGCCAAGTAGGGTGTTACGAACTCGCTGAACTGCGTGGGACTGAGGAATGGGCCGGTGTTGAAGCAATAATCGGAGCACAGAGCGAAGCCATCCAGCCCGCCGTGGCGCTGAATCCGTTCGGCTCGCGCTAGCGCCCAATCCACGTTGGCCTGCGCTTCACGTTTCAACCCGCCCGGATCGTCGACCAGGCGGTAGGCAAACGCAGCCATAGCGTCACCGCCCGGAATGCTGAACGTCGCATCGCCGTGGATCATCAGGAAATACCGGTCCCCCGACTTCTCACGAACCTTGTCGATCAGGCGTAGGATTTCGTCCTCGCTACCGGGGTTGGGATGGAGGAAGATTGCGCTATGCTCGAAACGCTCGGCGGTAGCGATGAAGAGCTCCGCCATATCGTCGCGGTGGAGCTCCCGTTCGTGCTCCGTCATCTGCACCCACTGCTGGTAGCTCCGGTGGCTCGGGTGCACCCTGCCGAACGCCTCCATCGTCAGGAAGAAGACCAACTCGAAGTGTGGAACGCGCCCGGTCATCGCCCGCCCCTCCAGGGCAGCGATGAAGCCTTCCCGCTCGGTAGCACACGGTTCCCGGTTCCCCGGTCCATTCGATGTCATGCTTCCGCACCCAGGATGCGCTCGATGGCTTGGAGCTCTTCGACCGAGAACGAGAGTCCGGCGACGGCACCAACGCTGTCCTCGATCTGGCTTGGACGGCTGGCACCCACCAGCGCCGACGTCACAACCGGTCGACGGAGAACCCAGGCGATCGCCATCTGAGCCATTGTCTGTCCGCGTGCCTCTGCAATCTGCTTCAGTTGGCGCACCTTGGCAAGCGTGTCATCAGTAACGTGAGACGGACGCAAGAAACCATGTGCGGTAGCCGCCCTGGAGTCATCAGGGATACGACCGCCCAGGTATCGGTCCGTGAGCAGTCCCTGAGCCAGAGGTGAGAAACAGATCGCCCCGATTCCCTTCTCCTCCAGCACGTCGAGCAGGCCGTTCTCGACCCAGCGGTTCAGCATGCTATAGGAGGGCTGATGAATCAGGCACGGTGTCCCCAGATCGGCCAGGATTTCGGCAGCTTTGCGGGTCTGATCCGGGCTGTAGTTCGAGATACCCACGTACAGCGCACGTCCGCTGCGAACCACCGTGTCCAGCGCTCCCATCGTCTCCTCAAGCGGCGTCTCTGGATCTGGGCGGTGGCTGTAGTAGATGTCCACATAGTCCAAACCCATGCGCTTTAGACTCTGATCAAGGCTGGCGATCAGATACTTGCGTGATCCCCACTCTCCGTAGGGGCCGGACCACATCCAGTAGCCCGCCTTGGTCGAGATGATCAACTCATCGCGATAGGGAGCCAGGTCCTGAGCCATGACCCTGCCAAGGGTCTCCTCCGCAGAGCCGGGAGGGGGGCCGTAGTTGTTGGCCAGGTCAAAATGAGTGATCCCGAGATCGAAGGCGCGGCGCAGCATCGCACGCGCGTTCTCATAGACATCCACCCCGCCAAAGTTATGCCATAGTCCAAGGGAAACGACAGGTAGCTTCAGGCCACTGCGCCCGCAGCGGCGGTAGGCCATACCCCCATAGCTACCCGCGGCCCCATACCGCGTCTGAGATGCACGGTAAGTGCCAACGACTTCGTCTGCCATAGCTCTCCTTTCTCTCTCATACCGTCGTCGTGGCGACTAGGAGTCCATCACCAGCCCGGTGGCGTGCCACGCTAGCCCACAGAACCGTGCGCGTCGCTACCGCCCATCGCCTGCGAACATAGACTCGACTTCAGAGATGGACGCGCCCGTGATGTCCTGCACCCGGCGATACACCCTCTTCAGCGCGGGGAAGTGCTGCCGCGTGCTCTGCTCGGCACCGGGCCGCATGCCCAACTGCTCGGCCCCCGCGGCAAGGGAGATCGTGACGCTGGCCAATCGCTTCACGCACGCGAAAACCTCGAATACCTCGATCTGATCGACCGGCTGAGCGCTCAACGCCACGTAACGCTCCAGGATTCGCTCGCGAACGTCACCTCCCTCCTGTGACCCAACCAGCGTCATCGTCCAGGCCAGATCGAAACGTGGATCGGCGATTTGGAACTGCGTCCAGTCGATCACGACAACACGACCGTCGTCGCAGAGCAGGAGGTTCTCAGGATGGAAGTCCCAGTGGATGGGCGCCGGTCGCTCGCAAGGCACGCTTTCACGCCGCTCTGCCAACCAGTCGACCAAAGGCAAGTAGCCGCGTTGTCCCATTCTCTCGAGCCACTGGCGCAGAAGTACCAGGCCGGCATCGACCGAGGCATAGGGGTCACCGGCGAACGCTGTCGTGCCTTCAGCTACGAAAGCCCGCCAGTCGAGCGCATGGAGTTGGACGAGCAGACTGCAGAAGCGATCGAAATGCGCCGTCCGCGCTTCCTCCGACCCATGGAATGTCTCCCTCCACATTCCGCGTCCGGGCACCCACTCCATGATTAAGAAGGGGCGACCCCGTCCGGTTGCTCCATCACCGAAGGGCGACCCCTCCTGGACCAATCGATACACGGCGGGCACGGGATAGCCCACACGGCCCAAAGCGCGCAGTGCCTCGTACTCTAGCGCAGACTTTCTGGTAGCATCGTTCCCCGGGTAGATACGGAGCACCAGACGTTCCTGATCACCGTCCAGAGCGGCGTCAAAAGCATAGACATCGCTCTCCCAACCCGCGCTGATCTCTTGGATGCTCAACACCCGAACATCGTGATGCTCCGCGAAGAGACCCGCCACACAGCTCTGCAACTGCGCCAGCACCATTTCCGGAGAGACCCAACCGCTGTCCCCATCGGCCTGAACCGGATTTTCGTCCATTCCGATCGCTCAACCCACGTGTGTTCTGAGGAACTCGACAATCGCCGGATAAGCGACCCGCTTGTTCTTCAGCCTGACGATTCCGTGACCCTCATCGTCAAAGACCAGGAATGAGACCGGGACCTCGCGCCGCTCCAGCGCTGCGACCAACTGCTGAGCCTCACTCAGCGGAACACGGGGATCGTTCGCGCCGTGGATCACCATCAGGGGCGCGGCAATGCGCTCAACATGGTTGATAGGCGCGATTCGTTCCAGGAAGCCACGATCGCGGGCCAGACTGCCGTACTCGGCCTCTCGATGCCCGCGGCGGTACGCGCTCGTATTCTCGAGAAACGTGGCCAGGTTGCTGATGCCAACGATGTCGACGCCGGCTGCCCAGAGATCCGGGTAGGTCGTAAGCGCAGCTAGCACCATGAAGCCGCCATAGCTCCCACCGTAGACCACCAAACGGCTTTCGTCGACATCGGAGCGGCTCCGGAGCCACTCTGCCGCACACGCAAGGTCGGCGACCGAGTCCATGCGCAGCTCGACATCGTCGAGATGGCTGTAGCGCTTGCCATATCCGGTGGAGCCACGGACATTGGGTGCCAGCACAGCATACCCCGACTGAAGTAGGTATTGCGCCAGGAAGTTGAACGAAGGGCGAAACTGGGACTCCGGCCCGCCGTGTACGATCACGACGACGGGTGCGGGCGAGTCTCCTGGTGCTCTGTAGAACCACGCCGGGATCTCTCGCACCTCCCCCTCCTCATCCGTGTCAAAAGTCGGGTAATGGATGAGTTCGGGTTCGATGAACGAGGCCAGGGGCAAGCCGCCGTGAGACGATCGCGTCACCGCCCGGACCGCATGCCTTGCCAAGTCCCAAACGTAGATATCCGTAGTCCGCGTCGCGCTTGAGAACGCGAAAGCCAGCGAGTTACCGTCGGGCGAGAAGACCAGTTTGCCATCTGGAACCACGCCGGGTGCATCTGCGAACTCCGGCGCCGGTGTCGACTGCCAGGTGTTGAGGTCCAGGATGAAGACGCGATCGGCGCCCTCGACATTCACCGTGTAGGCCAGCCGGGCACCGTCTCCTGAGAGCGCCAAGGACCCGCAGTCCCAGGCGGGGCTCAAAAGGCGGTCCAGTTCACCGGATTTGAGGTCGACCCGGGCCACATAGAGAAACTCGGGATCATCGCTGACCCCCTCGGCGGCACTCCCCACATCTGTGATGAGGTACAGTGCATTCCCGTCCGGAGTATAGCGAGCCCCGTAGTAACGCGCATTCCCATCGGAGACCAGGAGTGTCCGGGCCGTCCCTGTAGCCAGATCGACCTCCAACAGCGTATGGTCGAATGAACTCGACGTCCTTGTTGCGACCACGTGCCGGCCGTCTGGCGAAAACCTTATGTCATAGAGGTAGCCCGGCGTGTCGTTCTGCCACATCAGCCGCGCCTCCTCGTCCTCGGGAAGGCCATCACCATCAGTCTCGCTGCCAAGCGCTGCGGGGAGCGCTTGCACATAGAGATCGTAGAGCATCGGATCGCGCCGGTTAGCTGCGAAGCAGAGCGCTTTGCCGTCGCGTGACCAGTCACCGAACAGATGCATGGCACGCTCGTGCCCGGAGTTGAGACAGACTGACACACCGGTCGTCAGGTCCAGGAGAAAGATCTGTAGATTCTCATTGCCTCCCACATCGCGCGTGTAGAGCAAGCGTGAATCGCCCTGCACAGGGGAGAATCTGACGTCGCTTACAGGGTCGGGCTCGAACGTCAGTTGATCCGGCCACCTGGCGATGTCTGAGGCCCCACTCACAGCCTCATCCCGGCCCATTGGCACCGACCACACCTGGGGGATCCCCGTGATATCTGTAAGAAACGCCAACTGGCGCCCGTCAGCGGCAAAGGCGGGCGCGTAGGCCTGACGAACATTGAGATAGCGCTCAACCGGTAGAGGCATGGAACACTCTCCTTAGGGAAGCACCGTGAAGCTGCCGATCAGACCCTCGTAGGCATTCGGGCCGATCCACACCCGGAACTCGCCAGGCTCGACTATGTAGCGCATGTCCAGACCATGAAACCCGAGCTCCTGGACCGGCCTCTCAAAGACCACACGACGGCTCTCCCCGGCCTCCAGCGAAATGCGCTTGAACCCCTTGAGTTCACGCACAGGTCGGGTGATCTCCCCGACAACATCCTGGACGTAGAGCTGCACGACCTCATCACCCGCGCGTGTGCCGATGTTGCCAACCGTGGCGGAGACAACCAGTGTGTCGCCTTGCGTCACTTGGGGCGTTTCAACTCGCAGTTCCCGGTACTCGAACGTTGTGTAGCTCAACCCGAATCCGAATCCGTACAGCGGCGTAGTCAATTCGTCCAGATACTGCGTCCTATGGGCGCGATTGAACTGGATGACTCCGCGTTCGTTCACGGGGCGTCCCGTGCTCTTGTGAGCATAGTGAACGGGTATCTGTCCCTCAGTTCTCGGGAACGATACAACCAAGCGGCCTGAAGGATTCACGTGCCCCATCACGATCTCCGCGACGGCTCGCCCGGCTCTCACGCCACCGTGCCATGCTTGTAAGATGGCGGGGACGTGCTCCGCCATCCACGACAACACCAGTGGACGGCCGCTCATCACAACCGCCACGACGGGCTTGCCGGTCGCCACAACGGCCTCGATCAGCGCCTGCTGCCGCCCGGGTAGGCCCAAGTAGGCGCGCGAATGGGCCTCGCCGCTCATCATCGCGCTCTCCCCCACGACCAGCACAGCGACATCGGCATCCAGAGCAGCGGTCACGGCGCCGTCGAGGTCGAGGGCCGCATCGCCTTCGACTTCGCATCCCTTTACGTAGTGCAGAGTCACGCTGTCAGGCAAGACCGCGCGGAAGCCTTCCAGCACCGTTTCGACATCGGCGGCGCGCCCGGCGCA
Source organism: Anaerolineae bacterium (assembly GCA_034676805.1). Lineage (GTDB taxonomy): Bacteria > Chloroflexota > Anaerolineae > B4-G1 > SLSP01 > PWVB01. The sequence continues at coordinate 148,459 of JAXDDO010000014.1, read as the reverse complement.
CGACCAACAACCAAGCAGATCCTGCTGGTTATCGGCCAGCGGCCCGATCAGAGCGATTCGCGTGACCTTGGAAGGCAAAGGCAAAACTCCGCCCTCGTTTTTCAGCAGAATCATCGACTTGCGCGCGACCTCCAGAGCCAGCTCGCGATAGTCTTCGCACAGCAGCACGCCGCTCTGGAGTGATTCGTCAGTATAGGGCTGCTCAAAGATGTCCAGCAGCACCTTCAGTCGCAGGATCCGCTTCACAGCTTCATCGATCAGCGCCTCAGGTACCTTTCCCTCCCGTACCAGGCCGGCGAGATGGTTGGCGAACGCATAGCTCATCATATCGACATCCTCACCGGCGAGAACCGCCTTCAGTGCCGCGTCGTTGAGGTCTGCCGCCAACCCGTGCTGGATCAACTCACCGATGGCATCGTAGTCGCTGAGGACGACGCCGGGCCATCCGAGCTCTTCGCGGAGAATCTGGCGCAGGATGAAGGCATTGGCCGAAGCCGGCAAGCCCGCGATCTCGTTGAAGGAGGACATGATCGAGCCGGCGCCCTCCTCAAGTGCCGCCTTGAAGGGTGGCAAGTAGGTGTCGCGCAGCGTTCGCTCGGAGATATCCACCGTGTTGTAGTCCTTACCTCCCTCTGCGGCGCCATAGGCAACATAATGCTTGGGACAGGAGACAATCCTCTTGCCGCCGGCAAGCCCCTCCGACTGGAAGCCGCGCACCCGCGCACGCGCCATCGCCTGCCCCAGGAAAGGATCCTCACCCGCACCTTCAGCAATCCGCCCCCATCGTGGATCTCGCGCAATATCGACCATCGGCGCAAAAATCCAGTCGGTGCCAGACGCGGTCGCTTCGTCCGCAGCCGCCCGCGCTGCCTGCTCCAGCAGAGCCGGGTCCCAGGTAGACGCTTCAGCCAGAGGTATCGGGAAGATGGTACGGTACCCATGGATTACGTCGGCACCGAAGATCAAGGGGATCCCCAGACGCGACTCCTCCACCGCGATTCGTTGCAGCCGGTTGACCGCCGCAACATCCCATACGTTCAAAACAGAGCCCACGGCTCCGGCGCGTATGGCCGCCTCAACAGCAGCCTGATCGCTATGGGGGCTGAGCTGGTTCATCTGCCCCACCTTCTCATCCAGCGTCATCTTCGCCAGAAGCGCTGCAACACGCGCCTCAACCGCAGGATCGTGCTCGGTATAGCGATGGACGGCGTGCCCGCGCCCATCTGGCAGCGCAGTAGGTTCTAGCGGTGTAGTGTGTTCCGACGGCGTGGTAAGTTCTGACGACGTGGTAAGTTCTGACGACGTAGTAAGTTCTGACGGCGTGGTAAGTTCTGACGGCGTGGTAAGTTCTGACGACGTGGCCAATCCCTTCCTCCTGAGCGGTATAGTTCCGCCTAACTGAGTTGTGGCCAACTCTGTTCGCGAGTTAGCTGATCGAATCGATGGTGAAGCTCTGTGACGATCTCCTGAGCAACCGGAGGAAGCGTCTCAACCCATGCGATGTTCTGCCGCATATGCTCCGGATCGCCGGTACCCACAATACACGTATCAACCGCGTCGTGCGCTAGGGCAAACCCCAGCGCCAGCCAAATGCGATGGACGGGAACACCTCCAGCAGTAGGGCCTTCGGGTAGTGGGCCGAGCGCCTCTATCGCCTTGGCGCGTTCGTAATAAGCAGCAGCATAGTCGCTTGGCGCAGCCTGCGCGCCCCATGCGCCATTGGCGATCGGCCGTTTGTCGATGATGCCCATATTCTGAGCGCGCGCCGGCCCAAACAGCTGGTGACGAGCATTCTGGTCTACCAGGTTGAAGCTCGTCTGAAGTGTGTCGAACAGGCCGCTCTCGACTGCCCAAAGCGCCGGCTCATTGTCACCACTGTAGCCGATAAAGCGCGTCTTCCCCGCCTCGCGCGCTCTCTGCAGCGCATCGATGACCTCACCGCGCTCCAGTATCGCGACGCTGCACGTGTGCAATTGCACCAAGTCCAGATAGTCGGTGCGCATACGTCTCAGGCTGCGGTCGATGCTATCGGATATCGTCTGGGCGGTCCATGGCTCGCCCGTGTAGCCATCAACGACGTGGCCTGCCTTGGTCGCCAACACAAACTCAGACCGTCGCCGGGCGATGGTCTGCCCGATGAGCTCCTCGCTAACGCCATAGCACGCCGCGGTGTCGAAGAAATTGATACCGTTGTCCAGCGCCGCATTGAGCACCTCTGCGGCTCTCCTGGCCTCCTCCAACTCAAGCTCGCCAATCTCGGCAAGCCCGACGCCAAGCCGCGAAACTGCCAGACCCGTCCGCCCCAATGTGCGTTTCTCCATCCTACCCTCCCACACTGAATCTGCCCTGCGGGTGCCTGTCCAAGAGCTACAGCCCCCCGCGGTCGTACCCACGCCGTGGCGTCAAAGCGCACCGGCTCCGGTGACCTCAGCCAACAGCCCGAAGAACCCCCGCTTGCGCTCCGAGCTGAGGCCCCAGTTAACAGGAACGCTCTGATAGCCCTCCTCATAGCCTTCGCCGGTCATCCGATAGTCAAAGTACCCCCAACCGGCATAGCGGTCCAGCGCAGCCAGCATGTTGTTGTCTTCAGCATCGAAGTCAAAGTGATCATCCTCATTGAAAAGGATCGGCTGTCCGTTGTAGCCCGCTGTGCTCCGCGTGGCATCGACCATCCGCCGGATGCGATCCGGCTCCGCCACGCCGTTGCCGTGCAACAGCAGATAGTCAGATGCCCTAACGATGTTCTCCGGGGGCACGACGCCGCCACACAGACTGGCGGAAACCAGGAGCCGCCCTGCCGGTGTGGCCACCTTCGTGGCGGAGCGCGCCTTCACCAGTTCGATCAACTCGTGGCAGCGGTCTGCCTTGAGGATCGCGTGGTCGTACTTCTCGTTGTCTACCTCGTTCCCGATCTCCACAAGCACATTGGCGTAGCCACGCTCCAACAGCCAGTCGGTGGCGTTCTCTGTGGCATGGATTACGCTGGCCTCATCAACGAGCCGCTGGTCCTGTCCGAAGTAGAAGTACCCAACGATAGGCGCCATCGCCAGGTCCACGGCCGCATCCAGTATGCGGGCCAACCGGTCCATATAGGCCTGGCGCAGCGAACCGTCTGCAGCAAACGCGGAGTTGTGCCAGGGCTGTTCGCGGCTATATCCCTGTGGGCTGCCGCCTTGCAGGTTGATCGTGAAGCTCAACAGGCCCGCCCTGCGCCACAGCGGCATCGCCGCCACAAACTCATCTGTGTTGCGGTCGGGATCCCAGGGGCCATTCGGATAATCCCATAACATGCGTGTCTCGGGGTTGAGGTCATCGAAGACGCCCTGAACCATACGCGAGTTGAACAGCAGGCCCTCCACCTTGCGGTCGTTGTACCACCGTCCCCGATAGGTCAATTCACCGTTGATTCGGAAACCATCACCATCGATGTCGATAATCGTTCTGCTCGTATGGGTCATTTCGCTGATTCCTTCCGGCTTGCCGCTCCCTACCCTCTCTCAGCCGCCGAGCACCCGATAGGCGCAGCGTACAACCTGATAGGCCTTTGTCGGTCGGCGGCACTCATCGATCACGTCCCAATAGAAGTCTCCCCATCGGCAGCCACAGGGCGCCTCCGTCCTGGATCGGTCATTGCCTCGCCCCAGATCGACGCGACGTTGACACTCCCTGGCAACGCTTCGTCAACTGCGTGCTGAAGCCGAATGAGCGCCAATGGTTCGAGCAGCTCAATGAACCTTACAGGCTGGAGGCGGGCGCCCGGTTTCAGTGACCGCGATAGGCCTGCGGCGTGTAAGACGTCAGGCTCTGCGGCGCAAAGGCGGGCGCCAGACGCGCGAAGCGCTGTAGGCCGCCGACCAAAGGGATGGCGGGCCAGCCCTCACCAATGAGCGGGCGCGCGTAATGCACGAACGCATCAGTGACGTCTGTTCGCGAGTCGGCGATCCAGGCCGCCGGGAAGGTTCGTTCGGAGTTGGCCACCTGCTCCAGCGGGACCTTGTCGTAGCGAACGTTGTAGATGCCGCCGGGCTCGCGCAAGATGGTGGCCATAAAGCCCGACCCTTCGCACGCCGCGATTTGCACGGCCTTCCAGCCCACCTTGTAGGCTTCGTCCAGATCGACCGTCGACGCGTAGATCATGCTGTGGCGCTGATCGGTCCCCGGCACGTTTCCCCGCGCAGAGCCCCGTGCGGCCAAGCCCTGCTGGTTCAGGTAGTTGACCACGATCTGCTCGACCGTCAACTCGCTCGAAGAGAACATTGTGTGACCGAAGGCGTCCTTGCGTTCACCGATCTCGCCCACATCGAAGCCCTCGCTCACGATCACCAGCGCACGCCCTCGTTCTTTCAGCAGGTCGTTCACGGCATCGGCGAGTGCCTTCAAGCCCAGGCCGGATTCGCGCATAAAGATAAGCAGGGGCATCTGCCGCTGAGGGTCTGCCAGACGCGCTGCAGCCGGGATGTAGCCGATCTTGCGGCCCATTGCCTGGATCACAAGCACCGGGTCCGAGGGCGACGACCCCGCGTTCTCCTGGTCAGCGTTCTGGACATTGAGCGCCCAGTAGCGCGCCACGCTGCCATAACCCGGCGTATGGTCGATGATCTTGAACTCGCTATCGCCTACGTCGTTGTCGATGGTCTTTGGTACACCCGTAGCAATCAAGTCCAGCCCGCGCTCGTGGGCCAATTGCGCCACCTTGTGCGCCGTGTCCATCGAGTCATTGCCGCCGTTGTAGAGGAAATAGCCGATGTCGTGAGCCTTGAGCACCTCGATGATCCGCTCGAAGTCCTCGTGCTGCTGTGGCTTCAGTTTGTAGCGACACGTGCCAATGGACCCCGCCGCCGGGGTGGTGCTGAGGAGCGCGATCTCCTCGTCGGGTTGCACAGACAGGTCCAGCAACTCCTCCCTGAGCACACCCTCGATCCCGTGGAATCCCGCATAGACCGTGCCGAACGTGTCTGGATACGCTTTGCACGCCTCAACGACTCCCCGCAGCGAGGCATTGATCACAGGCGTTGGACCGCCCGATTGCGCGACGATGACGTTTTTCGGTCTTCCTGACATAGCGTCCTCCTGGGCTAGCGCTTCGGCGGCTGATCCATCTCCTGCCATTCGGTGTGATACGTGCCTTCCTTGTCGACGCGGCGGTACGTATGGGCGCCGAAATAGTCGCGCTGGGCTTGGGTCAGGTTCGCCGGAAGGCGTGCACTGCGGTAGCCATCGTAGTAGGCCAGGGCCGAGAAGAGTGCCGGCATCGGTATGCCATTCGCCGCGGCGTAGCTTACGACCCTGCGCATACCCTCGTGGCGTGCCGCCACCATGCCGCCTACATTCGCATCCATCAGCAGGTTATCAAGGTCCGAGTTTGCCACGAATGCAGCTCGGATATCCTCGAGCACCGCAGCGCGGATGATGCAGCCGCCCCGCCAGATCTTGGCGATGTCGGCGTAGTGCAGGTCATAGCCATACTCGGCACTCGCGGTACGCAATATGCTGAAGCCCTGGGCATAGGCACACAGGCTCGCGGCGAAAAGCGCCTCACGCACGTGGTTCACGAACAGCTCAACGTCACCCTCGTACCTCGGCTCCGGCCCCGGCAACACCTTTGAGGCTGCCACACGCTCGTTCTTGTACGCCGAGATAATGCGCGCATCGACGGCGGTGTTAATAGTTGGGATGGCTGCCCCCAGGTCCAGCGCATCCTGAGAGGCCCACTTCCCTGTCCCCTTCTGCTTTGCCTCGTCGAGGATGAGATCGACCAGCGGCTGACCGGCTTCCTCATCTACCCTACCCAGGATATCGGCAGTGATCTCTACGAGATAGGACGACAACTCCGCGGCGTTCCACTCGCTGAAAACCACGTGCAGTTGCGTAGCCGACAACCCAACGCCGCGGTGCAGCACGTCGTAGGCTTCGGCAATGAGCTGCATGATGGCATACTCGATCCCATTGTGCACCATCTTGACGTAGTGTCCGGCGCCTCGCGGGCCGATGTATGTCACGCACGGCTCACCATCGACCTTGGCGGCCACAGCCTCAAACACGGGTTTGATCAGTTCCCAAGCCTCACGTGGCCCGCCCGGCATGATCGCGGGCCCCCAAAGCGCTCCATACTCGCCTCCGCTCACGCCTGTGCCGATGTAGTGCAGGCCCATGGCCTCCAGCATCGCCGTTCGGCGCTCAGTGTCCCTGTAGTGCGAGTTCCCCCCATCGATCAAGAGGTCACCAATGGTCAGCTCTCCCTTGAGTTGCTCGATAACCACATCGACCGGCTTTCCTGCCGGCACCATCATCATGATGCGGCGTGGCTCGTTGAGCGCCGCCAGGAAAGCGCCAAGATCAGAGAACGCCTCAACGTTCCGATCAGCGTATCTGCGGTTGATATCGGCAACCTTCTTGTCATCCACGTCATAGCCCGCGACGTGGAACCCGTTACGCTCCATGTTCAGAGCTAGCATCTGGCCCATCACTCCCAGACCCACGATGCCCATATCAGCGCCCTTCATCGATTGCCTCCCTTCTGCTTCATTCACTCCTCGACCGAGACCCGACCACATCCTCACTCAGTGAGGCCCAAGCTCGTCCGCCGCCGTGCCCTGCATCTACTTATTGAACGACGCCTGCATATCCGCTTCAGCGGCGACCACTTGCTCCTTCTTGAAGGTCGACCCGGCGATGAGCCGCTGTAACTCAGCCTCGTAGGCCGCGCTGTCGAGCGGGAGATCGACCGGGTGCCCCTTCAGCGAGGAGTAGAGCATTGCGTTTGCCAGCTCCACAGAGTTGATCCCTTCCTCCGCCGGCGCAATCAGTGGCTCACCCTCCAGAATGGCCTTCGCGAAGTTCTCCAGGATCTCAGCGTGCTGCCCGCCATGGCCATTCACGGGGATCTCCACATTCCAGATAGGAGGCCGTGCAAAGGAGGCCTTTGAGGTGCGGAGGAACTCACTTGCCGGCACCTCGTTGCGCGCGTAAGTGATACGATCGTCCTCCATAATCAGCCGCCCCTGGTCACCCGCGATCTCAAGGCGATTCGTGCCGGGAGCTTCGCCGGTCGATGTGACAAAGAGGCCGGTGCACCCATCAGGATAGACCATGTAGGCCGTCACCTCATCCTCGACCTCGATTGTGTGGCGCTTGCCGATGTCGCAGAAGCCACGGACCTGCAGAGGCATCCCGCAGATCCACTGCAACAGATCCAGGTTGTGTGGGCACTGGTTCAGCAACACCCCACCACCCTCACCCTCCCAGGTCGCGCGCCAGCCGCCGGAGTCGTAGTAGGCCTGCGTGCGGAACCAGTTGGTGATGATCCAGTTGATCCTCAACAGCTTGCCGAGCTCTCCAGACATAACCAAGTCACGAATCTTGCGATAGTAGGGATCCGTGCGCTGGTTGAACATAGCGGCGAAGACGAGGCGGCGCGCGGCGCTGTTGCGCTTGTGAGCCGCAATCAACCGCTCGCAGTCGGCTTTGTGCACAGAGATCGGCTTTTCCACCAGAACGTGGTACCCGGCATCGAACGCCGCGATTCCGATCGTTGTGTGGAAGTAGTGCGGCGTGGCGACGATGACGGCATCGCAGACCCGATCCGCCAGCAACCTATCCGAGTCGAAGTATGCCTTGACTCCATATCGCTCGGCAGCAGCCTTGGCCTTCTCAGGGACAATGTCGCAGACAGCCGCTAACTCAACCCGTGGCTCTTGCTCGATGTTGGCCAGGTGCAGAGTGCCGATGTTGCCGATGCCGATAACCGCAAGTTTCACCCTATCCATCGATCCTCCTATACAGAAGCTTCTGGCTCTCGGGGCGTGCCGTTCAGACCCGGGCTGAGCTGATAGAGCTGCTCGCCCGCACGCGGAACAAAGAGGATACCCTCATCCTCACGGTCGCGCCAGTCGTCAAAATCAACGTCAGCTGGATCCAGGTAGCCCAGGTTGACCTGCGCACAGCGCTCCTTGGGTATCCCGGTGGCGAGGGTAACCTTGATGCGTGGTGTCTCCACACCGGTGGCGAGGTCATACGACCCTACGCCGCGCAGATGGGTAGAATGGGCCAACACTCCCCAGGGGTGGTGCTTGAAGCGATCCCATTGCTTGGCGAAGTAATCCCTGACGTGGTAGCCAATCTCGTCCAGCACCTTCCCGTGTGTATACGAGATTTCATCGATGTGCGGCGCGTAGATGACGACCTCGCCCCCATTCTCAACGACCGGTTCCAGCTTATACATGCCTTTCGCCGCCGTCCAGATGTCATCGTAGAGCTCGGGCATGACCGACAACACGCGTTTGAACCGGCGGTCGACATAGTGGATGTGCAGCTTCGCAGAGAGCTCCACAGCTTGCAGCCACGCTTCCCTGTCGTCTCCGATGTAGAGCCCCGCCATCCCATGGTGGGTCACGACCATATTGCAGAAGAGCTTCGGCGTAGGGATCATGCTCGCGGCACGGTTGATCACGTCGCGCACCGGCGTGTCGTGGTGGCCAATCACGCGCATACTGGTGATGAGCGCCCCCAGCCAATGGGTGAAGTTGATCACCTCCGGGCCGGAGACACCGGGAAAGAAATACTTGGTCCCCCCGGAAAAGCCTGCAACCTCATGCGGGAACACTGGGCCACAGACGATGACCTGGTCGCAGTCGAGTACCCGACGGTTCACCGTCACCGGTACGTCCATAGATAGCATCCCGCCGGTGACCTTCTCGATGTCAGCCTTGGGGATCGTGCCCAGGGTCACGAAGGTCTCCGGTCGATCCCACTGGTGATTGTAGATCCCGACACCCCGGTACTGTGCGTCGTGCTCGACATCGGTAACACCGACAAGTCGGCCCAGTGCTTCGCGGCTCATAATCGGATGGGTTCCCAACGCTACCAGAAAGTCCAGTTTGGCGACCCGGCCCTTGAGTTGGGCCGCGAACTGGCGGAACATCTGCGGTATTGGCCCCGTCCGCGTGCTGTCGGGAATGATGACGACCACGCGCTTGCCGTCGAGATCGAGTCGGCTCAGCCCCTCCGCAAGCACTGCCGCGACTTCACCGTCGCCAAGATAGTGGTCAATGTAGCCTTGTCCGATCTTCACGTCCGCCACCTCATTTCCTGACGTGCATGTCGCCATAGACCACCCACTTGTAGGTGGTCAGTTCCTCCAGACCCATCGGGCCTCGGGCATGAAGCTTCTGGGTGCTCACGGCTACTTCAGCCCCAAGCCCAAACTCACCGCCGTCGTTGAACCGTGTGCTGGCGTTGACGAGCACCACCGCCGAGTCCACCTCATCCACAAAGCGGGTCGCGTGCTGCCAGTCATTGGTCAGAATGCCATCAGAGTGAAACGTGCTGTGCTCCTGGATATGCGCGATGGCCTCGTCCAAACCACCGACCACCTTGACCCCCAGAGTAAGGCCCAACCACTCCTGATCAAAGTCATCGGCCCCTGCCTGCGCGACCGGCGTGGCGGTACACCCGGAGAGGATATCCCAAGCTTCGCCGGCAGCACGAAGCTCGACCGGGTGTCGACCGAGTTTGGCCGCCACCTGCGGCAAGAAGCTCGCTGCAGTGTCGCGATGCACCAACAGTGTATCGAGGGCGTTGCAGACGCTTGGGCGCTGCACTTTGGCATTCTCGATCACGTCGAGCGCTCGCACCAGGTCGGCGCTAGGCTCAACATAAAGATGACAGATGCCGATTCCTCCCGTAATGACCGGGATCGTGCTGGTCTCGCGACACAGCCGGTGTAGGCCAGCCCCACCCCGTGGTATGATCATGTCGACGTACGCGTCCAGCCGCAAGAGCTGGGCGACCAGTCCCCGATCGGGATTGTCGATGTACTGCACCGCATCGACAGGTAGCGCGGCCTTGGCTAGCGCGGCGCGAATAGCACTGACCAACGCGATATTGCTGCGCAACGTTTCGCTACCTCCTCGAAGGATCGCCGCGTTACCGGTCTTGAGCGAGAGCACTGCGATATCGACCGTCACATTGGGCCGGGCCTCGTAGATGACGCCCAGCACGCCAATCGGCGTCCGTCGCCGGCTCAACCGTAAGCCATTGGGCATGACCCGCCCATCGATCACCTGCCCCACCGGGTCAGGCAAAGCCACGACTTGACGTGTAGCGGTCGCCAGGCTCTTGACACGCTCGGGCGTAAGCAGCAGTCTATCGAGGAGCGCGGCGCTCAACCCCTTGGCGCGACCATCCTCGATATCCAGGGCGTTCTGCGCCAGGATGGCGCCGGATTGCGCCTCAAGCTCGTCGGCGATCAGCAAGAGCGCCGCATCCTTCTGCGAAGTCATCAGCACCGCCAACTGCCGGCTAGCTGCCTTCGCCTTGCGGCCCATACTCACGAGCAAGTCGTTGTCCATGTTCATCGCCCCCCTACTTCACCCAACTATAGCAGGATCAAGTCGTTCCTGTGCACGGCGACCGACCCGTAGGTATACCCCAAGGCCTCAACAATCTTGTCCGAGCGCATGCCCATAATGCGCCTCAGATCCTCACTTGGGTACCGCACAACGCCCCGGGCGATCTCGCTCGGCAACCGGGCCAGCTCCGCCCCCGAGATGGCCGTCTCGTCGTCCGAGGTGAGCGTTGGCATTCCACGCCGTCCCCCGTTTGCTGAACGCCGGTCCGGTAACGCATCTTCTGACTCGCGCTGGGGTACCACGGCCTCAGGCGATAGCTGAGCCAGGATGGGGACCGTGTCACCACGATCGAAACTCCCCTCAACCGCCACAATACCTGCGGGCAGCAGACTCCGGCCCTCGTACCGCAGCGCGCGGGCAGCGCCTGCGTCCACGATGATGGCGCCGGCGTTGATGGCGCCGGCCAAAATCCATCGCTTGCGGTTCTCGGGCGGTGTGTCGAGTGCCACGAAGCGCGTACCCACCGCTTCCCCATCGGCGATCCGCAGCAGAATGTTCGGCTCTGAGCCCTGGGCGATGATCACCTCCGTCCCGGCACGTCGCGCGACCAAGGCCGCCTCCAGCTTGGTAGCCATCCCGCCTACGCCCAGGCCGGTGCGGCTACCTCCAGCCACCGCACGCAGGTGCTCGTCGATCACGCGCACCTCGGAGATCAACTGTGCCTCCGGATCCTTGCGGGGATCTGCAGTGTACAGTCCCGGTTGGTCGGTCAACAGGATCAACAGATCTGCATCTGCCAACACGGCTACCAACGCCGAGAGGTTGTCGTTGTCACCGATCTTGATCTCCTCCGTTGCCACCGCGTCGTTCTCGTTGATGACGGGCACAATACGGTGCTCCAGGAGTGCCTGTAACGTGTCCTGAGCGTTGAGAAACCGCCCACGGCTCTCGACATCACCGTGGGTGAGCAGAATCTGGCCCACGTTCAATCCGTAGATCTCGAAGAACCGTTCCCACATGAACATCAGCCGGCTCTGGCCCACCGCAGCTAGCATTTGCTTGGTCGCTACTGTCGGCGGACGCTGCCCGAGCTGTGCGTCTCCATTGTCGGCAGCCGGTCCGACATAGCCCAGCCGCTCACGCCCGGCAGCGATAGCCCCGGACGTACACAGGATCACCTCGTGGTCCCGCTGCTGCAATGCCGCGCACTGTCGGGCCAGATCCACCATACGTGGCGGGCTGAGCCGGCGCGTGCCATCTGTCAACACGCTGGTGCCCACCTTCACGACGATGCGTCTCATGTCTGCCTCTTGCAGGTCACGACGAGCCACGTATGATCACATAGCAGAGCCCGAGCTCGCCTTGGCCCTCTTCCAGGGGGGCGTGTCCGGCAGAACCGCCTCAAATGCGGCGATTAGCTCCGCCTCATACGCTCCGGCGTACTCTCCGGCCAGGAACTTGTGAACGGCCTCTTCATAGAAGCGCTGCCACGACGCCTCCTCATCACCAGGGTTGATGGGGTAGAAAAGCGCGCCGTTTGCCTTGGCCGCATCCATATCGCCAGGCGCGTCGCCGACCATCAAAACATGGGGCTGATCGTACTTGCCCTTGGCCGCCAGCTCCAGGTGTAACTGCTTCTTGCCCATCTCCTGCCCGGCAATCACGGCAACGTACTGATCAATATCGTGCTCCTCCCACTCCCGGCGCAAAGCCTCGACAGGTGTCGCGGAGACGACGATCATGTCCGCCTTGTCAGCCAGGAACTCCAGGCTCTCGCGAACGTAGGGAAAGGGTGGGACGCCATAGACCATGTCTGCGATGGTGTTGTTCACTGCGTTGGTCCAGGTCCAGGCACGCTCGAGTTCTGAACAGCGGTGTGCCTCTATATAGGCAGCCAGGCCGTCGTTGCTCTTGGGGAATGCTCCATCGGCGATGAATGCGCGGAGATGGGGCGCTTCAGGGGGGACCACGTTTCGCGCCCGGACCTCCGCGCGTTCGCGCAGTAGGTCGAAAACCATAACCAGCGCGGGCCAGCGATTGATGCCGCGCCACTTGGAATAGAGATTCACGAACTCAGACGCCTCGCGAGCATACTTCGAGACGGCTTGCAGGTCCCAATGCTTGATGATGTTGGGTGTGAAGCACTCTTTGTGCTTGATCTCCATGGTGTCGAAGGCACAACCATCGGAATCGATCCCCACAAAGAACGCGTGCTCCGCCTTCATATCGACGAGCGGTTGGGCAGGTTTCGGGTAGCCAGCCATAGGGTATCTCCTCTCATTCGGTATGATGTTCTAGACCCCGCTGAAGGCGCTGAAGCCCCCGTCAACGGGAACCACAACGCCGGTCACAAAACTGGCGCCATCGGATAACAGCCACATCGTGGTACTGACCAGGTCATCGGGGTCTCCAAAACGTCCCATCGGCGTGTGGCCGATGATCGTCTGGCCGCGGGCTGTCAGATCGCCGGTCGTCGCATCAGTGAGCAGGAAGCGGTTCTGCTCGGTGAGGAAAAACCCGGGCGCAAGCGCATTGACACGTATGCGCGGAGAATACTCCTGATTCATATGCACCGCAAGCCATTGGGTGAAGTTGCTGATCGCAGCCTTGGCACCGGAATAGGCCGGGATGCGCGTGAGCGGCCGAAACGCGTTCATCGACGAAATGTTCAGAATCACGCCCTCTCCCTGCTGGGCCATGATCTTCCCAAAGACCTGGGACGGCAACAGCGTGCCGATGAAGTTCAGGTTGAAGACCCACTGTACGGCATCCGCCGGCAGGTCGAAGAAAGCAAGCTCAGGTGTCGTGGTTGCATCGCGCTTGTTCCCGCCAGCACCATTGATCAGGATATCCAACCGGTCAAAACGCGTCATCACGACGTCGGCTGCGGACTGAATGCTGGCCTTGTCCAGAACGTCGCACCTCACAGAGATGGCATCGCCTCCCGCAGCGATCACGTCGTGGGCGACCTTTTCCGCTGCCTCATGGCTGATGTCGAGCACCGCTACGCTCACGCCCACACGACCCAGCGCGCGGGCCATCGCACCGCATAGCACACCGCCGCCTCCCGTGATGACGGCCGTCTTCCCCTCCAGACCGAACAACGCTTCCAGGTATGCCGTATCCATACGTCCTCCTCACTCAGTCAATGTGACACCGTTCGATCAACGACACAGCACTTCCGTTCTCTCGGCTAGACCGCACCACCCGGCGCAGCAAACGGCATTAGGTGGCGGATGAAATGCGCCCGTAACGCCGCATAGTGAGCCTCCTCGTGAGCATCCAGCACAGCCTTGAGCCGGTCGCCATAGGCATCCAACACCGAACCAAAGGTCACGTGCAGGACTTCCCGTCCGTCGAAGAGATCCAACACCCCGGCTAGCGCCTCGTCCCGAACCGAGTCGGGCGCCGGCACCTTGCTCACGTTCGCCGAGACGTGATAGGTTGCGCGATCGTGATCGTAACGCTCGATCGCCAGGGTCAGAATCTGCCTGAAGAACCCGGGATCAACACCGGCGACAGCCCTCAGGGCCTCGAGGTAACTGGTGCCGGCAGTTTTCAGGTGGGCCACCCCGCCCGTGTGGGCCGCCATCAGCGGGTACACGCTGAACTTGTCGGACCCTGAATGGATGCTGAGCTTATACGGCCCAAGATCCTGCGCAATCGCCGCGTGCGTGGCAAACTCGGCATCGAACACGTCGAGATCGCCGATGTAGTCGACGCCCTTCTCAAAGCGCCCCACGTAGCGCGGCGCAAGGCTGACCCACTCCACTCCCAAGCGCTGCAACTCGCGGGCAATGAACACGTGTTCGAGCGGCGAAGTCGGCGTCTCAGTCTCATCCACTGAGACCTCCAACTCAAAGGCCAGGCCCGCAGCCCGCGCCACTTGCGCCAGGTGCCGGTACATTTCTGCCGTGTGCGCCAAAGCACCGCCGTATTTGCAGGCTGCTCGCAACACCTGCTCCTCATCGAACGTCAGTGTCGGCCCGCCTGCACTGAAGCTGCTTCCGACGTACCGCGCGCGCATCGCATCGGCGTAGTCGTCGAGGCGTGACCAGGGTAGCACCGCGAACTTGCGCTGCAAGGTCTCGACGGCATCCGTGTGGGCCGCGTTGTCCACGTGCGCGCCCGGGTCGATCGTGTAGAACGTGTACCCGGCAGCGACGCAGAGATCGATGTCATCGGTGGTCTTCAGGTGGTCGGCGTCGGCGCCCCAAGCATCGCGCCACCCCTCCTGGAACACACCCCACAACGCGTCATCCATCACATCCTGCGGCGACCGGCCCGTGCGCGCGTTTTCGCGCATCGACTGCTGGGCCCAAATCGGCGCAACCGTACCGGAGACCGCCCGCAGCGCCTGAATGTGCCCCGGCGTCGCCAACCCCAGTCGATCGCCGCACCCGGCCGAGGTCGTCAACCCCAGCGGCACGGGATGCAACCACGGAAGACGCGCACGTAGCGCCGCCGCGTTCTCCGCATTGAGAGGGCAGACCATCACCTCGCCGCGCAGTTCACCTGCAAAGCCCGTCGTCTCACCTATCACCCCAAGGACCTTGGTCCCCACCCCATCGTGCCTGGAATCGCCGTTACGCGCCAGGAAGTAAGTCGTCCCCTCCCATTCCGTCACCGATCGAGCATAGATCCGCTCAAACCCACTCAGTTCGCGAAGTCGCTCAATCATCTGCCTGCTCCTCGTGAATTCGCCCGTCCTAACGCTCCAACGCTCAGACGTTCGCATACTGAACGTTCGGCATCTCCCGCCTCAGAATACGTCCCTGAATCCCAACACCGTGACGGTTGTGATCACCAAGCTGAGCACCATCGTCACCGAAACCAACATCGCTGCCAGACGCGGGTTGAGGTCCTGCTCTACGGAATAGAGCAAGGTGGACAGCGACGTGGGCATCAGCAGCAGCAGAAATACGACCGCCCGCGTTGGTCCCTCGAAGGGCAGCACCAGCAGCGCAAAGACCGCTATCGCGATCCCCACGCCATACTTCGTGAGAAGCTGTACCGCCAGGATCCTACGTTCCTGTCGCGAAACGTCGATCTCCAGATAGATGCCCAACGACAGCAGCATCAGAGGCGAGTTCATCGCCGACAGCGCGTCGATCACGCCCCCCGGAAGCCCGCCAAGGCTCACGCCGCCCAGATTCAACGCCACCGCGAGAAGGAACGCGTGCAGCGGGAAGAACGTCACGACCTTCTTGAGCACCTGCCGCCCGTCAAACGCGCCATCGCGCGCATAGCGAAACGACAAGTAATAAGCTAAGGCGAAGATCGCAATCGCGTTTCCCAGATCGCTAATGGCTACCGTGCGCACGCCCTCGACGCCAAAGGCCGCTTCGGCAAACGGATATGCCAACGAGCCCATCACACCGCACATCGATACCACAAACGTGCCCATATCCTGTCGCGACAACGCCAAGGCGTGACCAGATACCCGTCCTAGCTGACTGCTCAGCGCTCCGGCGGCAAAGAAGATCACGGGCAGCAACAGCAACTCCCATGAGAGCGGGGTGCCGCTGATGACCTTCAGGTTCATCGCTGGCAGCGTCAGATACAGCACTAGCCGGTTCAGGATGCGCCCATCCTCGCGGGCAACCAACCCCACCTTCTTGATAAAGTATCCCAATCCTATGAGCAACAGGTTGACGACAACCCGCTGGGTGACAGACGAATCCAGCATTAGCCGGACTTCCGCGATTGCATAGCCGGTATGTCCTCCAGCCGATACGCCCGCTTCGCCAGTTCGTAGGCCAGCGCGCGCACCATCTCCTCGGCTTCCTCCATCGTCACCAGCCCGCGCACGAGCAGCCCTGCCACCCAGTTCGCCGAAGCACGTCGCCAGACGTCGTGGCGCGCCGGGATCGACGGGAACGCGCGCGTGTCGTCGTTGAACCCCGCAGTGTTGTGAATACCCGACGTCTCCATGATGCGATCGAAGTAGCGTCGCATCCCGTTGACGCTGTCGTGAAACCACCACGGCGGCCCAAGCTTGACCGCGGGATAGTGCCCGGCAAGCGGCGCGAGCTCCCGCGCGTAGGTATCCTCGTCCAGGTTGAACAGGATCAAAGCGAGCCGTGCGTCGTTTCCATACTTCGTGAGGAGCGGGCGCAGGTTGCGCGTGAACTCGGATACGATGGGGATATCAGCGCCCTTGTCGGCCCCGAAGCGCGCGAAGACCTCCGCGTTGTGGTTGCGGAACGAGCCCACGTGGAGCTGCATCACCAGCCCATCGTCAATGCTCATACGCGTCATCTCCATCAGCATATGGCCCGTGAAGGCCGTTGCATCCGTGGCCGTCGCCTCACCCTTCAATGCCCGCGCGAAGATAGCCTCTGCCTCGGGCTCAGTCAAATCGCATGTGTGGGCTGTCAGCGCCGCATGATCGGTCGCCTGCGCGCCCATCGACCTGAAGAAGGCCCGGCGCTGCTCAAGCGCCTGGACCAACCGGCGGTAGCTGTCGACTTCGTACCCCACGCTTGCCGACAGCGCCTCCAGCGCCCCACGCCAGCCCGGCGCGTCCAGGTTCACCACGGCGTCGGGCCTGAAAGTGGGAATGACCACGCCGCTCCACCCCGATTCCCGCAGCGTCTGATGATCGGCGAGCGTGTCGCTTGCCGCGTCGGTGGTGGCGAGCACCTCGATGTTGAACCGTTCAAAGAGCTGCCGGGGCCTGAACTCCGGCTGCGCTAGCTGCGCCTCTATCTGATCATAGATCCGCTGCGCGCTCTCACCGGTCAGCGCCTCTTCGACGCCAAAGACTTCGATCAACTCCTGCTTGAGCCAGGTGCCACTGGGCGTCCCCCGGAACAGGAAAAAGTTCTCGGCGAATATCTGCCAGATCTTGCGGTGATCCGTCTCGACCGGCCCGCCATCCACCCGTGGTACCCCCAGCGCCTCCAGAGGCACGCCCTGTGAATAGAGCATCCGGAAAACGTAGTGATCGGGGATGATCAAGAGCTCCGCAGGCGATCCAAACCCGGCATCTGCCCGCGTGAAGAGAGCGGGGCTAACATGGCCGTGCGGGCTCACAATCGGCAGATCTGCAACCAAGCCATAGAGCTCGCGGGCCACGCCACGTTGCGTGGGATCGGGATCGAAATAACGGTCGGGATGCAGCTCCCATCGTGTTCCCATCCGTGCCTCCTTCAGGCAATTCCTCACTATTCATCCGCCCCGCCGCCTTCTCCGGTCCTCTCCCCCTCGGGAAAGGGCCAGCGAGGAGGAGTCTGCCCTAACCACCTGGGCTAGTCTTGCACTCAGCCAGCACCTAAGCCCTTGTCCAACCCCCTACGCCCCTTACCGAAGGTCTGGGGGGATCCGCCGCCCTACGGCGCGCTCGCGCGCACCACCAACTCCGGCACCAATACGATCTCCTGCTCTGTAGCCGTCTCCTCGCGAATCCGGGCGAGCAGCAGCTCAACAGCACGCGTGCCCAACTCGTGGCGCGGCACCCGGCACGTCGTCAGCGCTGGCGCAACCAGCGCTGCCAGCGGGATATCGTCAAAGCCGACAATCGCCAGATCTTCCGGCACCCGCAGCCCCAGCTCGGCGCAGGCGCGCAGCGCGCCAACAGCCACCAGGTCATTGTAGCACAGCAACGCCGTCAAATCCCGGTGCGCCGTCAAGAGCTGGCGAGCTGCCGCCGCCCCGGCATGGGCGACCGGCGCACACGCCGCCACCCACTCCGGGCGATAGGGAATGTGGTGTGCGACCAGCGCCTGGCGGTAACCTTCGACCCGCCCCTGACCACTGCGCGACTCCACCGGCCCGGAGAGGAATCCAATCGCTCGATGCCCGCGGCTCAGCAGATGGCCTGCCGTCAGCTGGCCGCCCAACACATCGTCGACCAGCACCGCTGCGGCACTCCGCTCACCGCCGTCAACGCGCCGGTTGATGAGCACCACAGCAGGGTTGGCGTTGACCAGCAATTGCAGGTCGACGCTGTCCAGTCGCGAGCTACACAGCACGATCCCGTCGACGCGTTTTTCTTCCAGCGAACCCAGGACATCCAGCTCACGCTCCGGGTCCTCGTCGGTGTTACAGAGGAACACGTTGTAGCCCTCGGCGTAGGCGATCTGTTCGACGCCGCGGGCCACCTCGGCGAAGAAAGGATTGGCGACATCGGGGATCACCAGGCCCAGCGTGCCCGTGTGGTGCGTCGCAAGTCCCCGGGCGATCCCGCTGGGGCGGTAGCCCAGGCGCTCGATGGCTTCCAGAACGCGCTGGCGCGTGGCTGGCGACACGTCATCCTTGTCGTTGATGACGCGCGAAACTGTCATCATCGAGACACCGACCTCGCGGGCGACGTCGGCCATCGTCACGCGAGCGGTAGATCGGGCAGGTTCGGACAATGGCAGCTCCAAGAAACTCGAAAGTTACCGTCCCAGGTTAGGCTTTGCGGCGTGGCGTGACCTCCAGCTCTGGGCATCAGCCCTGCGAGTGACGACACACCCCGCGGCCCACGCTCGGGCGGGTGTTAGCGTTACCGTTAGCGCTAACACCATTGTATAGCCGGACAGAGGCATGTCAAGGCTGGGACGAAGTCTGATGCTGCCGCGGCTGCAGCGACCCGCGCCCGAGCGAGCGCGGTGGAGCGTAGCGCTGCTGGTGGCCGGCCTGGCACTGGGAACCCTCGTCCCGCTGCTCACCGGGTTTCTAGTGGCACGCAGCGCAACGCCCCTGCTGGCTGGTCGGCCCAGAGCCAATCGCACCATCTACATAGGATCCCGGCAGGGCGAGCTCGTGGGCGCCGCACAGATCAGAGCAAGCGCGCACCGCCGCCTTCCGCGGGGGCTCCGCTGTCAGGATCACCCTGACTTAGCCACCGTACTCGTGCACCGCCTCCAAAAACGCCGCCACATTGGCCCATGGAATGTCTGGCTCGCCGATGTCGTAGGCCGGACACAGGATCAAGCCCGCGCGGCCCAAGGCCTCGATGCGCTCACGGACCTCGGCGCGGATCGCGGCGGGCGTGCCAAAGCTGAACGTCGTCTGCCAGCCCACACCGCCCCAGAAGGCCAGCCGCGGTCCGTACTGTCGGCGCAGCCTGACCGCGTTCATATGCTCGGGCTGAAGCGGGTTGATGCCGCTCACGCCGATGTCGAGAAGGTGCGGGATCAGTGGAGCGAAGTTTCCGTCGCTGTGGAAAATGAAACGCAGGTCAGGCGCTAGCTCGCGGGCCCGGACGATGATACGCGCCATGCGCTCCTTGAAGTAGCGTTGCCACGTGTCGGGGCCGATCATCATCGTCACCGGCGCGCCTACGTCGTCGTCGAGCGAGAGTACGTCGACGCCCGCCTCCGCCAGTGCAGCAGCGTTGCGGCAGGCCAACTCGGTCAGCCGGTCGAGCAGAAAATCGGCCCAGTCGGGGCGCTCCACCAGGTCGAGCAGGAAGTTCTCCAGCCCCCGCAGCCGCCAGGCAGCCTCGAAGAGCTCGCCGCCCAGGTGCGGCAGGTTGCCGCCGGCGGCCAGGCCCCGTGTATGCAACGCAGTGACCTGTTCGCGCAGGCCCTCGACGTGATAGGGTACGGAGACATCCGGAAAGGGGAACGCTTCCAGCTCCGCCAGCGTTTTTGCCGCAGCCAGGGGATTGCGGTTCGCGGGTGTCTCCGGGCGATAGGACCAATGGGCATAGGTGGCCATCTGCTCGAAGGTGCCCAGCCGTGTGTCATATGGGAAGGGACGTGCGGCCTCACGGAACGCCTCCTCCTCTGGTGAGGGCGGTAGGTGCACGAACTGTACATCGATCATAGCGCGCCAGTCATAGTCCTGTGGCGCGTAACCGTCCAGGTCCACGTGGTAGAAATTCAGCGCACACGGGACTCGATCCGGTGTGCCGCCGTCCAGCGCCGTCAGAATCCGCTCGCGACCGTTCACGTCGTCCTCCTGGGCTCCTATAGGAAGAGCATCGGCAAGTAGTCAGGCGCGTTATCGTAGGGGGGCAGCGCGCCGCTGGCCACCCTATAGAGCCGCTCGTGGCTCTGGCGAGCTGCCTCGGCCAAAGGCGCATAAGGCTGGCTACACACGTCGACGAAGCCGATATTGTAGTTTTCGCCGTCGAACCGCCCGATTGCCGACTGATCATAGAGCGTGAAGTAGTGCACACCTACGCACCACGGCTTCGCGGCGGCGTCCTCCAGGTAGAGTCGGAAGGCTTGCCCGCGCGCCGCCTGGTCGAGCACGTGGCCGATCCCACTAGCCGGCAGGCCCACGTCGAGCGCGCCGAAGTGCCACTCGCCCACCATGATCGGCAGGCCGAGCAACGCGTTGATCTCCGCCATCTCGTCGACCAGCACCCGCGGCCTGTAGCAGTTCATGCTGAACACATCGAAGCTACGCATCCCGCGCACGGCCCAGGCGGGCGGGACCGTGTAGTAGCGGATCCCCAAGTTCAGGTGATGCGGGTCGACACGGCGGCAGGCGGCGCTCAATTCGCCGAAGTAACGCACGACCATTCGGTCGCTGAACTCGGCCAGGTCACCGCGGGCCGCGTCGGTCAGCGGTCGCTGCCAGAGCCCCTCAGCGACTTCCACGAAGGTCACGGGCATTCCCCAGGCGGAAGACAGCGAGGCGTCAGTACCGTACCACTCACGCAAGAAAGCAGCCAAGGCCCGGCGCGCGTAACATGCCTCCGTGGTGTAGAGCATCCCGGCGGCCGGGGTCTCGCCAGCAAAGCCCCAGTTCGGTTCGTTCATCAGGAAGTAGCCGATGAACGCCGGATCGCCGGTGGTCTCGACCAGTTGCTCGGCATAGCCAGCGGCAGCCGGGACGTACTCCGGATGGTAGACGTCGGGGAAATCGCGGTAGATGCGGGGAAGCGCACCAAGGCTGCGTCCGTCCATCGGGCGGACGTAAGGCACGCCCGCCGCACGCGCGATCTCCCAACCAGACCAGTTGGCCACGGTGTTGAAGCCAAACGCGCGCAGCTGCGAGAGTGCGATGGTGGCCCAACACACCTCCGCCTCATCGCCAAAGGCGCGGATGAAGTTGGCGCGCAAATAGTCGAACGCCCCTCGCTCCTCACGGGCCAGGCCCTCTTCGCCGGTGTGGGCCGCGTCGTACGCGCTGCCCTCCTCGGGAAGCCAGCTGAGCGCGCTCGCGATCCCATCGTAGGCGCTATCAATGCCGAAGCGCACGCAGTCGAGGCCCGAGGACCAGAAGAGATACCCGTCCGGGTCGACGAGCCACCAGCGCTCGCCGTCATGGTGCGTCCGGAAGAAACCTGTGGGCTCCACCTGCCGTTCAAGCCAGCCCCCCCAACGCGACCAGGTCGAGGGGAACGTCTGCGCCGGTGCGTTGGTCAACTGCCTCTGCAGGCGGGCGACCAGCTCCCCGGTGGAGGTGGTTTTCGCGGGCCAATCGTGCAGCCGGCTCTGGCCCAACTCATCGAGCAGCGGCCCGGCGGGGAGGAGAGGCGCATCGAGAGGCGGCGGCGCGGCGGCGCATACCGCCACAGGTGTCACGCAGAAGTGCACGGGATCCGGCCCTTTGCGCTCGATGACGATACGCATCCGGTCCACCTTCTGCAGATCGACCCGGTCGCCGCCGCAGAGGGGTTTGAGCCAGGCACCCTCCCGCGGGTAGCGCCAGCGGCCCTGGTTCACGGCCTCCAGGGGCACGCGCATTCGAGCACTGCACTTGTTCAGCAGCCCGAAGCTCATGCGGAATGCCGGTCCGTCCTCGCCCTCCTGCAGCCACAGGAAGAAGACGGCCAGGGCCTTTCCTTCCAGGAGCCAGTCCGCGCTCAAGAAGCGCGCACCCGCCAGCGCGCCTGGCGGAAAGGTGTAGACGAGCGCCTCGCCAGTCGTCTCGGCCTCATACCACACACTATCCGGAAACGGAGGCACCGCAGAGAACTCATGCAAGCCAGCAGTCAGTGATTCAGGGGTCAAGACGAAGGGCAACCGTGGCATATCCAATGGGCCACCTCCTTACGCTAAGAGCACCGCCCGCCAGACGCATTCCTCGTCAAGCGAGCGAAGCCCCGGTTCACGGAGAACGCCGGGGAAGAGGTCTGCGCGATCGCCTCGATCACGCTACAGTCAGAGCCAGTTCGTTAGCTCCACGACACGCCGCTCGGCCATCGCCCGGTCGGCAGCAAAGCCAATGAGATGACCGGCGATCGAGTCGTCCAGATTCGTGGTGGAGATAGACGGTGGCTCGCCCCGCACGACGCTCAGGAAGTCTGCAACGAGGCGCAGGTCACCGCCTGCATGCCCGCCAAAGGCACCGTGCGTGTCTCCGCCAACCGTCAGATCCACCAGCGTCTCGCTGAATTCATGGCCAGGACGGGGGTCGATGTGGCGAATGACGAAGCGGCTCTCCTCGAGCACGCCCTGGATCTCGCCGTGCGTCCCGATGAGGTGAATCGAGCGCGAGGGTTTGGCCGTGCCGCCGACCATGTTGTGCGTCGCGGTGCTGCCATCCCCGAACTCAACAGCCACCGTCTGGTGATCCACGACATCCATCTCACACTTCCAGACGCAGCGCCCGTGCGGGTTGTCGGCCTTGAGCGACTCGATCTTGTCTTCCAACGTCGGCGCCTCGAGATGCTCCAGGCCATCCCAGACATAGAAGCTCCAGCGGTCGGGGTGGTCGATATAGTGCTTACGCGCCGAATAGAGGCAGTCAGGCTCGATGGGACAGTCGACCAGGCAACGCGTGCCGGCGCCCGCAGGCGCCCGCTCCGGCACGAACTGCATGTTGCTGCCGAAGCTCGCCACGGCTTGGGGCCGTACACCGCTCTTCATCCACGCGATCAGGTCGAGATCGTGACAGCACTTGGCCATAAGCATCGATGCATACCCGTGGGTCCGCCGGGCCCACTTACCCCGGACGAATGCCACCGCCATGTGATGATACGAGACGTGCTCCACGGTCTGCACGCTGAGCAGATCGCCGATCGTGCCATCCAACACCTGCTGGCGAATCGCGGCGTAGAAGGGTGCAAAGCGCAGGACGTGGCAAATCATCACCTTCCGCCCGTGCGACCGAGCCACCTCCACCAACCTCCAGAGCTCGGACTCAGTAGTCGCGAATGGTTTCTCCAGCAGCAGGTCGTAGCCCGCGCGCAGCAGCGGCAGGGAGGTCGCGATGTGCTGGTGGTCCATCGTGCCGTTGATCGCGACGTCGGCAAAACGAGGCTGGGCCGCCAGCTCGTCAGCAGTGGCGAAGCAGCGTTCCGCTGGCAGGCCGTAAAGTGCCGCGACCTGCTCGCGCCGGTGCGCGAGCGGATCGGCGACGCCGACGATTCGCAGCTCATCCGGGTGATCGAGCGCATACGATGCATAGATCAAGGCCCGGTGTCCGGCGCCAACAATAACGGCTTCGATCGGCGTAGTTGTGTCGTTCATTTCGAACCTCTAAGGGAGAGGCGCCGTGCACTTAGGGCCGGCACGCCACCACAGGTGTTATAGATTGAACAGTCGGGCGACATTGCCACCCATTACGAGAGCTTTCTCCTCCTCGGTCACTTCATACTTGAGCAGCGCATCGTACATCGCCTTGACCACGTGCGGACGCCGGAAAGGCGCGTCAGTCCCGAAGCAGACGCGCTCCGCGCCCAGCGTGTGGATCGCAGCAACGATCGCTCGCGGATCGGTCGCGCTACCGATGAGGATCATGTTCGGGCATTCCTCCGCTACCTCGATGACGGCCTGGTTCATATCCCAATCGGTCATACCCATATGAACCATGAAGATCGGGAGCTCAGGGTAGAGCTTGGCGACCTTGCGTGCGCGCAGCGGGTGGGTGCGCTCGTAGGCATCGGGCCCAATGTGGAAGGCCAGCATCTTGCCCGTCTTGGCGATTGCGTCGATCACCGGCAGGGCCAGCTCTTTATCGTCGATGTAGAAAGTGTTTTGAGCACCGTTGAGCTTGACGCCATAGAAGCCATACTCCTCGGTGCACACCCTCACCATCTTCAGAGCGTGCTCCAGACTCACGGTGGGGTCGGCCCAACCGAAGCCAAGGATCGTGTCCGGGTATATCTTGGTAGCCTCGTATACGTAGCGGTTATGGCCCTCGATCCCCTCACCCTCGTAGTCGGGCTTGAGCCACGTAAGCGTCTTATCGATTCCGGCCCGCTCGACGCGCTTCATATGCTCTTCAAGCGCGAACTCCCCACCGGTCGGTGAAATATGGGTATCTGCATCAATGATCATTCCTGGAGCCTCCCCTCGCGCCTTGAGCAGCGCGGGTCTGTCTCTGATGTGGCTTCCGCTGGACGGCGCCAACCACATTATAGGTCGGTTCGCCCGCACCGGCAAAGATCGGCTGATACGGCGCTGGCCCCGGTCACGTCTCGCGGACCGGCGAGGCATCATCAGAGCCCGAGACGGGCACGCTTGACACGCACTTTGTCGGCCTCGGCGGCCTCGCCCTGCAAGCCGGGTGTCTGGACCACGAAGTGGAAGTAGTCCGGTGAGCACGCAACGAAGGTGTGCGCCTCACCCGGCTCGATGACAATGACGTCATCCTGGGCGAGGCGCACCATCTCCTGCTCAACACGCAACTCAACGATCCCACGAGCGACAAGGTAAATCTCGGTCATCGTCTCGTGATAGTGAGGGTCGTCCAGGCCCGCATTGGCGTAGCCTACCGAGATGCTGACGCTTGCGTTCCACGGCCCGATATACCAGCCCTTTTCAGCAACCGCCGATGCCCGTTCGATATGCATAGCTCAGCCCAGGGTCACGATGACGTCGACGTCCCCGGTCCCGGCGGGCGGCAGCGGCACGACGGTGCCCGCCACCGGCTGACCATCGACGACGAGGGTCACGGCGTTGCCCTCACCGGTGCGACGGACCGTGATGTGGTAGGTCACACCGCGAAAGACGCGGGTCGCCGAAAAGCCCGGCCAGGTGGTCGGGATGACCGGCGCGATCTCCAGGCCATCGTAGGCGGGGCGGATCCCCAGGAGCCATTGCGTAATAGCCACGTAGTTCCATGCGGCGGTACCCGTAAGCCACGAATTCTTCGCCTCGCCATGCTTGGGAGTGTCACGACCGGCGATTGTCTGAGCGTAGACATAGGGCTCGCAGCGGTGTAGCTCGCTGATCGCCTCGCGCGCAGCGGGGTTAATGCGCTTATAGTAGTCGAAGGCCTGGTCGCTCCGCCCGATCATGGCTTCGGCGATCATAATCCACGGGTTGGTATGGCAGAAGACGCTGGCATTCTCCTTGAAGCCTGGCGGATAGGAGCTGATCTCGCCCATGTAGATGTAATACTGCGAGTAGGCCGGCTGCTGCAAGACGATACCATGGGGCGTCGCCAGCCGCTCCGCTACAGAGTCCAGCGCCAGCTGCGCGCGACCGTCCTCGAGGCCCAGCCCGGCCAGGATGCAGATGCCCTGGGGCTCGATGAAGATCTGGCCCTCCTCGCACGCCTGCGATCCGATCTTGCGTCCAAACGCGTCGTAGGCGCGCAGAAACCAGGCACCATCCCAGCCGTGCTGCCAGATCGTCGCCTCCATGCCCGCAGCGGCATCCCGATACTCACGCGCTTCGGCATCGCGGCCGCGCGCCTCGGCAATCGCGGCCAGCTCGTTGGCGGCGAGCACAAAGAGCCCGGCGATGAACACGGACTCTGCCACCGTGCCGTCCATCTTGAGCGGGGCCACCTGAAAGGATTGCCCCGGCTCCTCCGAGAAGATATTGAGGTTCAAGCAGTCATTCCAATCCGCGCGGCCGATCAAAGGCAGATCGTGGGGACCAAGCCGGTCGAGCGTGTAGCGGTAACTACGCTGCAGGTGCTCATAGAGCGGCTGCTCGGTGCCTGGGGTGCTGTCATAGGTCACGGGTTCATCGAGGATGCTCCAGTCGCCGGTCTCCTTGATGTAGGCCGCTACGGCAAGGATCAGCCAGGGCGGATCGTCGTTGAAGCCGCCGCCCACGGCATCGTTGCCGCGCTTAGTGAGCGGCTGGTACTGGTGGTAGGCGCCACCGCTTTCGAGTTGCGTGGCAGCCAGATCAAGGATGCGCTCGCGCGCACGGTCCGGCACCTGGTGGACGAACCCCAACAGATCCTGGTTGGAGTCGCGGAAGCCCAAGCCGCGCCCCACCCCGGATTCGTAGAACGAGGCGGAGCGCGACATGTTGAATGTGACCATGCACTGGTAGGCATTCCAGACGTTGACCATCCGGTTCGTATCGACGTCGGGTGTCTCCACCTGATAGACGCCGAGGATCCGGTCCCAGTAGGCACAGAGCTCCTCGAACGCTGCCTCCACAACCTTTGGCTCAAGGTATCGCGCGATGATGGGCTTAACCCCGGTCTTGCTGACCCGCTGCGAGCTGGGCGGATCGAACTTCGCGTCACGGGGATTCTCGTAGTAGCCCAAGAGGAAGATGACCTCTCGCGATTCCCCTGGCGCCAACATCAGGCTCACGTGGTGCGAACCGATGGGTGCCCAACCCATCGCGATCGAATCGGCAGACGCTCCTCGTTCGACAACAACGGGATTCTCCCAGCCCCGATAGGGCCCCAGGAAGTCCTCGCGCTGGGTATCGAAACCGGCGAGCGGTTCAGAGCAGGCAAAGTAGGCGAAGTGATCGCGTCGTTCGCGGTATTCGGTCTTGTGATAGATAACCTCGTCCTCGACCTCAACCTGACCGATGTTGAAATTGCGCTGGAAGTTGGTCATATCGTCCGAGGCATCCCAGAGGCAAAACTCAATCACCGAGAACGCCGACAGATCAACGGGCGTGTCACGCCGGTTCGTCACAGTCAGCTGCCATATCTCCAAGTCATCGTCCAGCGGCACAAAGTAACGGGTCTGCGCCGCAATACCCGCATACGTTGAGCCAATGACGGTGTAGCCCATCCCGTGCCGGCAGCTGTAATCAGACAGAGCAGACCGCGTCGGCTGCCACGAGGGCGACCAGAACTCACCGCTCTGATTGTCGCGCAGATAGATATAGCGGCCTCCGTAATCGAAGGGGACGTTGTTGTAGCGATAGCGCGTGATGCGCCGCAGGCGCGCATCGCGATAGAAGGAGTAACCACCGGCGGTGTTGGAGATCAAACCAAAGTAGGCCTGAGATCCCAGGTAGTTGATCCATGGGAGCGGCGTATCGGGCCGTGTGATCACGTACTCGCGGTTCTGATCGTCGAAGTATCCGAATCGCATGGTGCCTCCTCTTCGATGGGTTCGAATCGTCACCCGGCGTGGTAGGGCGTGAGGGTATGATAGCATCGCCATCCAAATTGCGCCAGTCATACACGACGTGATGGCTCTGGATGAGAGCGCCCGCTGCACCATCGAACCGGGTCGAGTTGGCACACCCACCGACCGCCTACCAGCATCAGATCCGGAAGGGCATGGCCGACGCGGGCTCACTGTTGAGATACTCACCCGCGCGTAGCGCATCGCCGCACCTTGTCACGGCGTTCATTTATGTGCGGATCACGGTTTCCGGGTTGCATCTTCCCAGTTTATGTCGTAAAATGAACAGTACCGAACACTTCCGCACCCGCGAAAGGAGCGCCGTGCTGCCCGAGGAAAGACGTCGCCGCATCATCCAGATGCTTCGCGAGCAGGAGACGGGCACGCTCGCTGTGTCCGAGCTCGCTTCGGTGTTCGATGTCTCCGACATGACGATTCGCCGCGACCTGGCCTGGCTGGAGGGTCGCGCCCTCGTCAGACGTGTCCACGGTGGTGCAGCCACGACCCAGACAGCCGAGCCGGAGAAGCCGTTTTCCGAACGGCGTGGCGAGTTTGACGAGCAGAAGCGCGGTATTGGCTGGACGGCGGCACAACTGGTCGAGGACGGGGACATCATCATCCTCGACGCTGGCACCACCACACAGCAGATGGTGCAGCACCTTGCCTCCAGACGTGATCTGACCGTGATCACCCACGCCCTACCGATCGTCCAGGAGTTGGCCCACATTCCGGAGATCAAGACGATCATCCTTGGGGGGCTGCTGAAGCCCAAGGAGCTGTGCGCCGTCGGCCCAACGGCGGCACAGCAACTCGGCCGGCTGGCAGTTGACAAGGCCTTCCTCAGTGCCGCGGGGTTCGATCTCGAGCGGGGACTGACGGACCCTGACATCTACGAAGCTGAAGTCAAGGAGGCTATGATCCGCGCCGCATCTCGCGTCTTCCTCACGGCCGACAGCAGCAAATGGCAACGTGTCGCGCTGGTCCGCTTTGCCGCTTTCCAGACGCTCGACATCCTCATCACCGACGACGCACTGCCGCCTGAGGCTGTGATGGCTATCGAAGCTGCCGGCGTGGCCGTCCTCACCCCGCGCCGGGCTGGAGAGAGATCATTCCCTGCACGCCAATCTCAGAATCACACACCTAAGGAGCTGATATGACCCAGGACTACCCACCCATCAAGGTCGGCATTGTGGGCGCCGCGGGGCGTGGCGCAAGCTTCCGCGCCCCCTTCGACGCCCACCCGGCCACGCACATCCACGCGGTCTGCGACGTCCGGGCTGAGGCCCTCCCGGACGCTGCCGTCACACTGGGCGCGTCCGAGACCTACACGGACTACGAAGAGATGCTCGACCGTTCGGGCGTTGACGCAGTCGTCATCGGCACGCCGATGCAGTTTCACGCCAGCCAGGCCATCATGGCCCTCGACCGCGGCATCCACGTACTGTGCGAGGTCACCGCGGGCGTCTCGGTGGAGGAATGCCGGGCACTCGTGGCGGTAGCGAAGGCATCGAATGCTGTCTATATGATGGCCGAGAACTACACCTACATCAAGTCGAACGTGTTGGTCAAAGCCCTGGTCCAGCAGGGGCTCTTCGGCGAGACCTACTACGCCGAGGGCGAATACCTTCACGAGCTCAAGGAACTCAACGAGATCACGAAGTGGCGGCGTCACTGGCAAACGGGGATCGACGGCATCACTTACCCTACACACAGCCTAGGGCCGGTGTTGCAGTGGATGGACGATCGCGTTGTCCGCGTCTGCTGTGAAGGGAGCGGACACCACTATCGGGATCCGCGCGGCGACCTTTACGAGAACCAGGACAGTGTGGTCATGCTGGCCAAGACAGCCAAAGGCGGCCTGATCAAGATCCGGGTTGACATGCTCTCCAACCGCCCGCATGCGATGACGAATTACGCCCTACAGGGCACCCAAGGCTGCTATGAGTCCGCGCGCAGTGTCTTGGAGCCCAACAAGATCTGGCTAGCGGACCTATGTCCCGACATGAACACGTGGCTGCGTCTGGAAGACCTCGAAGCTGAATACATGCCTGAGATGTGGCGTCACCCTCCTGAGGCTGCGCTTCGCGCGGGCCACGGCGGCGGCGACTACTTCGAAGTGCTCGATTTCGTCAACGCCATCCTGAACGAAGCCTCCTGCCCCATCGGCATCCACGAGGCGATGGACATGACGTTGCCGGGTCTCGCCAGCCAGGCCTCCATCGCCAACGGCGGTGTGTGGGTGGATGTCCCTGACTCGCGAACGTGGTGAACAAGATATGACAAACACTGACCTGTTCGAAGTGAAACCTGTTGACCGCAAGTACTACGAGGAGCGACTCGCCGGCTATCTGCCCGCCAGGCTTATCGATGTGCACACGCACGTCTGGCTCAAGACCTTCGTCGGCGGGCGCGACGAGACGGCCCGAACAGTGAGCTGGCCCAGTCTGGTTGCAGAGGAAAACCCCATCGAAGATCTCCTGGAGACTTACCGCCTATTGCTCCCCCAGCAGACAGTGACGCCCGTGATCTTTGGCTCACCGGGGCGCTCGGTCGACCTGAATGCCAGCAACGCCTACGCTAGTGACAGTGCACGCACGCACAACCTGCCCGCCCTCCTCGTGAGCACGCCGGCGTGGTCGGCGGACGAAGTGAAACGGCGGGTCCAAGAGGGAGGCTTCCTGGGCCTCAAGCCCTATCTCAGCTTCGCACCGCCTGAGATCCCTGGCGGCGACATCACCGTGTTCGACTTCCTGCCCCACGCCCACCTGGAGGTTGCAGATGCCCACGGCTGGGTCGTGATGCTTCACATTCCCCGCCCCGCCCGGCTGCGCGATCCCGTGAACTTGTCACATCTGCTGGAGATTGAACGCCGTTATCCGCGTGTACGGCTCATCGTAGCCCACATCGGACGGGCCTATTGCGGCGAGGATGTAGGTAATGCCTTCGAGGTCCTGAAAGACACGACACAGATGGCCTTCGACTTCAGTGCGAACACCAACGCCTGGGTTATGGAGCAGCTACTTCGCGCTGTCGGCCCCCAGCGCGTGCTCTTCGGCAGCGACCTGCCCATCCTTCGTATGCGGATGCGTCGCATCTGCGAGGGGGGAAACTACATCAATCTCGTCCCGCCAGGCCTCTACGGTGATGTCAGCGGTGATCCACACATGCGCGAGGTCGGCGCTGACGAGGGCGCACAGCTCTCGTTCTTCCTCTACGAAGAGCTAGGGGCATTCCGGCAGGCTGCAGAAGCTGTGGCGTTAACGCACAGCGAGGTCGAAGACGCCTTCTACAACAACGCGGCTCGGCTGCTCGGGCTGGCACCCTAGCGCCCTGGAGGTGAACAGTGGAAGAACACCGGCCCCAACTACAGATGCTCTGGCCTACAACAAGGCTCAACTCACCACCCGAGCCCGTCCTGTTGCCAGGATACCAGCTACGTATCTTCGATCCACAAACTGACATCGATGGCTACCTATCATTGATGCACGAGGCTGGCTTCACGGACTTCACCGCGGAGCGTGTTGACGGATGCTTGTTACGCGTCCTGCCCGACGGCTTCTTCGTCGTCGAGCACGCCGGCGCCGGTGAGCTCGTGGCAACCGCGATGGCAGGGCACGCGCCCACCTCACTCCACCCCTATGGTGGTGAGCTCGGCTGGGTTGCGGGGCGCCGGGCCCACGCTGGCAGAGGGCTCGGTGCTGCCGTCTGCACGGCAGTTGTCAGGCGGTTCATCAGCGCGGGCTACCGGCGAATCTATCTCCTGACAGACGATTGGCGACTTCCAGCGCTCAAGGTCTACCTCAAGCTGGGCTTCATGCCCTTCCTGTTCACCAGCGGAATGCACGAGCGGTGGCGCACGATCTGCGACCAGCTGAATTGGCCCTTCACCCCCGCGGCTTGGCCCACGGTTCAGGATGCCTAGCACGAGCAGGATCTATGGCTAAGGGACAAGATCTGCTGCTTGGCTTGGATATCGGCACAACCGCAACGAAGGCGCTGCTCTTCGACCTTGAGGGCCGGCCGGTCGCGACGGCTACAATGGCCTACGGCCTGACTACACCCCGACCGGGCTGGGTCGAGCAGGATCCCGAGGCGCTCTGGCAAGCTGTGATCGCCGCAGTGCGCGAGGTTGTGGGGCGCCAGCCGCGGGCCACACGCATTCTGGCGCTCAGCCTGGCATCGCAGGGAGGCACGACCATACCGGTCGACGCGGCCAAAGCACCAACGTACAATGCCATCAGTTGGATGGACGAGCGCGGGACCGCCCAGGCGGTCCGCATTCGAGAGACAATGAATCCTGATGAGATCTACACCACGACGGGATGGCCTCACGGCAACACGCTTCCGCTCAAGCACATCGCCTGGCTGCGTGACGAGCGCCCTGACGTCTTTGCCCGCACGGTCAGCATCCGCTTCGTCAACGACTTCGTTGTCGAACGACTGACCGGCGTTGCCGTAATGAACCCGTCCGACGCCTCGATCACACAGCTCTTCAATATCGCCACGGTCGATTGGGACGAGCGCCTGCTGGAACTTGCCGGGATCACCCGCCACCAAGTAGCGCCGGTGTGGCCGTCGGGACGGGCCGTCGGATCGCTTACGGCAGAGGCAAGCCGCATCACAGGTCTTCCGCCCGGCACAATGGTCATCAATGGGGCACACGACCAGTACTGTGCCGCCGTTGGGACCGGCGTAACGCGACCCGGCACCGTGCTGCTCTCCTGCGGTACGGCCTGGGTGATTCTCGCGGTACCTGAGGATCTCGAGGGCGGGCTCGCGAGTGGCATGGCGATCAGTTGTCACGCAGTATCCGGGAGGTGGGGCGCAATTCGCTCGCTAGGCGGCGTCGGCGCTTCGCTGGAGTGGTTCCTGAACCAGATCTGGTGTCCATCGGATACAGCCGCGCGCGCGGAGGCCTACACCGCACTGAACGACGCGGCAGCCCAGGCCCCTGCTGGGGCCCGCGGTCTGCTCTTTTACCCGCTGGCAGGCGGACACGGCCTCACGGACAATGGTCGTGGGGGGATGATGAACCTAGCCCTGGATCACACGCGCGGGGATATGGCGCGGGCCGTGATGGAGGGCATCTCCTTCGAGCTTCGATGGGCGCTCGATGAGATCACGGCACGGGGTGTCCCGGTGGAATGCCTGACGATGGTCGGCGGTGCAGCCGAAAGCCCGCTCTGGCCCCGCATCGTCGCTGACAGTACCGGGTTACCCGTGAACCTACCCTCGATCACTCAGGCCGCAGCCCGAGGCGCTGCAATCCTTGCGGGCGTGGGAGCGGGAGTGTTCCCCGACGCTGAGTCAGGATTCGGCGCCCTGAAGGGCCAAGAAACACGGCTTGTGCCCGGCACCAACCAGACCTATGACGCTCTGTTCGCGCGTTACCGGGCCCTTCACGACGCGGTCACGCGTGTCTCAACACAAAACCAAGGAGAGATACTAGCATGAACAAACCAAAGGTAGGCCTCTTGGGCCTGATGCTCGAGCTCTACGATCTCGTCCCCGGCCTGAAGCCGCGCATGGCCGAGTTCGCACAGGATCTGGTCCACACGCTCGCGGACTTCGCCGACGTCGACTTCCCGGGAGTGTGCAATACGCGCGAGCAGGTGGACGAGGCTGTGGCCCGGTTCGAGGCCGAAGGCAAGGATCTGATCCTGGTGGTGCTGTTGACCTATGCTCCCAGTCACATCGCGCTGCCGGCGTTGCTGCATACGCGCCTGCCCTACGTCATCTTCAACACGCAACAACTGCACACCGTAACGGCCCAGGTGACGAGCCAGGACACCACGAAAAACCACGGAATGCACGGAGTTCAGGACCTCTGCAACGTGCTACTGCGAGCAGGGCACTGCCCAAAGCTGGTCAGCGGCCACTATCGCGATCCGAACGCACTGGCCGAGCTGCGCAGTTGGATGGACGCCATACGTGGAGCGCGCTTCATGCACCGGGTGCGGATTGGCCTCCTAGGTTATCCTATGGAGGGCATGGGCGACTTTGGGATCGACCACACCGCGCTGCTGGCCCAGGCTGGTGTCAGTGTTCACCATCTGGCGATGAGGGCTGTGGCTGAGCGTGCACGGGAGGTCCCCGATGCGATGGTCGCCCAAGCCATGGCAGAGGACCGGGAGCAATTCGTCATTGCGGATGACATCATGGAGGAGGAGCACGCCGCCAGCGCCCGGCTCGTCTTTGCGTTGCGCGACATCTTGCGGGAGCAGGGCCTCCACGGGTTCGCCGCACACTTCACGGCTGTCGGCGAGGAAGGCTGGCTCGACACGCTGCCTTTCCTGGCCGCATCGATGCTCCTGGGTGAGGGCTATGGCTTCGGCGGAGAGGGAGACGTCACGAGCGCCGCAGCAGTGGCGCTGATGGCGCATCTCGCGGGCGCAGCCAACTTCACAGAGATGTTCTCCATGGACCCTGAGGGCGACGCGGTGTTGATGATGCACATGGGCGAGGGCAACTGGACCATGGCCCGTGAGGACGAACCCATCCACCTCCTTCGCAGCACGTTGGGCCTGGTTGATCTGCGCATCGCGCCCTTGCTCCTGGCCTTCAGCCTGGAGCCCGGGCCGGTCACGCTCGCCAGTCTTACGACGGTGACCGAGGGGAAGCTGCGCCTCGTTGTCACTGAGGGAGAGGTCGTTGATTTCCCCTACGTCGCTGATCTGGGTCGCCCGCACTACAAGTTCCGGCCTGACAGCCCTGATGGACTGTCCGGATTCCTCAACCGCTTCAGTCTGGCAGGAGGATCGCATCATCAAGCCCTAGCCTACGGGCGCTGGGCCGGCACCCTTGCGAAGCTGGCCGACCTGCTGGGCATAGAGTGCACTCAAGTCTAGATTGGCGACGATGGTGGCAACGGCGCCCCGAGACTCCAACCTGAGCCGCTTCAGGCGTCTGCTGTGTCTCTGCACCGCCGCCGTCCTGCTGGTCGCGTGTGACGTCTCAGGGGTCAGGGGGGATCGAATGACCGTTCAGACGGGTCAACACCCTTACGCTTTTCAGGAAGACGATCTGCACATCAACTATCTGCTCTATCTCCCAGATAGTTATGGCCGGAACCCCTGGAAGCGCTGGCCCCTGCTGATCTTTCTCCACGGTTCAGGGGAAACGGGCCTCACGATGGAGCATCTGAGTCGAGTCGCTGCCAACGGTCCTCCCCGGGAGCTTGCCGGGCCGGTGCCGCTCCCCGACCTGGCTGACAACTTCATTGTGCTTTCCCCACAATCACCGGACAACCAATACTGGGAGACGCAGTTTGCCGTCCTCGATGCTCTGCTGGCCGAGATCGAGTCAACCTACGCGATCGACCCACCGCGCGTCTACTTGACGGGCCTCAGCCTGGGCGGATTCGGTACGTGGCAATATGCAGAGCGCCATCCAGACCACTTCGCCGCACTCGTCCCGGTTGCCGCAGGCTACGACCACGTCTTCGAGACACGGTACGTCGGGGCTGGCTACTATGAGGGGAAGATCAGGTTTCCCGCGATTCCCGATAGCCTGTGCTCCCTCAAGCACATCCCCGTATGGGTCTTCCACGGCGCCCGCGACGAGACGATTCCGCACAACGAGACCGCCAATGTCGTCGTGGACGCCTTCCGGGCCTGCGGGGGGAATGTGGCCTATACGCTCTATCCCGACGCCGGCCACGATTCATGGACCGAGACCTACGCCAACCCCGAGCTCTATCGGTGGCTACTGGCGCAGAGAAAGGACTGAACTATGGATGGAAACTCTCATCGAATCATGGAGAACCCCTCACTGTCGCTAGGCGACTTGGTGGGCACAGAGTACACGGACGCTGTCTGCGGTGCTCGCGCCTTCCTCACCGGCGTCAGGATAGGCGATCTGCGCGCGCTTGCCAGTCGCAAGATCGACTTCGCACCCGGCGCCTATCGACAGCGCCTTGACGAGTTGGTAGACATCATCGGGACACAGATATGCCCGGCTATCGTCGACTCGGCTCGCGGCGCGGGGACAGACGCCTTCAATGCAGCGACCCACCGGGAAAGCGCGCCTCTTGCGGGGTTTGGCTTCGTTCGCATCGGCGAGGACGGTCGCGCCTATCTGACTTCCAAGAGCGAACACTACCACGCGCCCTTGGGTCACAGCTTTCCCGGGTATCAGCTCATTGAGATCGCCCGCAAACTGGGAATCCCCAACGCCACCCACAACAACACCCGCGGGCACATCACGCGCCATCTGGAGGAGACCCTGATTCGGGTGGCCAACGGCATCAGCCGCCAGGACGGGGCCAGCCTGCGGGCAGTGTTGGGCCAGGCTACGCCCCATGTGTTGAACCGGGTCATCAACTTGGAGACAGGGAGTCTGGCGGTCGAGGCCGCGCTCAAGATGATGCTGGCCCGTTTCTACCGGCTGGAGGAGAGCGTCGCCGCACCCAGGTACGAGGGCCGGACCCCTGTTTTCCTGGTGATCGGCGACCGGGCCGGCGGCCGCAAGGCCAACTACCACGGCACAACCGTACTCACCCAAGTGATGCGCGACCTGTGGCCCCAGCTCGGCGACGGCCTCGAACAACACGGGCTCTACGTCGTCAAACCCGTGCGGATCAACGATATCGGGGACTTCGAAAAAGCGATCGCGACCTACGATACCGGGACGACCAAGATCGCGGGCTTCTTCCACGAGATCATCCTGATGAACTACGGCGCGATCCTGCTGGACCAGGCCTACCTGCAACACGCCTACGAACTATGCCACGCTCGGGATATCCCGATCATCGTGGATGAGATTCAGTCGTGCATCTGGTCTCCTGAGTTGTTCATGTTTCGGGAGTATGGCCTCCAACCCGACTTCGTATCGGTCGGCAAGGGCTTCCCCGGCGGTGAGTTTGCGGCCTCGCGCATTCTGGCGACGTCCGCGTTGGACAACCTGAACCAGTTCGGAGCGCTGGTGACCAACGGTCAGGAGGAGCTGGCGTCCCTTGCCTATCTGGTGACGATCGCATTCGCCGAGGCGAACCGCGACTACACGCAGGATATCGGAGAGGCTTATGAAGGCGAGCTGGGAGCCTTGGCCCGGAAGTACCCAGACCTGATCGAACGCGTCGAGGGGCGGCGTCACCTCTCCTCGCTCTTCTTCCACGATGTGGACACGACCGTGAGGTTCTGCAAGATGCTTACGGCTTCAGGAATCGACATCAGCGCACACACCTACAAGGCGGAATGCCCGCCGGCAGCGCTGACCAAGATCCCCCTGATCAGCACCCCGAAGATGGTGGCGTTCTTGATCCGCAAGATGGATGAGGCGCTCAAGGCGTTGTAGGATCGATCGCTAGACCCAGGAGGCATCCAATGGCCAGACGTATCATCAACTTCGGGATCATCGGCGGAGGACTGATGGGCAGGGAGTTCGCCAGCGCTGCCGCCCGCTGGTGTCACCTTCTGGACCTCGACTTCGAGCCGCGCATCGTCGCCATCTGTTCGAGAACGGAGGCATCGATGGCTTGGTTCGAGCGTAACGTGCCTACGATCAGCCTGGCGACGACCGATCACCGGCAGTTGCTCGACGGCGCTCGCGTTGACGCCGTCTACTGCGCAGTACCTCACAACCTTCACGAACGGTTCTACATCGACATAATCGAGGCAGGCAAGCACCTGCTGGGCGAGAAGCCATTCGGCATCGACATGGCCGCCAATCGAGCAATCCAGGCAGCGATTGACGCTCATCCGGAGGTGCTGGTCCGCTGTGCCTCCGAGTTCCCCTTCTTCCCGGGCGCCTACCAGATCGGTCAATGGGCACGCGAGAGGGGCGGTCCTTACGGCCGCATCGGCCGCTTCGGCCGCATCATCGAGGTCGAAGCAGGGTTCTGGCACTCAAGCGACCTCAACCCCGAAAAACCTATCAACTGGAAACGACGCATCGCCACCAACGGTGAATATGGCTGCATGGGCGACCTGGGAATGCACGTTGTCCACCTGCCTTTCCGGCTTGGCTGGCGCCCTCGCAACGTGCGGGCTCTATTGTCCAAGATCGTGCATGAACGCCCGGATGGTCAAGGCGGGATGGCGCCGTGTGAAACCTGGGACAACGCGACGCTTGCCTGCGAAGTGCAGACCGGGGCGGGGGACTTCCCAATGTTGCTCTCCACCAAGCGCATCGCGCCTGGCCATGGGAACACATGGTTCATCCGGGTCATCGGCACCGAGTTCTCGGCGTCCTTCACAACTCAAAATCCCAAGCAGTTCGCGATGATGCCCTACGCTCCGGGCGACGAGCAGGCGTGGCGCACTGTCGACCTCCCCTATCGATCGGCGTATCCCACGATCACGGGCAGCATCTTCGAGTTTGGATTCACCGACGCGATCCTGCAGATGTGGGCTGCCTTCTGTGACGAACTGGTCAACGGCCCGGCGATGGCTCAGCCCTTTTACTGCGCCACCCCGAATGAAGCACACGCCAGCCACGAGCTCTTCACCGCAGCACTGCAATCCCAGCGCACGGGACAGACGGTTGCCTTACCCTAACCCGAACTCGCTCTGCTCGCGTCCGTCAGATAAAGAGGGGGCCGCAAGGCCCCCTACTTAATACATCCCGGTGCCTTGGATCAGGCGCCGCCCGTGATGCGCACCGCGTGGTCCGTAGGCTCACAGCCACCCGCGTCAAGACGTTGCCCGACCGGCCTCCGCACCAGCTTCGTGCCGGCGTTGCACCAGCACGCCGACCGCTACAAGCAGCAGAATCAACGGCGTCACGGGCAGCCGGAAACGTATCTGGCTGATTGGGCCCGGCACAAAGGTGACGTAGAAGATCGTTGCCATGATAAAGAGCGACAGGATGCGCGGGCGCAGCCGCCACGCGCCCACCGCAAAGAACACCGCAGCCACGACGTAGCCAACGCCCCACCCTATCCACAGGATCAATGCGAGCGGGGGCAGAGCCAGGAGACGCTCATCGACGATAATCCAAATGGCTGCCCCCACCTTCCCGGCAGCCACGGCGCGCAGCGCACGGCCCAGTGCGTCCCCCTCTGTGGGGATGGAAGTCCAGGGTACCCCGGTCAGCCGCGTATACCAGAACCGGTGCTCCTGAGGCACGAGCGACCAGAGCCATGCACATGTGTGGCTCCGGACGAAGTCAACCGGGTGCTCCCGCACGATCTCGATCGATACCGACTTGAGCTGCTGCAGTCGCACATCCCGTTGCTGTGCTGTGACCTCGCTATCGTCCAGCACCGGCCAATCATATCGCTGCGCCGTCCGCACGATGATTTCATCGTAGAGCTCTTCCCATCGCGGCGACCACGGCGCGACGCGCTCGCCACGCACCTGCGCCAGGGTGGCAACGGCACTGACGTGCGCCAGATTGTCGTCGAAGGTACGCGTGTAGAACCACTCACCGAAGATCACCCGGTTCCGCACCACCCAAGGCGATAGCATCAGAAGTATCGTCCCCACCAGGATCAGCATGCCCTTCCACGCTCGCCTGCGTCCGGAATAGAGGTTGTGCGCCAACAGCGCAACCAACGCCAGCGGCAAGAACTGCACATTTGGCTTGCACAGGATCGCGAGGCCGAAGCAGATCCCACAACGCCACGCATCGCCGGTGCGCCCGTTCATTATGTAGCGTGCGAACATCCAAACGGCCGTGGTCAACAGCAGCCCGAAGAGTATCTCTGTCAGCAACTCGTTGCAGAAACGCCAGGACGACGGATTCACGGCATAGAGCGCAGCGGCAACCATCCCGACACGCTCATCGGCAACCGACTTACCCAGACGATAGAGGACGACAACCGTCAGGGCATCGACCAGAACATGGGCAAACGCCACGACCTGAGGATCAGGTCCACCGATTGCGTACCAGAAAGCCACAAAGAGAGGATAGAGCGGAGCGCGAACGTTGTCGGGACGAAATGGGGGCTCGGTGTTCATCGAAAACACACCCCGCTCGAGGAGGTTCACGGCCAGCCAATGATAGCCCTGCGCGTCCACGTGGTCAAACTGCATATCCCTGGGGGCGATCACCAGATAGCCAGCGCGCAGCGCCGTCGCCAGCAGGATCAGGACGATCAGCGCGGTCCAGCGGGCTAGACGAGCTCTTCTCACGTCGGGATTCTTCTGCGACTTAGCACGTCTGACGAGACCTTCCTTTTCACAGCAGCATGACAGCATCTTGGGCGCCATCCAACTCCTGTATCCCAATAAGCGTCGCTCGCGCCGAGATGCGCTCGGCGACCTCCATCGTCCTAACCGCATCGCCGCAGTGCGAGCCCGGAAGCGTCCGGGCCCTGAGGCAACCGATAGACTCGCGGTCTAGACGAAGAGCGACCGCGCGAATGCACTGTCGCGCGCAATCAGGCGTTCCACGGCCTCCTCGTCGGTGTATTCCGCCGTGAGGCAGACGATACCCCGGTAGCCACGCGCCTTTAGCACGGCGGCTACGTCAGACCAGGAAGCGCGTCCTTGGGCTCCGCTCGTCCAGTAGACCTGCCACGCGGCGACCTCGGCCTCTGGACCACTCACCGGCCGCCAGAACGCGTTCTTCAGGTTGACCATACAGAGATGCGACCAGACAACATCGAGCGCCATGTCGGGCTGCATCCCTTCGAGCGCCTCGTGTGCCGCGTCCCACACGATGCCGATGTGCCGCCGGTCATACTGCTGAACGAGGGCACGCAACCCCAGCGCATGGGTCACGAACCGCCCATAGTGGTTCTGCACGCCCACCCGAACGCCGTACCGGTCGAGGAGGGGAATCAGCGCATCATACTCACCCTGGTAGCGCGCTTCGGCCTCCAGATAGGTTTCGTCTCGACCGATGGGAGCCATCACGCGGATCGTCGGGATCCCTGCCTCAGCACAGGCGGCGATCGTTGCCTCGTCGGTTGGACCAGCGACACTCAGGATCTTCACGCCGTACTCCGCCAGTTCTCGAGCCGCCTTGGGCAGCGTTGCGACGGTGTGAGGCTCAACCTGATAGCCGGGGCGCACCGGAAGCTCAATGCCGTCGAAGCCCAGTCCGCTCACGAACTCACCCAACCACTTGAGAGACTGCGATCTCCATGGTTTCGTGAACACAGAGAAGGAAATCCCGTTCATCGTCATCATCGCACTCCTGTCAAACGAGCTTCTACTGGCCGCGTCTGCTAGGCCATGATCTTCAGTCGGTCCCACGACACCGCCAGGCGCAAAGGCTTTCCTGCGACGAAGCGCTGCATGTCGTCAGCGATGGCCTCGACCAGGCGCGCCCGTGACTCGGTGGTGTGTCCCGAGATGTGAGGCGTTAGGAAGACGTTGTCCATCTCCCTTAGGGGGTCGTCCTCTGCCAGCGGCTCTTGGTCGAAAACATCGAGAACCGCCCTGATTCGCCCGGTTCGAAGCGTCGCGATCATCGCCCCTTGATCGACGACCCACGCACGAGCAGTATTGATGAACAAGGCGCCATCCTGCAAGGCAGCGAAGTGCTCTGGCCCGATCATCGCACGAGTCTCCGGCGTTGTCGGGGCGTGGACCGAGACGATGTCACTGATCGAAAACAGCTCCTCAAGAGAAACACGGCGCACCTGGAGAGCTTCGCACTCGGCAAGGGACAGATAAGGATCGTAGACCACTACGTCGCACCCGAAAGGTTGTAGTAGCTTGATCACTCGCCGTCCAACCAAGCTTGCGCCCACGATTCCCACGCGTTTGTAGTACAGCTCATTGTCGAAACCGCCTTCGCCATAGCCCCACGCCCGAGCATCCTTCATAAGCGCCCAAAAGCGGGTGAGATTACGCTGCATGTTCAGCATGGCCCACAGCGTATACTCGGCAACGGCGTCGGCGATGACCGCCGCCGCGCTCAACACGATAATCCCGCGATCGTAGCCCTCCTTCGGCATCAGATGCTTGACGCTGCCTGCAGCGTGTCCAACAATACGCAGGTTCGGCGCTTGGGCCAGTAGCGCAGGCGTGAACGCTGGAGATCCCCATGAGGTCACCACACCCCAAGCATCCGGCAACTGGTCTGCGAGCGCCTCAGGCGTAGGGTCACAGTCGGTCTCGTTCCAGACAACGTCTCCCAGGCTCACCAGCACCTCGCGGGCGCGTTGAGACAGAATATCCGTCGCCAGGCCGGTTCTGGGCAGAAAAAGGAGCTTTCGTGAAGCCATCGTAACCTCCCTTGGAAGCAGCTTTGGGACCAGGATGCGGAGCACCGCCACACGAGTATAGACTGCCGTCATCTATGGGCAACCCCACTACCCGTCCCTGGATCAGGGGCACTTTGGGCTTGCCCAAAATGACGTATACTTCTGATGACACTTGCCTGGAGACGCAGTACCCGTTCTGGGTACGCAAGACCGCTGAAGGAGACGGACACATGAATCCCAAGGAACGCGTTAGCACTGCACTGAGGCGCACGGGCCTCCCGGACCGCGTGCCCGTTCAGTTCGATCTCTGTCGTTCATTGCTAGATGACTTCGGCCGCAAACACGCTGTTGAGGTCGATTACACGACCTCCTACTACGAGGATGTGACGTACCGGATTTCGGCCAACGCTTTGCGCACGGCTATGGGCAGTGACTGTGTCGTGGTTGGCGGCAGCTTGCCCACAGGCTACACACATCGGGCCACCGAGGACGGCGCCATCATCAACGAGTTCGGTATGAAGATGCGGCAAGGACCGCTGTACATGGAGGTGATCGAGGCGCCCCTCGCCCAAGTCTCCTCCGTGAGCGAAGTCGATGCCTTCCCATTCCCCGATCCCTATGCCCCCGGTCGCCTTGCAGCCGCCGAGCGAGACATCGCCCGCTTCGGGCGTGAGTACTTCGTCATCGGAGACCTCGAACTCACGATGTTCGAGATGGCCTGGCATATGGTCGGCCTGGAGAAGTTCATGGTGGACATGGCAAACGGAGAAGCCTACATCGAAGCGCTCCTCGACCGTGTGAAGGCCTTTACCATAGGGCTTGGGAAGCAGCTTGTGGCCTTGGGCGTAGATGGTGTCTGGACCGGGGATGACTTCGGGAGCCAAACCGGGATGCTGATCTCGCCGCGCATGTGGCGACGCATCTTCAAGCCGCGCTATCAGGAGCTCTTCGCAGAGCTGAAGGCTGAGAACCCGAACGTGTTGATGATGTATCATAGCGACGGTGCCATAGCGCCCATCCTGGATGACCTCGTGGAGATCGGGATGGACGTCTTCAACCCGGTGCAACCGAACGTTCCCGGGCACGAACCCCACGAGCTGAAAGCCAGACTCGGCGATCGCCTGTCGTTCTGGGGCGCCATTGACCAACAGCATCTCCTTCCGCACGGCACACCCGAAGAGATCGAACGCGATGTGGCGGAGAAGATCGGGGTCCTTGGCGCGGGTGGGGGCTACATGGTCGCTCCGGCTCATATCATTCAGGCCGACACATCGATGGAGAACGTCGAGGCATTCATCGCCGCCGTCAAACAGCACGGCGCCTACGCGTAACGCTGAGCAGCTCGTGTGCCGTGACCAGAATCTATCCTAACCGCTGCGTGGCAGTCCTGTAGCCGGACAGTCTGCGCAAACACATTGTATACGGACCACCCTACAGACGAGGCACTGAACGCATGAACCATCTGGAACGTTTTATCGCGGCGATGGAGTATCAACCTGTTGATCGCGTGCCCAACTGGGAGCTGGGCGTCTGGGGTCAGACGATGGATCGTTGGGAGGCAGAAGGTCTGGATCCAACATCACTTCACTGGAACTGGTTTCCGGGCGAAGCTGCCCTCGGCATGGACCCCAAAGAATTCATCTACTTCTGTGCTGACCCTCTGCCGCGTTTTGAGTACGAGGTCTTCGAGGAGGACGAACGGACCATCACCTTCCGAGATCAGAAAGGCATGATCCGCAAGGGCCTCAAGGAAGGCAGCGCGCACGGCACCCGCGCCTCGATGGACAACTTCATCGACTTCCCCGTTCACAATATGGACGAGTGGAAAGAGCTCAAGAAGCGCTTCGACCCAACCAGCCCGCAGCGCCTTGAGCCATACTGGAACGTCTTCCG
The DNA here is from genome assembly GCA_034676805.1 of Anaerolineae bacterium. GTDB lineage: Bacteria > Chloroflexota > Anaerolineae > B4-G1 > SLSP01 > PWVB01. The sequence goes on along the minus strand of JAXDDO010000014.1, from coordinate 104,946 downwards.
CGTCGAGGGGTGGCGAAAGCGAACCCACCCTCTGATCTTCGGCCCGAATTGCACGACGCTGGGATTCTACTGGTGGGCCAGGGAGCTGATGGGTACCGAGGGACTCTCATATGCCTGGTTCGACCAGCCGGCGCTCGTCCACGATATCTGCGAGCATCACGCCGATTTCCTGATCGAAGGTGCACGCCCCGTTCTGGAACAGACGACCGTCGACTACATCTGCCTCAACGAGGATATGGCGATGAAGACCGGGCCGCTCCTAAGCCCCCGGACATATAGGGAGTTCATATTCCCGAGAATGAAGCGGGTGGTCGATTTCTACAAATCGCATGGCGTGCGCTACGTCGCTGTCGATACCGATGGTAACCCCGAACTCCTGATTCCGCTCCTGCTGGATGCCGGCGTCGATATCGTGTGGCCGCTGGAGCGTGCGGCTGACCAGGATCCGGTGCGGCTGCGCCAGAAATTCGGTAAGTCACTGCGACTGTGGGGCGGCGTCGACAAGCGGGCGCTCGCACGCGGCCGCACAGCCATTGATGCTCACCTCCGCGAGCTGGCACCCCTCATCGAGGAGGGGGGCTACATCCCCATCGTCGACCACACCGTACCACCCGACGTCAGTTGGGACAGCTTTCAGTACTACATGGAACAGAAGGCGCGGCTGCTGCGAGGGGAGCTCTGATCTCTCGCGCTATCTCAGCCGGCGCCACACACTGAAATCAGACGAGCCTCGGCCTTGATGCCGAGGCTCGCCATGTTCACGGTTGCTTGCCCGCGCAGAGCGGCAGGCGACCCCCTACTTGCCCATCCGTCTCAAGGCCTCGAGGCTTCGCTTGGATACCTCAAATCCGAGGCCGTCTTTGCCGCCCTCCTCGACGACGTACCAAATAGGATCGTGAAGGGTCTCCGCTAGGTGAAAAACGGTCTTCCAATCAGCCTTGCCCTCACCGATGACCGAATCAGGCGGCCCGCCATAGTCCTTGAGGTGCAACGATCGCGCGCGGCCCGGGAACTTCCGCAGCATAGCAATCGGATCCCCGTCACCGTTGGCGCAGTTGCCGATGTCGAGTTGCATCACGACCTCGTCACGGGTGTTGCTGAAGAGGATCTCCCAAGCCGTCTCCTCGCCAAAATAGACGAAGTCAAAGGGATGCGCATGGTAGCCGGTCACCATACCCAGCGGCTTGAGCTTCTCGGCAGCACCGTTGAGGATGTCCGCCAGTTCCATAATCGTGTCGAGCGCGCTCATCCGCGGTTTGTCCGCAGCGATCATCAGGAAGCGATTCCCCAGCGTCTGGTTCAGCTCGATCGTGCGCTGCAGATTGTCACCTAGTAGCGCGTCCGTGCTCATGTGAATGCCGCAGCACGCCAGGCCATTGTCATCGAGCATCTGGCGGATGTCCTTCGCTGACCAGCCCATCCACTCCAGGCTATCGCCACCGTACCCCCACGGCTCTACCGCCACATAGCCGATCTCTGCGACGGACTTGAGCGCGGCGGGAAGGTCCTTGCTGACCTCGCCCCGTACCGAGAAGAGCTGCAACCCAATGGGAACCTTTTTGGTATCGTCAGCCATCGTGTGTTCTCCTTGTGTGAAAGGTGTCATTGCCCATGGTGGTACGATGGTTTCACCCAAATGTCAAGCCACAGCGCCCCAACGGCGTCTCACCTGCAGACAGTCTCAGCGCCTGTCTGGCGACCTCGTGCCAGGTTTGCCTTGCGCCCGTCCGGCGTTATGCTCGTGGACGATGATTAGTCTGAAGGAGTGCACCTATGGCATCTCATGCCGGCCCCGTTGTGGTTTCGTTGATCGTCGACCCGCAGTTAGGACCCGGTGCCCGTCACGGCCTGTCGAAAACGCGGGAGGCACTGGCACGCAAGGGTGTCTCGTTCGAGGAAACACACCTTCTCGACGAGGCCCGCGGTCAGGCATTGGTGATTGTCGGCCCGCCAGGATCACGCCTCATCCGGACCGCGGCGCCGAACGCCTCACGCAAGCTCCCGGCTACGCCCGAAGCCCTGCTCGTACAGCATCTCAGTTGGCTCGATCGGCCCGGCATCGTGGTCTGCGGCGCAGACGATCGCGGCTTGATGTACGCGCTACTCGACCTGGCCGACCGCATCGGTTGGGCGCCAGACCCGGCCTCTCCGCTAAGCGAGGTCCGTGATGCGGCTGAGGCGCCAGCCGTGGTTGAGCGGGCCCTGTCGATCTACACGATGCATAAAGCGACCTTCGAGCAGCGCTTCTTCGACGAAGCGTACTGGAACCGCTACCTCGACACGCTCGCCCGCAACCGCTTCAATACCTTCGCCCTGCTCTTTGCGTACGAGTGTGCTGGCTATTTCGCGCCACCTTACCCCTATTTCTTGGATGTCGACGGCTTCCCCGAGGTGCACGTGGTCGGCTACACACCGGAGATGCAACAGCGCAGCCTCGAGGCGCTCAATCGCCTGATCGCGATGACCCACGCGCATGGGCTCGACTTCACCCTGGGGATTTGGGACCACATCTACCGTGGCGGCGTCCAGACCGGCGGTGTGGTTGCTGACCCGCATGCAAACCTCAGATGGCGGGTCAGCGGACTGACGCAGGACACCCTCATGCCCTACACTGTCGCAGCGCTGGCGACGCTGTTGGAGCGCGTGCCCAATCTCGACGCCATCCAATTCCGTATGCACAACGAGTCAGGCCTGTCGGAGCAGGAAATGGGTGCCTTCTGGTCCCAGGTCTACGACGTCATCCTTGCACACGCGCCACACCTGCGCTTCGATGCCCGGGCCAAGGAGTTTCCGGATGACCTGATCGATCTGGCGCGGCAGAAGGGAATCAAGATCCGCATCTGCACCAAGTACTGGATGGAACAGATGGGGTTGCCCTTCCATCCCACGCACGTGCATCCCCAAAACCAACACGATCGGCGCCACGGGTATGCGGATCTGCTTCGCTACCCAAAGCGCTATCCGGTGCACTGGCGGCTATGGAACGGCGGTACAAGCCGGATCCTTCTGTGGGGAGATCCCGACTACGTACGACGGTTCGTCGAGAGCACGCATCTCTATGATGGCGAGGGCTTCGAGGTCAACGAGCCCCTGGCGACCAAGATGGCTGCACAAGATCACGACCTGGCGCCGTTTGAGCTGCTCAACCCAGCCTATCGAGACTACACCTGGGAGTTCGAGCGCTACTGGCACTTCTTCCAGCTCTTTGGTCGCCTTGGCTACAACCCCGCCACCCCTGCGGAAGTGTGGGAGCACGAGTTCACGCGTCGCTATGGCGCAGCCGCCGAGGCCATCGCGCGCGGCCTGCATCTGGCAAGCCGTGTCCTGCCGCGAATCGTCACCTACAACTATCCATACCACCTCTTCCCCACGACGCGAGGGTGGATCGAAAAGCAGCGTATGGGCAATCTGCCGGTCTACGCCGCAGCGTTGCCCAGCGACACCCAGCAGTTCCTGAGCATATCACAGGAGGCCCGGAATCAACTGGACGGCGGCGTAACGGCGAAGGTCCGTCCCCAACGCACAGCGGCCTGGTTCGATCGCGCGGCCGATGCTGTGTTGGCTCAGGCCGCGCTTGCCGAGAGGCAGATCGGAGATCATCGTTCCGGTGAGTTCACCTCGACTCTGACCGACTTGCGCATCCTGGCCTACCTGGCGCGCTATCACGCCCGCCGTGCATACGCAGGTGTGCAGTGGGCGCTCTTCGACCAATCGCAGGACGTCAACGCCCTTGACGCTGCGATCGCACTGGAGGGCGAAGGCCTCCAGGCGTGGGAGCAGCTCGTGGCGGCTGCCGGCGATGTCTATACGGACAACCTGATGATGGGACTGGAAAGCGCCGGTATGTCCGGGCACTGGCGCGACGAGCTCGTGGCGCTGCGCGCTGGCTTGGCCGAACTGGAGGCGCAACGTGAAGCCTTCCGGCCACCTGCCGGCGAAGAGAAGCCCTGGATCGCCCACGTGCCCGTACGCAAAGCGGCGCCCGGCGCCCCAATCTGGTTGTGGGCAACGGTCAGCGCACCTATCGCTCTCGAACGTGTAGGGATCCGCTACTGGAGCGATACGGCACACCCAAGCCGGGCTGCGATGCAGCCGGTCTCAGGACTGGCCCCTGAGGGACTCCGGTGGCGTGGTTCGATACCCGGATCGGCCGTGAGGCCCGGTCTGGCCTATGTGATTGAGGCTGCAGACAAATCAGGGGCTCACAGGACGTCTCCGGCGCGAGGCGTCGACGGACCGATCAGGGTTACCGTGACGACGGACGACACCCCACCAACGATCGTGCACGAGCCAGTCACAACCGCGAGAGCGCACTGCCCCCTGACACTGCGCGCCACCGTGCAGGATGCCTCCGGGGTCCGGTGGGTGCGCCTCCGCTACAGAAGCGTGACACAGTTCGAGGACTACCGGACGTTGGAGATGACGCCCACAGGCCATCCCGACGTATATGAGGTTACGATCCCGGGCCACGAACTGGATCCCACCTGGGACTTCATGTACCTGATCGAGGCCACGGACGAGGGCGACAATGGCGTCATCTATCCCGACCTGGAGACGACGGTACCCTATATCGTCGTGCGCCTGATACGGTAGTTGGGTCCAGCCAGGACGCCGGTGCCGCGCGCGCCCACCTGAGAAGCAACACGACAGGCCTGCGAGGCGGGGCTTGTGCCTCTGCTTGCAGGCCTGCTTGACCCACGCACGGACCGCGATCTACTCGCCCGACCTGAAGTCTTTGACTGCCTCTCCGGTCAATTCGAAGCGCGTGAACGTCGCGTGACAGCCGCCCTCGAACGGTGCCTGAGCGTGAATCCCGACCATGACCGTTTCCGGTAATGGCATCCCGAACGTCCGCACAAACCGCCAGGAACGCCCATCCAGGCTATAGTGCATCCCGAACACATCGCCCCGCCGGGTAACGCGCAGGTAACAGCTGGGGCTCGGCACAAGCTCGTTGTTGGCGTCGTCGGACCAAGGATGAGTCACGACCGACACAACACTGCTGTCGCCAATGGGACTGCGCTCGAGGCACAGCTTTGCCCATTGGGCCTCGCTTGCGCGAACCGTGAGGGCAGCGGCGTCGCCAAATGCCACCAGGTGGGCACTCACCTGTGTGACCGCAGTGAAGTCGCCCTGGACTGGCAGATAGAGCAGACTCGCGTTGTCCTTCGGCTCCCCCTTGTAGGGACGAAAGAAGTCGGTCTCAGCCTCGGGCACGACCAACAGCTTGCCCTCATCGAAGCGCCACTCGAGCGGCTCGCGCAACCACGCCAGACCGTTGGCCAACTGCTGCTTCTCACATCCGTCGAATAGATTCACGGCGCCCCCCTTGTTCAGGATCTTGGGCTGAGTGTACCTTACGACTGCGATCTTGTCAGGCAGACTCCGTCAGGAGACGAAAGTCTGCGCCGGTCGGCTGCTGGAACACGCGCAGGCCAAACTGCGGCGCCGCCGCCACGAGGTGCTCGAAGATGTCGGCCTGGACTGCCTCATACTCCTCCCAAGCAACGGTCTTCGTGAAGGCGTAGACCTCCAGTGGCAGCCCGTTTGGGCCCGGGTCGAGCTGCCGCACGAGGAGCGGCAGATCGGGGTCATCCTGATGCAGATCCTCTCGGCTCTGCAGGTAGGCCGTCATGTAGGCGCGAAACACGCCAACGTTGGTGAGCGCGCGCTCTTCGCACACGTACTGCCGGCACGACCGCTCACTGCCGCCCACCATCTCGACGGGGGGAGTGTGCTCTGCGATGAAGCTCGCGATCAACCCGACGTTTCGGAAGCGATCGAGCATGCCGCCGTCACAAAAGCAGACGCTGTTGAGATCGAGATAGAGCGCTCGCTTGATGCGTCGCCCCCCCTTCTCGGTCATGCCACGCCAATTGCGATAGGGGGTGTCCAGCAACTTGTGGGTCGGCACCACCGTGATCGTATTGTCCCAGTTCTGGACCTTCACCGTGTGCAACGCTATGTTGGATACGATGCCATCTGCCTCGTACGCAGGCATCTCGATCCAGTCATTCTCACGCACGAGGTCGTGGGATTGGATCTGCAGGCTGGCAACAAAGGACAGCAGTGTATCGTGGAAGATCAAAACCAGGATCGCCGTTGCAGCCCCCACCCCGCTCAGGAGGACGACCGGCGACTTGCCTGTTATCTGGGCCGCAGTGAGAATCACGCCAACCAGGATGGTCAGCAGCTTACCTAGGTCCAGATAGCTCTGGATCGACAGGCCCTTGTAGGAAGGACTGGCTTCGTAGATCATGTTGACCGCGTTGAGCAGGCCGATCAACGTGACTACAACCAGCCACAGAATGCCGGTGAGCACAACCGTCTGAATCTGCGCTGTCCACTCCGGCATCCAGGCCGCCAGGTAGTAGGTCAGCAACAACGGCGCGATCCAGGCCAGACGATAGGGCCGCATGTGCGCGACAAGGACGTCATCCACCTTACTCTGGCTGCGCTGCGCCAGATAGATCAGCCCGCGCGCGATGAAGTTCCGCGTAACCAGAAAGACGATCGCGTTGAGCACCAGCCCGATACTTACCAGCACCCACGGCGCCTCACCAGGATTAGCCTCAAGCCAATTGCGAAACGCTTCGATGATCATCGATTCACCCCATAGGAAGGACTGTGCTTATGATCTCGGTCCGGATAGCTATTCTCCGGGCCTCCCTTTCACGTATAGGTCAAAGAAGGCGATCGACCGCTGCATCGCCAGTCCGAAGTTACCGGAAATGTTGTGATTGTCGTTGGGATACGTAAACACCTCCGAAACCTGTCCCGCCGCCTGCAGGCGGGCGTGCAGAATCTCTGAATACTCAACCGGCACCGACGTATCAGCCGTACCGTGATGGCTCTGGACAGGCCCCGAGATCTCCCCCAGATACGAGAAGGGATCGATCGCATCCCAGAACGCCGGGTTCTCCTCCGGCGTGCCAAAGGCCCCCAGTGCCTCCACCCAGCGCCGCGCCGTGAGACCTGCGCCTGGAGTCGGCGTCGGGCGCTCAGCGTCCCTGCGCCGCCAGCGCTCAACAAGCTCCGGATAGGGCGCTGTGACGCCCGCCCAGATCACGCCGGCCCTGATGTCAGTCGAGACCACCATCGCCCGTAGCGTGATCGTGCCACCCATAGAGTGACCCCACATCCCGATCCGCGCGGGATCGGCGTCCGGATGCTGCTTTACTGCAGCAAGGCCGTTCAGCACGTCGACGGTGTAGTCCGGCGTTCCATAGGCATTGGAGGGCTCCCCCTCAGAGAATGCGTGCCCGCGGTAGTCGGAACGCAACACCATATATCCACTCCGCGCAAAGCCATCGACATAGGCAACGTAGCGTTCGGTCGTGCGATACTGCTCCGGCGGGATGTAACCATGGTTAAAGATCACGACGGGCCAACCCGTTACAGGCTTCTCCCCACGGGGGATCGTCAGAAGCGCATTGATCTTGAGTCCCTCAGAGAGATAGGAGACGATATAGCGGTCGTAGTTGCTGCCCGGAGACAGCGTTTCTTCGATGACCAGGTCACTACCGGGGTACGACACCTCACGCATTACTTCGATCATCAACGGGTGAGTAGGTGTCGGGGTCGGGGTCGGAGGCGGTTCAACCGTTGCCGTTGCTGTTGGTGACGGCAACGGCGAGGACGCGGCAGTCAGCGCTACCGTTTCGGTGGGAAAGGCCGTAGGTGCCGCCGCTGCCGTAGGTTCCACCGTAAGCGAGGCCGTGAGTTCGGGCACATGGACTTGAGCACTCCTACATCCCACCAGGACCAGAAGCGCGATCAGAGCCACGGTTAGGCGCCGCGGTCTTGCTCTGTTGCCCAGGCTCAAGGCCGAACGATCATGCACTTTGCGTGACATACGCAGCACCCCCGTCGTAATTGAGGCCATTTATATCTCTATTATATATCAAATTGGCGCTGACGTCGCGAGCACGAGCACCACTGCCCCGCTGATGCCGCCTGGTGATCAAACATATTCCCTATCGAAGGGGACAGGGTGCACGACAACCCTCCGTTGCCTCGCCGCACGAACTCGCTAGACTAGGAGCCGGGCGTCACGTAACAACGCATCTTCGGTGCACGGAGGCCCCAGGCCACGTCAAGATGCGCGCTGACAGGCCCTATCAAAAAAGACCAAGCGAACCGAGTAATCGGCGACCGTGGCCAACGCAGGAGGTTTCGACGATGTCCCGACCAGTCAAGATCGTGCTCTCCCTCGTCCTCGCCATTTTCGTGATCTTAAGCCTTGCGCTTCTGGTCGCATGGCTCTATGCGTCAACTCCCGCCTCCGCCCTCCTCACCAAGGCCCTGGAGCAGGTTCGTGGCGAGACGCCGGAGGCGCGCGTCAACGCCTACATGCGCGCCGTCCTCCGCGATAATGAGGAGGCCGCTCTTGAGGCCTGGACCATTCAGGATCGCGCGTTGCCCGATGGCCGCCACGACGCGCTTCGGGAGCGGCGTGAGCGGGTCACACGGCAGCTCATTGCGAGCCAGTGGGATGACAGCTTTCGCATCAACCACATCGAGTGGTGGCGCACCTGTTGCGAGCCAGGTGTCATCTGCAATGGGCTAGACGCCGGTGGTGCGCGCATCCAAGTTCAACTCCTGGATCTCGACGGACTGCCTCACGTCTTTGTTTTTGACGTCTTCCATCGCGATGGGCCGTACTGGGGTGCCGCTATGGGGTATCAGCCACGACGCTGGACACTCTACGACGTCTACCCTGATGGCGAAGAGGCATTGTTCTGGAGATATGTATACGAGCCGAAGGTCCGCTGGCTAGCTTGGCCATCTCCAAACGAAACACCGGCGCCGTAGTCGGGCGAAAGCGTCGCTGGGCCGAAGCAGGCACGCCGGCACCTCCGGCCGCCGGGCGTTTCCGGCGGATTGGGCCGACCGAACAACACTGGGAGAACGCATATGGAGCAGTCACAGACACCTAGTCGCATCCTTTTGGTCGACGACGAGAAGGCGATCATCGACAATCTGGCATCTTTCCTGGAGCGCGCCGGGTTTGCCATCGCCGTTGCACTGGACGGTGAGGCAGCGCTGGATCAAGTTGCTCGCCTCACCCCCGATCTTCTGGTTCTGGACGTATTGATGCCCAAGATGAATGGTCGAGAAGTGGTCCGGCGCCTGCGACAGCAAGACAACTGGACCCCTATCATCCTACTGACCCGGGTCGGGCAATCGACCGAAAGGGCTATGGCTCTGGAGGAAGGGGCCGACGACTACCTCAACAAGCCCTTTGACCCCTACGAGCTGGTCGCCCGCATCCGGGCCGTTCTGCGCCGCCGTGCCGAAGCGCCTAGGCAGATGCCGCTGGCGATGGCCACCCGCGTTCGGGCCGGGGATATTGTGCTCGACCGCACCGCCCGCCGGGTCGAACAGGTTGGTAAGCCCGTCGAACTCACGGCACGCGCCGTGGCCCTGCTTGAGTACCTGCTGCTGCACGCCCAGGAGGTGCTGACCCGGGAGCGACTTCTGGATGCGGTCTGGGGCTGGGATTACCCCGTTGCCACGCGAGCCGTCGACGCCCGCGTTGCTGAACTACGCCGCGCCCTTGGCGACGACCCTGACGCGCCACGTCTCATCGAGACGGTTGTGGGACAGGGCTATCGCTTCGTAGCCACAGTGGAGATAGCGTGATGAGACGGGGACAGTGGCTGCGGCGGTGGCGCCTGGGAGTGAGCCTCATTCCTCTCAGTCTTGGAGTGGCGGCAGCGCTCTTGTGGCAAGCCGGGCTCTTCCCCAACCCTGTCTTGACCTTGCGCCTGCGAGCCGACGTTGGGACGCTGTTACTGGTTCTGGGGACTATGCTCACACTGCTCGGCCTACCGGCAGCTGTCGTCGCTGTGACCGCCGCGCGCCGCCGCGATCGGGACCTTGAGGCCGCCCACAGCGCATGCACCGATGATCGAAGATGCTTCCTGCAACGGTTGGACCACGAACTCAAGAATCCTCTCACGGCGCTGCGCGCCGGGCTCGCCAACCTCGCATCTCTCCCCGGCGGTCGCGAGCGCGACGCAGTCCACACCAGCATCGAGGCGCAGGTGCTTCGCGTGAATCGCCTGGTCAGCGATCTGCGGAAACTGGTCGAGCTGGAGCAACGTCCCGCAGAGCGTGTGCCCGTCGACATCGGCGAGTTGCTCGCTGAGGCGACGCAGTTGGCGCATGACGTGCCGGGCCGGGAGGCCACGCTCAATCTTCCCCAGGCCCCCTGGCCGCTGCCCCCTGTCCTCGGCGACCGCGACCTACTCGCCCTGGCCTGCTACAACCTTCTAGAGAACGCCTGCAAGTTCACCCGTCCCGGCGATGCCATCGAAGTGCGCGCCTTCGAGGATGGCCAGTCGGTCGTCATCGAAGTGGCGGATACAGGCCCCGGCATTCCCACGGAAGATCTGCCACACGTGTTCGACGAGCTCTATCGCGGCGAGAACGCCCGCACGATCGAAGGGAGCGGTCTGGGACTTGCCCTTGTGCGTGCCGTAGCCCGGCACCACAACGGCGCCGTGTCCATCCGCAGTCGGACAGGCCACGGCACCGCCGTCACGATGCGCTTGCCGCTGGCATAGCCGACAGCGCCTCGCCGGCCCGCCTCACACAAGGGCCTCACCATCGGTGTAACAGGCCGGTTACCGGCCCGTCATACGAGATCACAGCCCGCGTGGTACACTGAACAAGCAACAGCGACAGGAGACAGCCATATGCGGACACAAGGCTGTCAAGAGAGGCAAAGCTATGAAACGTATGACCCATCTGATACGGACGGCGATCGTGGTGACAGCCTTATCTCTGTCCACTGCGTGCGGCGGTACGTTCGACCTGCAGATCGAGACCACGCCCGGGCCTGAGGCGACCATCGCTGCGCTGGAGGCAGACTACGCCGACCTCGCCACCCAGGTGGTCGCCATCGCGGAGCCAACGCCTGTCTCCAGCCACGGGCGCCTCGCCTACGTTCGGGGCGGCGACGTCTGGGTCAAGGACCTACCCGAAGGCACAGCGCGACGCCTAACCACCGGCGGGCACAATAGCCACCCGCGCTGGTCGCCCACCGGGGTATGGCTGTCCTTCCAACAAGGCGAGCTCGGCCAGGTCTGGGTGATGCACGCGGGCAATGGCGTGATCGGGGAGGACGAACCTCGGGCTGTCAACGATGGCCGGCCAGTCGACACAATCGCCTGGTCACCGGTGGAGGATGCCCTGGCCTACGTTGACACCGCCCAAGGTGAGTTACGCCTTGAGGCTATCGGGCCCGAGCCGTCCACTGTCGTTACGCTGATCGCCAATATGCCACCCAGACCGACCTCGCCGCCGACGCAGACCCTCGATATCCAAGCCATCGCCTGGCACCCCGACGGCTCGCAGATCGCCTACACCGTCAGCCACCGGGCGCAGACCCCGGAGCAGATCGGTCCGGCGAGCTATCAGGGGCTGTGGATCATCCCGACGGCAGGTGGCGAGCCGGAGGAGCTCTACGCCAGCGGCGTGCCCGAGCGTGGGACCGTGGAGCTATACGGCTGGACTGCCGACGGCACGCATCTGCTATTCTGGCAGGGCGACATCCTCTCGGCCTCAATGTTGGCCGACGGCGTCCCGTTCTATGCCCTTCCCGCGGGCGGCGGCGATCCGATCGAATTGGCCGGCGAAGTCCTCTATTACGACGCCTTCGTGGCCCCGGCGCCCACAGGCACGGGCGTGGCGATGGTCGAGGGTGCCGGGCGTCAGACGTGGACCCGTAAGGTATTGCGCGTCGTCGAGATTCGTGATGCCTCCGTGGCGGTACAGGCTCCAACCACGACGTCGAACTTTGCCGTGGCTGCTCCAGCCTGGTCACCTGATGGCAGCTCGATCGCCTATGTAGCGATGCCCGACAAGGGCGATATCTGGGGCGGTGACCCAGCCCTCGAGGGGCTTATGGAGCGTCGCCTGTGGGTCATCAACACGACCGGCTTCGATCCCCACCCCCTCACAGACGATACTGCATACCGCGACGAGTCCCCCCGTTGGTCGGCGGACGGCACGCACTTGCTCTTCGTCAGGATGGACGGCACCGGCGTGGCCTCGCTCTGGTGGCTGGCCACGGCAGGGGGCACACCCGTGCAGGTCGTCGACGAGATCGGACCGATTCCGGGGCTGGCCGACCCCCGGTTTGGCATCTACGGCCACGTGACTTGGGAGCCGTTGTTCGATTGGTGGCAGGACAGTGCCGGCGCCGTTACAGCGACCGAGCCGTGAGGAGCCGAACCGCCAGTGCTGTCGCGCATACGCGGATTCCTGGAACAGCACTGGCGGTTTCCCGTCACACCCTTGGCCTCGTTGTGTCTGTCAATGCGATGCTCTGGGGCACCCAAGCGCTATCCGCGACGGCGACGGCGCCCAACAAGCTTGCGCAACTCGTCGGCGATGAAGACCGAGCTGGAAACGAGAAGAATCAGGCCCCAATCCGCCCACGTAAGTGGTACAGTGCCGAGCGCGGCCTGCATGAAGGGTACGTGCTCAGCAACGAGCTGCAGGATGATCGACAGCGCGATGGCGCCCATCAGATAGGGATTGCGGAAGAAGCCCAACTGAAAGACGGAGAGGCTCCGCGACCGGCAGTTAAGCGAATTGAAAACCTGGAACATCGCCAGTGTGGTGAAGGCGAGCGTCTGCGCACGGAGCAGTCCACCATTTTGGTCAGCCCGGCTGAACATCCACAGCGTGCCCGCAGCCATAAACACGGCTACGAAGACGATATTCTGGATGATCTCTCGGTTGATGATTCGCGCACCGGGCTTGCGCGGTGGCTCCTCCATCACATCGGCCTCTTTGGGCTCCATGGCAAGGGTTATGTCGAGAATCCCGTCGGTCACCAGGTTCACCCACAGGATCTGGACCGGAGTGATGATCAAGCCCTTGGACGCAAAGAGGATCAGCGATGTGAGCAGTGTCAGGTCCTCCCCGATGTTGGTCGCCAAAAGGAACTTGACGACCTTGCGAACGTTCTGGAAGATGACGCGCCCCTCCTCCACGGCATTGACGATACTGGCGAAGTTGTCGTCGGTGAGCACCATCTCCGCCGTCTCTTTTGTGACGTCGGTGCCGGTGATGCCCATCGATATACCGATCTGAGCGGCCTGCAACGCCGGCGCATCGTTGACGCCGTCGCCCGTCATCGCCACCACATGCCCCTTACGTTGTAGAGACTCAACGATGCGGTGTTTGTGCTCCGGCGCCACGCGGGCGAAAACCGCCGTCTGCTCGATGACGGCGTCTAGCTCATCGTCATCCATCCCGCGCAGATCAGGACCGGTCAGTACGCCGCCGTTCTCTCCCGGTGCTCCGTCGGCATCCAGAATTCCAACCTGCTGGGCTATAGCCGCGCCGGTGATCTTGTGATCGCCCGTCGCCATAATGACGCGAATGCCCGCACGCTTGCAGCGGTCCACAGCGTCGGGGACTTCGGGGCGCGGAGGATCCATCATGCCCGCCAGACCGACAAAGACTAGATCCGCCGCATGCCCATACTCCAGGGCCTGTTTGAACTCCGAGAGCTGATCCGGTCGGATGACCTGATAGGCCAGCCCCAGCACGCGGAGCGCCTCGCTGGCCATTCGGTGGTTCTCGTCCAGGATCGCTTCGTGATCCTCGGGGGTGAGCGTCCGCGGCCTGCCGTTCTCGTGAATCTGCGGGCAGCGCTCGAGAACCGTCTCAGGCGCACCTTTCACGTAGACCCAGATCTGGCCCTCCTGTACACGATGAAAGGTTGCCATGAACTTCGTTTCGGAGCTGAAGGGCAATTCATCGACCCGTGGAAACTGCGACTCAAGTGGCTGTTTCTGGTACCCGGCTTTGGCCGCCGCGACGACCAGCGCGCCTTCAGTGGGATCGCCACGAATCTCCCAGCTGTAGCTCTCATCCTCGTGCTGGTGGCGGACGAGGCGGGCATTATTGCACAGTGCGCCGATCTGCAGCGCCTTGCGCACGTCAGGACCGCCGGTGGGATCGAAGCGCGCCCCATCGCGCAGAAACCGTCCCTGCGGTGCGAAACCGACGCCGGTGACATGGATGGTTTTGCCTCCCGCAGCGATCTGCTGCACTGTCATCTGGTTTGTGGTGAGGGTGCCAGTCTTGTCGGTGCAGATGACCGTCGCCGCACCGAGAGTGTCTACGGCAGGCAGGCGGCGGATGATCGCATTGCGCTTCGCCATGCGGTTGACGCCAACGGCAAGTGTAATGCTCATAACCGCCGGTAGCCCTTCAGGGATCGACGAGACCGCCGAGGCGAGCGCAAACAGGAAGATCTCCTGGAAGGGCAGCCTGCTTAACAAACCCAGAATCACCGTAAGAACCGCCACCCCCAACGCCAGAATCCCCAGCTTCCTACCCAGATCGAGCGTCTGCAACTGCAACGGTGACTCGGCCTTCTCTGTCTCCTGAATCAGGGTAGCGATCTTCCCCATCTCGGTCCGCGCGCCCGTGGCATAGACTACGGCCCGTCCCCGCCCATTGGTCACCACGGTTCCGCCATAGACCAGATTCGTGCGTTCTCCCAGAGGCAGGTCCGACCCTGTCAGGGGCTCGACCGATTTGCGTACGGCCAGTGACTCACCGGTCAGCATCGCTTCCTCGACTTCCAGGTTGGCCGTTTCAATGAGCCGCGCGTCAGCAGGGATTTTCGTGCCCGCATCCAGCAGGATCAGGTCGCCGGGAACAATCTCCGACGTGGGAACGCGCATCTCTACGCACGCGCCTACGTCCTCACAGTCACGCACCACCTCCGCCTCGGGCGCAGCCTGAGCCTTGAGCGCTTCCAGCGCGGCCTCAGCGCGGTACTCCTGGAGGAAACCGATAAGCGAGTTGACAACAATGACGACCGCGATAACGATAGCGTCAGCGGTCTTGCCGGCGACCAGCGAGACCGCCGCAGCAGCCAACAACACAAAGACCAGCGGGTTCTTGATCTGCGCCCACAGAATCGTCAGTGCGCTCACCTTGTGGGCACTCTCTATCTCATTCGGCCCGACCTCTGCTAAGCGGCGTTCAGCTTCGGCCAGCTCCAGCCCGCTGGGCGATGTCTCGAGGACAGAGAGCGTCTCCTCGACCGTCAACGTGTGCCATTGGCGATCTTCCATAGGGTTACCTCCATTCGGTAATCGTCACAAGATACCGCCAGGCGATCTCTCCCACATTGGCTGGATAGTTCGCACACATAGAGTATATCTGGAGCCAGCCCCGGTGCTAGTGCCCGGTGGGCCACCTTGAGTGCAGGCGTTCGCAGTATTTCGAAGCGATCTGCGTTTGTATAGGTGAGGCGCGCAAAGAGGCGCCTGTACTGAGGATGACAATGTATGATAGGAGCGAGGTATGCCCAAGACTCCGGAGCTACAGCGCGAACAGAGCCTCGTAGCCCGAGCGCGCCGCGACCCTGACGCCTTCCGGGAGCTCTACCATCACTACTTTCCACGGATCTATGCGTACATCAGTTACCGGGTAGGCCGGGTCCAGGATGTCGAGGACCTGACTGCGGAAACGTTCTTGAAGGCAGTGGAAGCGCTGCCCCGCTTCCGGTGGCAGGGACAGGGATCGTTTGCGGCGTGGCTGTTTCGAATCGCCCACAATGCCGTGGCCAGCTTCTATCGCGCTGGAGATAGGCCACTCGAGCCGATTCGACCAGAGGCGCTGCCCGATCTTCGCGCCACCGACACACTGCCCGCCGATGCCTTGGCGCGTAAGGAACTCCTGGCCCAGCTTCGTCACCTGATCGGAGCGCTTACGCAACGGCAACAGGAGATCGTGACGCTCCGGTTCTTTGGTGGGTTGCGCAACCAGGAGATTGCCAGATTGCTGAAGCTGGACGAGCGAACGGTTGCAGCGCATCTATGCCGGGGTATTCGGACACTGCAGGCGCTCTACCGGGAGCAGGCAATCCGTCAAGAAGTTGCCGAGCCTACGCACTCGGAGGTATCCCATGACTAAGCCGGTTTTTCTGACGGGCGAAGACCAGAAACTACTGCAGCGAATCGAGCGCACGATCGTTGGTGACCCATCCATGGTGGCCAGCGGGAACGACCGTGACGACATCTGCGTACTCCTGGCATCGGCGATGCCATCAGCCACCCCCGCCTTCAGGGATCAGCTCGAGGCACGGCTGTTGCGCGAGATCGAGCGCCACCCCAAACGCTCTCCTCTCCTCAGTAAGCCCGGGAACGTGGTTCACAAGATCGATGCATCGGTCAGGCGAGGGTTGATGCCCCGCTGGCGGCGCGGCATCGCATTGGCAGCGGTTGTTCTGGCGCTCGTAGCACTCACCCTCACCTGGATAGGTCCCCGGCGCGTCTGGGCGCACCTCCAGCAGTGGCTGGGCTACGTCCCAGGGATCGGGTTTGTTGAGCTGGACGAGAGTCGCGTCTTGACCGCGCCCGTCGCTCTACAGCGCGGCGACGTAACCCTGCACATCGAGCAGCTCTTGGCGCGTCCCGATGGAACCACCGTGGTGATCAGCAGTGAGGGGCTTCCGCCCGAGGACGCCGTCTGGCCACACGGGGCCAGGGTGGACGAGGAATTCGCGCCTCGCCTGCATCTGCCCGATGGCCGGACGCTGCAGACAGAGACATTCACGTTGAGCTGGGGCGCGGGCACACTGGTCTTCCCGGCGCTTCCCGACGACGTCTATAGCGTGACCCTGTCCCTGCCGGGCTTGCCGCTGGTTCCGCCCGAAGTGGCACCCGAAGGCTGGGAGATCCCCTTGCTGCTACGCTCCGCCACAGGCGAGCTGGCAGACGTGCTCTTTCCACAACCCTACGCCGTGACCGAAGCCAGCGACACCCATCAGGGCGTTACATTGCGCGTCGTGGCCGTCGCCCAAAGCGCTGAGGAGACGGCGGTGAGACTTCAACTGCAGTGGTCGAACCCCGACTGGGAGTCCCACTTCATTCATAGCTCCGATATGCCGGCATTGCGCGACGATCTTGGGCATGTCTACTACGAAGCTGCGGACCCCGGGAGCGGATCAACCTCCCAAACCGTGGTCGTGAGCGTACAGCCGGAGGATGAGACGTCCCCAACGCCCGCCCTACCGGTGCCCGCGCTGGAGGAAACGCTGGTTTTCGCCCCGGTGTCACCTTCCGCGAGACGCCTGACGCTAGCAATGGGTGGATTTCGCTTTGACGTTCCGGCGGAAGCTGAATTCACGGTAGATTTGGGCGACACCCCGCGCGGAGGCGACACCTGGCCCCTGGAACTGGATCTCACTGTGGACGGGCTTCCAGTACACGTCTTCGTCGCCAGCGCGCGCCTGGTCGAGGAGCAGATTGGCAGTTTCGACGACGCCCAGAAGCGCCTGATCCTGCAGTTCGACATCGCTCCCGCTGGACACGGGGAGGACATCGCTTTGTGCGGCCTATGGCTGGAAAGCGCCGAGACCGGGTTCAGGAGTGGCAGCACCGGCGGCTATGACCCGCAGTCGGGGCAGGTACGCGCGGGCCTGGACGTAGCAGACGAAACGCGCATCCCCACAGGCGTAATCAACGTGCGCGTATCTGGCGCCACCCTGTGCCTGAACGACCTCTGGGCTGTCACTTGGGAGGTGCCCGGCACCGCCACGGCGAGCGGGATGGACGTCGTGCCGGTCACGCAAGCCATCGAGCGGGTCAACCAAACACGCAACGGCCTTACCCTCCAGGTGGAAGAGGTAGTGCTGACAGACCGGCTGACAGGGGTGAAGGTCGCGCTGAACCCTTCCATCGAGGGCGAAGCGTTGGCTACCGACCACAGATGGGGCGGGCTCAGCATCGTAGCCCAGGCTCTCACGTTGACCGATGACCGGGGCCGCAACTACGTCCCCTCGCGGGCTGTGGCCTGGCGTCCGTACCAGGCACTCCAACCCGATTCGGCGACCCTGACGTTCGGACCTCTGGAGCCACTGGCACGGCGACTCACCCTGCACGTGCCGGCCGTGACCGTGGTAGAACCGGCAGCGGCTTCCTTTGCGGTTCTGGTACCCGACGGGCTCACGCTGGCACTCGATCCCACGGGCCCGCCCTGGCGTGTGAGCGAACCATGGCCGGTGGAAATCGACGTGAACGTCGCCGAATACCGGCTGCGCTTCTCCGAGGCGCGGCTTGAGGATCTGAACGGCACAACGCTGTTGGCGCTAACCTCTGAGCCCTATCAAGAGTCACACAGCTGGCGTCGGCTCTCGGGCGTCCGCATCGCTATGGTGACGACGCCAAGTGGGCGCGAGGTGAGTCTTGAGACTGCGCACAGTGCTGCGGGTCCCGAGACAGAAGGAAGCACGAACCACCGGCTGTGGCTGGCATTTGACGTGAAAGACCCTCAGACCCTAGCCGTCGAGCCCGGGCCCTACCAAGTGATCCTCGATGGCGCCAGCATCATCGTACAGGGTCCCTGGGATTTGAGCTGGGCGCTATCAGCGCCCTGAGCAACCACGCGCGTACCCGCGACCGGATCGCCGGCCCTCCAACGCGACAAAGTACAAGAACACCAGAGACGCGGGCAGAGTACGATGAGTCCCTATCGGCGCCAGGATCTTGGAACGTACGGTCGCCGCGCTCACCACGCGTCTGCGATGGCCTGTCGACTGTCTGCCAACCACCACTCCGGATCGGGCGGGACGATAGCGCCACGCTCAACGGCGATGGCATAGAGTGGGCCGGAGTTCGGGCCAAAGGTTCCCTCATACCCCGAGTCTGCCCCCGTCCAGGTCATGAACTCCTTGCCCGTGCCGTAGGGCCCATGGAACATGCCATCGGCAAAACCCGCTTCGAGGTCGTCCACAAGAGCTTGACACTCCTGGGCGGAGCCGTGCTTGGATAGCGCCCGTATGTAGTAACCGGTTAACACCGGCGACAGCGCGCCATCGGTGTAATTCTCGTAAGTAGGCTTCAGCTCATAGCCTAACCTCGGCAACATGTGGTCGCCGGGCGCGATCGGCATCAGGTTGAGCGGTAACCCCAGGTAGCCAGCCTCCGGAAAGACCTCGCGCCGCTTCACTTCGAGATTCCGAAGCGCGCGACAGGCCGTCGCTGAGTCCATGACACCAAAGGCGCAGGCCACGCCATTGATAAAGACGAACCCATAGTCATGGAGCTGACCATCCCGGCTGCGCCAACCGGAGACCCATCCGGTCTCTGGATTGACGAGTTGCGGGGCATAGTTCTCGGCGATCGCAGCCGCGGCACCGGCACAACGGTCTGCAAGTCGCTTGTCCCCAAGCACAACAGCCAGGGCAGCAGCGTTCTTCAGGCCACGATACGACCAGGCGTTCACATAGGCATCGATGTGCCCAAACCCCACCACATCCATCGCGTTGCTGCTCCACCGATGGCTGCCGGTGTTACCGGACAGCGCCCGGCAAACGACCATACCCTCGCCAGCATCGAAGTTGGTCAGAATCCGCTCTGCGGCAGCAACAACACCAGGGCCAACCCGCTCAAGCCAGTCTGCATCCCCTGACAGTTGCACAACCCGGCCCGCGCCAGACAGCAGAATGGGATCGGAGTCGAGGTAGAGCGTGCGATGGTAGCCGTAGCCGCCGCCGTCCAGCAGCGCCCGCCCGATTGAGAATTTCATCAGCGTCAGAGGGTCCGGAGCGACGGAGGGTTTAGCGGTAAACGCGGCGAAATCGAAGGCGATGTGCTGGTTCACGTGGCAGTTCGTGGAGATGGCGTTGTTCGAAAAACCACCGAACTCCGGGCGGAACGCCGAGAACCCTGCCGTCCAGCAGGTTCTGATGCCTTCGGACAGCGTGGTCTCCTTCTCGGCCGATCCCGGCAACAGGGCACAGGGTCTCAACTCGAAGGCCGCCTGCTGCGCTCCCTGCGGAATGATCGGCGGCGCGTCCGCCGTATCCAGCGCACTCAAGACAAAGCCGAGTGATCTCGCCTCCAATTCTCGATAACTCTCAGTGTGCAGCGCGCCATCACCCGAGAGCAACCGAACCGCGAGACAGCCACCCGCATCGGCTGCGACGAGGGCGGGAAGCTTCACATAACCGTTCCGCCCTTCCTTGTCCACCGGAACCGCTGCCACGCCGGTCAGGCCAGCTCGCATGTTCCAGAGCAAACGCCACGCTTCACCCTCGAGCACGGGGATGTCGCGCGTAGCGACCTGCTCTAGCTCGAACAACAGCGCGTCGGCGGTCACAGTGCACACGGCATTCACAACTACACCGCAGCCGGTGTCGACACTGAGATACCGTACCTGGTTACCCTCCACTTCCACCCGCCCCGTCATATGCTGCGCGATGAAGTTACCCGACGGCGTGATATAGGACGGGCCGTTCTGGCCGCCGAGGCTATCGCCTGACGCCCAGCTTCCCCGGAACAGCAAACGGTTTTCTGTAGGCTGACCAGTGCCGAAGTGGTTCCAGTCCAGGCGGGTCAGCATCGGCCGGATGAGCGAGAACCCAACCGCCAAGCGGTTGCCTAGAAAACGGATCTCCAGCGGATTGCGGAGGTCGGTTACCATCCCGGCCGGAGCTTCGGGCGCGAACTGACCTCGCTTCAGTTTATGGCGGTAGACCGGCACCGACAGAATCTCAATTTCCTCCCCAAATGCACTGAGCCCATGGAACATCCCAAACGGCACATTGAACGGACCGCCATTACACTCACCATGGTTGGGCCAGACGGGGTGCTCGCGGTCGCATTCGACCCGGAGGCAGTCGGTCTCGACGCCGCCCAACTCGATGCGGTGTGGCGGCTGCTTGGCAACGGCGTCCGCGAAAAAGGCTTCCATGTGCTCGATGGACATATCCTGGGATAGCCCCTTACCGGAGAACTGGGGGTTAGGTGGAAGCTCGATCTCGTTGACCAGACGCCAGCTGTCTGTGTCTCGATCGAAGGTGGATACAATGATGTGGGCGGGATGGGTGGGAACTTGCGGCACCCAGCGCCCGGAAGCGGCATTGGAAGCCACGATCGGCAGCGCCAGATGGTCAACCCGAACGCGCCGTAGAAAACGCATGTAGCGGACTGCCGTCTGGGCATAGATCTGGCGCCGCAGCTCCGGGTGTGTGATCGATCGTCGCCCAGCATGGGACACCGGATAGTCGGTTAGCTGTGTGCTCATGGGGTCATCCGCGCGTAGGGTCGCATAGTCTTCCCTGGGAACATAGGTCTCTCCACTCCAAGCTATACCGGCACATTCGGAGCATGGTAAAGCGACAATCGCGACAACGTCACCGGCCCAATCGCGCGTGTCACCCGCACGCGTACTGCATCGGCGAAGGTCCTTTCGAACGGAAGAACCATGCGTACGCCGACCGTGCCGCCCTTCACCACTGTGGTCCACTCGCCATTCACCTGCACATCGACTTCGAAGGAGGCAATCGCCTGTCCCTGCGTGAGCATCTCCTCCAGGTGCACGCAGTTCACCCGTGTCTTCGGCGGCAGATAGACGACCCGCGCAAGATGCTCTGCTGGCGTATCCTCGGTCCTCGCTCCTTGCGCAAGATCCACCCGGAAGTTGGCCGCGATCGCATCTCGCAATGCCTGGAGCTGCAGCACATCCTCTTCCGCGAAGAGGCCCCTGCGGTCAGGGGGGATGTTGAGGTTCAGCCCATGCCCGTGGCCCACACTCGTGAACCAGATCGATATCAGCCTCTGGAGGCTATGCGGGGCCTCATAGGGGTGCCAGAACCAACCAGGCCGAATCGACACATCGACCTCCGGCGGAATCCAGTGCGTTCCTTGCTCGTCGCCCATCGCCAGGTAGGTAACATCGGGCTCGCCAATCACGACCTCCGAAGGGTCGATTGTGCCCCAACACGTCGGCTCCGATGTCCCGGACTCGTTGCCGATCCACCGGATATCGGGCCCGGCATCGCTAAAGATCACCGCGTCCGGCTGCAACGCCCGGATCTTCTCGATGATCCGCGGGAAATCGTAGTAACGGCGCCGGTCAATCTCCCGCCTCTCGTTCGCTCCGCCATACCAGCCGTCGCCCCCGTTCGCGCCATCAAGCCAGATCTCATAGAGCTTCCCATAGCTCCCACCGAAAAGCTCATCCATCTGCCGTTGGTAATACTCGATATAGGCCGGCCGCCCATAGGCTGCGTGATTTCGGTCCCACGGCGACAGGTACAGCCCTGCCTCGATACCTTCTGCCGCGCAGGCGTCGACAAACTCCCTTACCACATCACCCTTGCCGTCCTTCCACGGCGAGTTCTTCACAGAATGCTCTGTCCAGCGGCTCGGCCACAGGCAGAACCCATCGTGGTGCTTGGCCGTCAGGATGAGCCGCTTCATCCCGACCTCCCTTGCCGTCCGCGCCCACTGTCGGCAGTCAAGCTGTGTCGGATTGAAAAGCAAGGGGTCCTCATCACCAAACCCCCACTCCCTATCGGTAAAGGTGTTCATCCCGAAGTGCACGAACCCGAAGTACGGGTTGTGGTGCCAGTGCATCTGCCGGGCAGAAGGCACGCGTGTCGTCATCGATTCCCCCCTAGATGGATTCACCATTCATCCGTGCTGCGTGTTCGGTGCCGCGGCTGTCCCCAACTCGAGCATGTCGATCACACCGCCGGTCGCGGCGAGAGCTCGCGACAGCAATCCACGACGAATCTCGTCTGTTCCATCGTTCGGTTCGGATAGCCGGCAATGCTGAGGATGAAGTGATCCCAGGGCTCGGCCTCGCGGATCATCGTGTGTATCGAGGCGCGCACCGCGGCACGGTTGTCCATGGGACCACACAGTTGGTTGACCCCCGCAATGATGCTGATGTGGTCGCCCAATGCCTCGCGTCCCACCCCTATGGGGGCATCGCCGAACGGTGGCACGGTGAAGGCGTGCACAGCGTCCATGCTCGTACGCCGGTAGAGCGGCAACAACCTCCGGATATGACCGCAGGAATGGTGAAAGTAGAGCTTTCCGGCGGCGTGCGCTATGTGGGCACGAGCGTCAGTCAGATCGAGGTTGCAGGCCTCGAACATGGCCGGCGATATCGCCGTGGTCGAAGTATCGTCTACGGTGACGACAGCATCGATGTCAGACTGCACCCCGATTCTCAGACGCCGGAGATAGTTGGCCTCCATTGCGGTGAAGCAGTCGTGCAAAGCGTTGGGCGCGTCAGCCCATAGGTAGGCCAGAGCGGCAACACCAGAGTAGACCCGGAACATCATGCCCAGCGGCGTTCCGTCCATCGGAGCCAGAACGAGGCCATCGTCGCCGACCAAATCGCGCCGCTCACGGGTCCGCGCGACCCCGGCGGGGTCCAGTTCGATGACCTCATCCTCGAAGATCGCCGCCAGTGCTGGCAGATCGGCCGGACCTTTGACCAGATGCTCAGTCCAGTTGCTCGAGACTGCGCCGCTGGCGTCCCGGCAGACCCGGATGACCTCACGCAGGTCGCCCGCCGGGGTGTGCCAGACGTTTGTCGTAACATCGCCCGCCGTCCAGTTCTCCACGGTGACATTGCGCCGGGTGATACGTACCGCTGGCATACCGAACCAGTCCATGATGTCCAGGCCAAGATAGCGCGAAAAAGTGACCGTCGCCGTCCCACCCCAACGGACCTCCCCTAGCGCCTCGACCAGTGCCGGGTCCATCCCATCGCGGCTAGGCTGATTGTATGGATCGCAGTGGCCTGTCAGCGGGATCCAATCCGGCTGTTCATGGCGAAAGACCCTGAACATGTTTTCCCGGCGTGTGACCACCGTGCCTCCTGCGCTTGTCATCCAGCGAGGACCACCCGCAACCCCCAAGGCTCAATCGCCTGTAGAGTGAGGCAGCCCCCGGTTGCTTCGGGCCTCAGATCCTCCGTGGTTTCATCCTGCCCCAGCCCCAGGATGCGAACGGTGCGAGCGGAGAACCGCAGATGCACGGTCGCCTCAGCGATCGTGTCCATCCCTGCATTCACCAGCAGCACCGCCCCGCGCTGGCGGTCGGCCGAAACGCGAGCCACCGAGATGAGCGGCACGGCCTCATCGACGCGCACCGGCATAGTGCCACGGGTCAGCCAGTCCGCTGCAGCCTGCAACTGAAGGCGTTTTCCCACCGAGTGCAGGAAGATCCACGGCGCGTAACCCATCACGACGACGCGCCCGCCTCGCTCGTTTTCAAAGGCCGTCATACACGGACCTCGCGTGCGGCCGAAGTAGTCTTCGACCGAGGCCAAGATGCGAGCATCAGGCGCGATCGGTTCGAGTACGTCGCCCATGCCCGTAGCATCGCCCCAGAACTCGATGCGCGCGTCGCGGAGCGCGCCCGCCACTCGTCC
The DNA here is from genome assembly GCA_034676805.1 of Anaerolineae bacterium. GTDB lineage: Bacteria > Chloroflexota > Anaerolineae > B4-G1 > SLSP01 > PWVB01. The sequence goes on along the minus strand of JAXDDO010000014.1, from coordinate 80,727 downwards.
ATTCAGCGGGTCGTCCGAGAAACGCTCGCGGAGCCCGTTGTCGAGCCGCTCCATAAGCCGAACGCCGGTCAGGTGGCCCAAGCCGCGCACGTTGAGGACCTCCAGCGCTGTTGAGTCCATCATCACCCCGCCGGACAGCATCGTCGTGAGCTCCTCGTCGGAAAAGGCTTCGGCCACCCGACCGCCGAGAACGACGCCGCAGCCCGGCGCATCGGCTGCCAGCGGCAGACCAATCTCGCCCAGGACCGTAGGCAAGTTAATGGTGTGCCTGGGCGCCGGGCCTAGCCAGCTCTCGCCATGGCGCACCGCGCGTCGGGCCATAAGCCGAGGATGCCATACGGGCCAAAGCCCCTCAGTCAACAGGCCGCTGGCATGCGCCACCCACCGCTCCCAGAGAGGCCGGGCGCCCGGGATTCGCTCCACCCACGGCAGACTGTCCTCGAATTGGGGCAACATCCCCAGCATGTTGAAGGCAATGCCGTTCATCCCATAGGCGAGCGCCAGGCTGCACTCGTCAATCACCGCCGTGGTGGACTTCTTGAGCCGCTGGTAGGGGTAGTTCTCCAGCTCGTACTGCACATCGCCTACTGCCGCGGGGAGCAACGCGCGCTGCCTACCGCAATCCAGGGCCTTGCCAAGCATGCCGAGCGGTGTCGCGTCGGTATAGAAACCCCCGCCCGGGCGCGCTTTGGTCGCCCCGAGCGCTGTAGTCCAACGATCAAAGGCCATGCCCGTGTACGTTGTCCAGCCCGGCCCCGCCGTCATCAGGCCCGTGGCGAGCGCCGGATCTGTGGCGTGGAGCGCGCTGCGCACCTCGGCCATCAGCGATTCGATGGAGGCGATATTCTGCTCCACCCAAAGCTCGCGCACGCGCCCCTGCTCAGGATCATCGAAGGCCGCGACCAGGGCCTCGCGGGTGAAGCGCTGCCCGGCCCGCTGCGCGAACAACGCCAGACAGGTCGGGCAGAAGCAGCCCCAATCTACGCCGTGGTGTTGCATACGGATGTCGTCGTCAACCCAAACGAAATCAGGGCGTGCCCGGGCCACCAACTCGTACTTTGCCCGGATATAGGCGCGCATCTCCGGCGTATTGGGACAGGCGCAACCAGTTGAGACACCACCGTCGTGCCCGACCATGGGTTGGAACGGCAGCGGCGGCATGGTCGACCGGGCCTCGTCGAGGTGGCCGATAGTGCACAGCACGTTGATGCCGACGGACGGGATGCCCGCCTGGCGGAGACGCTCTAGACGCTGGGCCGCCAGGGCCATCTGCCGCTCATAGTCGTCGAGCGGGATGTACATATGGTGCGTGATCGAGTCAAAGAGTGCTACCTCATCGACCACGGCCCGCTGCGCCCCCAGCAGCGCCAGCAGCCGGTCGAACGCCTCGTCTGTCTCCCATTGCATCAGGCCGATACGCCAAGACAGGGTGAGCTTGTCTTTGAACTTGGCTTCCATATCCATCACGCGTTCCCTCCTGAGTTCACTTGGTATGGATTGTAGTGCACAAACCAGATCAACGCCACACCGGTATGTGTGATATAGTACAGCTCACTTCACGCCGGCCCGGCGGACAATCGCGACAGGGGGAACCAGTGGCTAACCAACTGATAGGCCAGGCAAGTCGTTATCTGCAGCAGCACGCGCACAATCCTGTAGATTGGTTCCCGTGGGGCGAAGCGGCTTTCGAGAAGGCCCGCACAGAGGACAAGCCGGTCTTCCTGAGCATCGGCTACTCCGCCTGCCATTGGTGCCACGTGATGGCACACGAGTCCTTCGAGGACCAAGAGACAGCGACGCTGCTCAACGACCATTTCGTGAGCATCAAGGTGGATCGCGAGGAGCGCCCGGATCTCGATAGCATCTATATGGGCGCCGTTCAGGCGATGACAGGGAGCGGTGGGTGGCCGATGTCCGTCTTCATCACGCCCGACGGGACACCCTTCTATGGTGGCACCTACTTCCCTAAGGAGCCGCGATACAACATGCCCTCGTTCACGCAATTGCTCCAAGCGATCGCCGAAGCGTGGAGAGAGCGACGGGATGCGCTCACATCACGCGGGCAACAGGTCGTGGGAGCTCTACAGAAACAACAGGCGCCCGACTCGGGAAGCAGTGGCGCATCCCCCACTCTCGATCCAGATGTCGTTCAGCAGGCGTACGGGGCGCTTCGGCAGAGCTTCGACGCCCGCCACGGTGGATGGGGCAGTGCACCGAAGTTCCCCCAGCCGATGGCGCTGGAGTTCCTGCTACGCTATCACCACACGACCAGCGATCGACAAGCTCTGGCGATGGTGACCGAGACTCTGGAAGCGATGGCCCGCGGTGGCATCTACGATCAACTCGGCGGGGGCTTCCACCGCTACGCCGTCGATGCCAACTGGCTTACGCCACACTTCGAGAAGATGCTCTACGACAATGCCCAGCTTGCGCGGGTGTACCTGCACGCGTGGCAAGTAACGAGGGAGCCGCTCTTCCGAGCGGTCGTCGAAGAGACGCTCGACTACGTCGTGCGCGACATGACATCGCCTGAGGGCGGATTCTACGCCACTCAGGATGCTGACAGCGATGGCGAAGAAGGTGCGTTCTATACGTGGACTCCCGGCCAGCTCCACGACGTCCTCGGGGAATCGGCAACTGCGCTCCTTGACCTCTACGGAGTGACGCCCTCGGGCAACTTTGAGGGAAAGAACATACTCACGTTTCGTGGAACCTTTGAGGAACGCAGGGCCGGTGACGCAGCACGCCTGCGACTCTTTGAAGCACGCAGCCAGCGCACCCTGCCAGGGCGCGATGAGAAGGTGATCACGGCGTGGAACGGCTTGATGCTGGCAGCATTTGCCGAAGCGGCGCGAGTGTTTGGAGTCGAACGCTATCGCGTGATCGCCGAGCGAAACGCAGCCTTCTTGTTGCGTGAACTGCGCACACCTCAAGGGCGCCTGATGCACATACACTATGGTGACGAGGCCAACGTCACGGGGCTTTTGGAGGACTATGCGCACCTAATCGAAGGGCTCATCGCCTTGTATCAGGCGACATTCCAGCCCCATTTGTACTCCGCGGCCAGCGAGCTTGCCCGTACTATGCTAGAGCACTTCGGCGCCGCCCCGTACGACACGCGAGAAGGCATGACCTTGTATGACACGGCCGATGATGTCGAGAACTTGCTGCTTCGTCCGCGCCAAGTTCAGGATAGTGCCGTTCCCTCCGGCAACGCCATGGCAGCGACTGTCCTCCAGACACTGACACGTCTGGGGGATGACCCATCCTTCGAGGACATAGCCCGGCGAAGCCTGGCTATGATGCACGCGTCTATGTCAGAGTATCCTCTGGGGTTCGGTCAGTGGCTGATCGCCCTGGACAGCGCACTGGCGGCATCGGTCGAGGTCGCCATAGCGGGCGACCCCGATGCGGAAGAGACGCGTGCGCTTGTCCGCGCTGCACGGCAGGCCTACGCGCCGCACTGCCTGCTCGCAGTGGGGCGCGGGAGCGTACCAGAGCTGCTGGCACACCGCACGCAGGTTGACGGTCGCCCGACAGCCTACGTCTGTCGCAACCGAATCTGCCTGCCCCCGGTGACGAGTCCCGAGCAACTCCACAAGCTGCTGTCAGCGTAGGGCTCGGTCAAAGCTTCCTTAGGTATCCCCGCATCAGGGGCCCAAGCTCCCGGTAGATCCGAAAACGCTCGGTGTACCGCGACTGCATCGCCGGGTCAGGCTCGAAGGTGCGTTCCAGCTCAACCATCGCATCGATGCCCTCCTGGATGGAGGAGAAGACACCGCTACCGGCCCCCGCCATGATCGCGGCGCCTAGCGCGCCCGCTTCGCTAACCTTGACCCGTGTGAAGGGCCGCCCCAGGATATCAGCACACACTTGGAGCCAGGCATCGGACTTGCTGCCGCCTCCCGCCGCACGGAAACCCGAGATCTTGATACCTTCAGGGAGTGACTCGAAGCACTCGCGCAGGTAGAACGTGGTCGCCTCGACGATTGCCTTCAGGATCTCGCCGCGCGAGGTATCCAGGGTCAAACCTGCGATCACGCCTGCCGAGTCAGCGATGAACTCTGGGGGCCCCGTTGTGGTGAAGTGTGGCAGGACCATAACACCGCTCGGCTCGTCCGGCATCTCCGACATCAACGCGGTGTAGATGTCGGTGCCATCGACCTCCGCCTGATGCCGCTCTGCAGCCGCAAAGGTGTCCCGGAACCACTTCACCAGCACTCCGCCCTGGTTGTAGATGAAGCTGACGTACGGCCCCGGTGCTGCATGATGCTCGGTACACAGGCCTTGGGCGATCATGGCCCCGGGTTCAGGGCGGCGGTCGAAAACCGGCATCATGCAGATGAAGGTGCCCATACCGTACATCGCCTCGCCGGGCTGGATGACGCCGCACCCCACCCCATTGCAGCACTGGTCGTGTGCCCCGCTGACGATCGGGATCCCCGCCGGCAAGCCCAGTGTTTCCGCGACTGCCCGCGAGACGGTACCCACCACCGTACCCGAGGGAACGGTCGGCGGGAGTTTCTCCCGATCCAGCGACGCCCACGCCAGCAGCTCGTCAGACCACGTCGCCGCGTCGAGATCGAACAGCAAGGTCCGGTTTGCCAGCGAGTAGTCGACGACGGCATCTGCACCTAGCATGAACGAGACGAATCCGCTCCAGTGCAGGAACCAGTGCGCCTGGCGGTAGAGCGCCGGCTGGTAGCGCTTCATCCACAGCAGCTTCGTTAGCGAGTAGTGATTGCCCAGTGTGTTGCCATTGAGGCCGTAGAGGCGCTCGTCGTCAATGCCGGCTCGAAGCTCATCTAGGAACTCCGCGCCCCGAACGTCGAAGTTCAGCAAAGATGGACCGAGCACGGTCCTCTCTGCGGTAACGGGCACCACCGCTTCGCCCAGCGACGACACACACACGGCCTGCACCGGATCGCCAGGAGCGCCTGCGACAGCCCTACGGACCGTGCGCTGCGCCTTTTCCCAAACATCCAGCGTGTCGAGTTCGGCCCAGCCAGGCTCCGGATGCTGGTAATCGTACTCCTCATACGCGCTCGCCAGAAGCTGTCCACTCACGGAGAAGACGGCGGCCTTGCAGCCGCTGGTTCCCATATCGATTCCAAGAAGGCTCATGTGTGTTCCCCTAGCGGTCAGGACCCCACGGCGCCCAGCCTGTGGGCGCTGCCACTGATACAAAGATAGTCGCGCACCAGCCAGGTCGTGCGCTCGTAGACGGCCTGTTGGGCGGCCGCCACACTGCCGGAAGCCTTCAGCGCGACTTCGTAAGCCTGACGGATCTCAGTGCCCACGTTGATCTTGGCGATCCCTCTCTCAATCGCCGCCAGCACATCCTCACGCCGAATGCCTGATCCCCCGTGCAGTACCAACGGCACGCCCGCGGCATCGCGCAGCCGGGCCAGGTGCTCCAAGTTGAGACGCGCCTCGGTCTTCTTCTTGTCCTTGAACGCTTTGGACACAGCCCCATGGATGTTGCCGGACGCTACAGACAACCAGTCGCACCCCGTCTCTGCGACGAACCGCCGGGCCTGTTCGACATCCGTGAAGCCCAGGCCCGATTCGAACAGCTCGTCGTAGGGGGGGAGAGGGCCAGCACCTTCCCGCAAGATCGCGCCAAGCTCCGCCTCACAAGGGACACCCGCCTGATGAGCGACCTCGACCGCCCGGCGCGTCGCAGCGATGTTGTCATCGAGGTCCAGCTTTGACCCATCGATCATCACTGAGCCATACTCGAGCGCAATCGCCTGGCGAATGATGGGGAGATAGTCCACCTGCAGGTCGTCCTCATCAACGACAGGGACGTGATCCAGATGAAGGTCGACATATGGAGAGCTACGGAAAGGGGCGAACGCCGCGGCCACCTCAGCAGGCCCATAGCACTCGAACTTCAGCCACTCGATGCGGGCCGTCTCGATCAGCGCAGAGACGTTCTGATCCGTCACCGCTTGCACTACCGGTTCCACCATCGGGAGATAGGGCACGTTGAAGGCGGGAACGACCGTTCCCGCCTCCCACGCCGCACGCACGATGTCGCGCATCTCGGCTACTCCTGGGGCACTGCGACGTCGAACCCCAGATAGGTCACCAGCGCCTCCCGCACGGGCTCAAGGACCTGGCCTCGCGTGACGCTCACGTGGTGACGGTAACCCTTGTAACCCACGTGCAGCAGAACGTCCTGCAACCGGGGGATCGCTGCAACGCCGCCGCAGCCAAAGAACTCGCTAGGGATCGGATCCTCCGTGAAGGCACCGTTTCCGAGGTAGAAATGGAGCTTGCCCTCTTCGGTCAACATGCTGGCGAACGTGAAATCGAAGGGCGCGATTCGCCCTACGTGACAGCCGTAGCCACAGCCCTCGCCAACGGAGTTGGCCAGGATGGCATGGTCGGCGATGTGACCGGGACCGGCCATCAAGGACCGGGGCACCGGGCCACAGTGGAACAGGATACACTTGTCATCCTCATCCCCGTAGTTGTTGTTCCAGTCCAGGCACGTCGATGGCTCACCCGAGGCGTAGTGAAGCGCCGCCATCGCAACGGCGTTGCCCACGTCGACCTCGCAGGCAGCAGGGATGCCGCGGTTGTTGAGCTCTCCCAACAGAACACAGGCCGAAATGCCCAACTGCTGCTGTAGCTCGATCCAGCAGCGCAACGCCAACGCGTCCATGCGGTACTCGTCAATGACCGCATCCAGCACAACGCCCAGCCGCACGATCCGCTCGAACGCCTGCTCTGGCACGCCTGCCCACGACGTGTACTCACGTAGGGTCTGCGCCTTGGCCTGGTAGGGCTCCTTCGCTGGGTCCACCGCTTTCATACGACCAAACACATCGGAGAGGTCCAGCGTCTCCATAGTGATGCCGTGGCGCTGCAGAGCCACCTCGTCAATCCGCACCGTCTTGAACGCTGTGGTCCGCGCACCGATTGCGCCCACGACCATATTGCGCAGCCCGGCTGTCACGCGGCACACACGATCGAAATGCTCAACATTCTCCCTGAAGCGCGCGGACGTGGGGCTCACGACGTGCGGCTTGAGGGCGGTGAACTTGAGTCCGTACTGGTGAAAAACATCCATAATCGACAGCTTGCCGCAGAACGCGTCACGGCGTACTTCCGGCGCCATTCGATCCATATCGTCCGGGTAGCCCTGAATGAAGATCGGCACGCCGGCATCTTTGAGCGCTGCAACGGCGCCTGTTTCGTCACCGAAGTTCGGAAGAGAGAGAATCACGCCGTCGAACTTGCCGCGGTTCTCGGCCAGGAAGTTCGCGTAAATCTCGCCTTCGCGAGGGGTCTCCACCGCGCCGTAGCGGGTCGCCTCCGCGTCCAACACCAGGACGTCGTGTCCCATTGATTTCAGCACGCGCGGCAGTTCTTCCCGTGCCTCGGCCAACAAGCTCGCAGGAAAGAACCCGCGGTTACCAAAGAACAGCGCAAACGTGGTCTTCTCAGTCGTCACCTGGCACCTCCTATTGTGGTCATTACTAGAGGCGATGATATCGCACCCTTCAGGAGACACAAATCGTACCACGACATAGCCCGCTTCTCTTGCAGCGCCACTAGAGGCCTTGTATTGTAGCCGCGGTTGTGTCATCATGGGTGGTGTCTCTTGAGATAAGAAGCGTATTGGATGCACAACCAAGATCATCCCTCCGATTTGGAGGCGTATGCGGCCTGATCAACCCATAGCGGGCGGGGCCCCAGGAACATCTGCTGGGATGGGAGCTAGCGACCTGCCGGAACAGCCTATGCCTCGCGCGCCGCAGCCTGGTCGCCAGCGCGCGGTCACGCGCCGAGGCGGGCCCGGCAAAGCCGGCCCAACCAAGGAGCACCGGCGCATACGCCGCGAGGCAAGAACCGTCGCTGCGATGGTCGGCATCTACTGCCAGGGTCACCACGATACAGCAGGGGGCCACCTGTGCGGCGAATGCCAGGCCCTGCTCGACTACGCCCTGCTACGCTTGTCCAGGTGTCCGTTTCAGGAAGCCAAGACCACCTGCGCCAAGTGCCCGGTCCACTGTTACGCTCCCGCCCGGCGCGAGCAGATTCGTGCCGTCATGCGCTATGCGGGGCCACGGATGCTGCTGCGGCACCCTCTCCTCGCCCTCATGCACCTTATCGATGGCATCACGAACCGGTAGACGAAGACCGCGCCTGTGGCGAAGGGCCGCCTCTGTGCTATCCTTGGGGATAGATACAGAAAGGTGGCCTGTTTCTTAGCCATGGCCGATGACCACAGCGAAATTGACGCGATTCTGCCTGCCATAGCAGCCGTTCCTTGCTTTGCGGAACTGGATCTGGAGATCCTGACTGCAATCGCGGATGCGGTCGTAACCATGCACTACGAGACCGACCAAGTTGTCTTCCTCGAAGGTGACCGCTGCGCGGGACTCGGCATCGTCAGAGCCGGACGCCTCAAGGGCGTTCGCCTCTCCTCCTCGGGCCGGGAGCAGATCGTGACCGTCTTGGGAGTCGGCGAGATCTTCAACGCAGCCAGCGTCTTTGCCGGGGCGCCCAACCCCGTAACGATGATCGCCCTTGAGCCATCCACCGTGTGGCTTCTCCCAACTCGCACTCTCAATGACCTACAGGATCGCTACCCGGCACTGACCCGCGGCATCGCCCAGAGTCTGGCAGTGCGGGTCCTGCACTTAGTCGATCTGGTTGAGGATCTATCACTCCGCACGGTTGAGATGCGGTTGGCGCACACACTCCTCAAACACGCCCAAGGCAACATCGTGTTACGTGAAGCCTGGGCTACCCAGGCTGAGATGTCGGCACGTCTGGGCACAGTGACCTACGTGCTCAACCGCGTACTCCGCAGTTTTGAGGAAGAAGGCCTCATCGACGTCGAGCGCGATCGAATCCACATTCTTGACCCCGCCACCTTGGCCGCGAGAGCCGATTCACAGTAAGTTGACATAAGTCAAAGACACTCAGTTACCCGGCGGCTATTCTTGGATAGATCGCCGGGTTCTCTTTGCTCCGGCATGGTTGTCCTCAACACCGTTATCTCTACGCCAGGGAGGTTGGATGATGCGGGAAAGAACACACACAACGCTGGGAATGGTGATTGCCATCACTGGCGCCCTGCTGGGCATACTCGGAACCCTGATGCTCTTTACCCGTTGGTATGAGCCGGTGATGGCTGCTGAACTAGCTGCGGGACGTGAAGATGAAAAACTCATCGTTCAGTACATCTTCCCGGCCCTGAGCGACATCGGCGTGCTCGCCGGGGTCCTGTGGGCGGTGGCTGCCTATGGCTTCGGGACGCGCCGGTCTTGGGCATGGTCAGTGGGCATCATTGCCAACGTCATGGCTCTGCAGAGCAGCTTCTTCCCTATGATCCCACCGGTCACGCGAGATCTGCCCCCCATAACGGCCCCTATCTTCATACCCAATCTCATCTTCTTCGTGCTTATGCTGCGCGTGGTGCGGCAGCTTGACTGGCACATCCTGATCGTGGGACTGTTGTCCGGCATTGCGATGGTGCTCTCGTTCATGAACGGCGTCGCGAGCACCGACAAGATGATCGTGCACGACGGCGCGGCGATCTTCGTCGCCGTCCAGCGGCTCAACTGGCTCGCCGCAGTGGGCTGGGGGGTCTTCACGGTGGGGCTCATCCTCCAACGAGGTCCCTGGGTTCGCATCTTGGGGCTCGGCGCCGGTCTGCTAGAGCTGACTGCCGGATTGCCGTTGGGGGTGGTGACGGCCATCGAAGCAGGGCGGTTCTCGATGTTCCTGCCCGCGCCACTGCTCAGCCTGGCGCTGCTGCTGGCTCTGCTGTTCTATGGCAGCCGCTGGTTCTACGCTTCACCCGGTGCAGCAACGGCGTGACAGCCGGCTACCCATCGAAAGGATTCGTGAATGCCGACTCAGGCCGCGCTCAACCCGCTCACCCTAACCAAGTTCCTGATGTGGATCGTGGTAGCGCTGGTTGCGACCGTATTGCTCGCACGCCACAAGATGTCAGCACGCACAAGAACGCTGTTCATCATTGGCGGCACCGTGCTCTTCGGGTTCGTCTATGGAGCACTGCTGGCGCCGGGCCTGAACCCGAACCCAGTGGCCTCCCTACGCAGCTTTCTTCAGGGGCTTCTGGTGCAAGGGCGGATCGCCGGCCCCGTCGTCGTGATGCTGGTCGTCCTGCTGGCGCTCACATGGGCCTCCAATAAGATCATCTGCGGATATGGATGCCAACTAGGCCTGCTTCAGGACCTCTTGCACCGCGCAAAACTCCCCAAGTGGCAGCCCCCGTTCTGGCTGTCCAATACCGTCCGCGCCGTCGCGTTCGTAGGTCTCATCGGCGGGCTTCTGGTGGCCGGGCTTGATTGGATTGGCGTTATCGACCCCTTCCGCCTCTTTCAGTTCGACCTGACAGTCCCCATCGCTCTGACCTCCGGCGCAGTCCTGGCGGCCAGTGTCGTTGTCTACCGCCCCTGGTGCCGCTTCTTATGTCCCTTCGGGTTGGTGAGCTGGGTGACAGAGCAAGTCAGCCTGTTCCGCCCCCGCATCAACCGCGACGTCTGCAAAGACTGTCAAGCCTGCGTCCGCGCTTGTCCGTCGGGTGCGATGCGCGACTTCTACGAAGGCGCACGGATTCACGCCGACTGCTTCGCATGTGGAGCCTGTATCGAGGCCTGCAAAGTGAAGGGGGCGCTAGGGTGGCGGCGTCCGCAAGGGCGACGTCCCCAGGCCACGGAAAAGCAGCGGGGCGAGCCAACATAGACCCAATCACAGAGGGCACCGATGAGGTGCCCTCTGTTCCCTCTCGGTCCCTTGGTCAACACTGGCAACGCCGCAGGCGTCGCAACTCACTACAGCCGGTAAGTCACACCGACCGCCGCGGGCACAAAGGGCTCTGGCATCTCCCGGGCAAAGCGACAGATGGGCCCGAAGCCGGTGCAGTGCGAGGGCGCCACGATCTCAGCGCCCCAGCGCTTGGCGGCGACAAGAGTCTGCTCGACTTCATCGTCGGTCGCGCGGGCGAGGTGGAATCCACCGAGAACGGCGTAGACTCGCCCAACCCCGGTGATCTCTTGAGCATAGGTTACTGTGTTCACAATACCCGCGTGGGCACACCCGGCGACAACAACCAGCCCCTTGGCCTGTAGATTCAGAATCAAAGCCTGATCGTCCGCGATGTCGTCGGGGACGAGATCGTCTCCCTCTCGAAAGAACGCATTCGATGATCGGCCAGACGTTTCGAAACTGACACGCGGCACGTATCCAGTGGCCCAGCAGCCCGGCGCCAAGCGCTCAGGGCTTTCCGAAGTGATCACCTCCGCACCAAGTGCTGCCAGGATCGGTTCCGACGGTGGCAAGGTCGGGCCAAGGCGCCGGCCCTCTCTGTCAACCTTCCAGCGCTCACGGAACGCAGCCGGGTGTGCATACAGGGGTACGCGCTGCGACCGCATCCACGCATCGACGTCCGCTAGCGCTGTGCTGGCAGGCCACTCGCGCGCCTTGGGACGGCGATCCAGAACCCTCAAGAGCTCGATGAGGCCCCCGGTGTGATCCCAATGCCCGTGGCTCAAGGCAATCGCTTGGATCGACCGGAGATCGACCTTCATGCGGCGCGCGTTCTCGAGCAACGCTCCCGGCGTTGCGCCGGTATCCCACAGCACACGCAGGCCTGACGGTTGAAGCGTCACCAACACGGCAAACCCATGCTCGGCCACGAGCGGCCCATCGGTATGGTACGCCACCTGTTCCGTCGACTTCACGATCATATCTGCCCGGTTGTCGACAAGCACGGTGATCGTCGCACTCTCGACTGTACCGAAATCACGTAGAGCTCTCATTATGCCTCCCTCGATAAGATGAGGATGACTTCTTGTAGCCCGGCGCTTCTGGCTGCGGCATTTCGTCCCGGTCAGCTTTTCACTGGTCCGCCACATTGATACTGAGGCACTCTAGAGGACGCCCTGCCGGTGGGCCTCTTCCAGGTGATGGCGATCGTTCCACAGGGCCACGACCGCACCGCGATCGTGAAGCTCGATTTCGGAGACCGAAGTGTTGCCGACCGCGAACTGCCAGTAGACGTCCAAGGGATGGCCAATGAGGACACAGAGGATGATGCGGATGATGCCACCGTGCGAGACGACGGCTACGGTCTGGCCTTGGTGGGCAGCGCGGACATCGTTGAGGAACATCCGCGCGCGCTGGCCCATTTGGGCCAAGCTTTCGCCGCCGGGCGCGGCGCAGTGTACCCGGTCGGCATTCCAAGCCGCCAACCGTTCGCCGTCTCGCTCCTCGATCTCGCGATAGCTGAGGCCCTGCCACTCGCCGAAGTTCAACTCGCGCAAACGCACATCCAGGCGCACTGGAAGACGGTGGAATCTAGCCACGATGTCGGCGGTCGCGCGCGCGCGGCTGAGGTCACTGGCATAGATGATATGGAAGCGCTCGTCGCGCAAGCGCTCTGCAACGACCTCCGCCTGACGGCGGCCCACCTCGTTCAGCGGGACATCCTCCTGCCCCTGATAGAGCCCTGTGGCATTCCACGCGGTTTCCCCGTGACGGACGAGCAACAAGCGAATCAAGCCAACCTCCCCCTAGTTCGTGGATAGTCGTATCTGCGCCAGGGCGGTGAGAACTGGGGGCAGTAACGCGCTGCGTCCAATGGCGGTCACTGGTGCAGAGGCCCAGGAGCCACTACGGCACGCCAGGAGCCTCTGCGGAAGGCAAGTCACTGTCCGTCGCCCCTAGCAGCTCAAGACGCCGCCGCCTCCAGGATGGATAGCGCCCCGTCGAGGCGATACCCGGCACCAGCGGTCGTGTGCAAGACAACGGAGTGCTCTCCAATCTGCAAGCAACACGGCCCGCCGAGCATGGAGAGCAGTTTTACCTCGGTTAGGGCACCATTCTGCCACGCGAGAGCAACCTCAAAGCCACCGCGTCCACGTAGCCCGCTGATCCGGCCATCGGGCCAAGCCGAGGGCAGCGCTGGCAGCAGGTGTAACACGCGCACACCTTCCTGTGTGGTTCGATGGCTCTGGAGCAGCATCTCCGCGATACCGGCTGTGGCGCCGAAGTTGCCATCGATCTGGAACGGTGGATGCGCATCGAATAGGTTCGGATAGGTCCCGCCCCGCAGGTAGTTGGTCTCACTCCCATCAACCAGCTGCAGCATGTTCCGCAGCATCCGATAGGCGTGATCGCCGTCGCGGAGGCGTGCCCACAGATTGATCTTCCATCCCATCGACCAGCCCGTGCCGCCATCTCCCCGCAACTCCAGCGAGCGCTGCGCCGCCCGTAGAAGCTCCGGCGTCTCCTCAGGCGTGAGCTGACGTCCGGGATAGACACCAAAGAGATGTGAGACATGGCGATGATGGTCGTCGGGATCATCCCAGTCGCGTGACCACTCCTGCAACTGGCCATGCTGGCCCACCTGATAGGGCAAGAGCCGTTCGCGGGCCACGGTTAGCGTCTCACGGAAGGGCGCATCGACGCCTAACACCTCCGAAGCGCTGATAGTGTGAGTGAACAGATCCCACAGGATCGCCAGGTCCATCGTCGAACCGATGCTCACCGCCAGCCGCTCGCCGTTGGGCAGGCGATACTGATTCTCCGGAGAGGTTGCGGGCGCCGTCACAAGATGCCCGTGCCCGTCTTCGACGAGCCACCCCAACGCGAACTGCGCCGCGCCGCGCAACAGGGGGTAACCCCGCTCCCGCAAGAAGTCGACATCCCCCGTGAAAGCGAAGTGCTCCCAGATGTGTTGACACAGCCAGGCGCCTCCCATCGGCCACATGGCCCAGACCGGATCGCCCTGACCGTAGTTTCCGACCGGTGCAGACTGCCGCCAGAGATCGCTGTTGTGGTGAGCCACCCAACCAGGCAAGCCGTAGTTGACCACAGCGGTCACACGCCCGTTCTCCGCTAGCTCCTCGAGCATCTGCAGGAGCGGCTCGTGGCACTCACTCAGGTTGCACAGCTCAGCAGGCCAGTAGTTCATCTCGGTATTGATATTGATCGTGTAGTTGCTGTTCCAGGGGGGCTGGACCATATCGTTCCAGATTCCCTGAAGGTTGGCGGGCTGTGTGCCGGGGCGCGAGCTCGCGATGAGCAGGTAACGACCGAACTGGAAGAAGAGCGCCGCAAGCTGCGGATCGTTGTCCGCGGCGAAGTGTGCCAGCCGCCGGTCGGTGGGCCGCTTGACAGCGTCGGTAGCGCCGAGGTCCAGATCCACCCTCTGGAAGAGCGCCTGGTAGTCGGCGATGTGGGCTTGAAGGAGCGCGTCATAGGCGGTAGCGGCAGCGGCTTCCAGGCAAGCTGCGCAGATCGGCGCGGGGTCCCTGCCCTGCAGGCCAGGCGACGTCCGGAACCCGTTGAAGCTGGTTGCAGCCGCCAGAAGCAGCACCGCCTCATCAGCGCCCGTCACCACTAGCAGCTCGCCCTCCGCACGCACCTCGCCCGTGCCGGCCAGCACACGCACACGCGCTTCGAAGTCCATTCCCTCCCCGCCGAGAGGATCGTAGCGAATAGGGTCCTCGCCCTCATGTCCGCCCGGATCGACGTGCTTGGGCGCCTTGCCACGCAGAGCCAGCGTTGTAGCGTCGAGAGGCGACGCCTGACCCCGCAGTGGCGTCTCTATGTGCACCGCGAAGGTCAGCCCGCCAGGCCGGTCACAGGTCAACCGGATGGCGATGATCTGCGCTGGATGACTGGCGAAGATCTCGCGGGTATATGTCACGCCACCCGCTGTATAGCGCGTCAGGGTGACGGCGCGCAACAGATCCAGCTCACGGTGGTAGCCAGAAGCCGCAGCGGCGACCGGTGTAGCGTAGTCAAAATCCAGGTAGAGGTCACCCAGTGTGAGATAGGGCTGCGTGAACGGCCCCTGCATCTGTCGTGAGAGTTCGTTGGCGTGAGCGAAGTTGCCGCGGAAGAGCGCTTCACGCACTCGGAGCAGAGCCGCGTGCGCCTCCGGGTTGTTCCACTCACCCGGCCCGCCCGCCCAAAGGGTATCTTCGTTAAGCTGTAAATGCTCCTGGGCTATCCCCCCAAAGACCATAGCCCCCAGACGTCCGTTGCCGATCGGCAACGCCTCGACCCACCGCTCCGCCGGCCTCTCATACCACAATCGCCACAGGTTCATCCCGGGCCCTCCTGGGATCTGCGTCAGCGGCTGCGCACCTGAATCCCGTAAGCCTGTCCGACCTCAACGAGCGCTGCCATCGTCTCCTTGGTGGGCGGAACCAGGTCCTTCGCCCGGTAGTCCAGCCCCATACTGTTGTACTTGTCACCTGCCATCCGATGGAAGGGCAACAGCTCCAGCGACAAGGGCGCAGGATCGGCGCCATTCCCCGCCCGGCGCATTGCCTGCAGCTCGGCCACGAAGGCAGCGATCGCGCCAATCTCCTCCGGGGTGTCGTTGACCGTGGGCACGATAGGCGTGCGGAAGATGATCGGCTTTCCGGTCTCCACCAGCCGCCGCGCGTTCGCCAGGATCAGACGATTGGACGCCCCGACAGCCCACTGGTGCTTCTCCGGGTCCATGTGCTTCAGATCCATCATCACCAGATCCGTCACCGGCATGAGCAGTGCGAGCTTTTCCCAGGGAACGTTCCCCGCGGTCTCGATCGCGGTGTGGATCCCTGCGTCTCGACACCGCTGCAGCACCTCGAGCGAAAACTCGGGTTGGTAGACAGGTTCGCCGCCCGATAGGGTAACTCCGCCGCCGGAGTTCTCGTAGAAAGGGCTATCCTGCAAGATCTCATGGACAACCGCGTCAACGGTCATCTCGCGTCCGGTCAACTCGCGCGCGCCGGCGTAGCAGACCTCAACACACGCCCCGCAGGCAATGCACAGTTCCCTATGGTAGACCCGCTCGCCGTCGGCGGTAACCTCCTGCGCCCCCGTCGGGCAGACACGCGAGCACTCATCGCAGCCAATGCAGCGATCCGGATGAAGCTGCAGCTCCAGACCACGTCCGATGCTCTCAGGGTTGTGACACCAGAAGCAGCGAAGCGTACACCCTTTTAGGAAAACGGTTGTGCGGATCCCGGGTCCATCGTGAACCGAGAACCGTTGGATGTTGCACACCAGACCCGACAGGCCTGCCGACGATGTCCCGGCACACTCGGCCTCACAGGCCCTGTCCGTACCCTCTACACGATCCATAGCCATTACCTAGTCTTGCCTCCCTGAATCCATATATGACCGCCCCAAGCCCCTTGAACTTCAGGCGCCGGGCGAGTCGAGCGATAGCTACTCCATCGGATAACGGAGCCCCCATTGGGCACGAATAACGTCGAGCGTCTCCATCAGCTGGAGAGTTTCGTCAAGCGGCATCACGCTCGACTCGAGCTTGCCGGCGCGAATGCAGGCCATCGCCTCGGCAGCCTCGTAATTATACCCGTTACCGGCAAAGGGCAGAGTCTCGGTTTCGCCACCCTCAACGCCAGGGGAGCGCCAGAAGGTCAGCGTCGTGCCTCGCCACCAGGGCGAGTGCAGGCGCACACGGCCCTCTGTGCCGAAAACCGAAGCCTCGTGGTGAGTGGTGGTGCGAATGGCGCAACTGAGCTGCGCCAATTGCCCCGCCCCATAGCGAAAGACCAGCGCGGACTGCTCGTCGACCCCGGTCTCACCCATCTGTACCTGCGAAGTGATATCTACCGGCGGTTCGCCCAAGACCATTGACGCGAACTGCACGACGTAGATACCCACGTCGAGCAAGGCGCCGCCGCCGAGCTGTGGGTTGAAGAGCCGGCTCTCTGGATTGGCCGCCGCGCGGAATCCGAAATCGGCCTGCGCCATACGAACCTCGCCCAGAGCCCCGGAGCCCAGGATCTCGCGCAGCCTGACCATAACCGGCAGGAAGCGCGTCCATACTGCATCCATCAAGAACAACCCATGCGCCCGCGCCCGCGAGATCATCTCCCCGGCCTGGACGGCATTGATCGCGAAGGGCTTCTCACATATCACGTGTTTGCCCGCATCGAGACACAATAGCGTGTTCTCATAGTGAAAGCTGTGAGGCGTCGAGATGTAGATGATGTCAATGTCAGGATCGGCGGCCAGCGCTTCGTAGCTGGCGTGCCGGTGCGGCACACTGTACTCCTCGCCAAACGCGTCGGCAGTCTCCTGGGCTCGTGAGCCCACGGCAAGCAGCACAGCGTCGGGAAGTGCCTGCAATCCCTGCGCGAACTTGTGGGCGATATTGCCCGTCCCCAGAATGCCCCAGTGAATTGTCTCGGTCACAGGATCTCTCCTTCCCCCGTCTCCAGCCAGATAATCTCTTCCGCAGTCAGCGGCGTCTCCAGGGCGACAGCGTTGTCGGCGAACTCCGCGAGCGACCGGCAGCCCACGAGCGAGAACAGGTTCAAGGGGTGGTTCTGGCTGTAGGCGAGCGCGACTTGGGGTAGCGTCAGCCCCCTTGCGGCGGCGAGGCGCTGCGCGCGTTCCAATCGCTCGAAGTTTGTCCGGCTGACATAACTCCGCTTCACCAGTTGATCGCGTCCCTCGGTCAAGCTGTCGAGGTTGTCAGGCCTGTAGCGGCCTGAGAGGAACCCTCCCGCCAGGCTTGACCACGTGAAGAGCGCCAAACCGGTCTGCGCGTACCATTCGCGCGCCTCGCGTCCATCAGGACCGCTTATGCTGACGCACCCCTCCCAAGGTGGTGCAACCATCGCCGCAAGGCTGAATTGCGGGCTGCTGGCGGCAAAGGGCGTCAACCCGTGGGCCGCGGCGTAGGCGTTAGCGTCGCGGACGCGCGTGTGACCCCAGTTGGAGCCTCCGAAGGCGCCAATGAGACCGGCGCTCTTGTGTTCGTGCAGGATCTCGACGATCGGACCCACAGAGACCCCAGGATCGTCGCGGTGCAGGAGGTAGAGGTCGATCTTGTCCATCTGCAGCCGCGCCAGTGAATCATGCAGATCGGCGGTGATGTCGAAAGGCGTGACCCGCCTGCGGTCCTGGTTGTGGTGGGCGCCCTTCGTGATCACCACGATGGCATCACGGAGGCCGCGCTCGCGGACCCAGCGCCCAAACGTGCGCTCGACATCGCCACCGCCGTAGACGTGGGCGAGGTCAAATGCAGTACAGCCGGCCTCAAAGACCGCATCCAGGAGCGCAAAGGTGCCTTCGAGGTCGCGCGAACTGATCATCATCGACCCCTGGACGAGGCGCGAAATAGGTTTGTCGATGCCAGGGACGTGCCCGTATTTCATGTACATGGTCCTCCGATAGGTAGTGCGTTTCGTGCTACGCCCCCATCGTACCACGCTTGGGGAAAGTGCATAATCGGCACACGCGCAGAGGGACTATGTCGGAGGACACAAATGAATGGAGCTGCCCCTATGCAGGGACAGCTCCATGTGCTAGTACTACCTACCGGTCGGCAGCCTGGAACTAGGCCTTCGCGTCCTCCCAGGTCTCGTATTGCGACCTGACTTCCTCCATGAAGGTGTCGAGTCCGGCGGCCTTCAGATCTGCAATGTATGTGGCCAACACTTCCTCGGGGTCTACGTAACCGGTGTACAGGCCCCTGTTGACGCCGCTCATAACTGCGTCGAGAGCGGTCAACTCAGCAGCCACGGGTTCGTTGCGGAAGCGGAAACCGAGCGAAGGATGGTTGAGCGAGTCGTTGGAGTACTCGACCAGCAGCCGGTTCTTGTCAGGATCCTCTTTGTTGGTGACAGCCTGCATCATGATGTTGCCCACCGTCCAGGCGCCGGAATGCGAACCGTACCAGGCGCTGTCGATGAGATTGACGCGACCGTCGTCCTCGAATTCCCAGTGAGTGCCCTCGACGCCAAACAGCTGCATGTTGACCAGTGTGGAGTCGGTGTGCATGAGGTTGATGTACTTCATGGCCTGGACTGCGTAGTCGGACACGGTGGGGATGGCGAGCATCGAGCCACCGGCGTGGGCGGTGATGTTGACCTTTTGCTGACCGTAGATCTCGCCGACTCTGAGATCTGCATTGCCGGAGGCGTTAACCATCTCCTGCGCCTTGATGTTATTGCCCTTGAGCGGCATCGGGTAGATGAAGAACTGGCCTGCGTTGAAGGGCTGGCCCGGATCATACGTATCCAAGCCGGCATCCGGGTGGATCCAGCCATTGTCGTAGAACTCGCGCATGTATTCGAAGTGAGCTGCAGCCCAGTCGGTCTCATTGACGCTGTAGATGGTGTTGTCCCACGCGCCACCCGCATCAGGGGCAATCTTCATGCTGGCCAGGTTTCCATACCCACTGACGAAGTCCTGGGGCCACGGCGAGAAGCCATCGCGTCCGCTCGTGATATAGGGATACTCGTCCGGACGGGCCTCCTTGGCCTTCTCGAGCCAGGGCTTCATGTCCTCGTAGCTCTTGATGTTAGCCGCGTCTTCGGCCGTCATCCCGATCTCCTCAGCCAGAGCGATGTTGTAGAGGAACCCCTCGGGGACGGTCAGCTCTTTGTTGGTTGGGACCGCGTAGTTGACACCGTCGATCTGCGTACCGGTGATGAACGCGGGGTTCAGGGTCGCCAGGATGCCCTGGCCATGCTCTTGAAGCAGGTTGCCGAATTCGCCGTTGTCGTCGTTCAACGCGCGGAACAGGCCCTCAGTCGCCAGTTGCATGTAGAAGTACCAGTCGGCGGTGAAGAAGATGTCCATCTTCTCACCGGCCTGAAGGCCGGTGACAGACTTGGTGGACCAATCACCCCAGCCAACGAGGTGGAAGACCATGTTAGCGCCGATGAGGGGCTCAATGTACTCGTTGATCGCACCTTCTACCAGTGAGCGCTGGTCGGTATCCGCGTTAGCAACCCAGTAGTAGTCGAGAACGGCAACCTCAGCGGGTTCAGGAGCCGTCGTGGGCTCGGGCACAGCGGTGGCCTCAGGTGCAGCACCTTCGGGTTCCTCTTCTTCCGGGGGCGCTGCTGTCGGCGCAGCCGTCGGCGTTGTGCAGGCTGCAAAGACCCCAGCCAACGTCGTCAAACCAGCTACCCTTAGAAACTCACGTCGCGACAGTTTCCTAGCCATTGCTTGAATCTCCTCCTCAGAGCGAACTACTTCGTATAGTGTTTCATACAGCGAGTGAACTCGTCAAGACAAGACTGCCTACTGCTCGTCTTTTCTGCGCCATCCGGGGAAGCCGGAGGCTGGACACCTCCTTTCCTATCTGTTGGATAGTAAGTGGGTACGAACCAAGGTCCTATCCCTTAATCGCGCCCATCGTCAGGCCACGGATGAAATACCGCTGGAAGAAGGGGTACGCGAAGATGATGGGGCCCACGGTGACCACGGCCATAGCCATACGGAAAGTCTGCGAAGGGAGATCGGAGACGTTGACCAACCCTTGCATCTTGTCCGCGTTCTCCAGCAGGAACCGAATGCTGTTCAACGTGGTGTAGATGGTGAATTGGAGGCTGTAGTATTTCGCCTCGTCCACGAGCAGCAAGCAGTTGAAGAAGTTGTTCCAGATGCCAATCGCGCTAAACAGGGCGACCGTCGCCAGGCCCGGGACTGCCAACGGCATGACGATCTGGAAGAGCGTACGCCATTCGCTGGCCCCATCAATCCGGGCGGATTCGATGATCTCATTGGGCACATTCGTCTTGTAGAACGTGCGCATGACAATCACCCAGAAAGGGCTAAACGCGGACGGAAGGAACAGCGCCCACAGGGAGTTCTGAATCTGCAGGACCTGTCTCGTCACCATGTAATAGGCAACGAGCCCGCCGCCGAACAGCATCGTGAAGAAGGCGTAGAACGTGAAGAACCGGCCGAACTTGAAGTTGTCCCGTGAGAGCGGGTAAGCATACAGACCGACCATCAGCACAGACATGATCGTGCCCGCCACAGTGGAGATGAGCGTGTTCTTGTAAGCGGTTACGACGATCGATCCCTTGCTGAACAGGAAGGTGTAGGCCAGGGTCGAAAACTCCGCAGGCCAGAGCCGGTAGCCGTTTGTCGTAAGCGCAGCTTCCGATGTGACCGAGGAGATGACGATGACGTAGATGGGGATGAGCGTCACAACGCACATCAGTCCCAAGAAGATAGTAATCACCGCGTTCGTCACCGGTGACAGTGCAAGCACATCGCGCTGCCGTTTCCTCTTCACCGTGCCGAACTTCTCCATCAGTTGTGATCGGGGTCTCAGTGATATATCCATTCTGGGCTGACTCCTTAGAACAATGCCAGTTCTGGCCTGGTCCTGCGCACCACAGCGTTGGTGATCAGAATCAGAGCAAAGCCAACAATAGACTGCACGAACGCGGCTGCTGCTGGATAGCCAAGCGGCAGGTTGCCTCTCAGCATGCTGTAGACGAAGACATCTAGCGTGTAAGTGACGTCCTTGACGAGTGCCGCACCACTCGGCAGGGTGTAGAACATATCGAAGTCTGAACCGAATATCCGACCTACCGCCAGAATCTGTAGGAGCACGATGACCGGAATCAGGTGAGGCAGCGTGATATAGGTGAACTGCTTCCACTTTCCGGCGCCGTCAATCGCCGCAGCTTCGTAGAGCTCACGATCGATGCCGGTGATGGTCGCCAAGTAGATGATGGACCCATTGCCGGTGTATTTCCATATGTTGGCTATCAAGAAGATGATCGGCCAGTAGATCCTCTCCTTGTAGACCTCTATCGGCGCGAGCCCCATCGAAGTAAGCCCGCTGTTGATGATCCCGTTGGAGCTGCCCAATGCATAGACGACATAGGCAACCACAATCCACGAGATGAAGAACGGGAGGAAGAAGATGGAATGGTAGACCTTAGCAACCAGCCGGTTAGTCATCTCGAAGATCATGACCGCCAGTGCAACGGAAAGCACCAGCCCTACGACCATAAACACCAGATTGTACAACACAGTGTTGCGGACGTACGTCAGCGTGTTGTTGATGTTGGTAGGAAGGGTCAGATACTTGAAGTTGTCTAGCCCGACCCAAGGGCTGTGGATGAGGCTGTAGATGAACCTGTTCTGGATGAAGGCATCCGCAGGGGGTTTCTGCAGCCTGTAGGTTTTGAAGGCCATGACAATGCCCGGCATAGGGAGATACGAGAACAAGAACAGCCATATGGCACCTGGCAGAATCATGATCAAATAGGACACGTTGGTGTAGATCTTATCGCGGTTCCACCTCCGTTTCCTCTGTTGTGGGATCACTCTGGTCGATGATGTGGCTTCGATGATGCACCTCCTATAACATGGCATGCATGCTAAGATCAAAAGACGTGAAAGCCGAAAGACGAGCTTTTTGTTGCAGGGACCACAGCGGGATCATCGCTATAATGTTATACACTATCAGGGGTTTTGTCAAGGGAAGCACTAGTGCTTTTTTGGCTCGACGCCAGCCTTTTCCCCGCGAAGTGCACCGATAGCGTCGCAGTCGCGCAAGCCCGCTACTCGCCGAAGAGGACCGGGGACGCAACCGCCATCGCGTCGGGCGCTTCCCGGTGCTTCATCCACGCCGCGGACGGAATGCCCACGGACACCGGGATGGCCCGGGGGGTGAAGTCACAAGACAGCGCGAATGGTGTCGAAGTCGCGCAAGGCGGGGTCGCCCAGGGTGACCATCGTCTCGCGTATGCGTTGTAGAAGCTCGTCCTGCATCCCTTTGACGCCGGGAAGGTCTATCAGATTGTGCATCTCCCAGGGATCATTGACCAGATCGTAGAGCTCGGCGATGTCGGAGTGGTTGTAGGTGAGTTTGTGGGTTCGCGTGCGAACCATGCGTTGCTCATAGCGAAAGAGCTGGCCGAAGAACTGGGCGTAGACACTGTCGCGTCCTGTGGACGCGGGCCTGCCCTTGACCTGATCCAAGATACTCAGCGTGTCGGGCTCCTGAGGCAGCGGGCGCCCGGCGATCTCGAGAAACGTCGGATATAGATCTTGCAGGTAGACGAAATCATCGCAGACGCTTCCCGGCGCCTCACAGCCCGGATGAGCTGCCACCATCGGGAGGCGGTAGCACTGCTCGTAGGTAAATGGCCCCTTCTCGATTAGCCGGTGGGCACCCATCATGTCACCGTGGTCGGTACTAAACACGACGAGTGTGTTGTCGGCACACCCCAGGGACTCCAGTTCAGCCAGAAGCGTGCCCACCATATCGTCGATCATCGTGATGTAGCCCCAGTAGCGGGCCACAATCTCGCGCCAACGCCGCCATCCGCCTTTCGAAAGGCCCCAGTAGCGTTCGACCATCTGCTGCACGAAGGGCTTGCGCTCCCAGGTCTCGTCAAAACTGGGATCCACCAGGATCTGTGCCGGGTCATACATCGAGTAATAGGGCTCCGGCAACAGGCAGGGTGTGTGGGGGCCCCAGAAGTTCGTCCAGATGAAGAACGGGGCGCCCTCCTCTGCACGCCGCGCCTGCATCGATCGCAGCATCGCGACGGTGTCTTCGACCACCATCGCCTCGAAGCTGGTCTCCGGGGCACCGGAATGCAACGCATACATCTCTTGGCGCTGCTTGCCCGGATTATCGCCGTAATGCGCCTCCAGTACTCGCGGGAATTCGTAGCCATGGGACCGTAGGTACGTCTCGTAGTGGGTGGTCGCGCTCGGGGCCCCGGCGGGGGGGCCAAACCGTAGCCCCTCGATAAGGCCCTGGTAGATGGGGTAGCCGTAGCCGGGGAAATCCTTTGCCTGAAAGCCGTAGTCCGTAGCGACCTTGGGGTCGTCGACGTGCCACTTACCTGCGTAGCCCAACTGGTAGCCCGCTGCGCTCAACTCGGAGGCCAAATTGGGAATATCCGGGTTGACCCGTTGGTTGTTTACACGCACGCCGTTCTTGTGCGGATAGACACCCGTGAAGAGGGCCGCCCTTGAAGGCGAGCAGGGCACCGTAGACGTAAAGGCGCGGCTGAACCTGACGCCGTGGGCCGCCAGTCGATCGATATTGGGGGTCTCGCACAGCTCAGCGCCGTAGCAGCCCAATGTGTCATAGCGGTGCTGGTCGGTGAGGACCAGGAGGATGTTCGGTCGATCGTCTTGTGGTGCCATCGTTATGCCCCTTCCGGCGGGTCTCAGGATGAACGCCAGAAAGCCATTGTAGTGCATTGACTACACGTGGCAAACCATCACAGAACCTACTACGTGGCACAACTAGCCGATCCTTGATGTTTCCACGGCGCCTGTTAGGATAGAGAGCATTGGCGTTGGACGCGTAGTTGGATAAAGGAGCATAGTGATGGCAATCGAAAAGCAGGTCTTGAAGAGCAAGCCAGTGTGCAAAGTCACTTTCCGCTTGGGCAAGGATCAGGCGAAGGGCGCCGACACAGTGCGCCTCGTGGGTGACTTCAACAACTGGGACACCTCCACCGGTCCAATGACTAGACTGAAAAGCGGGGAATTCAAGGAAACCCTCTACCTCGATCTGGGACACGCCTTCGCGTTCCGGTACCTACTCGATGACGAGACCTGGATCAGCGACGGCGAGGCAGATCGCCTGGAGGCCACGCCGTACCCGGATGTGCGGAACTCGGTCGTAGTCACGTAGATCCGACCCCCATAGCACCTCGCGTCGCCCCGGCGCCGCTCTGCCCACACGGGCACCGGGGCGCCGGGGCGACCTGTATCTGGCGCACACCAACAATGGACTGCCGCGACGAGCGTAGGCGCGATCACGAACTACGCCTGCCGCGAGCGTAGGGCAGCGCTCTCATGGCACTGTGGTGAAAGCCGCAGGGGGTGAGCCGGCAAGGTGAATTGACAGAGATGTGAGGCAAGGTAGACTAGTCGGTGAGGTGTGCGATGGCCAGCCAAGCGGATGAGGAACCAACCCCCTATCTCGAAGACCCCACGGGCCGCAGTCACCCGTTGGAACGTGACGAGATCACGATCGGACGCGCGGTCGAAAACGATATCGTCATCACGAGCAAACGCGTCTCGCGCGAGCACGCGCGCATCCGTAGAGAAAGTTGGCGCAGGGTACTAGAGGATCTGGGCAGCACTAACGGCACCTTCCTGAACAACGAAAGGGTCTTGAGCCCGATGGAGCTTCGCGACCGGGACCAGATCGATATCGGCGATGTCGTCTTTGTCTACCACGACCCCGACACAACGGTGCGCGATACGGTTCTCCCAGAGCTGGAGATCGATCTTGCGGCCGGGGTCGTGCGGGTCGATCGCCAGATTGTGGAACTCTCGCCAAAGGAATTCGTGTTGCTCGCCTATCTATACCGGCGCGGCAACGAGGTCTGTTCGAAGGACGAGATCGCCGCGGGAGTCTGGCCCGAGTACCGCAGTGATGTCTACGACTACCAGATCGAGAACCTGGTGCGCAGGCTCCGCGCCAAAATAGAGATCGATCCGGCTGCTCCCCAGCTTCTTGAGACGGTCCGCGGTTTGGGCTACAAGCTGCTCGTCCGTTAGCCATCTGTTACCCGAGAGTTAGGCCATCCGTCCTCAGAGTGTCTAGTATCTTCACAGGCCGGTGGTGTCGACTGTGAAGACCAGACAGCAGTAGGGTGCTGACGAAGGAATCGTTTTGTGAGAACTCCATTCGAAGGGCGGATACTAGGCCGCTACCAGGTGTTGGAGCCTCTGGGCCACGGCGGAATGGCCTGGGTGTATCGTGCCTACCACCCACAGCTCGATCGCTACGTCGCCATCAAGCTGTTGCGCTCAGAGCTCACGGGCGATGAGGAGTTTCTGGCGCGCTTCCGGCGCGAGGCGCAAGCCGTGGCCAGCCTGCGCCACCCCCACATCATCCAAGTCTTCGATTTCGACGTCGAGGATGATGTCTACTATATGGTGATGGAGCTCCTCGAGGGCGACACACTCAAATCACGGCTCGCTGACTATCGCGTGCGGGGCGAATCGATGCCGTGGGGTGAATCAGCTAGGATCATGCTAGACGTGCTGGCCGGGCTGGCCTACGCGCACAGCGAGGGCATGATCCATCGCGATCTCAAACCCACAAACATCCTATTGACCAAGCGTGGTCAGGCGGTGCTTGGGGACTTCGGCATCGCTCACATGGTCGGCGGGACTCAGTACACCAGGACCGGCGCCCTGATGGGAACGCCGGAATACATGGCCCCCGAACAGGGGATGTATGGCCAGGCCGACACACGCAGCGATATCTATGCGCTGGGGGTCGTTCTGTACGAGATGCTCACACAACGCATCCCGTTCGAAGCCGAAACACCGCTGGCGCTTCTGATGAAACACGTCAACGACCCGCTTGCCCCGCCCACCACTATCAATCCGGCGATTCCCGCACCCTTTGAACGTATCGTCCTGGAGGCAATGGCCAAACAGCCCGACGATCGCTATCAGGATGCCGGGGCGATGAGCTCGGCAATAGAGGCGGCAGTCGCGGAGGCCGGCTTGACTTTGCCGCAGCGCGTTTCGCAGCCTCTTACCTTCCGTACACCGGAAGCCCCCGCCGAGCCCGTGGCCGTGATCTCCCGAGCAACGAGCCGACAGGCGCTGGATCGGAGCATTTCCGACGCCGAAACCGACATCACACTTCGGCGCCTACGCCCATCGGCGCCTGATGCCACCAGCGACATGGTACCGGCTACCCCGGCGCTGTCAGCCCGCGACACCGGCCAGTCTGCGGTCGGGCGCCCTGGCGAACTCCCCCAGGGCGACGTAGCTCATGCCATCTTTTTGG
Source organism: Anaerolineae bacterium (assembly GCA_034676805.1). Classification (GTDB taxonomy): domain Bacteria; phylum Chloroflexota; class Anaerolineae; order B4-G1; family SLSP01; genus PWVB01. The sequence continues at coordinate 54,161 of JAXDDO010000014.1, read as the reverse complement.
CCCTTGGCGTAGTCGCACTGGGCAATCTGTTGGGCGTGACCCTCTCATCGGTCACCCGCAACTGGGCCATCTTCCAGATCGGCTGGCCCATGGAGCTGCTGCTGGTTGGCGGCGCGCTCTTCATCCTGATGGCAATCAGCCAGTCGATATGGGTATCGATCCCGGCCTCGGTCATTACCGCTAACGGCCTGGTCCTTACTTATTGTGCCTTCAGCGGCAACTGGCATCATTGGACCTTCCTCTGGGTCATCGAACCGTGGGTCGTGGCCGGGTCGGTCCTCGTTTCGAGACTCCTGGCTCGCGAACCCGCCAATGCCCACAAGATCAGCCACTTGGTCGGCTGGGCGGGAGGCCTGACGACGCTGATCGCTGCGTTGGCTGCTCAGGGCGAGGCGCTGGTTCTCGGTCTGACTGGCAATCTCCTTCCCTGGTTTCGCTGACCCCCGATTCGAGGGCCCCTCCCGGATCCCCAAGCCCGCCCTCTGGTTCCCGTTGCATTCCGCCTGCTCCGTCACGACCGGAGATTGAGCGCCGTAGCTCAAGCCGAACATCCCTTGTACAGATGACGCCCCAGCGCTGCCCGGCAAAAAAGGGACTGATAGGCACGTGATAGGTGCCGACTAGGAAATCTTGGAACGTCTGCGATAAGCTGGAGCCAATGCTGCTACAGGAGAGCATTCATGAACAGAACACTCACAATCGGCCTTGGCCTAACGCTCATCTTCGCTGGCGTCGCCAGCCTGGCCGCGAGCTTGATCGCCACGCTCTTTCGGTTCCGCATCTGGCAACTCTGGCCGTTCGCAGTCATCGCGACAGGGTTGGCATTGGTTCTGCCCTCACTGGCTGACGTACCCAAGCCAGGCTTGGCCTGGCTGCTGATCCCGGGGATCCCGATCTTGACGGCAGGTGGGCTGTTGCTCTTTGCCAGCGTCCTTAGCAGGTGGCAGGTCTGGCGAGTGCTTTGGCCCCTGGAGCTGCTGGCGCTGGCCGTCGGCTTTGCGCTGGCAGCGCTGAGAGTGCGGAGCCCGTGGATGGCAATACCGGCGCTGATCGTAGGGGCAAACGGAATGGTGTTACAGTTCTGCGCCCTCACCGGGTGGTGGAGTGCATGGGCCGTGTTGTGGACGGTCGAGCCCTTGATTCTGGGCATTGCCCTGCTCATCGCCAACGCGCAGCGTCGCAGCAGAAGCCTGATAGCCACGGGGCTGGCCCTGTGTGCTTTCGGCGCTGTGGGCCTCGCCGCAGCGATGAGTATGGCGGCGTTGGGCACCCTCCGCCCCCTCTGGTGGCTGTGGCGTTGGGTCGCTCCGGTTGCGGCCATCATTCTGGGCGCCGGGCTGCTCCTCACCAGCGTGGTATGAAGCGTGATACATGCTCATACAACTGAGCTGGCCACCATGTCAAAGCAAGCGCCGGCGGCCGAGTAGAACCGATTCCGATATCACGCCGGGCAGGACGTAACTTGAAGGGACCTGTGGTGTTCTAACAGTCCACACCGTTGACACCGGAATGCATGGAAGCGATTGCTTGGGATTTGAGGCGACGCAAGCCCCATAAATACGGTATACTAGGCACCCCCTTGCTACAAGGTCTGCGGCGTGGTGCTTGAGATCCCAGCGAGGTCGCAATACGGACGGTGCCGCCTTATAGTCGACCCGTTCAATACTCGGAGGTACTGTTGATGCTTGAGAATCTAGTGCATTGGTTGTCGAGGCCTATCATTGGTCTGTACGGGCGTATGCTGAAGCTGGATGTCTATCGACACGTCCAGCTTCCCAAGGGGCCCAAGATCATTGTGGCGAACCACCCCAGCACCTCTGATCCCTTCCTGATCGCCTTGGTCACCCGAGTGCCAGCCCGAATGTTGATCATCGACCATGCATTCGCCGTCCCCCTCTTCGGCGCCTATCTTCGCAAGTCCGGCCATATCCCGGTCGTGCCCGGCGCGGGCCGCATAGCGTTCGACACGGCACTGGAGCACGTGACGAGCGGCGGCACACTGATCGTCTTTCCCGAAGGGCAGCTCAGCCCCCGCGAAGGCGGCTTCCAGGAACCCAGAACCGGCGCGGCCCGGCTGGCGCTGATGACCGGAGCACCGGTAATCCCGATGGGGATCAGCCTCTCTCCCAAGGGACTCTGGCATATGGAGAGCGAGATTGGCGCCCAGTGGGTCACCAGCCGCTGGGCGTTGCACGGCCCGTACGGCGTGACGGTCGGCAACCCGCTGCACTTTGGGGGAGACGTTGAAGACCGCTCGCACGTGACTGGCGTGGCTACCAGGATCATGTATCACATCAAGGAACTAGCCTATGAGAGCCAGGAACGCCTCCAGGCGCCGCTTCTGTGGCCTGCCATCCTGGGAGCCTACCCTTCGGTCAGCCAGCTCTAGTTCCGACAGGCATCACTCGCCGCCTCGAGGGCCAGTGGCGAACAGCCCGCCCCGGGGCGGCATTGTCATAGTGGGTTCTGGCTACCTACGGCGGCGCGCGAGCTCCTCTCGTACATCGTCGAGGGTGAGCTCGCGTGAAGCCAACAGCACCAGAAGATGGTAGAGCAAGTCAGCCGACTCCTCGATCAGGCGCTGGGCTGTTTGTCCCTTACCCGCGAGCAGCACCTCCATGGCCTCTTCGCCTACCTTCTTAAGAACCTCGTCGCCGCCGGAGAGCAGTTTGGCCGTGTAGGAGCCCGGCGTCGGTCTAGCTTTCCGGTCTTCGATGACGGCGAAGAGCTCGTCGAGGATATCGTGTGACGCAGGCTCACCGGCTGAGGCTGGTGCGCTGGCTGGCGTGGACGCGTTAGCTTCCGAGACGATGTCATCGACGGCGGAAGCAGCCCCCTGCGGGACCATCACGTCTCCAGATGCCCACAAACGCCGGTAAAAGCAACTCCGCTGGCCCGTGTGGCAGGCTGGACCTGCAGGAACCACCTTCAATACCAGCGTGTCAGCATCACAGTCGACCAGGATCTCGCGCACCCGCTGCACGTTGCCCGAGGTAGCGCCCTTGTGCCACAGCGTCTTGCGGCTACGGCTCCAGAAGTGCGCCTCTCCGGTTGCCTGCGTCAGCCGCAGGGCTTCCCCATTCATCCACGCAACCATAAGGACGTGCCCTGTTGTCGCATCCTGTACGACTGCGGGGATCAGGCCGCGGTCGTCAAACGTCAAGGCACCGGAGAACGTCGCGCCAGAGCTTGGGTCCACCTTCTCAGCGCCGGACTGGGACATCGTGCGCCTCCAGATAGGCCTTGACCTCTTCGACCGACAATACCCGGTCGTGGAAGAGCGACGCGGCCAGGGCCGCGTCGGCGCGCCCTTCGGTGAGTACCTCTGCGAAATGCGCCAGGCTGCCCGCGCCACCACTGGCGATGACCGGCACTGAGACGGCTTCGGCAACCGCGCGTGTCAAGGCGATGTCATAGCCCGCGAGCGTGCCGTCGGCATCCATACTCGTGAGCAAGATCTCACCGGCGCCAAGCTCCACACCGCGGGCACTCCACTCGACCGCATCCAGCCCAGTCGGGGTCCGTCCGCCGCTCACGTAGACTTCCCAACGTAGAGGATCGGTGGATACACGCTTGGCATCGACCGCCAGCACGATGCACTGGCTACCAAACCGCTCCGCGCCCGCACTCAGGATCTCGGGAGTACGGACAGCAGCCGAGTTGATGCTCACCTTATCGGCACCCGCCAGCAGCAGATTGCGGATATCCTCAATCGTCCGCACCCCGCCTCCCACGGCAAACGGCATCAAGACCTCCACTGCAACCCGTCTGACAACATCAACCATGGTCTGCCGGCCCTCGTGGGTAGCCGAGATATCCAAGAAGACCAACTCGTCTGCGCCTTGAGCGTCGTAGACGCGCGCCTGCTCAACCGGGTCGCCGGCATCGCGCAGATTGATGAAGTTGACGCCCTTGACCACGCGCCCCTCCTTGACATCGAGACATGGAATAATCCGTTTCGCTAACATCGCTCCTCCTCTAGTTTCCATCACGAGCTACGTTGAGTGCATCCACCAGCACGATATGACCTTCGTACAGCGCACGCCCAATGATCACGCCGCCCAACCCAGCAGCGCGCACACGCTGCACATCTTCCAGTGACCGCACCCCACCGGAGGCGATGACCTCAAGCTTGGTGTCGCGGGCGAGGTCCGCCGTTGCCGTTACGTTGACGCCGCTTCCCATCCCGTCGCGCGAGATGTCTGTGAAGATCACGGTATGCCCCCCGACCTCGGCCCACCGGCGCGCCAAATCACCAGCCATCATGGCAGCGCCCTCTTGCCATCCCCGGATCCGGACCATGCCGTCAAGGGCGTCGATCCCGAGCGCGACTTTCGCCGGGCCAAAGGCCGCAACCGCTGCGCCTAAAAGCTCCGGGGTCTCGACGGCGGCAGTGCCCATGACGACGCGTGCCACGCCGAGCTCCAGCGCTCGCCGGATAGCGTCCAGATCACGAATGCCACCGCCGAACTGCACCTCCAGGCCCGTGGTCAGGATACGGGTGAGAGCCGCCCGATTATCTTCGCTGGCCTCACCAAAAGCTCCATCCAGGTTCACGACGTGCAGCCACGTGGCGCCTGCATGCTGCCAGCGCTCGGCGACAGCGAGCGGATCATTGCCGTAGGCCGTCTCGCGCCCGGGATCGCCTTGCGCCAGCCGGACCACCCCTCCCCGCCGCAAGTCGATCGCCGGATAAACGGTGAATGTCGTCATGGATAGCGCCCCTATGCTCCAGGCATCCCCGTCCGCGTAACGAAGTTGCGGAGGATGTGCAGTCCCACCTGCTGGCTCTTTTCAGGATGGAACTGCACCCCGAAGAGCCGGCCCCGCCCCGCAACACAGGGAAACGGGCCTCCGTAGTCCGTGACCGCCAACGTCTCTTCCTCAGATGCCCCGCAGTAGTAACTGTGGTTGAAGTAGGCCCAGGCGGGGTCGGGCAAGCCGGTGAAGAGTGGCGAGCCCCGAACCGGCTCCACGCGATTCCACCCTGTGTGCGGCACCTTCAGAGCAGCATCGAGTTCAAAGCGCACGACACGTCCCGGCAACAACCCCAGGCCAACATGTCCACCGAGCTCCTCGCCCTCTTCGAAGAGCACCTGCATCCCCACACAGATGCCAAGGAAGGGCACGCCGCGGTCCACGATTTCTTTGATAGGCGCGACGAAGCCCAGCCGCTCCAGACTCTGCATACAATCTGCAAACGCACCCACACCAGGGAGCACCACCTTATCGGCCGCCAGCAGCGGCTCCGGCGATTGCGTAACCACAACGTCTGCGCCCACAGCGACCAACGCCTTGTGCACCGAACGCACGTTGCCCGCGCCGTAGTCGATCAGAGCGAGCATCACAAAGCTCCCTTTGTCGACGGTACGCCGCCTCGTCGGGGGTCCAGCCGCGTCGCCGCATCGAGCGCCCGGCCCAGCGCCTTGAAAAGCGCCTCCACCTTGTGGTGGTCGTCACGGCCATAGAGCACACGTGCATGTACGTTTGCCCGCGCCGTCACGGCGAACGACTCGAAGAAATGGACCCATAGCGACCCTGCGACGCCACCAACTGCGGGTCCGGTCCACACCACATCAACGACGGCGTAGGGGCGGCCCGACAGATCAATGGCGACAAACGCCAGTGCCTCGTCCATCGGAACATAAGCCGAGCCCATTCTGGCAATCTGCTTGCGATCTCCCAAGGCTTCGTCGACCGCCCGTCCCAGGACGAGGGCCACATCCTCGACCGTATGGTGAGCGTCGACGTGTAGATCGCCTTGGGCACGCACCATCAAATCGAAACAACCGTGAACGGCCACGTGATTCAGCATGTGATCCAGGAATCCCAGCCCTGTGGCAATATCGCTTGTCCCCTCGCCATCAAGAGCCAGCGTAACCGCCACAGTGGTTTCGAGAGTCTCGCGGGTTATCTCTGCACGACGCATCTTCTGCCTCCTTGTCTCTCTCAGCGCTGGCCTACGTCTCGTCGAGAAGCCGCTGCAGAGCGGCGATCACCGCATCGGTCTGCTCAGGCCTGCCCACGGTGAACCGGACATGGTCGGCCAGCCGCCGCTGATTGTAGTAGCGGATGAGGATGCCCTCACGCTCGAGCGCCAACTTGAGCGCTTCGGCATTGCGCCCCACGACCCGGCACAGAATGAAGTTCGACTGGGAGGGATACGGACGCAGGTAGGGTATTGCACTTAGGAGGTCAGCGAAACGCGCGCGCTCCGCGATGATGCGATCCACCTTATCCTGCAGCCAGTCGAGATCCTCGAGTGCCGCCATCGCCGCCGCCGAAGCCGCCACCGAGACGTTGTAAGGCTGCTTGATCTTCCACAAATGGGGCATCAGCGACACGGGGAATGCGCCGTAGCCGACGCGAAGCCCGGCCAGACCTGCCAGCTTGCTGAACGTACGCAGCACGATCAGGTTATCACGTTCTGGCACGAGCCCGATACGACTCCGATGCATCCCGGCAAACTCGACGTAAGCCTCGTCCAGGACCACGACGACCGGCAGATCCAGAAGCCGCGCCAGCGCCCTATCGGGCAGCCAACTGCCGTCTGGGTTGTTGGGCGAAGCGATGAACACAAGCTTCGGGTGGTGTTGCCATACCGCGGCTTCCAGCGCATCGACATCGAGAGCGAAATCAGGGCCGCGCTCCACGGGGATCACGTCCGCCCCGCTGATGGCGGCATCGAACCGGTACATCCCAAAGGTGGGCGGGCAGTTAACGATCGCATCGCCAGGCCGGAGAAAGAGTCGCATGATGAGGTCCAGGAGCTCATCGGCCCCAGCGCCTGCCATCAAGAGCTCCACGGGCAGGCCCGTGAACCGTGCCAGAGCCGCGCGCAACGCCTGACTGGCGGGATCGGGATAGATGTGGATATAGTCCAGATCAGCTAGGGCTGCGCGAACCCTCGGCGAAGGCCCGTAGGGATTCTCGTTGGCATCGAGCTTGATAATACTGTCAGGGGTGCGCCCCAACCGCGCGGCCAGGACCTCGAACGGGTAGATCGGCGTATAGGGCTCCATCGTCGCGACGTCAGCACGGATCAGGTCCAGAGGTGTCATTGCGCTTCTCCTAGAGTGTGCGTGAGTCAAGAAGCCGTGACCGTCGAGTCAGGAGGCCCACCCGGCGCCCCCTCACGTCGCGCCCGCAACCGAGCTGCCGCCGCGTGTGCCGTCAGCGATTCGGCAGTCGCGATGCGGTCAGCATCCCCCGCCAGCTCCGCGGCAGTCTCGCTATCCAGGCCAATGAGACTGATGACCTTGACGAAGTCGAGCACGTTGACCGGCCCCTTGAAGCACGCAGTGCCGCCGGTGGGCATAATGTGGCTCGGCCCGGCGACGTAGTCGCCCAGGACCTCGAACGAGTGCTCGCCGAGGAATATACCCCCAGCATTGCGGACTTGCTCAGCCCAGAATCCAGGGTTTTCGACCGACAGACAGAGGTGCTCGGGCGCATAGGCGTCAGCCAACCGTACAGCCGTCGCCAAGTCAGGTGTCAACACGATGCCGCCCTGCCCGGCGAGCGAGGCTCGGACGACGTCCGCCCGGCTCAAAGTCGCGACTTGGCGTGCCACAGATTCCTGCACAGCCGCAGCCAGCGTCCGCGATGGTGTCAGCAGGATCGCCGTCGCGAGCACGTCGTGCTCAGCCTGCGCCAGCAGATCCGCCGCAACCCAATCCGGATTGGCGCTATCATCGGCGACGATGACCGTCTCGGTAGGGCCGTAGAGCCCGTCCAGGCCCACAATGCCGTAGACCTGACGCTTCGCCACCGTTGTGTAGAGCCCGCCTGCGCCGACCACCTTGTCAACGCGTGGCACACTCTCCGTGCCATACGCCAACGCGGCGACCGCCAACGCGCCGCCCAGCGCGAAGACCCGATCGACGCGGGCGATGTAGGCCGTCGCCAGGATCAGGGGCGAAGGCGCACCTGTGTCGCGCTGCGCCGGTGTGCACACAATGACCTCGTCCACACCAGCCACCCGTGCCGGCACCGCTGCCATCAGCAACGACGAGGGCAGGGGGGCCGTTCCCCCGGGAACGTAGACCCCTACGCGCTTAAGCGGGACAAGGCGCTGTCCCAACACGCCACCGAGCTGGTCGGTCGACCAACTGGGGATGGGCTGTCGGGCGTGGAACGCCCGAATGCGCTCGGTCGCACGCTCCAGCGCATCTCGTAGGTCGGGCGCCAGCGCTTCGTACGCCGCTTGCCACGCCGCACGCGGTACTTCGAGAGCCTCGGGTCTGATGCCGTCGATACGCGCAGTCCATTCGCGGAGCGCGGCATCGCCTTGCGCGCGCACATCGGCCAGCAGGCGTGCAACCGCAGCCTCAGGCGTCAAGGGCTCTCCAAAGACACGTTTGATGCTCTCCAGGACGACGCCCGGCACGTCGTCGACCGATGCCATCGTCCGCCGTGCGAGGATACCGGCGGCCGCATCTGGGTTCTCGTAGATCGTGATCATTGGGCTTCCTCCTGTCTACCGGTCCGCGGGCGCTTCGAGCAGGGCAGCCGACCCGCCATTGACAGCAGCCATCATCGCACGGCAGCGCTGCGGTTCCTCCTCGAAGATATAGGTCACAGGGGTGACAACCACGCCGCTCCCGCCAATCGCCCGCAGTTCGGCGATCGCCTGTATCAGCGCCTCGCGCCGCACGACAACCTGGACTGCATACCAGTTTGGATTGCCATCCGCCACGATCACGGGCGAGATTGTCGGCCCTTGGAGGCCGCCGAGCAGCTGCTCCTCGAACATACGCGCCGCAATCGCCTGAGGAGACTCGCCGCGCATGTTGGCGACCACCAATACGTGGTCCTCAGCCCGCAAGTGTGCCTCGAGAAACTCGAGCAGCGTACGAGCGATATCGAGCACCTCTGGCCGCGCTCGGAGCGCGGCGCGGTTTGCGATCAACACAGCCTCCGAGCGGAGAATCATACCATCCTTGAGCGCCTTGAGACGGTTGTCCTGGAGGGTCTGCCCCGAGGAGACCAAGTCGACGATGCAGTCCGCATACCCGATAGCCGGAGCTACCTCCAGCGTCCCCTCGGCATAGACGAGGCTGAAGGGCCCGATGCCGTGCTCCGCGAAGAAGGCCGTCGTCAGGTTCGTGAACTTCGTCGCCACCCGCAGCGGCCTGCCCAGGGTGCCGATGCGCGCCTGGAGATCATCGAGTGTACTGACGCTCTCCCACGCCTCAGGGACCGCCACTGCCAGCTTGCAGCCACCGAACCCTAAGGCTTCGTGCAGCACAAGGACCTCGTCGTTCTCACCGCCGAACTCTCCGGTCACGTCGAGCCCTGTAATCCCGAAGTCCACGCTGCCGTCGCGTACGCTTACCACGATGTCCGTTGGCCGCTGGTAGAGCACCGTAAGGCCCGCCAGCGTCGGGATCGAAGCAGCGTACTGACGGGGGTTGGGCTTGTGTACCTTTAGGCCACAGGCAGCCAGGAAACCCTCCACCTCCTCCGCCAACCGCCCCTTGCTGGGCAATGAAAGTCTAATGTCGTTGCGTGCCATCCCCTGCTCCTCTACTACAGCGAGATATGAAGAAAGCCCTCCGGACCAATCCGGAGGGCTCTTCCTTTTTCTTGACTGTTGCTCAGGTCAATGTGAACCTGGCTAGACAAGCGAAGCCGCACCGCCCGAACTGGGTGGTGTCGTCATCGCATGATGATGCAAGCCACGCGTCACATCTGCCATAGCCACAGAGTACCACAGTTCGGGCCTCTGTCAATCCGCTTCTTCAGGCCCTGAAACGCTCATTCACGACGACATGAGATCGGCCCAATCATCGCAATCCTGTCCGCCGGCACCTGTGTGCGGTGCAGAGCGTGAGCGAGCGCGCCAAACCACCTCATCAGTCGCCTGTCGGGAGGGACCACGTGATCTCCCAGGGTCCTTCCAGGACGAAGTTCATACCGGTTACGGCGAGCGTCATCGGCTCCGTAGGAAGTTCGGGCAACCCCACCCAGACAACTGCTTCTGCTATGCCCAGATCCACCTCTTGCGGCTCGTGGGTCGCCTGGTGGCGATCGATATCACTGGGCAGCCAGGTCCCGGCTTCGTTGGCGAGGGACAACCTATCTAGCCAACGGTTGGCATCCTCGGCAGAGATCTGAGCGCGGAATCGGAGCTCATAAGGATGCCTCGCGGAGGGTCGGGAGTACTGCCTGCGTGATTCGGCCAGCGCGACCTCGACGAATTCCACCGCGAAGCCCTCCGCGTCCAACTGGACGTGCAACGGCTGCGTGTCGCCCAGCTGGGGCGCTGGCCCGAGGTCGACCGCGAAAGTCTCCGTGACAGGCACCCAGAAGACCAGCGCGGGAACAGTCAGGGTCAGCGCTGCCGCGTCGACGTGTACGGGTAGGAATGTGTAGGTGTGATCGCCAAAAGACCCGTGCGGTGGCAATGCACTGCCCAAACTCGGATAAGGGTAGCCGGTCTGATCGACAAGGGTCACCGGTGACGGACTGCCCGACCGATCAAAGGGCCGGATACCCGCAAGCCACCACGGGCTATCGGCCTCAAGTTGTAGCGCCGTGGACTCAGGGCCGTAGACGGCTAATGAACGGACCAGGCAGTCGCCAAACTTCCACAGTCGTCACCACGCGCCTGCTGTTTCACACCTCGCCGAGCATCTCCTCACCAATGATCTCCATTGCCCACCCAACAGCGCGGCCCACGACACCAGTGCATTTGTTCTCGTGGGCACCGGCGCCCTCGAACGCCCGGCGGTCTTCGCTGTCGCGCAGGTTGTAGGCTCGACCCATGATGGCGGCCTGGACAACGTGACAGGAGATACCGCCATAGGTGTCAAGATAGCGCTGGAGCATGCGCTGCACCATCGCGTAGGTTCGATACTTGTTGTCGCGGTCGCCGTCGAAATTGGCTCTCCGCCGTGGGTAGAGTAATCCAAAGACCAGTGCCGCGCCCGTAAGCCCGCCGCAGGGCCCATCGCCAGCCAGCCCCAAGCCGCCAGCGAGGCCGGTCGCGGCCTCGAAGACGGCATCCGCGGCACACGGATCAATGGCGACAGCGCCGACATCGCGCAGCGTATCTAGAAGGGCCGCAACGGTGCACTGCCCACACCCATGGTAACGCTGCTCATATGCAAAACCCAGCTGCTCCGCCTGACGTACCCACCCTGCCCACGTACGCTCTTCCGCAAGCCGGGCATAGGCCCGAATGACGGCCTCGGCAATGTCGGCCTCATCGTCGTTGAGTCCAGAGAGGGTATTCACCGTTTCGGTGATTCCGTGAACGTGAACGGCCTTCTGCATGGCCTGGGCGCCCGGATCGGCAGCTTCACCATAGAGATATGCGGCAGCCAAGGCGCGTGTGAGGTGAGGTGTCGCAATGGCGTGCTTGCGGGCTAGCAACAGCGGTCCCATCAGCCGGTCACCACGCTGCACCTTGCGGCCAGGATCGGCACCATAGCGCGTCACGGTATCTCGCAGCGCGGGGTTGTCCGTCTGCGCGACCACGCCTGCCAGCCAACGCGCCATCTCGTCGGTCCCGAATCCAAACTCGGCACGCAGCGCAGCGCACGACTCCTGAAGCGCTCCCTCGGCATCAACGCGCACCGCCGAATCGGCAAGGCAGTCGACGATCGCGGCGTGTCCGCGCAGCGCTCCCAGATACGCTAGCGCTGCATGGAAGGTGTTATAGGTATAGAGCTTGCGCACCTCCTCCGCGCGCATGTCGCCCACCGACCGGAGTGCACGCACATCAGGCACCCCACGCCGGAAAGCCTGCCGATCCACCGGCAGCTCTTGATAGCCATTCGTCCAGACCACGAGTGGATCCTCGATCAGCGCCTCAGGAGGCGGCTCGACGACCATCCGGATGACGAGGGTCTCGACAATACCCACGTAAGCGTCAAGCCAAAGCCGCATCCCCGGTTCCACAGCCTGCGTGAGCTTCGCCCCGAAGATCGGACCGGCGTGCGGCAGGTTGGTGCATACGAGTATGTCAAGCGCGTCTTCTGGACGCGCTGTCTGGCGTTGCCTGAGGCCCATGGCTAGCTGAGACGCCACACTGGCGAAGTCCTGTGGGAAGACCGCGATGGCGACAAGATCAGCCGCTACCACAGCCGCGGAGACCGCGTCCGCGTCCGACGTGGGAAGGGCAACGAAGTTTCCTATGGTGCGATCAGTGCGACAGCCCACGCCCTCAGCGTGGACAACGGTATACCTGCCTTGACGGAGCAGCTGTTCCACCAGCGCCTCAGACTGATCGACGAACACCAACCCGTAGCCCGCCTCGTCAAACAGATCGGCAACGAAGCCGCGCCCGATCCGGCCTGCCCCCCAGATGAGAATCGTCTTCATAGACTGTCGACCAGGCTGCGCACTCTGAGCGACGATCGAATGCGCTCAGCATCCCACCCGGTCATCGCCGGAAGCTTGACGGTCACCGACCTCTCAGCCGGGAGATCGAAGTAGTTGTCGCTCAGCATACCGTTGTCGACATCCCCGCCATCCAGTTCCAGCCAGACATAGCGCGCCAACCTCGCCGCCTTGACCTCGATGGCGTACCCATCGCCGGTATCGCTGACCTGAACCTCCAGACCCGGATCTCTGAGATCGAGATGCTTGGATGGCGCGAACGTCAGGATGTCCAGGCTTTTGCGCGTGTCGCCCTGCAAGAGCTCGTAAACGAGGACAGTCGATCGCGCATTCCGCATACTGACCAGTCCCTCGAAGTCCAGCGCGGCCACTCTGGATGCGCTTACGCCATCGATATGCACGTTTTCCGTCCCCGCGGACAACACCTCACCATCCAGGGTCTCCAGGGACCACCGCACCCTACCGTCCCAGGCGCCGGGCTCGTCATTGACCACGAAGAGGTCCACAAAGGGACCCGACTTGGGTTGGAAGAGATAACCATCCTGGGCGGGGGGCTGGGTGCCCTCCCTGTGATCCCGCGCCTCGGCGGTTAACAGCTGCGGAGCGAAGAACCGGCGCGCCATATAGTGAAGCGCTTTCCACCGCCCAAAGTAGTCCAGGCTCGCCCACGAAGCCACAGGCCAGCAGTCGTTGAGCTGCCAGTAGAGCGCGCCGCTGGTGCAGGCCCGGTTTCGTCGCCAGAACTCAACCCCTGTACGCACGGCTTCCGCCTGCAGCAGTTGGGTCAGGTAGACCAGGGCAGGAAAGTCCTTGGGAAGCCGGAAATGGGCCGTCATATAGTTGATGATCTTTCCATTGCCGGCGCCGTTGCGCTGGTGATGCTCCATGATGTAGGAGGTCATATTCCAGTCCTTCTCTTCCGCGTATGTGCGAATCGTCGCCAGTGTCGGCAAAGACTGGAACCCAAACTCGCTCACAAACCGCGAAGGGTGAGTACGATAGTGCTCAAAGGGGCGCCCCCCGTGCCAGACCTCCCAATTGTGGGTGTCGCCAGCCTGCACTCCACCCGGATCCTCAAAAGGTGTGCCCGAAGACGGTGAGCTCGGCCAGTAGGCACGGTCAGGATCATACTGGGCGCACAAGGCCGGCAGCAGATGATGGAACATCTGGTCATAGTAGGTCCTGTACTCAGGCGCCATACGCTGGGACCACCCCCAGCCAATCCATCCGCCCTCCATCTCGTTGTTGCCACACCATAGCGCCAGGCATGGATGGTGGCGTAACCGCTGGATGTTCTGGATTGCCTCGACCCGGCAGTTCTCGACAAACGCCGCATCCCCCGGATACGTGCTGCACGAGAAGATGAAGTCCTGCCAGATCAACAGACCATAGCGGTCACACAAGGCATAGAAGTGATCGTCCTCGTAGAGTCCGCCGCCCCAGACACGCAGCATATTCATGTTGGCCGCGGCAGCGCTCCGGATCAGGTGCTCCTGATGTGCCGCCGTGATCTGCGTGGGGAACGAATCAGCCGGGATCCAGTTTGCGCCCTTTGCGAAGACTGGCACATCGTTCACAACAAAGGTGAACGACTCACCATAGGCGTCTTTCTCCCGCCGCAGCTCTAGCTTCCGCAGGCCGATATCGAATGCCCGCCGGTCCAGCGCCCGTTCTCCCGCGTAGAGCAGGACCTCGACCCTGTACAGTGGTTGGCCGCCCAGGCCGTTGGGCCACCAGAGCTCAGGTGTCTCGATTGTAAGCCGGGTTTCTCCCTCAGTAGCTGTTGCCGTGAAGGATAGGCGGGCCTCCTCTATCTGCCCGTCGGGCGCCGTCACGCGCACCAGCGCGCCCAGAACGCGGTCTTCCCAACGCTCCAGCGCGACGCGCACCGTCAACGTCACACCATCCGAGGCGTGGAACTGGCGCACATGGACATCCTCGAGACGTGCGCTTGTGTAGCCCTCCAGGCGCATCTCTCGCCAGATACCGATCGGAGGAAGTTGAGGGCCCCAATCCCAGCCAAACTGGCACGGTGCCTTCCGCACGTGTGGGCCCCCCGGAATCGACTGCGACGGGCCGATCAGCGGCTCCTGCGCCTGCTTCGCGAGCATATAGGCAACGGTGGAAGGGAAGACAACGTGGACCTCGTTCGTGCCATCCCGCAAAGCCTCCGTGACTTCCCACCGGTACTGCCGGAACATATTATCGGTGTGGCCCAGAAGTCGTCCGTTGAACGTGACATCAGCCAGCGTATCCAGCCCATCGCAGACAAGCATCACGTGTTGCTCATCACCAAGGCCTTCATCGCCATCAAACTGCACAAGGTATTCCCAGTCACTTTCGGCAACCCACTGAACCTCGAGTTCATTGTCGGCGACAAAGGGATCGGGGATTCGCCCTGCTGCCAGCAGATCTGTGTGGACCGAACCGGGCACGTGAGCACGGATCCACGGATCGTCTGTACCCAACTGCCGGAAACGCGCCGAAGAGGGCTTAATGTGCTTAACCACGATTCCTCCTGATAGATGAATGGGATCAAGACAGAGGCGGACACTGCGCACGGTGCGTCGCTCACACGAATGGCGCTGACTCACTGCAGCGCACTACATCACCAGCAACTCGTAGAGCGACTCCAGCGTCAGATGCGGGCACACTGTGTCTGGGTAGCTAACCGTCTGCGCTGCAGCCGCCATGCCCAGACGCACGGCTTCGCCGGGTGACACACCCTCCATCAGTCCATACGCCACGGCTGCTGTCAGCGCATCCCCGGCACCGATAGCATCAACAACCTCGACCGGGAAGGCCGGGACGCGACCGCTTTCTTCCGAGGTTGCATAGTAGATCCCATCGGCCCCCAACGTGATAATGGCCAGATCGACGCCCGCCTGCACCAGCCGCCTCGCACCCACGCTAATCGTGTCTTCATCGTCAAGAGACTCGCCAAGCAGAGCTTCGGCCTCGGCACGCCCTGGCGTGATGGCCGTGATCATCGGCAGGTAGGGCGTGAGCCGATGGGCGAGGAGAGCTGCAGTCGGATCGACGCACACGGGCACTTCATACTGTGCTGTCATACTCAAGAGCGTCTTCAGGGAGCGCGACGACAGATTCGCGTCAAGGCAGACCATATCGGCCTCTTTCACCAGACGGCTAAGGCGACGCAGATGCCCTGACGTAATCTCGCGCATGACAGCCATATCGTCAAAGGCAACCCACAGTTCCCTGTCTGCGCGGTACAGGGCACAGTATGAGGCCGTGGGCTGCTCCACTGAAACCACACAGCCATCCGTATTGATGCCCAGCTCGCGCAGACTGTGCAGCAATGCGTGCCCCCACCCATCATCGCCAACGGCGGTGATGAGATGCACCTCAGCCCCAAGCCGGGCCAGGTTTTCGGCCATATTCCGGGCCACCCCACCCCAGCTCCAGCGTATCGTGCCCGGATTCGACCCCGCCAGCTCAACCGTCTCGGTACGCGGTTGGACTTTGATGTCCACACCCGCGGCGCCTACCACCAGTACCCGGTGTTCACTCTCAGTCATTGCTCATCCCCCTCGCGGACCAGTATCCGTGGTATGCCCACCTGACCCGTAGTCGCGAACCCTGCCTGCCGGCTGCTCCCGCGCGACACAGCTCGGAACTCCACACGACCATCGACCCTGCGGAAGAAGGGCTTGTCCGAGGTCAGCACCAAGCCCGCGTCAGTGTGACTAGCGGCAGTGATCTCGATAACCAGGAGATCTCCTTTGCGCCCCTGGCTCAACACAGCCCCATCCTCGGGGATGCGCACAGCGAGGTACTCTGCCTGAGACTGCACGTAGAGAAACGACAAGGCATCGAGTTGCAGAGGACGGTACCCAGCAGGGAGATAGCGCGCCACAACTTCGACGGGGAGTGTGACCTGAAAGGAGTGCAGCGCGACCGCCTCGGTTCGAACCAACGTACGGTTCACGAGCTCGTAGACAGGCAGAATGACGACAGCGTCGCCTGGCTCCAATGCACTCTGAATCTCCAGGATCTGCGACATCCAGCGTATCACGTTCCGGCAATCATCTACCCGCCCCACATTCTGCTCAAAGCCCCAGTGCCGCTCGCTCTCAGCGAGGACGCTTTGGGCGTAGGTGAACGTCTCCACCACCTTCGCATCAGAGCGAAGTACGAAGTGGACGATACCCTCAAGGTAGACGGCTATGGCCTCGTGGTAGTGAGCAACGGGTGCGACACGCAGCTCAAGCCAGTTCAAGGCATTGCGAATAGCGTCCAGGCTGTCTTCCCACCGCTCCAGACGGCGGCAGATCTCGGCACGAAACACCAGAGCCAGCGCCTCACCATACCGATCCAGCCCCTGCCTCGCGACGCCATAAGCCTGGCTCGCCAACTCTAGAGATCCCATAAGATCTCCTTGCGCCAGGCGGAGCAACAGCTGTGCAAAATGATCCCGCAGCACAGGCTGAGCATCCTGCCACTCAAGCAAGTGCGGGATGGTCAATTCAGACGACAGCGCAATCCGGCGCATGGATAGGCGACCCTACGACTGCCTGCGGTGCCCACCGGAGCCGGGACTCGGGGAATCCGGACGCTGACCTGGCAAGCCAGGCCCCACCGTCGGCGACAGATAGGGGGGTACCCGAGATGGGCCATAGAGGACCATATCAACGAACCGCATAAGGCTCTCGCCCTGCTGGAAGAGTGAACGATGGGCATCCGGCTCCCAAGCATACATGGACCAGAGAACCTCCAGAACGCTTTCCACGACCATCGCGCTCGGCACTGGCGCTGAACCACCACCCGAGCGGATGGCGTTCACTTGCTTGATCACGCCCTCGATGAACCTGGCCTGCGCAATGGCGCGAGTTTCGCTGAGCTTCTCTGCTTGTGCGGCCTCAGCCCTGATGGCGTCTGCATCAACCTCCTGTTGCAGCTTGGCTCGCCAGAATTCCAGCCATTGGTGCGAAACGGCCTCTTCTGAAGGTTGAACCGAGGCCAATTCCACGGAGTCAATGATGATCCCCCGCTTCGCTGCCTCCTCCACCAGTTTGGCCCTGGCCCTGGCTTCCACCTGGGGCAGTGTCTCAGGAGGTGCCATCCCGGCGTTCACGCCATTGTCCTGCTGTTGCTCTGTGCTCTTCAGCCAGTACATGGGGTTGACGAGTTGGTCCAGCCCGTACTGCTCCAGTTCGTCCCGGACAATCCCGTCCAGGGCGCCATTGGCAATTCCCGTAACCCAGTCTGAAACACGATCCGGTCCCTCGGGTCGTCGGACGTATTTGCTGGTAGTCAGCTTCAGCACCACGTCTCGAGCGGTTTCCTCAACGCTGCCTGCTGCAGGCTTCCGCGGACCCACAGGTTTGAAATCGCGGGGGACTGCGGCACGACACACCAGGCTTGCCTGGCACGCCGCGGGAATGCCGTCACGTGTCATGAACTCAACGACCAAGGTTCGGCGCTGGGGGCGAAGATCTACCACGTCCCACACGCGTTCGAATGCACCTAGATCGTAAAAGCCGGGGCCCAGCACGCGATACAGGCGGCCAAGGCGGCTGGTCACCACAACATTGTCCTGATCGACGCTCAGCGACGCTGGCCCACCCACCTTGAAAATGACCGGCGCCCCCTGAAGATCCGCCTGACCGGACTGTACGCGCAAGATCGGAAACCTGGGTGGAAAGAGCTGTGGTCCAAACAGCAAGCGCACTACGAGCGCCTCTGCATCTTCGTCAGTCAGGTCGTGGAAGTCGGCGCTATACCGCGTGAATAGCCGCATCACATGCGCGTATGCAAGGCCGCTGGCGACCAGGAAGCCGACCGCGAGAATCAGGACATCCACGAGGAGCAGATACGGATTGCGTCCGGCTTCTACTGCGCCCCCGCCGAGGATAGCCACCACCAACAAACCCGTGTAGGCCAGGGCGATGACGAAGAGCGCCAATGGGATCAGCGTCCTCTGCTCAATCAACTGGTGTCTCCTGACTCAGCGATGTCACCGCTCACCTGCTGGTAGAGATCCTCGAGCACAGGTAGCGTCGAAGTAGGCAGCATTCTCTGAACCTCGAGGTCTTGCGCGACCTGCAGCAACCTATCCATCAGTTGGTAAGCGATCAGATCTCTCTGAGCATCTGGCGTGGCCCCAGACAACTGCTCGCCAATCTTCTCAAACATCGCCCCAAGCACTTGGCTTCTGGCCACTGTACGCGCCTTGCCCATCGACTCAAGGCGCGTCCGCTGCAATTTGGCCCGCCACTCAGTGATCTCTATGACGAAACGCGATTTCCAGTTATTGACCCGCTGGTCGATCACTTCCCGCCTCAGGGGCACGATCTTGTTGCCCACCCCGCCCCCATGGACATCCAGTCCTCGCCGCCGCAAGGTCCGCCGTACCGCCTCGCGCACCAGTTTCCCGATGGTCACGCGAGCCAGCGGATCCGTGAGAGGCTCCGTCGAGCCACCCCCCAGCGCTTCTTGGGCACTCCTGTGTGTCTCTATCAGTTCGGCTTCATCGGGATTCGGAGCCACGCGTGCCCTGTCCGGATCGGCAATGCCACTGAAGAGCTGGTCGTAGCTGTAGAAGGAGATCGCTTGCTTCAGCTTGTGGGCTGCCACCGTCAGCGGCAGCTTCTCCCACGGATGCGGCGCTCGCTGATCTAGAGGACTCCGCCCCGAGGGATCGACCTCTTCGGCGAATACGGTCTCGAACACATCGCGCTGATTACGGTAAGGCCAGGGCTGGCCGAGCGCAATCTTGCGAGACCCGCGGTTGATCCTGAATAGAGATGAAATCGGCACCCGAACCTCGATGCCGTCGCGCGTGATTGCGTTCACCGACGAAGTTCGGATCTGGTTGCGCAGATCCACAACCCTGTGAGGGGACTCCATGGGTCGTGTCAAGACCACGCCCGGGCCAGCTACCCGTGTGACCTTCGAACCCGTCTTGAGAATGACGACGTTCTCTGGCTCGGTTAGCAGGAAACCCGGGCCTGCCCCGAAGAATGCGTTCCCCTCAATCCGCAGCTGCACCTTCCCCTCTTCCACCACCCAGGTTGGCTTGGGTGAAGACGTGAAATAACCCAGGAGAATCGCCAGAGCGGTGCGAAGTGGCCTATCTGTCCCGGGCGCAATCGGCACAACCCGCGCCGCCCACATGATCAGCAGGCTGAACAATACAAGCGGCCCCCACAGAACTGACACGAGGAAGACACCGAAACGAAGCGGTGAGACACTGGGATTGGTAAACCCAGCATACACTTCGACAAGAACCCACAACCATACGACCACGGCCATCGTCAGAGAAGCTGTTCTGCTGATCCTGTCGCCCGAGGAGGAGAACCCATAGACGCCACTGCTGATGAAAAACACGAAGAATACGCCGAGCGGCACCAGAAAACTGATCACCAGGATAGCCCGCAGCTGAAGGCCGAGAGTCCAGTACCACAGAACGCCTGGGAAGAACCACACGATGGGCTCCCAGAGCCACACGAACGCGATCCAGGGGCGAACGAAGGGGAGCATGGGAGCGCGGCCTGGCTTCGGCAGCCTATCGCGCACGTAGCGAGTGACGAAGTAGGTGGCGACCAGAAAGAGCACCAGAAGCCCCACTTCAAGCACAGTCATGAACGCCTCCTTGTCGTCCCCATGGCAGACAATCTATCACACTCTAGCGAAAACGCGAAACCTGCGTCCGCCTATGGCAACTCAAGAACCTCCTCAGCGGGGCACCCGCTGCAGTCTTGCCAATGACCCGAAAGCGAGTAGAATCCTTGGCTAGCTTCAGCGCGGGGCAACTCCTTTTCGGCCGTCCCCTGGAAGAGAAAGTCGCAGATCTAGAAGCATATGAAATACCATGATGTCCTGCGGTATCTGTATGGGCTCGTAGACTACGAGAAACGGCGCATTGAGCGCTATTCGCCCAGAGAGTTCAAGCTAGAACGGGTCGCCACGCTCCTCGAGAGGCTTGGCAGCCCTCACCAATCCTATCCCACCCTGCATATCGCCGGCACTAAGGGTAAAGGATCTGTGTCGGCGATGTTAGCCAACATGGCCCTGGCTGCCGGGCAACGGACGGGACTCTATACCTCGCCTCATCTGCACACCTATCGCGAACGCATCCAGATCGATCGCCAACCGATCCCGCGCGCGGCGATGGCCGAGTTGGTCGAGGAAATGCAACCCATTGTGGAGACTGTTGAAGGCCTCACCACATTCGAGGTAACGACTGCTCTGGCATTCCTGTGGTTTGCCCGACAGAATGTTGACCTCGCAGTTATGGAGGTAGGCTTGGGCGGGCGACTGGATGCTACCAATGTCATCACGCCTGAGGTCAGCATCATCACATCGTTGAGCCTTGACCACACGTACCTCTTGGGTGATACGTTAGCCGACATCGCCTATGAGAAGGGCGGCATTATCAAACCGGGCGTTCCACTGGTGACAGCACCACAGAAGCCCGAAGCGATGGAGGTGCTAGAACGAATCGCGAACGAGCGTGGGGCACCCTTGACCGTGGTTGGTGAAGACTGGATTTGGGAGTCTGCCGGTCGCTCTTATACCGGACAGCAGATGGTCATCCGGCATCCAGCCGGACCTTCGGACTACGAGGGAACGTACGAGCTCTCGCTGATCGGTGACTTTCAGCTGGAGAACGCCACCGTCGCAGTGGCAGCCGCCGCGGTTCTCGCAGCGCGAGACCACACGTGGGTCAGCCCGGCGGCCCTTCGCGCGGGCCTGCAAACGGTCGTTTGGCCGGGCCGTATGGAGATCCTCAACCAACACCCGCCGGTGGTGGTCGACTGTGCCCACAATCTCTATTCCGCCCAAGTTTTGGCAAACTCACTGCGGATCTGGTTCCCCGACATCTCCTGGGTTCTGATCTACGGAGCGTCGACCGACAAGGACATCGCGGGAATGCTGAACGCCCTGCTGCCGATGAGCAGCCACGTCATCGTGACGCGCTCCTACCATCCCCGGGCGGCGGCGCCCTATGAACTGGCCGATCTGTGCGCCGACCTCGGCCATGGCGCGGAAATAGCGATCAACCCGAGCCGCGCCCTAGAGCAGGCTAGTCGAAGACTTGAGCCGGGCTGGGGGATCATCGCCACCGGCTCCATCTTCCTCGTCGCCGACATTCGCGAGGCATGGGCGAAGCACGCGGACCTCGACATCCCGATGGGCGACTGGGTCGACGAACCCTGGGATTGATATATCAACAAGTGGACTAGAGAGATAACGAGCTATATGGATTGGGATAAACTGCCCCTGGCCCCCGAAGACTTCTTTGGAGAGGACTTCGATACTGGGCCAACCGACGATGGCCCCTTCGAGGCCATCGTTCTACCACTGCGCGAGGTCGTTGTATACCCGCAGATGGTGACGCCACTTTACGTGGGACGTGACGCGTCGCTGCAGGCGCTCGCCATTGCCGTCCAGGAGGACTTGCCCATCGTCGTCGTGGCACAACGCGACGACGCGCTTGATGAGTACCCCGCGGGCGAGGACCTCTTCAGTGTGGGCACCGAGGTCGTGATTGCGCGCTCGGTTCGCCTACCCGATGGCACGACCAGCGCCATCGCGCAAGGTGTTGGTCGCGTCCGGGTCATCAACTACGTGCAGGAACGGCCCTACCTGATTGCCACGGTCGAGCCACTCGCGGAGCCGGCCGAGGACAACGCCCTGACAGAAGCCTTGATGCGCGCCGTCCTCACGATGTTCGAGAAAGCCGTGCAGCTCAACCAGGCATTGCCCGAGGAAGCTTACGTCTACGCGATGAACGTGGATATCCCCGGCCAGCTTGCTGACGTCATCGCCCAGATCATTAGCCTGCCGACGACGACTCGGCAAGAGCTGCTGGAGACCCTCGACGCTACCGAGCGACTGCAGAGCATCAGTGTGCATCTAGCCCGCGAACTGGACGTGCTGGAACTCGAGAACCAGATCCAAACCACCGTTCAGGAAGAGGTGGATAAGAGTCAACGAGAGTACTTCCTGCGTGAGCAGATGCGCGCCATACAGCAGGAACTCGGTGAATCGGATACCTTCACCCGTGACGTGCTCAAGATGCGGGAGCAACTGGAGACGCTGGACCTTCCTGATCACGTGCGCGAACGTGCCCAAGAGGAGATCGAGCGGCTGTCGACGATGCCGGCGATGGCTCCGGAGGTCGGCATCATCCGCACCTACCTGGACTGGCTGCTCAATCTACCCTGGACCAAAGAGACCGTCGACAACCTGGATATGCGCCATGCAGAGCGCGTCCTGGAATCGCAGCACTACGGCCTGCCCAAGGCCAAGCAACGCATCCTGGAGTATATCGCGGTACGCAAGATGGCTCCCACGGCTCAGCGCAGCACGATTTTGTGTTTCGTGGGGCCGCCCGGAACGGGCAAGACATCGCTGGGCCGCTCTATCGCCGACGCTCTGGGTCGCGAATTCGTGCGGGTATCATTGGGGGGCGTCCGCGATGAGGCCGAGATCCGCGGACACCGTCGCACTTACATCGGCGCTCTTCCGGGGCGGGTCATACAGACGATGCGCAGGGCTGGCACTGTAAACCCAGTCTTCATGCTGGATGAGGTGGACAAGATCGGGCAAGACTTCCGTGGCGATCCATCGTCTGCGCTCCTCGAAGTCCTTGATCCAGAACAGAACCATGCGTTCTCCGATCACTATCTCGAGATCCCCTATGATCTGTCCAAGGTGCTGTTTGTAGCCACTGCCAACATACTCGACACGATCCCACCCGCGCTCGAGGACCGAATGGAGATCATCGAGTTCCCCGGCTATACCGAGCTGGAAAAGATCATGATCGCCAAGCGATTCCTCATTCCGCGGCAGGTGGAAAAGAACGGCCTGACCGGCTCCGCCCCGCGGTTCCCGACTGAGAGCTTGCACACCATCATCCGCCAGTACACCTACGAAGCGGGCGTCCGCAACCTGGAACGCGAAATCGGTGGGATCTGCCGGAAGGCAACCCGCCGCCTGGCGGAGGGCAAACGCCCCATCCTTACGATCACACAGAAAGCTCTGGAACGCTATCTGGGTCCCCCGAGGTTCCAGGAAGAACGCCTTGAGTCCGAACACACCGTTGGAGTAGCGATGGGCCTGGCGTGGACTGCCGGTGGCGGCGATCTGTTGCCGGTGGAGGTCGCTCTGGTACCGGGGAAGGGCGGCCTTACGCTAACCGGGCAGCTCGGCGATGTGATGCAGGAATCCGCGCAAGCGGCACTCACATACCTACGATCCCGCGTGAAGGTGTGGAACATCGATCCAGAGGCCTTCGACAAGATCGACACCCATATCCACTTCCCGGAGGGCGCCATCCCGAAGGACGGGCCTTCCGGCGGCATCACCATCGCGACAGCCCTGCTCTCGGCCTTCACTGGGCACCCGGTCCGCCGAGACCTGGCGATGACCGGCGAGATCACGCTCCGCGGGCGCGTGTTGGCAGTTGGGGGCCTCAAAGAGAAACTGTTGGCAGCTCATCGCACTGGCATTAGCAGGGTCTTGATCCCCACATTGAACCAAAAGGATCTCCAGGAGATTCCCAAGGAGGTTCGCAAGCAACTGGAGCTGGTGCTGGTTGAGACAATGGATGACGTCCTGCAAGAAGCACTCGTGATCCAGCAGCATGAGCCCCAACCGGTAGCCGAGCTAACTCGAGCCGCACCCACTGAGGTGCACCCGAGCTAGGCCCCCCAATCTCAAGCCACGCCCGACAGCACACCAACACAAACCGAGGCATCTTATCGAAGATGCCTCGGTTGCTCTTCCTGTTAGCCGGGAACCGTCAGTATACCGGCTTCAGAATCCCGTAATCGCCATCCTCTCGACGGTAAACTACACTCAGTCGACCATCTGCCGCATCGATGAAGATGAAGAAGTGGTGCCCGAGGAGCTCCATCTGCTCAATCGCGTCCTCGACCATCGTGGAGTTCACTTCGAACTCCTTGACCCGTGCAATGCTGGGGAGTTCCTCCTCGATCACCTCGGCCTCAACTGCCGCCTGTTCGACCGCCGGCTCTCCCTGGACCGACCCGCGCCGGGTAGACAACCGGCGGCCCTTGTAGCGTTCCACCCGGCGCGACATCTTGTCCATAACCGAGTCAATTGCGGCGAAGACGTCGCCCGCGCGCTCCTCTGCACGCAGGATGGCCTTGGGCACATAGATCGTGATCTGCGCGACCATCCGCCGAGAGTTGTCCCTTGCGTTGCTTTCCGAGAGATCGACACGGATGCTGTCGAGGTTCGGCAAGTGCCGCTGGAGTTTGGAGATTTTCCCTTCTACGTACTCGCGCAGACGGTCTGTCAACTCCAGGTTCCGCGTGTAGATCTGTAGCATTTCCATACGTCAGTCCTCCTTAAGGATAGGTAGGGGCACAGGACCACCCATTCCCACGCAAGCCGCTGCACACCATTGCTGACGCCCACCACTGCCACGGCCTCCGCGTGTCCATCATAGTGCATGGGCCAGCGTGAATGCCGTCACTTCCCTAGCCCCACGTGCTAACAACGCCACAGCACAAGCATCCAATGTGGCCCCGGTCGTGGCCACATCATCGATCAAGGTCACACTCAACCCAATAATAGCATGCGAATCAGAACATGCGAAGGCATCTTTGACGTTCTCCCGGCGCTCATCGCGATCCAGCCTTGTCTGGGATGCCGTAGCTCGGATCCGGAAAAGCAAATCCTCTGCTAGGGGAACGCCTACCAGAGGAGCGAGCGCACGCGCCAGCAACAGCGACTGGTTGTAGCCTCGCTGTGCCTCGCGCTCCGCATGGAGCGGCACCGGCACCAGCAGATCGCTCTTGAGCCCCCATGCGTGCCACGCATCGGCCATGCGTTGAGCCAACGGCCCGACCACCCCGCTGCCGCCGCGGTACTTCAGCGCGTGGATAACCTCGCGCACAGCGTCCTGGAACAGGAATGTCGAGCGGATTGGCGCCGCGCGCAGCGGCGAAGCGGCGCATCGAGGACAGACACCCAGACCGTCCCAACCGTTTCCACAACGAGGACAAATGGGGTGATCAATCAAAGGCAAGGCTTGTGCGCAACCAGCGCACAGCCAAGTGTTGACCTCTCCGCACACTGCGCAGCAGGGCGGAAAGACCAGATCGAGGATCCGGTCATAAAGTCGCCTCAAAACGTAAGTGCGCACTGTCACAGGGCCAAGAACCCCGGCGGCGCAGCGGTCAGAAAGCGCCCAGCGCTCCCGATTCCTTGATGCTGATAAGCGCCGGTCCCAGCAAGACGATTAGGATGGTCGGGAAGATGAAGAACACGAGTGGGAACATCATCTTCACCGGCGCCTGCCGCGCCTTCTCCTCGGCTCGTTGGCGACGCTTCATGCGCATCGTATCGGATTGGATGCGCATCACCTTGGCCATACTGACACCAAGCTGGTCCGCCTGGATGATCGCGGCGGTGAACGACGTCATATCCGGCACATCCATACTATCGGCCATGCTACGCAAGGCCTCGCGCCGCAACTTGCCCAACTGCATCTCCTGAACGGTCCTGGTGAACGCGCGGCTGAGCTCGTTATCCCACTTCTCCGCCACCTTCTGCATGGCTGAATCAAAACCCAGACCGGCCTCGATACAGATCGTCAGGAGGTCCAGCGCGTCAGGCAGGGATTTGGTGATCTCCTCCTGTCGCTTGGTGATCTTCGAGCCCAGCCAGATGATGGGAAGCATGTACCCCATGACGAACGAAACGACGATGATCAGCAGTTTCCGCCCGATCGCCACGTCAGAAGCAAAGATGATCAGCAACGAAAGCGCTCCCAAGACGAATGCGCCTCCGATTCGGTAGGCCAGGAATTGGGCGGGCTTGATCTTGTGCGCAACGCCCGCCAACTCGAGCTTGTGCCTAACGGCGTCTATGCTGTTCTGGGGCGTCATGCGTTGCGCCAACCGCCCCAGCGCCTCCACAGCCGGGACAAGCACGCGTTGGCTGAAGGGTTGGGAGAGCTCCAGCTCCTCGAGGGTGACCGATTGACCCAGAGCCGCCAACTCATTGAGCCGCTCTTCGATGCTCTGGGAGGAGCTACGCCCCCTGACAGCCGCGACGGTGAATACGGCGGCGAGGACTGCAAGCCCACCAATGATCAGTAGTGGCGTCATATCCGCCTCCTCACACCTCGATATTCACGATCTTGTTGACCACGACGTAGCCCAGCGCGATCATCACCAGAGCAACGCCCATCATGACCCATCCGCACGGATCGGTGAAAAGACCGCTCATGAAGCTTGGATTGACCATGTAAATGACAATGGCAAGAGCAAAAGGCAACAGGGTAATGACTAAACCTGTAATGCGGCCCTGCGCTGTAAGCGTCTTGATTTCGCCCTTGATACGGACCCGCTCGCGAATCGTGAAGCTGATCGCGTCCAGCACCTCCGCAAGGTTGCCGCCGACCTCGCGCTGAACACTCATCGCCGTGATCACCAGATCCATATCGGCACTGGGCACCCGCCGCATCAGGTTAGCCATACCGGTATCGAAGGGAACGCCCAGCTGCAGCTCCAGCACCACACGCCCGAATTCCTCCGATATTGGCGCCGGCATCTCGTTTGAAATCACTTCGAGCGCCTGCATGGTGCTGTATCCCGCACGCAACGAGTTCACCATCAGATTGAGAGCGTCACCGAGCTGTTCGTTGAACGCTTTCAGACGTTGGCTCTTCCGAGCGCCCAGATAAATGCGCGGGCCAAAGAACCCGACGATGAGCCCGACGGGAATCAGGATGAACCGCCGCAGGGCATAGAAAACGAGAGCAAGCAACACGGAGAGCAGCACGGTGAGCACCAAGAACTCACCCACAGTCCACTTAAGATTCGCCTGCGCCAGTTGGGTAGCGAGGTTCTGCGCAAAGCTCTTCCCAGCGACCGCCCGGTCGACGGCCGAGCTTACGAAGTTCTCCGGGCGCTCGCGTCGTTCCGCCGTGGCCCGCGCCTCTCTGCGTGGCCGCCGGCCCAGCCGTTCCTCGACCAGCGCTTGTCCTGCAGGTTTGCGAGACAGCCCCGCAACGAGCAACACCAGGGCAATTAGGATTACCACTCCAGCCACTATGAGGAATTCCATAGCCAGCCTCTCCCAAAACGCAGCCTGTTACTGTCTACCACCTACCACGCCCAGGTCACCTGCGACCAGGTCAGTACCGCAGTCTCTGAGCGACCCCGAAGATCGAGGGCGGTAGATGGATGCCTGCCTGCTCGATGCGGTCCATGAACTTGGGACGAATGCCGGTCGGACGCAGCCTGCCGATCACGCGTCCGTCCTCATAGCCGCTCTGTTCGAACTTGAAGATATCGGCTGTCGTGATCACATCACCCTCCATGCCCTGGACCTCGGTGATAGAGACCACACGCCGCGAGCCGTCGCGCAATCGCTCCAGTTGCACGATCATGTCGATGGCCGCGGCTACCTGCTCGCGAATCGCGCGGTGAGGTAGCTCCATACCGGCCATCAGAACCATGGTCTCCAGACGCGAGAGCGCATCACGGGTGTTGTTGGCGTGCAAAGTCGTCATGCTGCCTTCGTGACCGGTGTTCATTGCCTGCAGCATATCGAGCGCCTCGCCGCCACGACACTCGCCTACGACGATACGGTCTGGTCGCATTCGCAGCGAGTTGATGACCAGATCACGGATTGAGATCGCCCCCCGTCCCTCAACATTGGGCGGACGCGACTCCAGGGTGACCACGTGCTCCTGACGCAGCTGGAGCTCCGCCGCGTTCTCGATCGTGATAATCCGGTCTTCCGGCGGAATGTACCCGGACAGAACGTTGAGGAACGTGGTCTTGCCGGTCCCTGTGCCGCCAGAGACGACAATATTCGTAGCGGCGATCACCGATGCCTTCAGGAACTCGATGCCTTCCTCAGTGATCGTGCCGAAACGGATCAGATCCTCGACCGTGAGGGGGCGCTTGAAGAACTTGCGAATGGTCAGAATCGGCCCTTGAAGCGAAATCGGCGGGATGACAGCATTGACCCGCGACCCATCTTTGAGCCGGGCGTCGACCGTGGGGCTGCTCTCATCGATTCGCCGCCCAAGAGGTGCGACGATGCGCTCGATAATGCGCATCAAGTGCTCGTCCGACTCGAAGGCGACGTTGACACGCTGGATCTTGCCGTTGCGCTCAACGAAGACCTTCTTCGGTCCATTGACCATCACTTCCGTGATGGATTCATCGGCCAGCAAGGGTTCCAAAGGACCCAGGCCCAGGATCTCGGCGACGATTACCTCGAACAGCGCATCGCGTTCGCGTCGTCCGAGAATGATGCTCTCCTCTTGCAGGATAGCATCGTACATCTCTTTGATGGTCTGCCGAACCTCCTCGGTACGGGAGACATCCATGCTGGGGTCGAGCTCAGCGATGAGCCGATTCTGAACTCGATTCTTGAGGTCCATATAGGCGTCGCGTGCTTGCGGTACCGGACGCCGCTGCATGTTTCCGTCTTGCCTCTGGACCCGGGAGGGGGGCGGCGAAGCGGCTTGAGAGTCCGCCGTCTCCGATCCAGCAGGCTTCTTATCGATTCTGCGCAAGAGAGACATAGATCACCTCGTAGAGCACCCTACGCATCGCCACTCACAACAAGCGTCCCAGGCCGGAACGCTTCTGAGGCTCGCTCACCTCTGCGGCGTCTTTCGCAGATGACAGGTGAGCCCGCTCGTGCACCTTCTGCGCCAGGCTGCCGATGCCTAGGCCCAAGGGCGTTCGCCCGCTCTTGGCCATTACCGGCTCACCCAGATTCGCGGCACGCAGGGCAGTGCGTTCATCCAGAGGCACCTGTGCCAGGGCTGGCATCATCGCACGCTCGATTGCCTCAGGCTGGATGCCCATCCGTTTGTTGTCCACCCCGTTGATGACAAGAGCCACGCGAGTCAAGTCGTAGCTCATCTTGTGAAGCAACTCGACGAACAGCCGCGCCCCCCGGATCTCCGGGATAACCGGGCGTGTGACGACCAGCAGCAGATCGCTCACGTCCATCGCCGCCAGCAGAATGTCATCAACCTGATGGGCCATATCCAGAATCACATAGTCGAACAGCGGGCGTACGAACTCCAGAATGGCCCGGAATCGGCTGTTGGACCCGTTCTCTTCCAGCCCCCCTTCCCGGAAGATCTCCGCCTCCTCGGGTGAAGCCGGCGCCACCAGAACCTTGACGCCCGAACCATAGGTCACCACGATTGTATCAAGCAGGCTCGGATCCAGGTCTTGCGCGTGTGGCGCCAGATCCGCCAAGGTTCTGGAGGGCTGGAGCTTCATGAAGATGGCGACATCGCCGAACTGCAGATTGCCGTCGATCAAACAGATCTTGGACTCGGGCCCCAGCATGTCCTGGAGCGCGATAGCCAGGTTGACGGCCAATGTAGTACACCCGGTCCCCCCCTTCGGGCTGTAGACCGTTACGACCTTCGCCTCCAGAGCACCTCGCGACTGGGCAGCCGCCTGTTGTGCGCCGCCGACAGGTAACGGCCCCAACGGACCGGTCACCATCTTCTGTTTGAGTCTGAAGGCGCGATGGATGGCATCGACCAGTTCGTCTGCGCCAGGGGGTTTGGTAAGGTAGTCCCGGGCACCCGCCATCATCGCCCGGCGCAGATAGTCCGTCTCCCCCTGTACCGACAGCATAATAACCTGCACGGTCGGTATGATCTCGATGACCTTCGCTGTGGCAGCAATGCCGTCCATCCCAGGGAGGTTGATATCCATCAGGATGACGTCGGGACGGGCCTGCTCAACTATCTGGACGGCCTCCTCCCCAGTAGAAGCCAGGGCAGCGACCTCGACATCCGAGTCGAACGAGAGCAGCTTGCGTAGTTGCTCCCGCGTCTCCGCGATGTCATCCACGATCATGACGCGAATACGTTCGGGCATACCCCTTCCTTACGCAGTCACTATGGCACCGGCGTGGGTGTAGGCTCCGGCAGTACCTCCAACGGAGGACGAATGGGTGCAGGAGCTACGGGGTCATCGGGCATGGTATCGGGCAGTTGGTACCTGTCGACAATGAACCGGAACCAGATCGCTTGCGTGTCCAGAACGGTGCCGGTGACACCGGCAGGCCGCAGCGCTAGGTCCAGATCAGCCCCCATTTCATGGAGGTACTTCAAGATCAGTGCATCCTGGCGTGTAACCAGGAGCGTCACAAGGTCGGCCTCGCGAACTGGTTCGGCGACCGGCATAGGTGTTGGTGCAGCCTGAGGTGCGATACCGCCGCTGAGAACGCCGGCTTCATCGCCGGTGTCGACCTCCTGCACGACCGGTGCAGGTTCCTCGGTCTCCTCCCAAGTTCCGACGTGCCAGACGACAGCATCCTGAACGGTCATCTGCACCAGGAGCATCGGTTCGACCGGCACCGGGTTCTCGAGCGGATGGATCGCAGCCCATTGCCCATTGGGTAGTTGCTCGAATCTGCCAAAGGGGCTGGTCTGCGCAACATCCTCCTCGCCGCCGCTCTGCAGATAGGTGAACTGGTTGACGCCACTCTCGATGAACTCGGTATAGCGTGGCACCATGTTGAGCGCCGCAAGGACGTCCACGCGGTCGCCCGGCTGAATCGCCCAGCCAACGGCTCCCTGCATGTCGAACGGAATCGCGTACGCTACCCGATCCTCAGGTTCGAAGAGCGCCGCCGCCGAACCCGATACCGACAGCATTCCCCCAGGGCGTCCCAGCATCTCAGGCAGAACAGGCATCCCTCGGGGGATCTCCATACGCGAAAACTTGCCGTCGACCTCTTCCAGTGTGGTGTAGTACTCGGGCGGCAGGCTGTCGACCGGCCATTCCTGCAGGACGATGGCGTTGTCTTCCACGCTGACTTGCATCCCGCGCGGGATAGTCTGCACCGCGACCACGATTGCAGTTGTCTCCAGCGGAGGCACCTCCGGCGTCGGCTCGACGGCTGGTTCAGCCTGGTTGCCGAGCTGTTGCATGTAGAAGTAGGCGGCCGCGGCGATGACAACCACCACGATCAATACCAATGCGATGATGACCAGACCTCTGTTCCCGCGCATCAAAACCTCCTCTGGACCGGGCTTGAACCGTTTCTAACCGAGAGAATGGAATCCGGCACACGGCGCGACTGAAGTCAATGTAGAGCACAACTCAACCTATTATAACCGATTTTTAACGAGTTGCACAGCGAATTCTAACGGAAATTCAGTGGAATATATGAATCCCAGCACGCTGGCAAGCAAGTGTGGCTCACGGCTGGGTCACAAATCATTGTATCACACCAGGAATACCAGCGCAACTACAGAAGCGCCCCGGAGATGCAACGTGTGCGCGCAACCTGCTGGAACACCGGGACCAAGCGGGAGGACGATGGACACATCGAGTTGACGCGACCTTCAGGGCCCCTAGAATGGCGCTATGATCACCGGCAACTGCACCGTAGGCCCAACTGCCTGTGTGGCATTCGGCCCCCTTCTTCGGGCGCGCCTGATTGAGAGGGAGAATCGTTTCCGCGTTCGAGTGTGCCTGGGACAGGACCGTGTATCGGCACACATAGCCAACCCCGGGCGCTTGGAGGAGCTACTCACCTCTGGTCGGACAGTATGGATGACACCTGCATCGGGACTGGGCCGGAAAACACCCTACTCCCTTACGCTAGTCGACATTGGCGACGAGCTCGTGTCTATGGACTCCCATCTACCCAACCTGCTGGTAACACAGGCGCTCACCAGGGGCTTGCTGCCCAGCCTCGAGGAGTTCCGCCAGCTTCAGCGCGAAGTTGCTCTGGGTCACAGCCGGCTTGACTTCCGCCTGACTGATGACGACGGGCAAGCCTGCTGGGTCGAGGTGAAATCGGTCACCTTGGTTGAGGCAGGCATCGCGCGATTTCCCGATGCGCCAACCATCCGCGGACGCCGGCATCTTCAGGAGCTGATCGCTGCTGTGGAGGCGGGAGATCGCGCGGAGGTCATCTTCATCGTCCAACGCAGCGATGCAAGGCAGTTCAGCCCCAACGCCGCGACAGATCCCTCGTTCGCGGACGCCCTGCGCAGCGCGGCCCGTGCGGGCGTTGGGGTACGTGCGCTGCGCTGTAGTGTAACACGCGAGCGTATCTGCCTCCAGGATGAGATACCCGTGTCTCTTGACGCTCCCACCGCCACAGCTATAATCCCTCCGAGCCAATGGACGGAGGAGCAACCTATCGGATGAAAGGCATCTTTGAGAGTCTGCGCAAGACCCGCAACTCGGTATTTGGCCAGATAGTCAACCTTCTGGGAGCGGGCGAGATTGACGACGAGACTTGGGCGGACCTGGAAGCGATGCTCGTTCAGGGCGATGTCGGTGTCGAGACAACGATGGCCCTGATTGAGCGTCTCCGAGCACGGGTCGAGGATGAGGGCATCTACCGCACGCAAGCACTCCAGCGGATTCTGCAGGAAGAGATCCTGTCTCTGTTGCCGGAGCCAGAACCGCTCAGTCTCAAATGGCCGTTGGCCGTCATCCTCATCGTTGGCGTCAACGGATCGGGCAAGACAACCAGTATCGGCAAGCTCGCAGCGCGCCTCAAGGCCGATGGGCGCAAGGTGGTCTTGGCGGCGGCGGATACCTTCCGGGCTGCGGCGATGGACCAGCTGAAGATATGGGGAACCCGGGCCGGAGTCCCCGTGGTCGCCGGCCCCGAGGGTGGCGACCCCAGTGCAGTCGCGTTCGATTCGATGAAGTACGCAGCATCGCGCGGTCTGGACACGCTCATCGTGGACACCGCAGGACGCCTGCACACCCAACACAATCTTATGGCCGAGCTGGAGAAGATCCAGCGCGTGATCGCTAAGCGGGTGGCTTGGGCACCCCATGAGACCTTCCTGGTGCTGGACGCAACGACGGGCCAGAACGGCCTCATCCAGGCTCGCCAGTTTCTTGAAGCCGTCAAGGTCAGCGGCATCATCCTGGCCAAACTCGATAGCAGCGCCAAAGGGGGAATGGTGTTGTCGATTGGACACCAACTCGGCTTGCCGGTTCGATTCGTGGGAACTGGAGAGCATATCGATGATTTGGCCCCTTTCGACCGCCAAACATTCGTTGATGGGTTGCTAGGTATTAGCTAACCCGAACCTGAAATGGAAGCGAGATAACATAATGAGTGAGCTATCTAGCCGTCTCGAAAACCTGGTGACCCGCGTGGAAGCCACTTGGAGGCGTCTTTGACCTCCCAAAACGTGTTGAGGAAGCTGCTGAGCTAGAAAGGCAGAGCAGCGATCCCACGTTATGGGATAACCCAGAGAACGCGCGCCAGCTACTCCAGCGTCTCGCCGCTCTCCAGGAAGACATCGGCTATTGGACGCAACTGCGCCAGGAACTCAACGACGCACAGGAGCTTGCGGCCCTGGAAGATTCAGAGCTGCTGCCAGATCTGGAGCGCGAGGCCGATAAACTCGAGGCAGAGCTCGACCACGCCGAGTTCCAGCTTATGCTCTCCGGTCCTTATGATCGGGGCAATGCCATTCTGGCTATCCACGCGGGCGCGGGGGGAACCGACTCGCAGGACTGGGCAGCGATGCTCCTTCGCATGTTCCTGCGTTGGGCGGAACAACGTCAGTTCAAGACCGAGATCCTTGACTCGATGGAGGGGGAAGGCGCCGGAATCAAGAGCGTCACAGTGGGCATCGCGGGGAAGTATGCGTTTGGGTACCTTAGGTCCGAGCGCGGCGTCCACCGGCTCGTCCGCCTCTCACCCTTCGATGCTGCCCACCGGCGTCACACCTCATTCTCGCTCGTCGAGGTCTGGCCCGATCTGGGAGAGGAAGCCAAAGTCGAGATCGACCCGGAAGACCTCCAGATCGACACCTTCCGGGCGTCGTCAGCGGGCGGTCAGCACATGCAGAAGAACGAGACCGCCGTGCGGATCACACACATTCCCAGTGGGATTGTCGTTGCTTGTCAGAATGAGCGCTCTCAGACCCAGAATCGAGAAACCGCGCTGCGCATTATACGGGCCCGCCTGATCCTGCTTCAGGAAGAGGAACGGCGCAAGCAGATCGATAAGCTAAAGGGAGAGCACGTCGATGCCGGTTGGGGCAACCAGATCCGGTCCTATGTGCTCCACCCGTATCAGATGGTCAAAGATCATCGCACCGACTACGAAACGGGAAACGTACAGGCTGTGTTGGATGGCAATCTCGACCCCTTTATGGAGGCCTACCTGCGCGACACACTGGGGAAGGATTGACAGCGGCTGTCTTGCTCGCCTGCCGGCAGCTGCCCTGAGACCCGCCCACTAAGCTAGATGGAGGCAACCCGATGGCGACGAAACAGAAGAAACCGTCAGTAAGCTCCGGAGGATCCAAATCCCCCAGGCGGCCGGCTCCGACATCATCACAGCCAGGTCGCACCCTCACCTCCAAGGTATCGAGCACCTCTGCGCCTTCCCCAAAGGCAAGCAAGGTTACCAGCAAACCGACACAGCCCACGGGCACGACCTCCACCGTAACCCAGGCTGATGACGTTGCCGCACGTTTGAGCTTCATGCGCTCCAGTTGGGAGCGCGTGGCGGGCACCGTAGCCCTGGCAGCGCTGTTTGACACACTTGAAAACGTGACCAGCAACATCGATCAGGTGGGGAACGACGTTGCTAACGTACGCGCCCGCGGTTACCGCTTTGGCCGTGCATGGGAGTCGCAGATGGAGACTCTGCGTGGACGCTGGTCGCAGCAGCACACTCAAGCGCTGCAACTACTCGACAACGAACGTCGCGTCCTGCAGGGCGCTGCGCGAGATGTAGAGCTGCTGGTTCAGCGGGCCAGCCGCGACGCGAGTCTGATTCCCGCAGCCGAGGGCCGTATCAGTGCACTCGAGAGCAACGTCCGCCAGGCCCAAATGCGCGTGCGAGGCACCTTTGACAGAGTGCAACAGCAGACCAATGCGCTTCAGGCTGAGATCCAGCAGGCCAAATACGTGCTGGATGCTCTCGACTCCGCTTCATTTCCGCTGCTCCCTGATGAGCATCCTGTCGCGGCCTGCGAGGCCACGTGGGTTAGTGATGCCCAATCCCCCGAGGGCCTTCTCTTCCTCACCGACGCGCGGTTAGTCTTCGAACAACGTCAGGAAGTCGCCAAGAAGAAGATCCTCTTTATCACCACCGAGAAAGAGCTCATCAAAGAGAAACTCTGGGAGTCCCCTATTGGTGCAGTGGAAGAGACGGAAGCCGAGGACCAGAAAGCGTTTCTGCGGCGTAAGGAGTTGCTCACGCTACGTTTCAGCGAGCGAACCCGCGAGACACCTGGCGATGTCACGCTCCAGCTCAAGAACGTCGACAATGACGCATGGCGCGTTTTGATTCGCAAGGCGAAAGCTGGCGAACTCGACAGTGACCGCCTTGGAGCGGCTCCGCCCGAGGAGCAGCTTGTCGCCGAGATCGAGCAGGAACAGACCGCCCCTCCGAAGGAGCTACCAACCCGCTGTCCCAACTGCAACGCCCCTCTACCCGCGATCTTCAAGGGGATGAGGCAGGTAACGTGCGACTATTGCGGGATGACGATCAACGTCTAGCGTGGTGGGGAGCCCCGGGAGAAGCGCTGAGCTTGCGGGGACAACTCGAAGATGGATCTCTTGCGTGAGGTCAAGGCCTACATCGTACGGCACCAGCTCTTGGAGCCGGACGCCCGTGTAGTGGTGGGCGTCTCTGGAGGGCCCGACTCCATCGCGTTGTTGCACTTGCTCACGCGCCTCGATGAGACGTATCGGCCGGACGTGCACGTTGCACACCTAAACCATGGAATCCGCGGAGAGGCAGCCGACGAAGATCAACGCTACGTCGAAGCGCTATCAGAGGCTTACCACCTGCCCTGTACTATCGCGCGGATCGACGTACCCGCGTTGGCGCGTGAGCAGAATCTCGCCCTGGAGGAGGCCGCCAGGCAGGCCCGTTACGGTTTCCTGGCCCGGGTCGCCGACCAGATCGGCGCTCGGCACATCGCAGTCGGGCATCACGGCGACGACCAAGCCGAAACGGTGCTGATGCACCTTCTGCGGGGCGCAGGGCCGGCTGGGCTGCGGGGTATGTTGCCGGCCACCCCCATGCGCGACTATCGCTTGCTGCCCCCGGGCCAAGCTGCACGGGCCGATCTCACGCTGATTCGCCCGTTGCTCGGCATCCCCCGAGAAGCGATCGAGGCATACTGTGAGCGTGAAGGCCTGTCACCGCGCTTCGATCGCTCCAACCTTGACACGACGTACTTCCGCAACCAGCTACGCCACGAGGTCCTTCCCTATCTGGCAGGCATCAATCCCCGTATCTCCGAACGATTGCGCAACCTCGCCGAGGTCGTGCGAGCCGACTACGAGCTGCTCCAGGAATTCGTCGGAGTTGCCATCGACACACTGGTCATTGCAGTCCATTCGGACACACTGACGATGGATCTGGCGCGCTGGCGTGAGCAGCCCCTCGCAGTTCAGCGCGCCGTGATAAGGTGGGCGGCTTATCAGCTTCGGCGGACGCTCCGCGACATCGACTTCGAACACATCGAACAAGCCGTCGAAATAGCTCGCGACGGGCAGACAGGCGCACGCGCTGTCTTGCCTCACGGGTTGGAGTTGACAGTAGGCTACACGACGCTAACGATCTCGGAGGCAGACGCCGTCCATCTCCCCAGCGAACGCCCCTGGCTCGAACCCGGTCAGGTCATCCCCGTAGACATACCCGGCGTCACCCTATTGCGACAGGGCTGGTCGCTCCACGCGCGCGAAGTAAGCCACTGGGATCTCGAGACCATAGCGGAAAACCCCAACCCCCTGGCTGCCTGGATCGATGCCAATGCTCTTGGTGCTCGACCGGCGCTGCGCACGCGCGAGACGGGAGACCGGTTCCGTCCTCAGGGGCTGAGAGGCGCCGAAGTACGCCTGAGCGATTTCCTCATCAACACCAAGGTTCCACGCACATGGCGTGATCATCTACCCCTCTTGGTATCTGGGGAGCAAATCCTGTGGGTGGCGGGAATCAGGGTGAGCGAGAAGGCTCTGATCAAGCCAGACACTTCCCGTGTCATCCACCTGCGCTTCAGCATGTCCTAGGGCACTGATGGACATGACCGGATTTGCCCTAGCTGTCGGATACGGTAAGGTACAAGCATAGGTTCATCGCGTTCGCACTTCGGTTGGCAGACCAACACTAAGGCGCGCCGCTGCCTAAGGTGTAGCAACGGCATATAGGGAAAACTGTGGCAAAGTATCTCGTTCTGGTGGCAGGCAATATCGGCGCGGGCAAGACCTCTCTAGCCACGCGCCTGGCGGATCGGCTGGGCTGGGAAGTGGCCTATGAGTCGGTCGAGAATAACCCGTACCTGGCCGATTTCTACGCCGATATGCGCGCCTGGGGCTTTCACCTGCAGATCTTCTTCCTGGGCCACCGAGCACTCCAGCACGAGGCACTGGCGGCGCACCCCTCTTCGGTCATCGTGGACCGCAGCATCTACGAAGACGCGCATATCTTCGCGCGCGCGCTCCACGAGATGAACAACATGTCCGATCGCGATTATCGGTCATACCGCGAGCTCTACGACATCGTCACCCGCAAACTGCCGCGCCCCGACTTGCTCATCTACATCGAGGCCGGCGTGCCGACGCTCCGCGCCAGAATCGTGAAACGTGGGCGCGACATAGAGGCGGGCATCCGTGATGATTACCTGGCGCTGCTGGGGCGCTTCTACCAAGAGTGGGTTTCGGCTTTCGATCTCTGCCCGGTCCTGACCGTGCCAGGCGACGCGCTCGATTTCGTGCGCTACCCGGAGCACCTCGAGATCATCGCCGATCGCGTCAGGGACAAGCTAGCCGGAAAGGAATTCGTCGAGTTTCCGCAGTTGGAGGAGCCACTTGGCAGCTGAGTACGGGGAGACCCTCAGCGAACGCGAACTCGAGATCATCCGGTTGGTCTCTGAAGGTCTGACCAACCGGGAGATCGCGGCACAGCTCTTCCTGAGCCCCAACACGGTGAAGGTGCACCTGCGCAACGTCTTCAGCAAGACCGGGGTAGCGTCGCGTACTGAACTATCTATGTTGGCGATCCAGGAAGGCTGGATTACGGTGCCCGGCGTGTCCGAAGGACTTGACGCGCCAGACCTCAGCCCGCCCAGCACGTCCGCAGACGCTGAGCCTGCGGCAGAGAGCACGCGAGGTATATTCCCCATCTGGCCTTGGCAGCGCTGGACGGCGGTCGCTGCCGGGCTCCTACTGGCGATCGGCATCTTGATCTTGCCGCAGCGACGCTTGGCGCCTGTGACCGCTACGGGACCTGGCGAGGTCTTCGGTGTGCCCGGCACGGTCTCGAGCCTGCCCCCTCCAAACAGTAACGGCGTCTGGCACGAATTGGCGCCCCTCCCGGTGCGGGAGGCGGGTATGGCGAGCGCATCCCTGGATGGTACGCTCTTTGTGATCGGCGGCATGGGGGATGGCGGGCCCAGTGGTCGCGTCGATATCTACAGCATCGAATCGAACGAGTGGACCGAAGGGCTGCCACGGCCAGTCGAGCTGGCGCACGTGGCTGCCGCGCCATTGGGCAATCGCATTCTCGTGCCTGGGGGTTGCGACCAGGAGTGGACGCCATCCTCGCTCGTGCATCTCTACGACCCTGTGGAAGACACTTGGTCAGAAGCGGCCCCCCTGCCGGTCGCGCTCTGTGCCTACGGATTGGCAACCTACGAGGGGCGCGCCTTCCTGTTCGGCGGGTGGGACGGGCAGGAATACCGCGCGCTGGCCTATGTGTACGATCCCGAACAGAACGTCTGGCAGGCGTTGGCGGCGCCCGATCAGGCGCGCGGTTTCGGTTCGGCTGCGACGCTGATAGACCACATTTTCTACGTCGGCGGGTTCGATGGGCGGAGAGAGTGGGCCACATGCGAGGTCTACCTCCCGGCGAGCGACCGTTGGGAAAGCTGCGCCTCGATGCTGCAACCCCGCGGCGGGCTCAGTCTGGTCGCCAATGGGGGCAGGCTCTATGCAATCGGCGGAGGCTGGACCACGCCGCTGGGCTTCAACGAACGCTATACACCCGCAGCCGACGAGTGGACGGTGGTAGAGACGCCAATTGTGGGCGAGTGGCGCAACCTGAGCGCCGTCGCGTGGGACACATCGATCTACGCGACCGGTGGCTGGAGTGGCACGGACTTCCTGAATCGCACGTACGCCGTGGAGATCATGCCCTGGCGGGTCTTCATCCCCGGCACGTTCCGCGCCCCCTAACCGAGTCGCGGCACCCCATCCCATGCGGGGTCGGGCAGATGGCCGGTCTCAGGCAAGTTGCAGACCAGGTTCGATATCCAGATCCCACCCGGCGCGTTCCCCAGCCTGAAAACGATAGTACCCCGCTGCCGCAATCATCGCTGCGTTGTCCGTGCATAGCACTTTGCGAAGGGTGTATACGGGGATTGGCACCCGGCGCTTCGCAGCTTCGCGCAGGGCCGCGTTTGCCGATACGCCCCCAGAGAGCAATACGGCGTATGCCCCGAACTCCTTGGCAGCGCGAGCCGTCTTCTCCACCAGGACATCGATGACCGACTCCTGGAACGCCGCGGCCATGTTAGCGTAGAAAGTGGGAGGCACCGGTCCTGTATACTTCTGCAAGATGCGCAAGACGGCGGTCTTCAGCCCGCTGAAACTGAAGTCATAGGTTCCGGGAAGCCAGGCTCGTGGCAGGTCAAAGGCCGCGGGGTTGCCTTTCCTGGCCGCCTGTTCGATAGCTGGCCCACCGGGATAGCCTAGCTTGAGCATGCGCCCCACCTTGTCGAACGCCTCTCCAGCCGCATCATCGAGCGTAGAACCCAGGCACTCATACTGACCGTGATCGTGCGCTAGGATCAACTGCGTGTGGCCGCCGGAGACAATCAGCGCGATCAGGGGAAACCGCAGGTTGCCGTTCGCGCTTCCCTCCGCGCCCGTGTTGAGCCAGTGAGCATAGAGATGCCCCTCGAGGTGGTTGATCGGGATGAGTGGCAGTCCCTTGCCGAAGGCCGCGCCTTTGGCGTAATTCACGCCGACCAGCAGAGATCCGGGCAGGCCGGGCCCGTATGTAACGGCAATGCCATCGAGATCATCCCACCCCAGGTGTGCCGCCGCTAGCGCCTGGTCGACCACCGGGATAATGGATTCCACGTGCATCCGCGAGGCCATCTCCGGAAAGACGCCCCCATACTGGGCGTGCACCTCGGCCTGCGAAGCCACAACGTTGGAGAGGATCGTCGTTCCAGCCTCGACAACGGCGGCGGCCGTCTCGTCACAGGAAGTCTCGATACCCAGAATGCGAATCGTCATACAACCCCCTCACCAACCGGAACAACCAGATCGGTGGGCATGTCGGTGAGATTGTGAATCTGCCCATCGTCGGAGATCCAATACACGTTCTCGACCCTGCACCCCAGGCCCTCATCGGGATAGTATAGGCCAGGCTCCATGGCGAAAAGATGCCCAGGCACCAACTCTGTCGTGTTGCCGGGCTCATCCTGAAAGCCGGGGGCTTCATGGATATCCAGGCCCACGCCATGCGCCACACCGTGGACGTAGCCGCGCTGCGTCGCCGGGTCATCCTTCAGCGTTGGATGCCCCCGCGCGCTGAAGAACGCACATGCCAGCTGCTGATACTCACGTGCCGCCCTGCCCGCGCGAAGCTGCCCCGTGAGTGTGTCCAGACACTCGACGACGTCGCGATGCAGACGCTGTACCGCCTCGGGCGCATAGCCCAGACAGAAGGTGCGTGTCAAGTCGAAGAAATAGCCCCCGCCTGTCTCCCGGGGGAAGATGTCGAACACGATCGGCTCCCCCAGGCGCATCACGGCGTCACGGTTGCCGCGGCTATGAGGTATCCCGGCGTCCCTGCCGGTGGAGAAGATAAAGCCTTCCGGATCCTCCATCCCGTGTAACGCGATCAAGCGCGCGATATGCTGATGCACATCCCCCACGGTCAAAGCACTGCCGTCTGCCTTCGCCAGGACCTCATCGCGCCCCACGCGGTGAGACTGCATAAATGCCAGCGTCTGCTGAACCACCTCAACCGTCCGCTGCCCTACATCGCGAATGCGAGCGACTTCATCAGCATCTTTGGTCGCCCGTGCCGTGCGGATCAGATCTCCCTGTAGCTCGCCCACGATCTCGATTCCCTCAAGTTCTGTGTCGAGTGCTCGCAGCAGAGTGTAAGCATATCCCTGATCCACATACCCATACGCGCCAACCCGACCGGCGACCTCGAGGTCCTCAAAGACGCGCCTATAGTAAGCAACCGATGCGGCAAGCGGATCGCCACCGTGGCGTAGCAACAGAGCCCCGTAGTCGTAGCGCGTCGTCAAGACAACCGGATAGCCCGCTGGAGCCGCGGCCTCACGGTCCATCGGCCCAACGATCAGTGTCGGCGTCTGGCCAAGTTTCTTGACCAGCAGCGCATGAGTGACGTGTACACCATTGAGCAAGTAGCTCAACGGAGGATTGCCGAGCACCTTTCCGCTGACCATCATCGCATCCAGATGCCGGGAAGCCATCAACGCATCGATGTCACGTTTCATCTGTGACGCGCCTTTCGACTATGGACGTGAGTTTGGAAAACCATTTTGCCACAGACCGCCTGAAAAAGCAAAGCAACAGATTGCGATTCAGAACGAATCTGAGTATACTTGTAGTGATCTTGAGCCTTCATACATATGCCTGGGGAATCCCCAGATCCTGGAGAGTGTAGCGCGATGCCCAAACCTCTTGTGGCCATTGTAGGCCGCCCCAACGTCGGCAAGTCGACGTTGTTCAATCGCATCATCGAGGAGCGCCAGGCTGTGGTCAGCGAGGTCCCCGGCACCACCCGTGACCGCATCGTCGCCGAAGCGGACTGGAATGGGAAGGCTTTCCTGGTCGTCGATACCGGTGGTATAGAGATCCTGCCCGCCACCGTCGAGTCGGGGCAGCGTGCCCTCGATGAACAGCCGCTCCTTGTAGATTCAGAGGCGTTCATCCCGCTCATACGGGCGCAAGCCGAGTTAGCGATCCAGGAAGCCGACCTGATCCTTTTCGTAACCGACACACAAGATGGGCTGACCGCTCCCGATCGGGAAGTCGCCGATCTCCTACGGCGATCAAAGAAGCCCGTGCTGGTCGTGGCGAACAAAGCCGAAAGCGCCGCCCGAGAGCAAACGGCCTATGAGTTCTACGAGCTGGGTCTGGGTGAGGTCTTCAGCGTTTCGGCCATCCACGGCAGCGGGGTTGGCGATCTGCTCGATGTCGTCGTTGAGGCCCTCCCCTGGAAAGAAGATGAAGATCTTGGAGAGGAAGAGGCTATTCGCATCGCGATCCTCGGACGTCCCAACGTGGGCAAGTCGTCGCTTCTCAACCGGCTCCTGGGCCAGGAACGTGCGATTGTCAGCCCGGTGGCAGGGACGACCCGTGACACTCTGGATACACCCATGGAATGGGAGGGGCAGAAGATCGTCCTGATCGATACTGCCGGCATCCGGCGCCGGGGCAAGATTGAAGGCGGGGTCGAGAAGTGGAGTGTGCTCAGGACAGCGCGCGCGCTGCAGCGCACCGATCTGGCGTTGTTGCTCATCGATGCAGCCGATGGCGTTACCGCGCAAGACGCCCACATTGCGGGAATGATCGTCGACGAAGGCGTTAGCGTCGTGGTCCTGGTGAACAAATGGGATGCCGTCGATCCTGAGTTACGTCGACACCGTGCAGACATGGAGGCGCACCTCCGTGAAGAGTTGAAGTTCGTAAGTCACGTCCCGGTGCTCTTCATCTCCGCCCTCACCGGCCTCAACGTGAATCAGGTGCTCCCCACCGCACAGGATGTGGTCGAGGCGCGCTATCAGCGGCTTCCCGCGGCCCAGCTCAATGACCTCGTGCAACAGGCCCTCATCGAGCATGCCCCGCCCAGCAAAGGCGGCCGGAGGCTACGAATCTTCTACGTGGACCAGACCGGCGTTGCGCCTCCGCAGTTCGTCTTCTACGTGGACAACCCCAAGCTTGTGCATTTCTCATATCAGCGCTATCTGGAAAACTGCATCCGCGCTGTCTATCCCTTTCCCGGAACCCCCATCTTGATGACATTCCGGAGCCACAGAGCTGGCAGAGACGAGAGATCGTAGTCCCGATCGGCTTCTGCATATGCAAGACACTGAGCCTGAGCTGCGCGTGGAGGTTCGCCAGTTAGGGAACCGCTTCGTGGCGACCACCGAAGACGAACGGGGTCGAGAGATCCTCAGCCACGAATTCCAGCACGAGACCACAGGCCTCACCTACCTGGGGCCGCTCTGGTTGGTGGATCAGGACAGACTCGGGTCCGAGGATCGACATCGTCTGAATAGGGCGCCGCAAATCGGCTACCAAAGGGCGCAGGCAGCCAGCCAGGGACAGCTGCTGTTCCGCTATCTATTCGGCGATGGCAAGGCGCTCACCGGCTATCTGAAGCCG
Source organism: Anaerolineae bacterium (assembly GCA_034676805.1). Lineage (GTDB taxonomy): Bacteria > Chloroflexota > Anaerolineae > B4-G1 > SLSP01 > PWVB01. The sequence continues at coordinate 10,428 of JAXDDO010000014.1, read as the reverse complement.
TTTTCGGGCGGGAAGAGAATCCCCCTGACCCTGACTCTGGGCCAGAGCTCCGAGTCTCTGTGGCGCCTGCCGTGGGAATACCTCTATGACGGTAGGCGCTTCCCCTGTCTGGAGGGTGACCTGCTGCTCAGTCGCCGTCCCCTAGGTCTGGAAAGACCGGTGCTGGAGCCATCGGCTGCCCCATTGCGAGTGTTGGCGATCATAGCTGCCCCCGAGGATCTCCCCGGCTTTAGCACCGACGAGGCGTTGGGTGTGCTTCAGGACGCGCTCGGCGATTTGATCAGGCTTGGCGCGCTGGAGCTGGATATGGTGAGCGAGCCTACCCCCCGCGCACTCCTGGAGTGTCTGGAGCAGAAGGCGCCCCACGTCGTCCACTTCATCGGCCACGGCACCTACCACCTCACAGATCGCCAGGGCTTTCTGTGCTTCGAAGACGATATGGGGCGCAGCGAACTGATCAGCGGTGCGCAACTCCCGCGCTTTCTGGAGAGCGCGACCCCAGGCGTGTTGATCGTGACTGCCTGCCCCAGTGCGCAGGTCGGAATCCTCGATGCGTTCCAAGGGGTGGCGGCGGATTTGCTCCAGTCGGACGTCCCTGGCGTCCTCACAATTCCCGTCAGCCTATCGACTGCCTCGGCAACCGCGTTCTACCAGGCCCTATATGGCCATCTCTCACGGGGCTATACGCTGCTCGAAAGCCTCCACGCCGGTCGCGCGGCGCTCAAGCACGCCGATGAGCGGCTGCCGGAGACCGAACGCGTCTATGATTGGGGCGTGCCCGCATTGTACCAGCGCTCGCCGCACATACGGCCCATCGATGCCGCCACCCTGGCAGCGCCGGAGTCGTCTGACCGGCCCGCCGGGCAGGGGAAGCGCAGGAGCGCGCCCACAGCCCTCCTTGTGGGCCGAAATCGCGAGTTGCAGGCCACGCGCAGGGCCCTCCGTGAAGGCGCCAATGTCTTCCACTTGCGCGGCAGCGCGGGCGTGGGCAAGAGCAGGCTGATGGCCCGCATTCTGACGCAGGTTGGGCCTAAGCCCGCCGGAACGCTGGTGATTCGCTGTTTTGAGATGCCCGAGCCCCTGACAGTGTTGGCCAGCATCGCCGGCCTGTGGCGATCTGAGGCGCAGAGCCCGAACGACCAGGCCGCCGACCTGCTCCTCAATGCCCACCGCGACCCCTTCGAACGCGCCCGCGACGCGCAGCGCCTGATCGCCAAGAAGCGATTCTTTGTATTATTCGAAGGCATCGACGCCTGGTTTCGCGCAACGGATGAGGACCCCGACCTGGCCACGATTGACGATGACGTCCTCCGCAAGGTGCTCATAGGTCTGGTGAGCGAGCCGTCCAGAACGGTGTTCTTCTTCACCGGAGAACGTAGGTGGGCGGATCTAGCCACACTCAGCCCAGGCCATCGGCGTGAGATCTACCTCCCGCTCTTGACACTCCGCCCGGCCTTGCAGGTCATGCAAACATGGCAACCTCTGCGCACGCTGTCGTTACAGGAACAACGCGCGGTCCACTGGCATGTCGGTGGGCACCCCAAAGCGTACAAATTCCTGGCGGGCCTGCTGAGCTTTGGGGATAGCCTCACCGCGGTGCTCGAAGCGGCGCCCGTCGGCGATCGCTCGACCGAGGCCTGGATCGCGCATTTGGCAGGGGAAATCCTGGATCGCCTCGACCCCGGCGAGCTCAAGGCTCTGACAACGGTCGCGTTCCTCAGGACAGCCTTCTCCGCCACCGACATTGCGAAGCTAACCCACATCACCACGCAACACGCAGCGCCATTAGCTGATAGATGGGAGTCGCTCGGCCTCCTCGAGCGAGCTGGCGACTGGTCGGCCATCGAGCCAACATACGCCGTCGACTTCATCGTCAGAGCGATGATCTCCGCGCGGCTAAGTCCGCCCGAGGCCGCGGCACAACACCTCCAGGTGGCCACCTTCTATGGCGCGCCTTTCATCGATGCCGCACGCCGCCAGGTGCTCGCCCGCAACATCACCTCCTGGTCGGAGGACCGGATCGCCTGGCTCGCGCGCGATGCCAACGGCATTCTCGGATTGTGGCTACGCAAGGGCGACGATGGCGGACTACCTGCTCAGGATCGTGCCAGAGACGCGGCGTCCCAGCGCGAACAGACCCTCCAGCGCGCCCTGGCATGGCAACACCACCTCACGCAAGCCGGGCAGTTCGAGGCGGCGCTGCAAATAGTCCAAGCCATTGTACCGGAGCTGAACCGGCAGGGACAACGGGAGCTTGCGAAGAGCCTGCTGCAACGCGCCATCGCGAGGACCGAGAACGATCAGAGCGCAGCAGCGGTGGAATACCTGGGAAAGATGGGCCTCGAACAGGGCCCCCTGACGGCAGCGCTCAGCGTCTATGAGGAACTCCTGGGCGCTCTCGACCCACAAACAGACCTCGTTCAACGCGCCCACGTCCTCATCCGCGCCGGAGGGGTACACGAGCGTTTGGGTAACTACGCCGAGGCCATCAGGCACTTCCACTCAGCACTGGAGATCGCGCGGCGCGCCAGCGAGGCAAGAAGCGAGGCCGAATGCCTCTACCGGCTAGCGACGGCCTACCGGGAAGCCGGGGATCTCAGACAAGCCCTGGTTGCTAGCCAGGCCGCGAAGGAGCGCTACGAGGCACTGGGCTACCCCTATGGCCTGGCCGCGGTCGAGCGGGAGCAGGGCCAGATATTGAAGGAACTCGGTCGGCTGGAAAGCGCGCTGGCGCGGTTTACCGCGGGGCTGAAGATCTGCCGGAGCCTGGGCGATCAGCAGTGCATCGCCGACAGCCTCACCGAGATCGGATTGCTCTTCGAGAAGCTTGGTAGGACCGAGACGGCCATCCAGGTGCTCGAGGAGGCGCTGGAGCACTACGACTACCTGCGGGGGCCAGAGCACGGCAAAGTGCTTTCGCTCCTGGGCCGGCTCTACACGCGCAAGCAGCAACTCGACGAGGCCGTCGCCAAGTTCCGCACGGCCCGGCGTGCCGCACGCTCCCAGAACTAGCCGCCGCCCAACCCACCCGCGGCAACAACGTAAGCCGACGTCGCGCGCTCAAGGTGTGACGTCGACGGTGGCGATGCGCACACGGGCCTCTGGCAAGGGAGCCAGGCCCGCGGTCGCGGACGTTCGCGTATAGAGGGGCACCCGCATCCCGCGATCGGGAGCGTATAGCCCCACATAGACCTCATAACGCCCCGGGGGAGTATCCGCAGCAAGCTGCAGTGTATGCAAGTCCACCACAAACTCGCCCTCGACCCACGTCATCGTCGGCGCCTGCCCGCCGGCAGGCTCGTGGTCCGACTGCGCCCACACCTGGCCATCGGGTCCCACAAGATGCACAAAGGCCGCGTAGTTCCGATCCGCAGCCGCCGCGGCGCGCCAATAGAGCGTCACCGTCGCTGCATCACCCGCACGGAGTGACTGCGCGGGACCGTCGGCACCGGCGAGCCCACCGAACTCGCCAGCCCATACCTCCAGGGGTCTTTCGGGCTCACTGGGCAGGCCAAAGCGGCGCGGGCGCTGCGCGATCTGGATATCTCCCAACACGCCATACTCTGATGGATCCACAGACTCTTCTGGACTCGCGGTCACGGCCAACTGGCATGGTCCTTCGACCAGGCCGGGGTCGGTCCTTGGCGCATAGCGCAGGACATAGCGATGTCCTGAGGGCCATGTCGCAGGCTCGGAGCTAGGCCAGGACAACTCGCCGGCATCGCGTACAACACCGTCGCACACAAGCGCCCAGGCGAGAGCTTGCGGCGGCGTGCCGGGCTCGCGCTGCACACCAAGACTGAACGGCACGCGTTCGCCGGCCAATAACGGCTCGGCAGGGAGCGTGACGCCAACGATGCGCAGGCCTGCCAGAGGGATGTCCAGCGCACGACCCAGATCGAGTTCACCGGCGGAATACGGCGGAGCAGTCACCTCCAGAGACCCCAACTCGAGTTGTGTCCCGCCGAACGTACCGTCGGGCAACGACAGGCCCAGCCAGCGCCCCGCCTCGGCCAGGCTCAGGATGAGGCGGTAACGTCCGGGCGCGAGGTGGAGAGGCAAGGGTATGTAGGCCTCGGCGTCGACGAGCTCGCCTGTTCCCCAGTCCGTCACAGACCAGCCCCAATCGCTGAGCAGCAAGCGTCCTCCCTCTGCCCACACGAGCTCTTGCGGCTCCTCAGCGCTGTGCAGCGCCAGGTAGACATCGAGGTCTCCCAGCGGCGCGACAGGCTGCCAGCGCAGACGCACCGTCAGGGTGCCAGGCGCCTGGGCCAGCTCCGCCCAGGTGGCGCTGACCAGGTCGAGCGCCCCCTGGAAGCGCGCGAGATAGGGCGACGCGGCCTGTGGCGACGGCTGCCATTGGCACGTTTCAACTTCGAGCGCCCCCTGTGCATTGGCCGGCTTGCACGTTACCGCAGCCTGCGTCAGAAGATCCTGGAGCTGGCGCTCGGTCAGGGGATAGCACTGCGGAGCGTGAATCCAGTTGAAACTCACCCCGGGCTCCAACATATCGGCTAACCACGACTGCAGCTGCGCGGTATTCGCGATGGGCGCCACTGCCGCGGGCGGAACGCCGGGCAGCGGGCCCGAAGCCACCAGCACGATCTCCGAGGAATAGCTCGCGGTAGAGGTCGACACGGTCGCCAGGCGCCGTCCTGCAACCCACACGTCCGTGGACTGCGTATAGGGCGCCGGGGCTCGCTCATCCCACGCGATGAGCGCCTCCGTACAACCGATAGCCTCTTCGCGCCACGGCCAGACCTCGCCCGCGAAGATCGAAGCCGTGCCCGGCACGTCCCGTGTCAGTACGGTCGCTGTCTCTGCGGAAGGCAACCGGCGGTTCAGCTTATGAGCGGCAAACCCAGAGGCCTCGCCCCACCCCAATGGCACGATCCTCTGGGCAACCCAACTGCCCCCCAACAGAGGTGTCGCATAGTGTAGGGGCGCCACCGCGACCAAAGCCCAGGGCAGACCCAAGGTTGCCAGCAGCACCCACCGCCACCACCGCCGCGAACCGCGCCAGGACAGCGCTGCCACCACGGTCAGTAGCGGAACCACCGACAACACGTAGCGATCGAACTTCTTCGTTGCAGCCGTTAGCGCAACCAGGTAGACGGCAGCCGGCAGAAGAAACCAGCCCGCTCTCACCGGCGATCGCGCCGCATGCCGGCGGCGACCGGCGACGTAACCCAACAGGCCCGCCAGCACAGGCGGGGTCATGCGGAAAACCAGGACAGCGGGATAGAAAGCCGGGCCTGGGTCGGCCCGTGTCTCGCCGGCAAAGAAGACCGAGCGCAGGCCAATGCCCTCGTGGTAGCTCACGGCATCGATCAGCGACCGAATCGCAACGCGGGGGCCGATCCAGAACGGCGGGTAGAGCGCCAGCAACAGGATGACGGTGAGCCCGGTGAGCGCAGCCACACGGCCCGCCCGCTGCTGCCACGATCCCGGGTGCCATAACAGCACGGCCAACGCCAGACCCGGGGCCGCCAGCAGCCCCAGGGTCTTGGTGAGACCCGCCAGGGCCAGACACAGCGCTGCGCCGGCCCACGGAAGGATCCAGCGGTCACCGCGGGCCCCCCGCCGCGACGCTGCCTCCGCCGGGCGAACCGGGAGCACCAGCAGCACGGCCAGGAAGATAAAGGTCGCCTGGAGGGCGTCCGTATGAAGGAGTCCAGCGTGTCCCCCCAGAAATGGATCGAGAGCCAGGAAGAGCGCCGCCAGGCGTGCCCCGCGCTCGCCGAAACGTCGCCGCCCGAGAACATAGGCAAGGGCCGTCGCAGCAGCCGTCACCAGCGCCACGAGCACCCTGCCCGCCGGCAAGAAGAACGCCAGGTGCGGGAACGCCGGGCCGTTCTCCGGAGCCAGCCACACGATACGATCGATCCAGCCGAGGTGGATGGACGCTGCATGCGGGTTGGCCAGGTGTGTGAGCCAGACCCCAAGGGCCCCCAGGGCCATCGTTGTGACGCCAGGGTGCCCGGTCTGGGGTATCGCTGCCACATCGCCCGACTCCAGCGCCCGCAGAAACTGCACGCTCCGGTGCACCCATATGGGCTCATCGGGCGTGACATAGAAGCCCAGGGGCAGAAGGCGTACGAAAAGCGCCACGATGAAGATCGCGGCGCTGATAGCTCGGAGTTGGGGGGACGACCCGTCGGTGGTGCGGCGCGTCACATCACTCCTCGAACCGAATCGTGTAGATCGGCTTATCCTGCACCTCGAAGTAAGTGCGCGTCTGAAGCTCGCCCATCAAACCCATCACCAGAAACTGCGCGCCCAGGATCATCAACAGGATCGCGAGTGAGAGCAGCGGTCGGTTGCCGATATCGCCCCCGGTGATCAGCTTCCACAGGGCCAGGTAGGCGGCAATACCAAAACCAACCCCTCCACTGACGAGCCCGGCGAGGCCAAAGAGCTGCATCGGGCGGGCCATATAGCTGAGCAAGAACGAGACCGTGACCAGGTCCAGAATGACCCGCACCGTCTTGGATAGGTTGTACTTGGACTTCCCATACTGGCGGGGGCGATCGTTGACGGGGACCTCCGCGACGCGCACGCCAAGCCCCGAGGCCAGCGCCGGGATGAAGCGGTGCAACTCGCCATAGAGTTTCACGTTCTTGGCGACATCGCGGTGGTAGATCTTCAGCGAGCACCCATAGTCGTGTAATCTGACGCCGGTTGACCCGCCGATAATCCTGTTGGCCAACATTGAGGGCAGCCGGCGCGACAAGAAGGGCTCCTTCCGATCCTGCCGCCAGCCGCTGACGATATCGTATTGGCCCTCCTCCATCACCTGGAGCAGCCGGGGCACGTCGGCGGGGTCGTTCTGGCCGTCGGCATCCATCGTCACGACGTAGATGCCCCGGGAGAGGTCGAACCCGGCCGCGAACGCTGCGGTCTGCCCAAAGTTCCGCCGGAAGTGGATGATCCGCAGGGCGGGCTCGCCGTGTTTGAGGGCACGCAGGACTGCCAAGCTGTCGTCGTTGCTGCCATCATCCACCGCCACGATCTCATAGGAACGCCCCAGGCCCTGAAGCATCGCTGACAGCTCAGGGATGAAAGCTCTCAGGTTGCCCGCCTCGTTGTAGACGGGCAGCACCACTGAGATGTCCACTTCGGGATCGCCAACGTGCCTGGTTCGCATACTGTCTTTCCTCATAGGGTCAACACACCGGTCTTGCGATCCTCAACATCTAGAGTCACAGCCGGATCGCCCTGTGTTCTACCACAAAGACGCCAGGCTGCAACAGGCCGTTTGCGCGCCTGGGCTTGATGTGTTAGGCTGGGTACACACTCATCGCGCTCCCAATGAGTTAGATACAGACAGGATAAGCCGAGCGCTCTTCTCGGCAGATCGACACGCGCCTTGCATCATTCATCCTTCAAACTTCAACCTTTGGGATCTGGGAGGTGCAACGATGAGGCTATCGGCGTGCGCTGCGTTCGACGAAGGCACCCTCGAAGCTGACGTCCTGAACCTGCTGCTGGTCGACATCGACGGCGGCCTGCGCTCGGTGAGCTTGCCCCGGGCCTATGTCTCGGCGGACACATTCCGCTATGGCATCGGCTTCGATGCCTCCAACTATGGCTTCGCTAAGGTCGAACAATCCGATATGGTCGCCATTCCCGACTGCAATGCCGCGTGGATTGAGGAGCGCGACGGATCCACGATCGCTCACGTTCTTTGCGATGTGATCTCCACAGAGCGGCGCGACTTCGACCAGTATCCCCGCTCTGTGGCCAGGCGAGCCGCGGCGTATCTCAGGGAAACGGGAATTGCCGACAGCGCTCAGATGCTCGTGGAGCTCGAGTTCTACGCCTTCGACACCGTTGAGTACGGCTCGGGGCCGAGCCACGCCTACTACGCGATCGGGTCTCGTGAAGGCTTGGGCAAGGCGCACGATGCCCAGCGGCGATTTGACCCGCTGGCGGGCTATCACCGCCTGCCGCCCGAGGACCGCTTCTTCGACTTCCGCAACCGTGTCGTCGGGACCATGCTAGAGGCCGGGATCCCCGTGAAGTACCATCACCACGAGGTGGGCGCCTCGCAACTGGAGATCGAGCTGGACTTCATCGAGCTCTCCCGGGCCGCCGACAGCATCTGCATCGCGAAGTGGATCGTGCGCTCCGTGGCCGAGACCATGGGGCTGCAAGTGACCTTCATGCCCAAGCCTCTCTACAAGATGCCCGGCAGCGGCATGCACGTCCACCAGTTCCTCGAGAAGGACGGGAGGAATCTCTTCCCCGGCGAGGGCCTCTACGGGCTGAGCAAGGTGGGTCTCGCCTATACCGCGGGGCTCCTGGAACACAGCCTAACCGGAAGCCTCCTTGCGTTCACCAACCCGAGCACCAACAGCTTCCGTCGACTCGTGCCGGGCTATGAGGCCCCGCTCAGCGCGACGTTCGCCGAGGGTTCGCGGAGCGCGGCTGTGCGCGTTCCGGGCTACCTGAGGCGAGACGAGCTGCGAATCGAGTACCGCACCGGCGACGCTTCAGCGAATCCCCACTATAGTCTAGCGGCGATGGCGCTGGCGGGCGTCGACGGGATCCTACGAGGGGCCGATCCGGTCGCCCTGGGCTTCGACCGTATAGAAGCGTGCGAGGACAGGCTTTTCCCCCTGAGCCTGCACGCCGTCCTCGACGGCCTTGAGGACGACCGAGCCTGGCTGGAGCCGGCGTTCCCTGCCCGGTTGCTGGAGCTGTGGATCGGTCGGAAGCGCGCGGACGCGGCGTATGTCTACAACGCGCCGACGCCTCAGGAGTACGAGCTGTACTTCTAGACACCGCGGCCCGCTGCACCTGGGTGCTGCTGATGCTGGACTCGAGCTATCGCCCGTCCGCGAGCGCACGATCGGGCGGGGTGTGCTGATCTGGACCTCGACGGCCTGCACCTGCGCATCGAGCAGTCCAAGGGGCTCCAGGACCGCACCGCGCCCCTCAGCCAGGCGACCGCGGACGCACTGCGGGCCTGCTTGCTCCTCCGCAGCCCGAGCGACAGCGACCACGTCTTCCTCTACCACCACCAGCCGCTGAGCGTGAGCTACTGCTACGCGCGGCTGCGCACCTACGGCGAACAATCTGGCATAGCCATCACACCGCACCAGTTGCGCCACACCTGCGCTACCCTGGTCCACGCGCGGGTCTACGACCGCACCGTCGAGCAGCGCGCCTGATCCTCGCCGACGTTCCGCCTCGCGAGCATACACCGGGCACCGGCTCCGGTGCCGGGAGAAACCTGCGCACACGTTCTGCACTTGCTGGATCTGTTAGCAAACCCTAAGCTGACGTCCAGCGGGCGCCTCGGTAGTCTTGAGCTGATGCGACAGCTAGCCGACATATCGCACACCAGCCCGTACACACTGATTGCCAAGACCGATGGAAGGCGAGGATGTGCACTCCTGTCTTGCATCGCCGTCGAAGGATGCCCATATCCTAGTTAGAGCTCTGCCAAAGGTAGCCTGCCACCCACATCGCCGCGCCAATGCAACTCTGGTAGATAGGTAGCCTCAACTCAGATCGATGGGTTCTCCCTTGATTGCTGGCACAAGCACCTGTTGGGCTGTATTGGAACCAGCGCCGATGCCTGCTATGGCAACGGCCGAAGTGGCGAAGACCGATGCCCCGCCGGAAACAGCACCCACACCGGCAGCGACTGCAAGTCCAATCGGGTCTATTGGCTCTCCTCTCAAGCTCTGGAAGCCGGCGTAGGCTAGGCCACCCCCCACTGCCCCCGCGAGAGCAAACAACCCGACCGAAACAATAATCGGGTCGTGGCCATCAGGGCCGATATACAGTAGGGGGTTGCCGTATGCGTACGTGTAGCGATTGAGGCTTTGCGGATTGGAAGGGTCGGGCATGATGGTGTCAGGCTGAATGAAGCGGCTAAGATAAGGGTCGTATCTCCTCGCCACGTAGTCATAGAGCCCCAGCCCCGTCTCCTCGCGTTGCCCGGTGTACCGTCGATCCGTCGGCAGCGTCCCGCTACTCCAGCGCACCTCCCCATGTGCATAGTAGCGCATCTGACTGTGTACGCCACCGCTGGCGTTCGTCACCAGGCTCGCGCTGCCCAAGCTTCGTCTGCGAAGCCATGGTCGGCATGGAGATAGTAACGCGTCCCGCCCTGCACCATCGCCACCCGCTGCCCGCCCAGGTAGTAGTACTTCGTCACCACCCCCGTCGTGAGGTTCTTCTCGTAGTGCAGCCCCACGTAGACCGTCGTCTGCCCGCCCGCCACCTTCTGCACCAGTACCCCGTCCCCGTCGTAGACGTAGCTCGCCAGCACCGTGCTCCCCTGCTTGTACGCCGTCAGTTGGTTCTCGACGTTGTACACCAGCGTGTAAGCCGTCCCGTTCACGGGACGCGAGACCATGTTCCCGTTGCAGTCGTAGCCGAAGCTGCGCCCCGCCACCCCCGCCACCGCGTGCG
>JAXDDO010000012.1:0-22843 GCA_034676805.1 Anaerolineae bacterium | reverse complement strand
GCGGCAGCCCCATCCATCGAGGGCATCATGATGTCCATCAGAACCACGTCAGGATGAAGCGTGCCGCACAGCTTCAGGGCCTCCAGCCCATTCCGAGCCTCGCCGACCATCTCGAGGTCCGGAATCGCCATCAGGAACGCCCTCAAGCCGCTGCGCACAATCTCGTGGTCGTCGACCACAAGCACGCGAATAGCAGCCGAGACATCCCCTTCCGCTCTCCGTAAGTCTGATCGTGACATCGCCATCCTCTCTATCCAGGGGGCAGAAGATACATCGATCGCGTAGCACGCCGACCAGCGCAGTTCGCGCATATCGACCGAGCGCACCGGCCGACCACGTCGCCAGATCACGTCGCCAGACCACGTTGCCAGACCACGTTGCCAGATCACGTCACCGGATCACGTTGCCAGATCACGCTGACGGATCACGCTGCCAGATCGCGCTGACGGATCATGTCACCAGATCACGCTGACGGATCACGTTGCCGGGTCACGCCGCCCGCTATCGTCGCCCGATCGGGTCACCCGTATGCTCGTGCCAGCAGCTTCCCAATCAGCCGCGGCTGTGACCAACAACGGATACTGCTCCAGTCATAGTCCCCACCGTGCGCTATGGCCTCAGCCGCCAGCACGCCGCTGCGGATCGCCGGGGCGATCCCCTCACCCATATCCAGAGTGGCCAAGCCGGCGGCATCTCCCACGACGTAGGCGTTGCCAACCCGCCCCTGTGAGACGGCCCCGCGCAGATAGTAAGCGTGACCCTTTGGCCGGTACGCGTAGCCGCGGACCAGGCCAAGCCTGTCCAGCTTCGCCACGAGTGCGTCCCAATGCCGCTTGATGGTATCGCCTCGTGCCTCGAGCGTGACCTGTTTTCCTCCCACGCCGACGTTGACGAAGCCACCGGCCTTGGGCACGTACCAGGCGTAGCCCGGCAGGCCATCTTCGAAGAACCAAAGATGACAGGCGTTCGCCGGCCCCTCCATCGCGTGAGGATAAGCAAACTCCTCCTCCTGCGTGACGATCAGGGAATCGCGCGCCCTGGGGTTGGCGTCCGCGCAGAACGTCCGTGCCACCGGGCACTGTGTTCCCCCGGCACCCACAAGAACGCGGGCGAAGTAGTCCCCATCGACAACGTAACCACCGTCGCGACGCACGACCTGCCGCACCTGGTGCACAGCCACCGGCGCGCCGGCGCGCTTCAGAAGCCAGTCGTCGAACTCGACCCGCCGAACCGCCAGTTGGCTCGCGCGGAGCCTGAGCCGAAAGCCGCGCACCGACAGGGCCAGCGACGTGAGCCGCGTTAGCGGGTGGGGATAGGACTCGGGCGACAGCTCCAGGTCCGCAAAGATCTCTGGCACGACCCAGCCGGCACAGAGCTTCACACGCGGAAACAGCTCACGCTCCAGGATCAGGCAGTCGACCCCGTACCGGCGTAACGCCCAGGCACACGCGGCCCCCGCCGGCCCCCCCCCTACGATGAGCACGTCTGTGCGGATCACGTCAACCGCCGCGCCAGGCGCTAACTGAAGCGGCACACGGGCGCCGGCGTGCCGGGCCGCGTCATCACAACCTGCCAGACCTGCTGGGCACGAGCGCGGAAGCCACCGGCGCTACTGAGCAGATAGTAGCGCCACATCCTGTAGAAGCGCTCGTCGTAGCGCTTCTTGAGCTCGGGCCAGGCAGCCTCGAAGTTCGCGTGCCACGCCATCAGCGTGGGGTCGTAGTGCGGTCCGATGTTGTGCCAATCCTCGACCACGAAGAGACCCTCTATGGCTCTGGACAACTGCGCGATCGAAGGAAGCATACCGTTAGGAAAGATGTATTTGTTGGACCACGCGTTGGCCGTGGTCGTGCTCCAGTTGTGGCCAATGGTATGGAAGAAAGCGATCCCGCCATCGTTCAGGGTCCGGTCGGTCACCTCCATGTAGGTGCGGTAGTTGCGATACCCCACGTGCTCCATCACACCGATCGAGATCACGCGATCGTAGGTCCCGGACACATCGCGATAGTCCTGCAACCGCAGCTCTACAGGGAGCCCCTCACACCGCTGCATCCCGAGCGCGACTTGCTCCTTCGACACGGTAACCCCGAGCACCTGCGCGCCATACTTCTCCGCCGCGTACTTAGCGAAACTCCCCCATCCGCACCCAAGCTCCAGGACCGTCATCCCCGGCTCGAGCCCGATCTTCCGGCAGACCAGATCGAGCTTGGCTTCCTGGGCGTCATCCAGGTTATCGGCGTTTGCCCAGTAGGCGCACGTGTAGTTGAGGCGTTTGTCGAGCATGGCTTCATAAAGATCGTTGCCCAGATCGTAGTGATGCTCGCCCACCTCGAAGGCGCGCGCTCTCGACTGGAGGTTAAACAGCCGCGACTGCAACGCATGCCACATCAACCGCCAGTTGCCCTTGAGCTTGCTCGGCGCATCGATGAGGAAGATCCGGTGGATGAGTTGGTCGATGGCCTCGCAATCCCACCAACCATCCATATAGGCTTCCCCAAAGCCCAGATCGGCCTCGCGCACGACCCGGTCGTAGAGCCGTGCATCGTGGACCTGCAAGTCCCAGGGATTGCTCCCGTTGATCTCGATGTCGGAGCCCTCCAGGATGCCACGAATGACCGTCTCCGCCGATGATGCCATCATATCCCTCCTCGAATAACTCAGTGTCTCACGAAGAAGAGCCGCCTCACGAACACCGGACCAGGGTTGGCGTGCGAACCCTCTACCTTCAAAGATACACCTCTGTGCAGCGCCTTGTCAAACGCCGGCGATTGGGCGTGGCTTGGTCGCGTCGGGCGGGACTTTTAAGATCCGGCGAACGCTGTACAATCGCTTGGCATTCAGCGGTGCGGAACTTCTCTTCGGGAGTCTCAAGCAGTCAAAGGATGCTGTTATTGTGAAGATGGCCCCAGATACGCGCCAACCAACCAACAAGCGAATCACCGTTGGCGTGATCGGCGACGCCTTAGGTGCCTCATTTCCCAGCCACTTGGGTTTCGTCCACGCCGCCGAAGCCGAGGATGCCAACTTGGTCATCTTCTCGGGCCGCCTGTGGGCGCCTCCCGGTGAGACGGAGCCTGCTCGCAACATCGTTTTCGACTTGGCCGGCCCGGAAAATGTCGACGGGCTGTTCATCGATAGCGATCATCTGGGACACTATGCCGGCATCAACAAAATCCGGTCTTACTGCAAACATCGCTGGGCGATCCCGGTCGTCAACAACGGCCCTCGCCTCGCAGGTGTCCCGCACTTCGCCGTCGGGCACTATCAGGGGATGTACAAGGTTGTGTCGCACCTGATTGAAAGCCACCAGCTCACCCGGATTGCGTTCATACGCGGGCCGACGCAGTCAGGTCCTATGAACCAGCGCTTTGAGGGCTACAAGGACGCGCTCCGCGATCACGGCCTGCGTTTCGAGGAGAGGCTCGTTGCGCCCGCAGCATTCATGTCCAGGCTGGAGAAGGAGGGGGTGGACGTCCTAATCGAAGACCGACGGCTGCGCCCGGGCGTGGATTTCGAGGCTGTCGTGGGCACCAATGACGGAATGGCCATTGAGGCGTTGGCCGCGTTGAGGCGGTATGGGGTTGCCCTGCCTGGAGATGTCGCCATTGCAGGCTTTGATGATGCTCTAGAGGCCCTGGTAACCTCGCCATCTCTGACAACGGCGTATCTGCCCCGTTACGAAATGGGGACATGGGCTGTCAGTACACTGTCCGCGATGCTGAGTGGCGCACCAGTCCCCATGACAGCCTCATTCCCCGCGACTCTGCTGATCAGGGAATCCTGTGGCTGTCAGCCCGCTCCGCTAACAGAAGCTGCTGCGGGCCTTGTGCCACAGGAGGCGCTCGAGACGCCGGTTCGCGCGGCCTTGCTCCGCCGCCGGTCAGAAGTCTGTGACAAGCTCACGCAGATAGGAGCTGCCCTCAAAGGAGTAGGGGCTGACCATAACCTGGATGTACTCTATGACGCCCTCGTCAGCGAGATATGCCAACCAGCTGAAAGGCAGGAAGCGAGCCCCTTCTTGCGGATGCTTTCACGGCTGGTGAAATACCCAACGTGCACGCCAAGGTCCACAGGAGTGTGGCATACCATCATCTCGACCCTACGCTGTCAGGTTCTGCCCTTGGTCGCTGACGAGTCCAGCCAAGCCAAGGCAGCCCGATCAAGACTGGAGGATCTCTGCCAGCAGGCGCGCGTGCTGATCGGTGAGGCCGCCCTCCACGCCCAAATCCAGCACGAGACCGTTGCTTCAGGAGTGAACAGCAAACTTCTGGAGCTTTACGACCAGATGGGAATGGCAGGGAGTGTTGATGAGCTAATGGCGACGCTGGCCGAGCGTCTTCCCAGCTTGGGCGTCCCCAGCTGTTATCTGTCAGCGTTCGCAGAGCCCAGCGATCCGCTCTCCACTGCAAAGCTGCTCCTCGCCTATGACAGATCCGGTCGTATGGCAGTTGAGCCGACCAAGGCAAGCTTCCCTACGCGGCAACTGCTGCCCCACGGTATCATAGACCCACAAGATCGCCATACGCTTATCGTCTATCCGCTATTCGATCACCGGCAGCAGTGGGGATTCGTCCTCTTCGAGCTGGGACCGACCTACGGCCTGCTGTACGAGGCGCTCCGTGAGCATATCAGTAGCGCCCTGAAGCGCATCCAGAGCCAACAGGAAACGGAGCAAGCACGACACGCTGCCGAGGAAGCGAATCGCCTGAAGAGCCGCTTCTTGGCAACCGTCAGTCACGAGCTGAGAACGCCACTCGACATCATCAACAGCTTGAGCGACAGCTTGCTTAGTCAGAACAGCAGCGGTTCGCTGCCCGAGGTTCATCAACACGAACTCGAGGTGATCCATACCACGAGTGAACACCTGAAGCGCATGGTCCTCGATGTGATCGACCTGGGGAGAAGCCAGCTCGGCCAACTGATGCTCGAGCGCGAACCGGTGGACGTAACCGAGCTGCTCGCTGATGTAACCCCCCTGGGAAAGAGGCTCGCGGAGGAAAGGGGCCTCAGTTGGGAAGTGACGCTAGGCGCAGACTTGCCGCCGCTGTGGGGCGACAGGGCGCGCCTGCGCCAGGTCTTGATCAACTTGCTCAGCAATGCATGCAAGTTCACCAGCCAGGGCAGCGTCTCACTGAACGTCAGTGCCGATGCCGCGGCAGTGACATTCACCGTTAGCGACACCGGTCTGGGCATTCCACCCAAGGAACAAGCGACGATTTTCGACGAGTTCAGCCAGTCCGAGCGGACGGCGGCCCGTGGCTATGGAGGTATGGGCCTCGGGCTGGCCATCAGTCGAAATCTGGTCGAACTTCACGGTGGCACACTCGGCGTGCAATCTTCGGGGCTGGAAGGAGCGGGAGCCACGTTTTCATTCACCATTCCTGTGGCATCCGCCGCAAAAACGACCATCCGCGAGACCGTGGACGACAGCGCCTGGGAAGACGCCATCCTCATCGTCTCCGGAAAAGATAACCGGGGGTCGCCGCATCCCTTGCTGGACCAGCTGAGAGGTCAGGGGCTTAAGGCTGTAGTACTCTATGACGACGATCCAGCCCACTGCTTTGAGCGGATCAAGGCATCACCACCCCGGGCGATCGTGTTGGATTGCGAGCTTTCCGCGCGCTGGAGCGTTGACCTGGCCACGAGGCTCAAGGGGGACACTGCTACAAGACTGGTGCCGGTGCTCTTCTACCGTTTACTACCCCGCGACCAAGGCGCTCTGCTCGAGCTTGACTACTGCCCCAAGCCTATCCGATCGGATGAGCTGGCCCAGATACTGAGCCAGCGAGGCCTGTTGAACGGAGAACCGCCAGCATGTCCGCCGACGATCCTTATAGTCGATGACGAGGCGACTGTCTTGGAGCTTCACCGACAGCGCCTGAGGCAGGTCTTGCCCGACTGCCGAGTGATTCTAGCGCAGAACGGGCGTCAGGCGCTGGAGATTATGTCAAGGCAGCAGCCCGATCTGGTGCTTCTAGACCTGCTGATGCCCGAGATGGACGGCTTCGGAGTCCTGGACGCAATGCGAGATCGGGAAACAACCCGCGACATTCCCGTGATCGTGCTCACAGCACAGACACTGTCGGAAGAGATCGTGGAGCGGCTCAACAAGGGTGTGAACGGCATCTTGACCAAGGGCGTCTTCTCCGTCGATGAAACCGTGGCCCAGATCCGCGCAGCCTTGTGCCGCGAGAACGGTCACCGCGCCACAGCCAGGCAAGTCGCTGAACGCGCTATGGTGTACCTCCACGAGCATTACGACGAATCGATCTCCCGCGATGACCTGGCGCAGTACACCGGGGTAAGCGCTCGCTACATGACGCAGTGCTTTCGCAGTGAGCTGGGTTTGACGCCAACCGACTACCTTAATCGGTACCGGGTGGAACAGGCGAAGCGCCTACTGCAGGAGGATGTTCACAGCATCACGGATATCGCCCTCGCAGTTGGTTACAATAGCAGTGCTTACTTCAGTCGCGTCTTTCGAAGCGAGGTCGGTATGTCGCCGCGTGAGTTTCGCGACGGAGCACGCTCCGCGAATTTCGCTCCCTGAGTGCAAGTACTTCCTCCTTACGTGAAAGACCTCGCCTTCGCTTTGTGCTAACATTAGGTTAGCCATCACTCTACCACTCTCACTTTCTCCGCCTCATGGTGGCCCACAACCACATTCTGTACCGGAAGGGAGGTGAAGGTCGCTTACCCATGATCCTGCGTTGTCGTGTATCACTCTCGCCCTGGTCTAGAATCTAGTGAGGAGGAGTATAGTGAAACGCTTACTTGCAGCCGTGATAGCTGTGGCGGTTCTCCTGGGGACGCTGGCCTCATGCGCAACGCCCACACCGGAGATCATCGAGAAGATCGTCACCCAGGAAGTCCGAGTTACTGAGGTCGTTGAGGTCGAGAAGATCGTCGAGACGACCGTTGAGGTTGAGGTGCCCGCGGAAGCTGAACAGGCATGGACGCCGCTGTTCTGGGACGCGGAGGCCGAGGCCTGCTCGAAGACCGTGAAGTTGACCATCGCGACCCATGGTGACCACCAATCCCGCAATCAGGATGCGCTGTTTGGATGCGGCATATTGCAGAATGAGTGGGAGCTCAAGCAGCCCTGCGTCGAGGTCGAGACCCAGCGAGTGCCGCAAGGGACTTCACCCAACATAGCCGTAGAGCGGTGGACCGCGGGCACGCACGCCGATGTGGTGTTCACCTGGGTCAATGCCCAGCAGGCTGGCGCCGAGAACCAGTGGGTTCTGCCCCTGGAGGAGTACTTCGACCTGAAGAACCCGTATTCCAGCAATGAGACCTGGTATGAGGATTTCCTCTTCCCCGAGGTATTCTACACTCCCCACACCGATGGCCACAACTACTGGGTACGCCCCGGCGTTCGCCCCGGCAGCAACGGGTTGACCGCCATGTTCTACAACCGCGACCTGCTGCTCGAAGCCGGCGTGCCCGAAGACCAGATCATTCCCGATACGTGGACCGAGTGGTTCGACAACCTCGAGAAAATCAAGGCCATCGGGAAGATCCCCATCTTCATCCCGCTCGCCGGCAACACGCTATGGGAGTGGTCCATCTGGTACGTAGGGTGGACGGGCGACTACTTCAGCGGCAATCTCGGTGAGGAAGTCTATGCGATCATGGAAGATGGCACGGAGAACCCTCAAGGCACACTGTCTTCGCAGAAGCTGGTGCGTGCCATTATCGAGGGCGTCTGGACCCTGGAGGATCCGCGTGCGTTTGAGTTCTTCGAGGTCAGCGCGCGGCTCTTCGATTACCTGCAACCCGGCTATGCTGCGCCTCCCGAAATGGTGGCCGAGACTCCCACGGATTTCCTGCGCGGCGACGTTGGCTATGCATTTGCAGGCGTGTGGCGGGTGAGCACGGTGGCCCGCTACCCGGGGCTGCCCTTCAACTGGGGCACGGTCTGGTTCCCCAAGCCTGATGCGGAGTTCAGCCAGTACGCCACCGATCACTACAACCCGGATGTCGGGCAGAGCCCGGCGACGGCAGAGATGGTCCACCTCGCGATCTCATCGACTGCGGCGCGAGACCCCGACGTTCTAGCAGCAGCCGTCGATTTCGCGATGTACATGACCGCGCCGTCGTCCAATGAGACGTGGTGCACGTACCAGTCTGTGCCATGCTCGGAGCCGGGAACCAGCTTCGACGAGATCGTGGGCGACAACGAAGAGCTGCGCGTGCAGCTGTACGGCTTCTTCAACCCGCCACGCGATGGCAAGTATGTCGCACGCGGCACGATGAATCCCGTGCAATGGCTGCCCGGTGGCCCGGCTGAGCTCAACCGGCGTTTCACTGAGTACTACGAAGGTAATATGAGCAAGGAGGCGTTCATCGATTCGATGATGAATGACATCTTGCTGAACGCTAAGGACCAGTGCAAGCACAACCTGGAGGTAGATGTTCCGGGCTGGGAGTTCTGCGCCGACCTCGACCTCGACTAGGTCGGGAGTTCGACACCGAGCACGCGAGAGGCGGGCAGGGATGCCAGCCCGCCTCTCTTCATAGCTCGCTCACGCGATTGGAACTCCAGGCGTGCAAGGACTGCCACAGCAATCCGAGCAAGACCCGACCGATGTACCGTTGGAGTACCGTAATGGAGGTAATCGCCCTTATGCGGATAGCATCGCACCCCAACTCGACCCGACCCTCTGGTGAGCGGCGCCTGCTGGTCGTGGTTAGCCTATGGCTCTTGATGGTGCCCATCCTTGCCTCAGTAGCACTTGGATACAGCGCCAAGGTCCGGGCCCAAGACGTTGACGAGCGCGTGTGGATAGGCCTGGGCCCTAACCGCATCGCTCTGTGGCGTTTCTCGCCGACCTTTCACGAGGATGGGCTGATTCTGATCGCCACGGACGCTACCGAAAAGCAATCACTGCGTGGCATCTATAGGTCAGAGGATCATGGCGATACCTGGAACGACTCGTCGGAAGGCCTCGAACCCAAGAAACGTCACTATTACACAGCGCTGCGCTTCTCATCGGCCTACGACCAAGACGCGACGATCTGGCTGGCAGGGCACAAGACCGGCCTAGGCCGCACCGAGGCCTATGGCGGTTTCTGGGAATCAACTGACCGTGGCCTGACGTGGACAGAGATCGACTACCAGGGCTTTCCCTTCCGCGAGATGACACAGCGCACATCCCAGGATATCATCGGGCTCGTGGTCTCCTCAGGCGTAGCAGACGATGGGCTCATGGTCGCAGCAGCCGGCGGCGAAGGCGTCTATGCCAGCAACGACAAAGGACGCAACTGGGAGCTCCTAAGCCCAGTGAAGGACGTGACGGGAATCTATGCACCCCCCAATTTCCCGGACGAGCCCTTCCTCGCTCTGTCGACAACGGGCAGCAAGGTCATGATCTCCGAAGATGGGGGGGCGACCTTTGAGACGCGCCCCGAGGGCCTGCCGGAGGCTATGCAGAGCGTCCGTGGCGTCGCCTTCTCGGAGAACTTCGAGCAGGACCGCACGATGTTCTGTTACGGCACGATGGGCGTCTTCGTGTCAACGGATGCCGGTATGACGTGGGAGACTCTGGCAGAGCCAGTGGGCTCCGCTAGTGTCAGTGCGATGGCAGTCACAGGAGATTTCGCTGAGTCCGGCGCTGTGGCTTACGGCACCGATAAGGCTGAGATCTACCTCAGCGATGACATGGGGCAGACCTTCATGTCCACCAACTCCGAGAGTCTGCTTACCTATGGCGTCGACACCCTCGCCTTCTCTCCCGACTATCAGGCGACCGGTGAGCTATACGCATCAGGCCAGGATGGCATTTTCCGCTTTGGTGCACCCCGCGACGACGCAGCACAAGGCGCCGCTCAGGACATGGCAGAAGCCGTTGAGGGTACCCGGGTCGCCAGGGCAACCGCGGTGGCAGGCTTGGAGTTCGTACCAGAGCAGAGCGATCGCGTAGAGACTGGATGTATCGCCTACTCGCTGGCGCCGGCATGCGTGATCCTGGTCCTCGTACTGCGGAAAGGACATCCCGATGAACGCCACACGTGACATCGACCATCCCTCAACCATCGGCAGGCGCAAGGTCCCGGCAAGCGAGCGCAGGCGTGCAGTTCTGACCAAGATGTGGCAATCGCGCGCGCTATACCTCCTCATTCTGCCCACCTTCGCCCTCATCTTGATCTTCAACTACACGCCGGTACTCCTGGGCTTCTACTACTCGTTTACCCGGTACGACGGTATGCACGCCTTCTGGATCGGCCTCGAGAACTATCGCCGCATCTTTCTGGACCCGGCGCTCGTTCAGTCGTACAAGAACATGGCCATCATCTTGCCCTTCTCGATCTCAGTAGGCGTAGCCGTCCCGCTCTTCGTCGCCTATCTGATCTATCACCTCAAGAAGGCAGAACTCCGTTACTGGTTCAGAGTGATGTTCACCGTGCCGATGGTCGTACCCGGCATTGTGATGCTGTTGATTTGGATCTTCATGTACACGCCGGCAGGCGGCCTCAACGCCATGCTGGAGGCCATCGGGCTCGGGCATCTAGGTCGGACGGCAGACGGCCTGGCCCGTTCTTGGTTAGGCGATCAGAAGACCGCCCTCGCGGCCGTGCTGTTCGTTGGATTTCCATGGGTGAGCCCGGTCAACATGTTGATTTTCCTTGCCGGACTGGAGGCGATTCCCTTGGAGCTAATGGATGCGGCCCGGGTCGACGGTGCGTCCTGGTGGCATCTCTTCTGGCATATCGAGCTCCCAATGGTCGTCGGGCAGATTCGTCTGATCGCCGTCACAGGCGCTATCGGCGTCATGCAGGGATTCCAGAGCATTCTAGTATTGACTGGCGGAGGGCCGGGTTACGCGACCATGGTGCCGGCGATGCGAATGTACGACACTGTAATGACGCCCGGGAGTGGCGGTGTGGGCAGCGCGCCGCAGATGGGTTTTGGTTCGGCCATCGGCGTGTCGCTCTTCCTAGTGATCATGGTGATCACCGTCATCAATCTCCGCGTCCTCCGTCCGGTTGATACAGGGGGGCAGCAATGAAACAACACGACAGACTTCGTGGCACCATCGCCATTGTGATCCTCGTGACGTTGTTCCTCATCTCAATGGTTCCTGTTGCCGTGATGTTCATCCGGTCCTGGAAGACGCTGCCGCAGGTCGGCCGCTCCCAGATCTTTCCCACGCTGCCGCTTCACTATGGCAACTACATTGAGGCCTGGGAGTTGGTCAAGCGCTACTTGGTCAACACGGTGACAATCGTGCTGTTCTCCGTAGTGGGCGTCCTGGCCCTTTCATCCGTGACGGCCTACGTCTTCGCCCGCCACCGATTCCCGGGCAAGGAGATCCTGTTCAGCATCCTCCTCGCCCTGCTAATGATCCCGGGCGTCATCGGCTTCGTGCCCTCCATCATCCTGGTACTCAAATGGATGGGCTTGAGCAACAACTGGCTGGGAGTGCTGTTTCCCTATTGGGCAGGTGGGCAGGTCTTCGCAATCTTCGTGCTGCGCACATTCTTCGAGGGGCTCCCCGAGGAGATGTTTGAAGCCGCACGTATGGACGGCGCCGGGCACTTCGATCTCTACTGGCGGCTGACGTTGCCTCTCTCCGGTCCAGTCCTCAGCGTGATTGCCATCCTCAACATCATCAGTACCTGGAACGACTACGTATGGCCTCTCATCGTATTAGCTCAGGAAAGCAAGCGCACCATCGCCGTAGGCCTCACTTTCCTCAGAGATACGAAGCATCCAGATCCGGGTGTCGAGATGGCGTGCTACGTGATTGCATCCATCCCTATGTTCCTGCTGTTCCTGGGGACAATGAAGACCTTTATTCGCGGCATTGCCAGTGGCGCAATCAAAGCCTGAGACCTAGGTCCCTCGGCCTCGTGGGCCACGTCTGCTCCACACGGAGATGGTCACCGGTGAGGAGATCGCGTAATGAGTGTTACATGCCTGATTGCTGAGGACAGCCCACCGGTGATCCATCTCCTGCGCACCTATGCCACGATGTGCGGGTATGAACCGACATTTGCCACTGTTGGAGAGCGCGTTTTGGAGCTAGTACAGCAGGAGATCCCTGCAATCATCGTCCTCAACGTCGAACTGCCCGGCAGAGTGCGCGGTTGGGAGGTGCTCCGGGCGCTCAAGGCCAACCAGGAGATGCGCCACATCCCCATCGTCGTTTTCTGGCTGAATCCTGACGGAAGGAACCAGCACAGCGCCTGCGACGCGGACGCCTCCGTCCCGATCCCTATGAACTACCATGCCTTCCGAACAGCTCTGGAAGCCGCCCTACACGGACCTGAGGACGCGCCCCGCGGTGCCCTATGAAGGCGCGCAAGATCACCCGAGCGGTCGACTGGCCCGACAACACGTCGAGAGGATGCTGTCAGGCTGACTACAAGGGCCTGCGTGTATCTACCACCGGTCCTCCAGCACGTACACCCGCCGCCCCATATTCAGAAAACACATGAGCCCGCGTGGGCGTTGTCCGAGCAGGCGCTCGGAAGCGCCGAGGTAGCGCACCATCTGTGGATTGTAGTCCGCCTGGCACAGCAGCCGGTCCACGTCCACCTCGTCTCGCACGCGGTCGGTCTTGAACTCCACGAGCGTCCACTGCCCGCCGGTGAAGTAGAGCGCATCGAACACGCCACTGTCAGGCACGCCCTGGTCACCCGTAACGCTGTACGGGACCTCGTGCAGGCGCATCTCGGCGGCGTCCATGTCGGCGTATAGCCGTGAGGCCCGGAAGCGCGCCAGCATTCTGGCAGCGCGCTCGACGGCATTGGCGACCTCGGTCTCGTCGGTGAGGCCACAACTACGCGCCTCCGACGCAGCCCAACGGTAGAAATCCGCACCAGGCGCACCGGAGACGGCGCCAGCCCCTGGAAAGAGCCAGTCACGGAGTGCAAGGTGCACCACCTGGCCGACGACCCAGGCAGGTGCCCAAGCGCGATCGGACCGCGGGACCACGCGCCAAACCCGCCGGGGAGGATCGCGGTCGGCGTCGCGCAGGGCTGCATCTGCCGTGACCGGCGCCGGCACAACCGGCGCGAGCATCGCGGGATCGGGGCGCCCCAGCGGCGCCGGCCCCGCCGGCACGGTCTGTGGAGCAGGGAGCTCCGCTCCCAACTCAGGAGCCGCAGGCTCGTAGATCACGCACCGTACCGGCTCACTCCCCGCGTGGAGCTCGAGGCCGTAGACGGCGGCGCCGGCCGCGTCGCACGGTGGCGCCTCGCCGCTCATGCCCAGCGCCACATCAATCCGGCTCAACCAGCCACGCACACTCAGCAGTCCATTCCGGGTGACCCCAACAGCGCTGCTGATCAGGAGCATCTCCTGCGCCCGCGTGGCTGCCACATAGAGCAACCGGTCTGACTCGGCGGCTTCCTCGTCGGCGTCGCGCGCTCGCGCCAGGCGATAAGCTGCCGACATCACCCGTGTAGGCCCGGAACGATCGCCTTCCTCGCCGGGCAAGCCCTGGGCCAGTGCTTGCTCCTCTCGCAAGGGCGGCACCACGCCCAGCCGGGCGTCAATGCACACGCCGCTGCCGGACCTTCCGCCTTTGGCCGCGTCACCGATCACGACGATGGGGAACTCCAGTCCCTTCGCCTGGTGCACGCTCATGATCTGTACGGCGCCGGTGGCGAGCGTACGTGCCTCGCCCTCGCGCGGCGCCACGTCGCGCAACTGAGTCATATAATCCAGGAAGGCGCTCATCCCCACAATCTCGCTGGCATGGGCATCGGCGAGCAGCTTGGCGACGTTGTTGGCAGCGCGCGTCTGACCTGCACGCAGGAGCGCAGCGCGGTAGTTGGTGGCATCCAGGAACGCTTTGAGCACGTCGGCGACGGGGACGCGGCCCACACGCGCGTGTAGCGCAGCAACCAGATCACGAGCCTCGGCAGCCCTGGTGGCCTCATCCTCCAGAGCACTCAAGTCCCCCGTCTCCAACAACGTCCATAGGGAGTCGAGTGACTGCTCACGTCGCGCCTCACACAGCCGGTAGAGCGCCATATCCGTCAGGCCACAGGCAGGCGAGCGCAGCAGGCCAGCCATCGCCAGGTCATCGGTTGGATCGGCCAGCGCCTGCAGCGCGTTGAGTACATCGCGCACTTCGGGACGGTCGTAGAACCCGCGCCCGGCGATCGTCAGATAGGGAATGCCGGCGCGCTCCAGCGCTGTCTCGTAGGCCGCAAACGAGGTCGAAGCCCGGCACAGGATAGCCATGTCGCCATAGTTCAGCGGGCGCGTCGACGGCTCGCCGGTCTCCTCATCGTAGGCCGGCAGCAGCACATCCGCACGGTCCACCAGTTCCGCCAGACGCGCCACGAGCGCCCTGGCTGCCCGCTCCGGCCCGCCATCCGCAGTCCCCCCAACGGCGAGGTACATCTCGATGTATGGGGAATGCAGGCCCGGCACAGAGCTGTCGCGGTGCGCCAGAAGGGGGGCGAAGGGCTGGACATAGGGGCGGTCCGGTTCATCGTCGACGCCGAGCACCGGGGCCAGCAGCGCGTTGAGCCCCTCGATGAGAGACCGGTGTGCTCGATAGGACGTTGCCAGCTCGTAGCGCTCGCCCTTGTCGGCGATCGCAGCCTGCTCCTGCCGGAACACGGACACGTCGGCGCCGCGGAAGCGGTAGATCGATTGCTTGCCGTCTCCGACGATGAACAGCCTGCCCCCGTCGCCGTTGAGCGCTTCGAGCAAGTCCCGCTGGCGCCGGTTCGTGTCCTGGAACTCGTCAACCAAGAGCGCCCGTACCTCGCGCTGCCAGGCCTCACGGACATCAGCGTGCATACGCAACAGCGTCAGGGCACCCCATTCCAGATCGTCGAAGTCGAGGCCCTGACGCGCCCGCTTCGCAGCCTCGTAGTGCGCCAGGGCGCGGTCGAGCACCCGGAAGAGCGCAGGCACAACCTCTTGCGCCAGACGTCGATCGACGTCCAGGTCGATACCGTCGCCCACCAGTGGCGCGAGGAGGGCATCATATACCCCCTGGAGGGCCTTGATGCTGGCCTTCGGATTGCCGGGCGCCCAGTTGGCGGCACGACCCTTCTGCTTGAGGCTGGCGCGCAAGGGCGCCAGGCTGCGGGAGACGGCAGCCCAGTCCCCGTCCTGTCGGGCCCTATCGATCGCGTGCCAGGTGTGCAGCAGCGACCGCAGGTCGGGCACCAGTGCATCGCCGGCGGCCTCCGCGCGGATCAGGCTGCCATCTGCCTCCAGTGCCGCCAGCTCGGCAAACTCAGCCTGCACGGCCGCATCATCGAGGAAGGCTCGCAGCGGCGCGATCAGGTGTGGCGCCCAGGCTTCCCACAGATCGTCCGGGAGCCCTAACCGGGCATCCGCCACATCGAGGCGCTGTGTTAGCATGCTGCTCAACACCTGACGCAAGCCGCGCTCGCCGAAATCCGCGAAGAGGCGCGCCGCGTCCCGATCCTCGGCGGCCCACCCAAGGGCGGCATCCACTGCCTGTGCCTGGAGCAGGGCCATCTGCCCTTCCTCGAGCATGTCGAAGCGCGGATCGACGCCCGCCTGGGCAGGATGACGCCGCAGTATCTCGGCGCAGAGGCTGTGGATGGTGCCGATGCGCGCGGCGTCGAGTTGTGTGTAGGCCTCCTGCCACCGCGCACGCTCCGTCACCACACCCACGTCACGCGCTGCGCGGCGGTCCGGAGCCTGCGAAGCGAGCTCGCCGTCTACCTGAGGGGCAGAAGCCCGTACAGCTGTGGCCTCCAGGTAACGCCGGATCTCCTGACGCACACGGTTGCGCATCTCGCGCGCTGCCTTCTTGGTGAACGTGATCGCCACGATCGAGCGCAGAGGCACGCCTTCGACAACAAACGAAAGGTAGCGCGCCACCAGGGTCCGCGTCTTGCCGGCCCCGGCGCCCGCCGTCACCGCGACATCCTTGCCGCGCGCCAGCGCAGCGGGGCGCTGCTCGTCGCTGGGAGCGAGTTGGGCAATGATGGGGTGTGCGTCCATCGTTACCACCCCGCGGGCTCGTAATGCCAGCAGAACGCAGCGGCGGGGCAGTAGCCTGGGCAGCCACCATCCGGCACCCGTGGGACGAAGTCGCCGGCGCGCGCGCCACGCACGGCTTCCCAGGCCAGCGCCACAGCGCAGGCGATGGCGGCCCGGGGTCCTGTGCCGGTATCGCCGCGAAACGTCGCCAGACGCAGCCGGCTGGGTTCAGCGT
Source organism: Anaerolineae bacterium (assembly GCA_034676805.1). Classification (GTDB taxonomy): domain Bacteria; phylum Chloroflexota; class Anaerolineae; order B4-G1; family SLSP01; genus PWVB01. The sequence goes on along the minus strand of JAXDDO010000012.1, from coordinate 6,677 downwards.
GCTGGACGTGCCAGTAGAAGCCCTCCACCACGTCGCCCAGGCCAAGAGCGGCCTGAGCGGCGAGTGCGTAGAGCGGCAACTGCAGCCTCTTTCCTTCGCGGAGGGCGCGCTCCGTATAGGTGGAAGGCCCAGCGGTCTTGTAATCGATGATGCGCAGATGCCCCAGGTCGTCGCGGTCGACACGGTCGATGAGGCCACGCACACGGAAGAAGTCGCCGCCTTCGCCCTGCACATTCAGGGCACGGCCCGGCCTGCGGGGAATGCCGAAGGTCCTCTCAGCTTGATAGAAGGCGAAGGGCTGATCCGGGTCGCCCTCCAGCACTCGGAGGGAGCGCTCGACATTTGCCTGGATCTCTTGGCGCGTCCGCTGCCACCACGCCGTGGCCCGGAACTGCTCGGCGCGCGGGGCAGCGTCCAGGACCTGTCCGGCAACCGCCGGCAGCGCGTCGAGGAGTGCCGGCAGTGTTGCCGCCTCGCCGACCTCGCGATACAGCCGCTCGAAGATGTGGTGGTAGATGTTCCCCAACTGGCGCGCATCCAACCCCTCAGCAGGTGGATAACGCGGCTGGAGTCCCAGTACGCTGCCCACAAAGAAGAAGTAGGGGCACGTGCGATAGGCTTCCAGCCGGCTCGCGCTCCAGGGACTGTCCGAAGACAAGGCTCTCGCGAAGGTAGCGCCCCACGCCCCCAGGGCCCCATCGAAGGCGGTGTCGGCGCCAAATGCGGGGGCACTTGGCTCCTCGGGGGTGCGCGAACGCTGGATCAATATGCGCTGGGCACGCTCGATCTGCAGACAATCGGCCGGGCGGCGCTCGCGCGCCCAGGTCCAAAGCCCCTGAGGCTGCCTACCCCCTCCGCCCGACGCAGCGTTGACAGCGCCGGTTGCTGAGGTCGCAGCCAGTGCCTCGAGCAGCTCGGTCCACGACGCCGCGGCATCCGGTGCCGGGCGGCTCGCGCCGGTCAGCGCCTCGGGCGCCACGTCCAACCGGCGGCGCACCTCCTCCCAATAGGGGGATGGTTGCCAGGGCGTGCCGTTGTCAGCGATGCGCGGGCGGGTCAACAGCAGCGCCTCGGAGGGCCGCGTGACGGCCTCGTAGAAGGCCTGGGCCTCGGCGCTGTCGGTGGAAAGATCCACAGCCAACTCGTGTTGCTCGCGCAACACGCTGCGGTCGGCATCGTTCAGGAACGGGTCTTCGGAGACGGTCGCGGGGAACTCGCCCTCGGCAAGCCCCAGCACGGCGACGGCCCTGAAGGCGACGCCGCGCGCCTGGATCACATCGGCGACCAGGACCGCCGGCTCGTCAGCCGCGAGGGGGGTGCGGTACGTTGTTGCGTCGATCGCGCCTGCCAGGTCAGCCAGGAAATCGCTGAAGCTGCGTGGCGCGCAGCCCACAGCCTCCTCGGCCCACACAAGCCCCCGGAGCACATCCTTGAGCGCGTTCAGCGCGGCCTCATCACGCTGGGCCAGGCCGCGCGGCCCCGCCCGGACCTGGCGCGCGATGCCCAGATCGGTTCCGAGCGTACCTTCGTCAGGGTCCAGGTCCACGTCGCCAATCAGGGCCTCTAGCCAGGCGACGAACGCACGACAGGTGTGTTCTCCCCGCGGCGGCGTGATACGGCCCACGAAGCGCCGAAAGGTCTCCCGCAGGGCCTCGGCCTGTGTGCCAATAGGCAGAACGTCGGGAACCGGGGGCAGCTCCTCGTCGCGGTCGTCACCGGCATCGGTGCGGGCGCATAGAAGCGCAAGGGTCTCCTCCCACTGATCCAGACCGCCGATCACGCTGCCCCAGCGGGCTACCCGATCGAGCGTCTCGGCGTCGCTGGGCGCGATACCGACCGTGGCCTCGCTGCCTGCGGAGACGCGAGCGTGTGGCCAGTCCAGGTAGGGCGAGCGCCACGCATCGACCGTCTGGCGCCAGGCCAGGTAGAGGCCACCGGCATCACCGGCAGGATCCGCCAACCGGAGCAGATCGAGCAATGCTGCGATGACGGGATTGCTGCGGAGCGGTAGCCCATCGACCAGCTGGACCGGTACGCCAAACTCCTCGGCGGTCTGCGCGATGAACGCGCGATAGGGGCCGAGGTTGCGCGCCAGCAGCGCCACATCGTCAGGACGTAGGCCATCGACCACGATGTGGCGCTTGAGCCACCGCAGCGCGGCGCGCACCTCGCCCTCACGGTCCGGCGCAGCAACCAGCGCGACGGCGCCGTCAGCGCTTACGCGGCCCGCGTCTTCTGCATACAGCGAGCGCTCGAGATGTCGCAACGCGGGCGCCGTCAGCGCGGGGGCGCCCACCCCGGTGGGAAGGGCTTCAGCCGCAACGCCCAGCGTGCGCTCCAACTCGGCCCGGGTGCGGATGAAGCGCTTGTGGACGAGAGTGCGCTCGGCACCATCGACTGTACCTGTGAGCGTGACAACGAGGCGCGCCACACGCCTGGCCAGCTCCGCCAGCACCCTCAACTGCACTGTCGTGAGATCGTCGAAGCCATCGACAAGCACACAAGCCCAGCGGGCAATGGCGGGAAGATCGTCCAGCGCCTCCGCCGCCAGCCATCCGATGCCGGCGTAATCACCCCAGCGCTCAGCCTGCAGCCGCTCCTGATAAGCCGTATAGAGCCGGACCAGCTCCATCAGCCGCGGTGGGCCGCCCATCGCCTCCACGGCGTCAGTCAGGTGCTCTGGAAAGACCCCGCCCGACTTGAACTCACCGATGAGGTCACGCAACACCTGCACGAATCCGGGGGCAGTCCGCAGAGGCGCGTAGTAGGTGAGCGGCATCGCTTCGACCAACGTCCGCAACAGCCGCACCTGTACAGGATCTGCAAGCCGGGTGATCACAAGTCCCGCAGCGCGTAGCACCTCACTGTAGATATCCTCGAAGGTGCCCACGCGCACGCCCAACGCCCCGCCCGCGCTTGCCAGACGCGCGCGCCACGCGCGCGCCTGCAGCCGCGTTGGCACGATCACGCGCGGCGTGACCGCCAGATCGCGGGCCAGTTCACGGGCCAGGGAAACAAGGTACGTGGTCTTGCCGCCAGCCGCAGGGGCAAGGTAGAGCGAAGTTGCCATAGAGGTCTCAGTCTCTCAAGTCGACCAACCCGTCACACGTCTATTCCGGTCCTGGTGCTGCCTCCTGGGTACTGCCCTTACGCAGCTCCGCGCCCTGGGCCAGCAGCGTCTGCTGGAGCTTGGCCACATCGAGCTCTCGCGGCTGGATGCCCGCGAGCGCCGCCAGTGCCGCCGCGGCCCCAGCGCCCTGCCCGATGGCCATCATCGGGACCATCGCGCGATGTGACTCATAGGGTTGCTGCTCGCTAGAAATACAACGGCCCGTCACCAGCAGGCCGTCCACGCGCTGCGGCACCAAGCTGCGATAGGGAATGTCGTAGCCCTCGTGCTCGAGATAGCGGCGGTAGCCGTAGTAGTGAATGATCGGACACGAGCTGATAGCGATGACATCGTCGAAGCGGCGGCCCACGATGGCGTCCTCCGCGGTCAGCTTGTACTCCCCCTCGATGAAGCGCGTCTGACGCACGCCCAGCAGTGGCGGGGTCTCCACCACGTGCGCGCCGGCCAGCTCCGGGTACTGCGACTGTTTTGCGGCGAAATCCTCGTAGACCCGCAGCCGGGCGTCGACCTCGGCCTGCGAGAGTTGCTCGGCGTCGGCGCCGTTGATCGGGGCAACGCCGGGTCCCCAGACGACAGCGTTGGTGTCGAAGTCGCAGGCGTACGGCGCCGTAGGGCGCGTCGCGCCGAACTCGATCCTGTACATCAAGGCATCGTTGAGCCGCGGCGCCTCGTCGTGCACCGTCTGCCAGAAGGGGACGCCCGCCCGCGCCGCAACGTCGCCATCGCCGGATGCGTCGACAACCACGCGCGCCATCAGCGCCCGGCGACCCGACTTGTTCTCGATGATAACGCCGCGGACGACGCTGTTGTCGAGAATGGCGTCGGCAAACCACGTGTGCAGCAGCAAATCGACGCCAGCCTCAACGCACAGCTTCAGCACGACGTATTTGAACGCCTCGGTATCGATCGCATAGCTGTATTCGAGCTGACCTGGCATTGTGGGGTACGACTTCTGGGGATAGGGGCTCCTGCCGAGACCGCCCATCGCCTTCAGCCGCAGGACGATCTCCTCGGCGATGCCGCGCACGGTCTGGGTTGTGTCGGGTTCCACCTGGTTGCGGAAGCCGTTGATACACGCCATCAAGGACGCCGTCGCCGTCCCGCCCAGATAGCCGAACTGCTCCACGAGCACCGTCCTGGCACCGGCGCGCGCCGCAGCGATCGCCGCAGCCAGGCCCGCCGGCCCACCTCCGACAACGACGACGTCGACATCGCGAATCACGGGGAGGTCACGCGCGGGTTCTGTGTAGGTCTTCATCATACCTCCTAGAAGGCGTGGGCGAGACGCACCATCGTCTCGTAGTTAGCCAGCACGTGCGGCGGGATGGTGCGCCCGTAGGGGCACGCCGAGGGCATCAGCACAAAGCCACGCCCCTTCCCTGCGGTGCCTTCGATCAGCGCCTGCTGCATCCGCGCCTCAAACGCGTCGGGTTGCAGCAGCTCTAGCTCTGACGCTTCGATATTGCCGAAGAGCACGGTCTGTTGGCCAATAGCCTCGCGGAGCTCGGCCAGCGTCATGTCTCCCTGCGGGGGCGGCTCGATCGGATCGAGACCGGCAGGCGCCATCGCGGCAATGTCAGGCAGGATACGCCGCAGACGACCGTGCGAATGCAGGCGGGCGAACCCACCGTACTTCTGGATCGTCTGGACGATGGGGCCGGTATACCGCACAACGTACTCCGGGTAGAGATACGCCGGGAGCAGCGGCTCCGAAGCATACTCCGAACCCACTACACGCCAAAGGCGCCCTGGGAAGTCGCGCGCGACCTGCTCGACCATGGGATAGATGTGCCGTGCTTGCTGCTCCAGCAGCCGGTGGAAAAGCTGGGGTTCGGTCAGGGCCAGGACAGTGTAGTCGGCCAGGGAGAAGAGAGAGGCCGCAAGGCACAGTGGGTCGCCGACGTCCACCATCACGATGCCAGCGTCGCCCACGCGGGCCTCTTCAGCAACCAGGTTATCAACCGAGTAACGATAGGCAAAGGCCTCATCGGGCAGCTGCAGATAGGCCTCGGCATCCTCCGGGCTCTTCAGCAGATGCTCCAACGTCCATACCGTGGCCACCTCCGGGTCGCGGCGCGTGAGCGAGGTCAGCGTGCGCCCGCCGACTGAGAGCGTGACCCGGGTGTACCGCACACCGTCTTTGATGTAGGTGCTTACCTCCTGGAACTCGTCCAGGCAGTTATCCGGCGCCGGGGACCGTCGGGGGCCAGACATGCGAATGAGGTCGGTCTCGGTCTCCGCGAGTTGGATCAACTCACGCCAGCCAGGGCCATTGTAGATGTTGAAGGGATCGGGGTCATCGGGGTCCAGGATCCAGCCACCGATCTCGTAGAAGTTCACGGCAGGCCGATCGACAGGCTCGCCCCGCAGGGTCGCCATGAGGCGTTCGCGTCGTGTGATCATAGGGCCTGTTCTACAACGGAAACCGGGTGCGTCAACCGCGCGAGCCTTGTCAGCGGGTCGACGCGGACTCTTCACGCCGCCGGGCGAGGCCGGCGAGACCTTCATAGAGATAGATAAGGCCGCCGACGAGGCCGGCAGCCGCCGTAACGGCCCACACCGACAGCGTCCACGCGGCCGAGAGTGTGTCGGGCACCCCTGACGGGACGAGCAGGAGCTGGCCTACCCAGTCGCGAGCACCGAGGCCACCCACGGAGATGGGGAGCAGCAGCGCCAACGCCAACAGCGGCACGACCACAAAGTAGGCAGAGCTCTGAAGTTCAAGGCCGACGGCGCGCCCACAGACCCAGTGCACGAGTACGTTGATCAGGTTGAACACCGTTGAGAGTCCCAACGCCACCCACAGCGCCCGCGACCCGCTGCCTGTGACGGCAGCGTAGACCTTGGCCAACGCGCCCTCCCCGGCCAACGAGACCCTCTTCGGGAGCCACGGCGTCAGGCGGCGCAGCAGCCGTCCCTCCAACACCAGGGCGCCCGCCAGCAAGCCCGCACCTGCAACGCCTGCAAAGACCCAGCGCACTGCGGGCGTCAGCCCCTCAGCAAAGGGCAGCACAGCGAGACCCATCGCCAACAGCGAAAGGATGCCGGTCAGGCGATCCACGAGTACCGTGCCCAGGACGGCGGCGCGGTCCTCCTCATGCTGCCCCAGCTCCACAACCCGCACGACATCCCCACCGAAGCCGGAGGGCAGGAAGGCGTTGAAGAAGCCACCGACCAGATAGAGCCTGAGCAACAGCCAAAATGGCGGACGCAGCCCCAACCCGTGGAGCAGCGCCCGCCATCGAAAGACCCGCACGACGACGCCCAGCAAGAAGAGGGCCCAGGCCAACACCAACAGGCCCACGTCGGCCCCCCGCAGCGCATTCAGCAGGTCACGCCCGCCGACCTGGCTGATGAGGATTCCAAGGGTCAGCACGCTCAACACGACCCTCAGTCCGCCGGCCAGGCGTTTGCGCAACATAGCGTCAGGCCGGCTTCATCAGAATCCTGAGCAGGTGGGGTCGTAGCGGAAGTAGTCGAAATCGACCTCCACCGGCGTGATCTCGAACGACCCGGCGATGATCCCCACGCCAGCGCGCGGCATGAT
>JAXDDO010000011.1:0-18323 GCA_034676805.1 Anaerolineae bacterium | reverse complement strand
GGCGCGCGAGGCGGTCGTGGCCGACTTTGAGAAGGAGGGCTTGCTGGTCAGGGTGGAGCCCTACGTACACAGTGTGGGGCACTGTCAGCGGTGTGACACGGTCGTCGAGCCGATGATCAGCACACAGTGGTTCGTACGGACCAAGCCGCTCGCGGAGAAGGCGATCCGGGCTGTGGAGACGGGCGAGATGACCATCGTGCCCGAGCGCTTCGAGAAGGTCTACTTTCACTGGATGGAGAACATCCGTGACTGGTGCATCAGCCGGCAGTTGTGGTGGGGCCATCGCATCCCGGTGTGGTACTGCCACACATGCTCGCATCAGTGGAGCGCGGTGGAGGACCCTTCGGCCTGTCCCAACTGTGGTGGTCACGATTTCCACCAGGATGAGGATGTGCTCGATACGTGGTTCTCGTCGGGGTTGTGGCCGTTTTCGACGTTGGGATGGCCCGATATGGCGTCGAGCGACATGCAGCGCTTCTTTCCCAACGACATTCGCGAAACAGGCTATGACATCCTCTTCTTCTGGGTCGCACGTGAGACTATGCTATCGCTAGCGCTGTTGGGAAGGGCGCCGTATGAGACCGTCTACCTGCACGGTCTGATCCGCAACGAGCGCGGCGAGAAGATCAGCAAGTCGATGCCGGATGCGTGGAAGTACGACCCGCTCTATATCATCGAGGAGTATGGGACAGATGCGCTGCGGTACACGCTGACGACGTCGGCAACGCCCGGGAATGACATGAACCTGGACCCGCGGCGGTTGGAGGGGGCGCGAAACTTCGCCAACAAAATCTGGCAGGCGACGCGTTTCATCTTGATGAATCTGGAAGACGCGTCACCCGCGCCGGTGGAGGCACTGGAGCCGGTGCGGCTCACGCTGGTGGACCGGTGGATCCTGAGCCGTGTACAGCGGCTGACCGGCGAGGTGACCCGGTTGATCGATACGTTCCAGTATGGTGAAGCTGGGCGGCAGATACGCGATTTCCTGTGGGATGAGTTCTGCGACTGGGCGATCGAAGCGGCCAAGGTACGGCTGTACGGCGAGGGCGCAGACACGGAGACGCCGCGTAGCGTGCTGGTGGCGGTGCTGGAGCAGGCGATGCGGCTGCTGCACCCGTTCATGCCGTTCGTGACCGAGGCAATCTGGCAGACGCTCCCGGCCGCGGCGAAGCAGAGCCCCTCACTCATGGTGACCCCGTGGCCCGAGGTGAACGAAGCTTGGCTGGACGAGGCAGCCGAGAGCCAGATGGCGACGCTGATCGAGCTGGTGCGGGGGATGCGGATGGTGCGGTCGGAGTATAACGTCGAGGCCGGGAAGCGGATCGCCGCGACGGTCGGCGCGGGGGCTTTGGCGCCGGTGTTGGAAGCCAATCGCGAGGTACTCACATTCCTGGCCAGGTTGGACTCCGAACGGGTGGCGATTGTGGCGGGCTCTGAGCCGCTACCTCAGTCGGCATCCGTGGTAGTAGGCGACATCGTCGCGTACCTACCGCTGGCGGGGATGGTGGATCTGGAGGCGGAGCGGGCGCGCCTGCAGAAGGAGCTGGACGGTCTGATAGGGCGCATCGCGGGAAGTGAGAGCCGACTGTCAGGTCCGTTCGCGGAGAAAGCGCCCGCACCAGTGGTGCAGCGCGAGCGCGAGAAGTTGGTCGAGATGCAGGCGGAGGCGGAGCAGGTACGTGAGCAACTCGCGCGACTGCGTGGTGCGTAGGCGCAGGGATTTTGACGTTCCAGGCGGTGTGGTGTATAATGTGAAGCGCTGGGGGCGCGACGTGCCCTCGATGGGATACTTGAGTCAGGACAGGCGAGTGAGAATGGACTACGAAGTCGTTAGGTTGACAGCCACAGTGGTCGGTGTGGAGGTTTCCTTGTCGTAGTGCGCCTGTCAGCCGGTTAGTTATGTAAAGCGCGGGCGCACACGCCCGCGCTTTTTCGTGCAGCAGTAATGAGCATAGATCCTGGACCGCGGGCAGAGACGCCAGCGGTCCTTTTTCTTTGTGGAGGGTGCGATGTCGGTGGTACGGTTTGAGGAGTTGGGTAAGTCTTTTGGCGCGCTGGATCTGTTCACAGGGCTCTCAGCGGAGGTGCCGCGCGGTGGGCGGATTGGCCTGGTGGGCCCGAACGGTGTGGGAAAGACGACGATGCTGCGCATCCTTGTCGGGCACGAGCTGCCCAGCACGGGAACCGTCGTGCACGCCAAGGGTACGCGGATCGGCTATCTGGAGCAGGAGGCTGCTCAAGCCTTCGCCGCGCTGGATCACTCGGTGTTCGAGGAGATGCTGCTCGTCTTCAAGGATCTGAGGGCACGCGAGGCCGACCTGCGCCACATGGAGGCGCAGATGGCCGAAGGTGACAGCTCGGAAGAGCTCCTGGAACGCTATGGGGCGGCTCAGGAGGCGTTTGCGCACGCCGGAGGTTACCAGTATGAGCTGAGGATCGCACAGGTGCTGAGCGGGTTGGGATTCACAGAGGAGCAGCAAGCCATGCCCCTGAACTATTGCAGCGGCGGGCAGAAAACTCGAGCGCTGCTAGCACGGCTGCTGCTGGACGAGCCTGACCTGTTGGTGCTGGACGAGCCGACAAACCACCTGGACATCGAGGCCGTGGCGTGGCTGGAGACGACGCTGCAGCGCTGGAGAGGAGCGCTGCTCATCGTGAGCCACGATCGGTACTTCCTGGATCAGGTTGTGACGACGATCTGGGAGATGGGACGGCGTGGGCTGGAGATCTACCGCGGGAACTACAGCGCCTACCTGGCGCAAAGAGAGGGACGGTGGGCGTGGCGCGTCAAGGAGTTCGAGACCGTGCGGGAACGGTTCCTCAAGGATCTCGACTTCGTCAAGCGCAACATCGTTCGCGCCAGCACAACCGATCGCGCCAAAGGGCTGCTGAAACGACTGGCCCGAGATGTCCAGGCCGTCGAGCGTGGGGGCACGGAGGCGCTGAACCAGAAGTGGAGCGACTTCATGCGCGATGGGCCAGGGATCGCCAAGGAGAACCTGGGCGTTGATGAGGTGGAGGGCCGTATCAAGGCGCTCCCAGCGCCGAATCCAGGTGCTGATCGCTTCCGACTGCGGCTGCGCACTGGGCAGCGGGGCGGCGATCTGGTGTTGCGCTCGAAAGACACGGTGATCGGCTATCCCGGAACACCGCTCTTCGAGATCGACGAGTTGCTGCTGTTGCGCGGGGAGTGCGCCGCGCTGGTTGGCCCGAATGGGACCGGGAAGTCGACGTTCCTGAAGACGCTGCTGGAAGAGCTGCCGCCGCTGTCGGGGCGCCTGCAACTGGGGGCCAATCTGGAGGTGCGCCACTTTGCGCAGGCCTACGAGGTTCTCGATCCAGAGCAGACTGTGCTCGATGAACTGATGGCCCACCAGCCGATGGGCCTGGGCGAGGCGCGAGACCTGCTGGCGCGCTACCTGTTCCGCGGCGATGACGTCTTCAAGCCGATGCGAGCGCTGAGCGGCGGCGAGCGCGCACGGTTCGCTTTGGCCGTGTTGGCGTTGCACCCGGTGAATTTCCTGCTGATGGACGAACCGACGAACCATCTTGACATCCTGGCACAAGAGATCCTGGAGGATGCGTTGCGCAACTTCCCGGGCACTGTGCTGATGGTCTCGCACGATCGCTACCTGATCGACCGCCTGGCGACGCAGGTCTGGGAGCTACGGGATGGGCGGCTGCGGGTGTACCCCGGGAACTACACGGCCTATATGGCAGCCCGGGCCGCGGAGCGAGACTCTCGCCAAGCCGAGAAGGCTGTGGCGCACGAGGTTGAGCGGGCTGCTCAAGCCAGGCGAGAGGCGGCGCGGGCCTCCACGGGCAGGGGCGAGGCCGCCGAAGGTCTTGTGGAGGCCATTGATGCCCAGGAGTTGCGAGTGGAGGAACTGGCGCACGCGCTCGCGGACGCTGTCGAGGCACAGGACTGGGCGTTGGTGGCTTCGCTCGATGAGGCATACCGGGAGGTGGAGGCGGAGTTGATACGTCTGGTCGAGCGCTGGGAACGCGCGGAGACCGAGGTTAGCCGGTAGGGCGCCTTGCGGCAGATGTCGGGGCTCGGTGCCTGCGGTGAAGGCGATGCGGGCCGGGAAGCGTGTCCATCTGTCTGATGCCCGGCGCCGGCTCATGGCGCGGCGGAGTGCTACAGTTTCGGCTCAAGTACTGTATAATGACGGCGGCGCCCAACTTGGTGTGTCGGCCCACGCTGTCTCGACGATGCGGGCGGCTAGAAAGGACGCGAATGCCGAAGACCTACGTTGCTGTTGACCTGGAGACAACCGGGCTCGATGCGATGCGCGATGCCATCATCGAGATCGGCGCGGTGCGGTTCGACCAGGATCAAGTGCTGGAGCGGTTTTCCACGTTGGTCAACCCAGGCCGCAAGATCCCGCCGTTTATCACGGAGCTCACGGGCATCACGGATGCTGATGTCGAGGGAGCCATTGGTGCTGCCGAGGCGACCCGCCAGCTCATGCAGTTTGCAGGGCGTGACCCGGTGGTGGGCCATAATGTGCAGTTTGACCTCGCTTTTCTCCGCCGGCATCGCGCGCTTCAGGGCAATCCGGCGATTGACACGTTCGAACTGGCGGGCATCTTGGTGCCGCACGCCAGCCGCTACAGCTTGGGCAACCTGGTGAGAGAGCTGGGGATCGAGTTGCCCCAGCAGACGCACCGGGCGCTAGACGATGCCGAGATGACATATGCGCTCTTCGCGGCGCTGCTCGAGCGGGCGGCACAACTTCCGCAAGAAACGCTGAACGAGCTTGTGCGGCTGGGACAGCGCATACGGTGGGGCGGGGCCTACTTCTTCGGCGATGCGCTCTACGCGCGACAACGCTATGGATTTCGCGGCGGGATCGGCGCGCAACTTGCAGCGCGACGCGGCGGCGACCTTGCGGGGCCGTTGTTCATCGTTGATGAACAGGACTATGCTCCGCTTAATCCGAGGCGCGAGCCACGCCAGATTGATCTTGTGGCCCTGACCGCGCTGCTGGATCCCGACGGCCCCATTGCTGCGGCGTACGCTCAATACGAGTACCGCGACCAGCAAGTGGAGATGATGCAGGCCGTGGGCGAGGCTTTCAACCGTGCGCAGCATCTCATTGTAGAAGCCGGAACGGGTACGGGAAAGTCGCTGGCGTATTTGTTGCCCGCCGTGGAGTGGGCTGTGATGAACCAGCAGCGCGTCGTGGTTTCCACGAACACGATCAATCTGCAGGAGCAGTTAGCGACGAAGGATATTCCCCAACTGCGCGATGCGCTCTACGAATTCCGCGCACAGGCGCTCAAGGGACGGTCGCACTACCTTTGCCGTCAGCAGTTCGAGGCACTGCGGCGGCGCGGACCGATGAACGACGACGAGATGAGGGTGCTGGCCAAGGTGTTGTTGTGGCTACCCAACACCCTGGATGGCGACGGCGACGCACTGTTCCTGCCGACCGCTGGCGAGCGGAGTGTGTGGCATACGATCTCGGCCGGCAATGAGGCATGCGACCCAGATCGGTGCGCCTACTACGCAAGCGATGGCTGTTTCTTCTATCGTGCGCGGGCCAAGGCAGAGAGTGCGCATCTCTTGATTGTGAACCATGCGCTGCTTCTGGCAGACATCGCGACACAGAATCGGGTCCTTCCGGAGTACGATCTCCTGATCGTCGACGAGGCCCACCATCTGGAACGGGCGACGACGGCCTCGCTACGCTACACCACGCAGTGGCCGGAACTGGTGCGCGCATTTGACGGGCTGCTGCGGTCGAGCCGGGGCTTCCCGAGTTTGCTCGACGAGGTCGCGCTCGCGGCCGATGGCCTTCCGCGCAACACGGTCATGCGGGTGCGCGAGGTGCTGATCCAGCTGCGGGAGGCCGGCGAGCGCGTCGAAGGGTATGTGGAGGCTGTGTTCCAGGACCTGGAACGGTTACTGAACGATCAAGCCGGATCGAACAACCAGTATGGGACACGGTTGCGGGTGACGCAGGTGTTGCGCGAGACGTCGAACTGGCAAGAGCTGGTGCGCGTCTGGTCGCAGGCAGCGCCGCACTTTGAGATGCTGGTCGATGGGCTGGGCCTTCTGGTCGACGGCCTGCAGGATGCCGTGGACGTCGACATGCCGGAACTCGAGGGCGCACGAGCGCGGCTGCAGGGCGTTACGCGCGTGTTGGCGGCGGCTGAGGAACAGCTACACCACTTCATCGTCACACCGACCGAGAACAGCATCTACTGGTTGGAGAGCTCGGGGACTGGGCCGATGATGGTGAATGCGGCGCCGCTCCATGTGGGGCCGCTCATCGAGGAGCATCTCTTTGCCAAGAAGCGCTCGGTGATCCTGACGTCGGCGACGCTACGCATCGAAGGCAGCTTTGGGTATCTACGTGACCGTCTTGGCGTGCCGCCGGAGGCCGAGGAGCTGGCGCTAGGGTCGCCGTTTGACTTCTCGTCGGTGGCGCTGCTGTACGTCGTGACTGACGTGCCCGAACCCCGTACGCCAGGGTACCAGAAGAGCGTGGAGGACACGCTCGTTGGTTTGCTAGAGGCGACGCAGGGGCGCGCGCTGGTTCTGTTCACGTCCTACAGCCAGTTGCGGGCGACAACCGAGGCGATCACGGCGCCGCTGGCGCGGGCCGGGATCACGGTCCTGGCTCAGGGGACTGGCACGTCGCGAGCACAGCTACTGGAGACCTTCAGAACAGGCGAGCGGGTCGTGCTCATGGGGACCCGTTCGTTCTGGGAGGGGGTGGATGTGCCGGGCGAGGCGCTGTCGTGCTTGGTGATCGTGAAGCTGCCGTTTGATGTTCCGGATGACCCGATCGTGGCCGCGCGATCGGAGGCGTACGAGGACGCATTCAATGACTTTATGGTGCCCGAAGCGGTGCTGCGCTTCCTGCAAGGGTTCGGGCGCCTCATTCGAACGGCGTCAGATCAGGGGATCGCGGTCGTCCTGGATCAACGGTTATTGACCAAGCGGTATGGTCGCCGTTTCGTGGATTCGCTGCCCGACCCGCGCATCGTTCAGGGGTCGCGGGTGGAGTTACCGTTGGCGGCAGAACGGTGGCTGACGGGGAAACCGCTCCCGATGATCGCGATGGGCGGGCTGGATGAAGATGAGGGGTGGATGGTCTTGCCGCAGGAGGAGCGGAGAGACGAGGATGAGGAGCCCTCTTGGTTCTGGGGCGCGTGAGCATGGCGGCCGATGGAGGCAACGATGCGCATTGTGGTAGACGCGTTCGGTTCGGATAATTGCCCGGGCCCCGATGTCGAAGGGGCGGTGCTGGCGGCGCGGGCGTGGGGCGACCAGATAATCCTGGTGGGGCCGGAGGACCGCACCCGCGAGGAGCTGGCCAAACACACGGTTGACGGCCTTGACATCCGGATTGTGCACGCGCCGGAGGTCCTGACGATGGCCGATCACTCCGATGATGTCCGCCGCAAGGAGGACTCATCGATTCGTGTGGGGATGCGGATGGTGCGCGATGGCGAGGCGGATGCCTTCGTGTCCGCCGGCAACACGATCGCGTGCCTCGCGTCGGCGATCTTCGATCTGCGCCGCATCCGGGGCATCCGGCGACCTGCGCTGTGCACGGTCTACCCCATCACCATGGGCAAGATGCTGTTCCTGGATATGGGGGCGACCGCCGACCCAACGCCTGAGACCCTGCTCCAGTTCGCGCATATGGGGCGCATCTACGCTGAGCGCGTCCTGCACATCGAAGCTCCCCGCATCGGTCTCCTGGCCAACGGTGAGGAGGATGAGAAGGGCACGCTGGTTCTGCGCGAGGCCGCTGCGCTCTTGAGGGCAGCCGACCTGAACTTCGTGGGCAACGTTGAGCCAAAGGAGGCCGTCAAGGGTGAGGCCGACGTGGTCGTCACCGACGGGTTCACAGGCAACATCCATATCAAGACCGCCGAAGCGGTGGCCTCTTTCCTCAAGCGGATGATCCAGCGTGACCTGCTGGGGCCGGTCTTGGCGAAGGTCGGGCTGATCTTGCTGCTCCCCGCCGTCATCGTGGGGCTGCCGGGGTTGCTGCTGTTGTTGCCCGGACTGCGCAGGCTGTTGCGTCGGCTCGACTATGCTGAGGTAGGGGGCGGGCTCTTGCTGGGGGTTAACGGGGTCGTCGTTGTGGGCCACGGGCGGTCGAACGCCAAGGCGGTGAAGAACGCGGTCCGGGTTGCGCGCGAGGCGGTCACGGCGCAGGTCGTCCCGACCATCAAGGCCGGGCTCGAAGAGGCCACGACGGCGGCGTAAGCGGCCACGTCACTAGGAGGCATTATGCGGATTGTTGCGAACGAGTCGCACATCAAGACCCGAATGAAGATCGGCGAACGCGCGCCCTTCGTTGGGTTGTTGGTGCTGGTGGCAGCAGCGGTGCTGCTCTTCGTTAGGCAGGAGCTGATGTGGGCATCAATGGCCCTGGTCTGGGTGGGCTTCCTGGTCTCGTTGGTCGGCAGTTATCTGGGCGAACGCTACGTTGGCCCGCTGGCCTACCACAAACGGGTGCCCGAGTTGCTCAAGGGGCTGGACAATAGCTACACACTGCTCCTGCATAAGCTGCCGGTGCCGTGTGTGCTGTTGGAGTCAGGCGGGGTGACCGTGTTCACAGTGAAGACGCAGGGAGGCCTCGTCACGTATCAAGATGGCAAGTGGCAGCACCGCCAGAAAATGGGGTTTCTGCGGCGCTTCGCCGGCCAGGAGTCGCTGGCCAGGCCCGACCAGATGGCCCACGCCGAGCGAGAGATCATCGAGGCCGCGATAGCAAAACACCTGCCAGAAGCCGTGGAAGTACCTGTCAGGAGCCTCATCCTCTTTACCCACCCTGAAGTGACGCTGGAGATCGACAACGATACGGCACCGGTGCCTGCGATCCGGGGCGTCGAGGTGAAGCGCTGGCTTCGCAAGAATGCGATGCGTCCGCAGCTTGCGGAGGAGGCGCGGACTGCGCTGGAGAAGGCGCTGGGAGTCGAGCCGGAGGACGCCGGGTAATGGTGTAGACAGACGCACCGAACCAGTCGAGGGAGACAGGCACACCCCGACCGCACTTTGGATCGGGGTGTGCCTGTTTTTGGGCATCGGTCTGGCCGGTGCCAGCGCCGGACGGTGAGCCCGTTCTACCTGGTCACCTGGCCAGGACGTAACCTAACCCGCGGATGGGGTGCTTTTTTTGCAAGATGTGGTATAGTAAATCGATGTGGTGAGGGGAGTATACTACCTAAGGAAGGAGTGTAGATGATGTCCCGCAGAATAGTGTATAGCTTTTTGACTGTCTTTGTGCTGTTAGCGGTGGTGTTGAGCGGCTGTGGTACGCCGACAGCTGCACCCACGCCAACGCAACCTCCCACGGAGGAGGCGACGGAGCCACCTACAGAGGAGCCAACGGAGGAACCTACCGAGGAACCTACCGAGGAGCCGATGGGTGAACCGGTCCCGCTGTGGACACCGGCGCTGAAGCAGGCCATTGCGGCTGCGATCGATCGCGAAGCGCTGGTCGACCGGGTGTTTGAGGGGCGCAATATCCCAGCTTATCACATGGTGCCACCAGGCTATCCCTACGCAACGGAGCCCTTCCTGGATCTCTACGGAACGCGCGATCTGGACATGGCGATCTCGCTGCTCGAGGGTGAGGGGTTCACGCCGGATGCGCCGTTTGAGTTTGATCTGTGGTATCCGCCGGAACACTACGGTACGACAACCGCAGATGTGATGCAGGTCCTCAAGGAGCAGTTCGAGGAGACAGGGCTGATCCGGGTGAACCTGCAGAGCCAGAACTGGGCCGAGTACGTGAACAGCTTCGTGGAAGGCGAGTCGTTCCCGATGTTCATGCTGGGCTGGTTCCCTGACTTCGTGGATCCTGACACGTGGCTCACGCCATTTGCGTCGTGTTTGCAGTCGCCCGATAACGGCGTCTTCTACTGCGACGAGATGATGGACGATCTCTTGCAGCGTGCGGCGAGTACGTCGGATGCGGCAGAGCGCGAGCAACTGTATGAGGAGATCGGCGTATACTTCGCTGAGCAGGTCCCCACGATCCCGCTATGGTGGGAGCCGGAGTTCATCGTCTACCGCGATGGTGTCGAGGGCGTGACCGTCGGTCCGCCTTTCGAGTTCAACTACAATGTCCTGTCGTTCGGCGAGGGCGCAACGCCTGCTTCGGGCAGCACGGACACCATCATCATCGGCACGACGGATGAGGTGAACAGCCTGGACGGGCAGGATGCCTACGCTACCCATGACTGGGAGATCCTGAAGAACACCGGGGCAGGTCTAATGGGCTACACGCCGGGAACGGCTGAACTCATCCCGGCTGCGGCGGCAAGCGCGCCAGAAGTCAGTGAGGATGGGTTGAGCTATACCTTCACGCTGCGCGACGACCTGCGCTTTGCCGACGGCACGCCGGTGACGGCTGCCGACTACGTCCGGGCGTGGGAACGCTTCAGCCTGGAGGGGCAGGTGTCGGGCTTGGTTCAGATCTACGTCGAGAGCGTAGAGGCTCTCGACGACCTGACCGTGGTCTATCACCTGAACGACTCCTTCGGGTTCTTCCCGTCCATCGCTGCGACGGGCCCGTTCGTCATCGGTCATCCCGACATCTTCCCGGTGGATCAGATCGTGGCCTTCCCGGAGCGGTTGGACGGCATCGGCCCCTACCGGATGGTCAGCCACACTCCGGGGCAGCAGATGGTGCTGGAGGCGAACCCCGAATACTTCGGTGAGGCGCCGGCGATCCCCAACGTGATCATCCGATACTTCGCCGATCCGACGACTATGAGCAATGCGGTCGAGACGGGCGAGATCGATATCGCGTGGCGGATTCTGGGCCCGGTCGAGGCGGCCCGACTCGAGGACGTCGCGGGCCTTACCGTGATGTTGGTTGACGCACCGGCGCTGCGCTACCTGGTCTTCAACCACAATTACATGGTGGTGCCCTAGTCAGCGCCGAGCCGTAACGGTCGACGCGCGGGGCGGGAGGGTCACCTCCCGCCCCGCATTTTGCGGGTCACAAAACGGCGGGACGGCATCCAGACTGAATCTCTCAGCGTAGTTCGTCGTGCGCGAGGCGCGGATGCCGTTATAATACCGTGAGGTGTATGGGGCCCGCTAGAATGGAGTCTTGATATGTCAGCATCCTTTCGGAATTTCATCATCACGCGCATCCTGCTAACGATTCCGATGGTTCTCATTCTTGTGACGATGGTGTTCATCGTAATGCGTGTTCTGCCTGGTGACCCGATCCGGTCTCAGTTGGGTCCACGCGTGAGCGAGGCACAGGCGGAGGCTATTCGAGAGCGGCTGGGCCTGAACAGGCCTCTGCACGTGCAGTATTTCGAGTTCATCTGGCAAATGATCCGGCTGGACTTCGGGAATGCGCTTACCCAAGGTGAGCGCCCGATCCGTGACGAGCTCGGCGAGCGGTTGCCAGCTACGATCGAACTGACTCTGCCTGCCATGGCTCTGACCGCCGGGCTGGGGATATTCAGCGGCGCGTTAGCTGCGAAGTATCGCAAGGGGTTCATCGATTACGCGATTCGCGTGTTCAGCATCATCGTCTACGCGATTCCGGTGTTCTTCTTGGGGCTGATGTTTCAGATCCTGTTCGCGGTACGGCTGCCGATCTTCCCGCTTGCCGGTCGTATGGAAGCAACCCTGCTGCGCGACTTCCAGCCGATCACGAACTTCTATGTTCTCGACGCGATTCTGCGACGCAACTGGCCTGCCCTGGTCTCGCTGTTGCGTCACCTGGCGATGCCCTCCATCACGCTTGGCCTGATCCTGGTCGGGCCCTTCATCCGTCTGACCCGCGTCAACATGATCGAGACGCTCCAGTCGGACTACATCACGGCCGGCCGCGCGAGGGGGTTGCCTGAGAACCGGCTCGTGTTTCGGCATTCGCTACGCAACACATTCATCCCCATTGTGACGCTGATCGGACTGCAGTTTGCGCTGCTGCTGGCAGGGGCTGTGCTGACGGAGACGACGTTCTCGTGGCCCGGAATGGGACGGTACCTGGTGACGCGCATCGAGCTGCGCGACTATAACGCTGTGCAGTCGGTGATTGCGGTGTTCGCGCTGTTCGTGGGCATCATCAGTGTGCTGGTCGATGTTCTGTACGCGTTCATCGATCCGCGCATCCGCTACTAGGAGATACGACAATGGGCGAACGAAGACGAGAAGCGGCCGCCGGCGCACAACGGGTGGCTGACGTTGAGGTGCCTGAATGGCAGTTGGAGCTGGATCGCGTGGGTTTCGTGCGACGGCTGTTCCTGGCGCGCAAGTGGTATGGGGCCGACTGGTGGTTCGTGGCGATCAGTGCCGTGTTGCTGCTCTTCATCATCTGTGTTGGGGCCTTTCCTCAATGGTTTGCACCCCACGACCCGCGCGAGGAAGTTGGTCCCTCACTTCTGGCGCCGGGTGATCCGCCATCGGAATACGTGCTCGTGACGAGAGTCGAGGACGCCATTACGATGTTGGCAGAGGTAGGGGAGCGTAGCCATACAGTCGGCTACGTGCTGGGCACACCAGCGGCGCAGGCGCTGCGTGAGGCTGTGGACGAGCTCAATGCAGAGGCACGCGCCGAGGGGCTTGGTGTTCCCTACGGCCCACGGCCCAGCCGCTATGAGGTAATCGATGAGGCCCTGGCTGCGCTGGCAGCCGGGGAGATCGATGCGGTGGTTGCCTCACCGGACAACTTGGAGGGCGTTCTCGAAGGATTCGGGGAGCTGGAAGTTGCCAGTGGGCTGCGCGAGGCTGCCGAACGCGGGTTCGTGCTGGGCACTAACCAGATTGGGCAGGATGTGTTGAGCAGGATCATCTGGGGCACTCGTATCGCGTTGATCGTTGGGTTGAGCTCGGCGGTCGTGGCGCTCGTGTTGGGCGTGCCCCTGGGGATCCTGAGTGGTTACGTGGGCGGTACCTTCGACCGAGTCATGACGCTGTTGATGGATAGCCTGTACTCCTTCCCGGGGCTCATCTTGGCGATCGCGATCGCTGCTGTGTTGGGTGCGGGGATCGGCAATATCATCATCGCTATCGCTGTGCTCTACGTACCCACCTACTACCGCATTGTGCGGGGTCAGACTCTGTCAGTGAAGGAAGAGCTCTACGTCGAGGCCGCTCGCAGCCTGGGAGCCACAGGCTTCCGGATCATGAAGGACTTCATCTTCCCGAACGTGATCCCATCGGTGGTGATCATCTTCTCCGTGAACGTGGCCGACGCGATCCTGACGGAAGCGGGACTGAGCTTCCTGGGCTTCGGGATCCCGCCGGACACGCCAGACTGGGGCATCGACCTGGCGCGCGGGCAGGACTATCTGCGGCGTGCGTGGTGGCTGATCACGTTCCCCGGCGCGATGGTGACTCTGGTGACGTTCGCGTTCAGCATGCTGGGTGAGAGCCTCTCTGAGATCCTCAACCCGCGGCTGTCGGAGGTGTAGTATGACAACCACGGAGCAGCAGAAAGAGGTCTTGGTGCAGGTGCGTGATCTCTCGGTCACTTACCACACACGGCTGGGTACACTCAGCGCGGTCAGCGAGGTGTCGTTCGACATCTACAAGGGTGAGATTCTGGGATTGGTAGGAGAGAGCGGGTGCGGGAAGAGCACCATGGGCAAAGCGCTGATGCGCCTGATCGCCCCGCCGGCTGAGATCAGCGGTGGGCAGATCATCTTCGACGGCGAAGATATCATGACCTATGACGATAGACAGATGCGCGATTTTCGCGGTCGCCGCGTCAGCATGATCTTCCAGGACCCGATGACGTCGTTGAATCCGGTGCAGCGGGTGGACGAGCACTTCACCGAGGCGATCGAGGTTCACGAACCGCGGACCCCGCTGCGAGAGGCCCTCGACCGCGCCAGAACGCTGGTCGAGACCCTGGGTATCCGCACCAACCGGTTGCGAGATTACCCACACCAGCTCTCGGGAGGGATGCGCCAACGCGTTATGACGGGGCTCGGACTGGTCCTCAATGCTGACCTCATCGTGGCAGACGAGGCCACGACATCGCTAGACGTGATCGTTGAGGCGAAACTGGTCGATGAGTTCAAACGCCTGCGCGATGCATACAACCTGACGTTCCTGTTGATCTCGCACAACATCGCCCTCGTGGCGCAGATCGCCGATCGCGCCGCGGTGATGTATGCGGGGCAGATGGCCGAGATCGCTGACACGACGGAGCTCTTCGATAATGCCTTGCACCCTTACACCGTGGGTTTGCTCAGGTCGGTGCCGAGCATCGAGCTGGACGAGCGCGAGGAACTCTACAAGATGGGGGGCGAGCCACCGAACCTGACACGCCCCCCGCGAGGCTGCCGGTTCCACCCGCGCTGCCCAAGGGCGATGCCGATCTGCAGCCAGCTTCGGCCGACGCTGCTACCGGTGGATCCTGAAGGGAACCATCTTGTGCACTGTTGGCTGTACGAGAAGCACCCCGACAACTGGGAGGAGATGGTATGAGCGACGCAGACAAACGCGACATCCTGGTCGAGGTGCGTGACCTGCGGAAGTGGTTCCCTGTGCAGCAGGGCTTCCTGCACAGGCTGTTTGGCGAAAAGGCGCTGCACGTACGCGCGGTTGACGGCGTGAGCTTCGAGATCGAACGCGGTGAAGTCTTTGGGCTAGCAGGAGAGAGTGGGAGCGGCAAGTCAACGACGGGGCGGGTCGTGTTGGGCTTGAGCCGTCCGACGACCGGCAAGGTGATCTTCGACGGGCAGGACCTGGCGAAGCTAAGCAGCACTGAGTTGCGCAAGCTGCGCCGGCGAATGCAGGTGATTTTTCAGGATCCAATGGCGTCGCTGAACCCGCGGATGTCGCTCGGCAAGGGCATCGGCTACGGACTGGAGATCCACGCTCCCGAAATGGATGCCGATGCCAGGCGGGATGCAGTTGTGGAGATACTGGAGCGCGTTGGGCTGTCGCCGGCGAACTTCTTCTACAACAAGTTTCCGCACCAGATCTCCGGTGGCCAGCGTCAGCGGGCAGTGATCGCGCGGGCGCTGGTGACCAGGCCAGATCTGGTATTGGCTGACGAGCCGATTGCTATGGCGGATGTCAGTGTTCGGGCGCTGCTGCTAGACCTAATGAACGAGCTGAAGCGCGAACTGAACCTGACCTATTTGTTCATCACCCACGATCTGGCGACGGCGAAGTACATCTGCGACCGGATCGCCATCATGTATCTGGGGAAGATCATGGAGATCGGGCCGCTGCGTGAGGTCTACCAGTATCCTCTGCATCCGTACACACAGGCATTGCTGGCGGCGGTGCCAGTGCCCGACCCCCACGCGCGTCGTGCCGAACCCATGCCGGAGGGGGAGATCCCGAATCCGATCAACCCGCCAAGTGGGTGTGTGTTCCACCCGCGCTGTCCGATCGCCCAGCCGAACTGCGCTGTGGAGGTGCCACCGCTGCGAGAGTTGCGGCCGGGCCATAGGGTGGCGTGTCACTACGCAGAGAGGTTTCTGCCCTAGGCTCAGCACCGTCCCAGATGAGGTGTCGTCAAAGACAGGGCCCTTCCGAATACTCGGAAGGGCCCTATTCTATATGTAGCAGAGGGCCGCTGGGGGAATCGTCAGAACCCACAGCAACCAGGCGATCCTGTGTTAGGGCAGAGGCGGCGGCGACTGGGGGAAGAGGCCGGCGAGTTCCGGAACATCGCTCGCCTTGGTCCAGCTTGCCATCCCGGGCTTCCACACCAAAGTGTCGCGCTGAACGTCGCCCGCTTGGATCTTCTGCTGCATGGTGCCCATGTCGAATGGGCCGGCCTGCTGTCCGCCAACGGCCACGTGGAAGGTGGCCTGCTGCGGTACGGGCGGCGGTGCTGCGGCTCCAGCCTGTTGCTGCTGTCCCTGCTGCATCGACTGGCCGAACATCTGCCCCACCGCAGCGCCCAGGCCGACGCCCGCGCCAAGGCCAACACCCGTGCCTGCACCGGCGTTGGGGTTCTTGGCCGCTTCGACCATGGCCTGCGCACCCTGGTACTGCATATAGGCCCCCATATCGCCGATCGCGCCCATCGAGGCGGCGGTGTCGATCGCCTTGGCTGTCTCTTCGGTGGGGGAGATCGACTCGATGTAGAAAGAGTTGAGCGTGACGCCACGGGAGGCGAACTCCTCAGCCGCCTTGGCGCGTACCCCGGCCGAAAGCTCTTCGGCGAAGGCCGCCATCTGGATGATGGACTTGCCCATCTCGCCGATGAGGTCCATCATCTTGGTGAGGATGATGCTGCGGAAGAACCCCTGGATGTCACGGGTGCGGTAGAGGTTCTGGGTGCCGACGATCTTGGACACGAAGAGCTGGGGGTCCGTGATCTGGACAGCGTATGTGCCATAGCCTGTCACGCGGGCCATCCGCAGGATCGGGTCCTGGATCGTGATCGGCTGGGGGGTTCCCCACTTCATGTCGGTCAACTCGCGAGTGGTGACGAAGTAGACCTCGGCCTTGAACGGGGTCTGTCCCGAGAAGGCTTTGCCGATCAGGTCGACAAGCAGGGGGACATTGGCGGTCGTAATGGTATGCCGTCCGGCGCCAAAGGTATCCAGCGCCTTCCCGTCGCGGAAGAACACAGCGGCCTGTGACTCGCGCACGATGAGCTGGCTGCCGATGCGGAAGTCGCCTCCTCCCCGCTCTGGAAAGCGGTGGACCATTTCATCCTGGCCCTCATCCATGTGTTCGATAATGTCGAAAACGCGTGCCATTGTCTATACCTCCATTCAGGCTTAACTAGCGAGTGCGCCAGGGCATCCGGCGCTACTGGGCCGTGCCGCGGAGAACGTCGGCACGCTCATCGAAGGTGGCATTGGCCTCACGGGCCAGATCCCGCACGAGCAGGATGAGCGAGCGCGCGTCCTCACCAGCGAGCCCTTCACGGGCGCGGGCGATGGCGCCCTCGATGCGATCGGTGTAGCTGAGCAGTGCGGAGTCGAACTCATAGACCCGGTCCAGATCATCTTCCTTGATCCGGACGGCGTCGAACAGGCCACTGTAGCCATAGGCAGCGGTGCGCACGCGGTCGATGAAGGTCTGGATCTGGGTGGCGGCACTGCCCGTCTCGTCGAGCAGGTCGATCTTGCCCGCCGAGATCAGGTCGGTCTGCAGTACGTCGAGCTGCGTCTTGACCGTGCGCATACGGTTGACGATGTGATCGCGCAGCAGCCTGTCCGCTTCACGCCGCTGTTCCTTCTCCTTGTAACCCTTGTAGCCGGGAATCTTGGCGATTAGCTTCTCCAGGCCGAACATCTCGTCCTTGACATTGTCGAGCAGACTCATCCTATCCCTCCTGCGGTTCCCCTGTTAAGTGACCGGGCGAGGCCAGTACGTCTCGAGTTGGCCATTTCTAACACCGATTGTAGCATGGAAACGCCGATGTGTGAAGCCGCGCAACGCGCGATGCCAACCGGCGCAACCGCGGGTACGCGGCGTGAAGGGAGGCGCTTGCATGTCATCCAATCAGGTCCTGCTTACTATTACGTTGACCACGGGTCAGAAGTTGCGCGTGGTGCGCGGTGACATCACGTTGGAGGTGGTCGACGCGATTGTGAACGCCGCCAATGGGCGCTTGGACCATGGGGGCGGCGTCGCCGGGGCCATCGCGAGACGCGGCGGGCCGGAGATCCAGCGTGAGAGCGATCTCTGGGTACGCGAGCACGGTCCAGTTCCCACAGGCGGGGCGGCCATCACCGGCGGGGGTGGGCTTGCAGCCAAGTACGTGATCCATGCCGTGGGACCGGTATGGCGTACCGCAGGGCACGAGCCGGGTCTACTGCGCTCGGCGGTAGCCGCAGCGCTGACGCTGGCCGATGCGCACGGCGTGCAGACGGTGTCGCTGCCTGCCATCTCATCGGGCATCTTCGGCTTTCCAAAGCCTCTGGCGGTCGATGTGATCTGGGAGGCTGTGGTGGGCTACTTCGCAGAGACGGCCCAGTCGGGAATCGCGGAGGTGCGCTTCTGCAACATCGACGACGAGACGGCCCGGCTGTTCGAGGCGCGGGCAAGACGCGGGGAGGGGTGAGGCTTGGTCCCGGGTGCCCAGGACCGGACGCGGGAAGGCAAGCGCCGAGGGCCACCGGCTAGGCGGTAGCGTTCGGAGGGGAAGGTCAGAGGCCAGACGCTGGGGGCCGCTGCCGGGAGGCCGCCGGGGCCGATCGCGTCGATTGCAGGCTGACCGGCACGGAGCAGCCTCGCCAGGAGATAGGGTCGAAGCGAGAGGGGGGGGCTGCTCAGTCGATGTGCGTCCTGAGCCACTTGAGGACGCGATCGGGAATGTCGTTGCGGTTGCGGCGATCGACCTCCCAGATCTCGACCTGAGCGATGTGCCTGAACACATCGGCGGCGGGATTGGGAC
>JAXDDO010000003.1:0-161570 GCA_034676805.1 Anaerolineae bacterium | reverse complement strand
TGTGGACTCTGCTGCGCGATCAGGTCGTGAGCGGCGTCGCGAAGGCTTTGGGCCTCCCAGTAGCCGAGGGCCGGTTTATGTGGGTGTTCGTGAACGGTTCGTCCTGGGGGCTCTATCGTCTGACCGAACGCGTCGATCGCTTCATGCTGTCCGATGGTTTCGATTTGTCCGTCGTCGATGTTTTGCAGGAGGGCAATCCGCGCGATGGAGTGGATGATGACTGGGACGCTCTGATCGACCGAGCCGGCGAGGGGGACATGGCCGAGCCGGAGACCCTGGCGTGGTTCGCGGCCCGCATTGATCTGGACAACTTCACCGACTTTGTTATTCTCTATCGACACTTCGACTTTCCACCAGAGGCGCTTATCACGGTGAGGTCGCAGGGAGGACGATGGTTCTGGGTGTATGAGGGCGCCGCGACTCAGAGGGCGCGGAGGGCGGATTTTGACCTGCTACTGACGGCACTGCTGAAGAACCCAGAATATCGCGAACGCTTCGAGCGCCGCGCCGCCAATCTCGCGAGCACGATCCTCGACCCCGGCTCAGTCGCGACGTACGTCGGCCCGCTGGAGAGCGCGCTGGCCCCGAGCTTCGACCATGAACGAACGCGATGGCCCGCCGTGCCTCCCTGGAGTCGGGAGGTCGCTGCGTTTCAGGCGGCTTACGAGGCGCGCTGGGGCGCGACAGCGGACCAGTCTGGTATGTCTGCCGCACTGTCCCTCCGCGTCATACCTCCGGGGACCGGGTCGCTGTACGTCGATGGGATCCGTGTTCTTGATGGAGCGTCGGAGTGGCAGGGCAAGTACGTTCCAGGGACGGCTCTCACCCTGACTGCGGTTCCGCAACCCGGCTATGGCTTCTCTCGCTGGTCGGGTGCCAGCGACGCCACGTCTACGGCCATCACAGTCACACTCGACCAGCCGGTGGTCTTGACGGCCGAGTTTGGGCAACGGCGACAGGACGAGCTTGGGCCCTATCCGGATGACGTGCTAATCAACGAGATATGGATCAACGACGACGGTACTGAGTATCCCACGTTGGGATACCGGCCGCTGGAAGGCGACTGGATTGAACTGCTGGTCCGCAGCGCCGCCCCGGTTGACCTCCGTGGTTGGCGGCTAACCGATAATGATAGCAAGACAGGTGTCGCCGAGGGTTCGCTCATCTTTCCCGATGACGACGCCCTGGCCGAAGTGCCGTGTGGCACTGTGATTCTGATTGTGGCGACCGAGTCTGACGCCAACTCGGCCGCTTTCCCGGCTGATGATCTGAACGCGGTCGACCGGCGCCTGATCCTCTACGTGGGAAATGGCACGCTGGATGTTTCCACAGACCCGGGCTTTGGCCTGGGAACGCAGGATGACAACCTGGCGCTCCTAGCACCGGGCCCCACGATGGCCTTCAGCGACGATGTCGGTGTGGACTTTGTCGCCGAAGGGCAGCAGGTGACCCCTTATTCCTTCGGTATCCTGGCCGACGGCGTTGTCTTCGATGTGCCATTCGATCGTCTGGGGAGTGACGACGGCGCGGTGTTTGTTGGGCGCGGAGGCAATGATCACATCAGAGACTGGCGGGTCGATCCTACAGCGTGCGAGTCGCTGGACGAGGCCTGCTTGGGGACAGTCACTGTTGTGTCGCCCGGCGCGCTGAACTCCGGGCAGCAACTCTATCGGCTGGGCTGTATGGCGCGGCGCCTGCGTTCGCAGGCGCCGCACGAATGAGAGACCGCTGCGGGGGCGCTCTATCTACTCTTCAGAAGCGCCGGGAGGAAGACGCGCTTGCTCTCGCCCATCAGACCGTAGACCCCGGTCCACTCTA
The DNA here is from genome assembly GCA_034676805.1 of Anaerolineae bacterium. GTDB lineage: Bacteria > Chloroflexota > Anaerolineae > B4-G1 > SLSP01 > PWVB01. The sequence goes on along the minus strand of JAXDDO010000003.1, from coordinate 159,752 downwards.
CACTGGCCTGGAGATAGCGTGGTTGTCGTGACGTTACCGTGATGGTATCCGTGGTCCACGTGTTGGCCACCAGATGATACAGGGTGACCGTATCCTCGATGACTGGCCCGGGCTCAAAGCCCAGCGCCAGTGATAGGCCGTCAGGGAGTCTATAGGGTGCCACCTGAAAAGCCGGTGCGAGGCTGGAATCTAGCCGGAAGAAGTGGTTCACCCCGGTGAGATCTGTTGGGACGTCGGCGCGGTGTTCATATGTAAGCGTGAAGACCGCGGGGCTCGTGAGAATGCCCATCGGAACGGTCAAGAGCGTCACATGTCCGGGATAGCTCATCCACACAGCCCCCCCCTCTGGCCCAATCTCTGCTGCGGCGTAAGGGATTGGCGTCGGCGTAGGAGTCGGGGTGGGGATCAGTCCGTAGGCCACCACAAAGGCATCGGTCTGTCCTCCGTTGGGCGCGACGGTGTGTGTTACGGGGAAGTCGTCTGAGGCCGTACCGCCGGCAATGTGAACCACCCAGGCGTCATCGACTGACAGTCGGTAGCCACGGTCATACTGCGATCCGCCGATGTACGAGGCATAGGCCAACTGATGGGAGGGGGCAAGCACAGCAACGAAGGCGTCCATCGCTCCATTGTAGCTGGGTTGCAGGGCACCGGTGATGGGGAAGTCAACTGACTCCGTCTCGCCCGTGATGTAGATGTTCCCGCCGGTGTCGAGCCCTATGTCGCGGGCGCGATCGCCGAGTGACCCGCCCAGGAAGGAGGAGAAGATCAACGACGCGCCAGCAGGCGTGATCTTGGCAACGAAAGCATCCTCCTGCCCTGCCAGCCTAGGCTGGGTGGCGCCAACCAGCGGGAAATCCGGTGACAGCGTGTGTCCGGTCACGTAAGCTTCGCCTTCGCTGTTGACTGCGAGTCCCCAGCACTCGTCCCGGCCGCTGCCGCCGAGGAGGGACGCGTAGATCATTGTGTTGTTCCACGGATCGAGCCTCAGAACGAAGCAATCGTCCCAATCGCCGCCATAGGCCGTCTGGAAGGCATTCACGAGAGGGAAGTTCGGGGAGGACGTCATCCCGGCCGCGTAGACGTGACCATCGGCACCCACGGCAATGCGAAAGACTTGGTCACGGCTGGGCGCGCTGATCAGTGTCGAATAGACCATATCGCCCTCGGCATTGAATATCGTGATGAACCCGTCCTCATCCTCTGGTCCGAAGGCGTCTGCTGACCAGGGATTCATCAATGGATAGTCGTCCGAGTAGGTCTCGCCGCCAAGGTAGACGTTGCCGACGCTGTCCGCCACGATGTCGTTGACCTCGTCAGCACCGCTTCCGCCGACGAACGTGGCGTAGTTCAGTCGCCCGTCTGGATCGAGCTTGATCAGGAAGGCCTCTTCATAGCCTGCAAAGTAGGGCTGCCAAGCATTGAGCACCGGAAAGTCCAAGGAGAAGGTCTCGCCGGCGATATAAGCGTTGCCGTAGTCGTCAACGGCAATGGCATTGCCTTCCTCACCCGATTGGCCGCCGATGAGGGTCAGGTACACCAGCAATCCTGAGGGGCTGAACTTGCCCACAAAGATGTCCTTGTCACCAGTGTACCCACTGATGCCGGCGAAGTCCGCCGATTCGGTGATGCCGCTGACATAGATGTTGCCGATTCTATCGACCGCGATACCCCAGCCTTCATCCCGCCTCTGCCCTCCGAAGGCGGTGCTATAGGTCAGAAAGGGTCCGGTAGTGCTTGCCAGGTCTGTGCCGGCACTTGGGCGGAATGGCACATGGGACAAGCTATCGTCTGTGGAGCCTAGTGTCGTTGGCAACGGGATGTCGATCCGTTCGGCTTCCAGGCTAAAGTCGAAGGTGGGAGGATCAGTGTACATCGGAACCGACTCGCGCCAGGCGGCCTCATCGTTCCCAATGTACAGGTGCACGGTAGCTGGGATGACATCTGCGCTGTTGCCGGTGATCTGTCCGTGGACCTGTCCCCCTGGCGCCAGAACAGCCGACCCAATTGCCAAAGCCAATACGAGCGCCAGAAGGAGCGTGCTGTAGAACCAGCGGCTGTGTCCAAGTCTCTTCATGCACACCTCAAGGGGTAGTGTGATTTCGGCCGTCAGCTGCATGGTAATCGCACGACCCTTGTTGTCAACAGCCCGGTCTATGCTACACTTCAGTCTCGCGCACTGTGGAACGACAACCACACTTTGAGGTGTTGACCGTATGGATCAGACTCTACCTGTGTCTGCGGCGCCGATTGTCACGTTTGCTCTCGATATGCTCTTGGGGCTTCTATTGAGCGTGGCAGTGGCCTGGTACTACCGCGCCTATGGTCGGGTTCTAGGGAACCGACGTAGGCTAGCGAGCCTCATGCCCGTCCTTACTCTGACGACGGGAATCGTTATCTCCGTAGTGAAGTCCTCGTTGGCGCTCTCCTTGGGACTTGTGGGGGCACTGTCGATCGTGCGCTTTCGTACGGCGATCAAAGAGCCGGAAGAGTTGATGTTTCTGTTCATAGCCATTGCCATCGGGCTGGGAACCGGCGCAGAACAGCGCGGGATCACGATCATCGGGGTGGTCCTGCTACTGGCGTATCTATCGCTGGGCACGGTGCTGCGCCGCAGAAAGCCCGACCACAACCTGTATCTCAACGTGACGGTTGCCGACGATGAAGCGGGACTTCTGTCGCGCGTCAACAGCTGCCTGTTGGAGCATGTCGATGTCCTCGACTTTCGCCGGCTGGACAGCCGCGACGGTACAATGCAATTGACCTACTTCATCGAGTGTGACGATCCGCAGTTGATCAACACCATGGTCGACCATCTACGGCAGACCCTTCCGGTCATTGAGATTAGCTTCCTGCAGCAGGAGCAGGTACTGGGAGGCTGATTGCGAGTTTCCAAGCAAGCAGACCGCGGGGTGGATCTGGCTGCTCGGCCCGCACGGTGCTGGTGGTTTGTTGTGGTAAGCGGCCTTGTGGGCGGATGTCTGGGGGCGTTGCTGATGGCATGGTCTTCCTCGCCGAACACCCTCGTTGGGCTCCAGGCACTGGTGACCTCCCCTGCACTGGCGCTCCGTGCGGCACAGATGCGCTCTACACTTCCCAGGTTGCAGCTTGACGTTGGTTTCTCTGACTACCAACGCCTTGTGAACGCTGCGGCAGAGGGTCTAGGCGCCGAACCTGTGTGTGTCCCCGCAGCCGTTGCTGGCGACAGTGCATCTGTGGCTGCGCGCGTGTGCAGTGAGGAAGCCCGCTTCGTAGACGGCAACCACCAGACACCTGCTCTTTCCTTGAGCGTCGAAGATGGCGGTACGCTGCTGGGGATGCGCCGTGCATCGCTGGTGCCGGCGACGCCGGATGCTGCGCTCGTCCAAGGGTACTTTCAGGCATTGGAGACTGCCGGCCTGCCGGTCCCAGAGTTCCGGGTGGTTGGGATGAGTGTGAACGGGAGTGACTGGGGCCTATACGCCGTCGAGGAGCTCGTATCGTTCAACGGTTTGCCAGGATCGGCCGGTGGCGACTATGATCTAGTGGCCGCCTTTGAGGCGCCGGCGAGGATCGAAGGGCTGCCGGCAGCGCCGGGAAGTAGCTTCGCCGCAGCCGAACTCAGGATAGGAAGTGCTGTCGACGAGGCCCCTGGAGACTGGGAGAGCGCAGCACAGCGAGACCCAGAACTGGCGGCAATGGGAGCAGCCGCTGCTGACCGCGTTGAGGGTTTGTTATCTGGCGCCTTGCTTTCATCGGAGGTGCTGGACACGAGCTTGTACAGCACATACCTGGCCCTGACGTGCCTATGGCGTGGCGTTCTTATGCCTGACTGGCAGGTCTTCCGGTTAGCCTATAGCTCTGACTCAGGTAGGTTTGTGCCGCTTGCCGCGGCTGCACGCCACAGCGGACAGACGCCGCTGGCGGTTCAGTTCTATGATGATCCTGAGCTTCAGCGCGCTTACGTTCAGGCATTGAGCGCCTACAGCGATTCAGACTATGTCGATGCTTCTCTCGAAGACTCCGACCTCGCCGCCACCTATCTGATGCTCGGAGGCACTGCCCGCGGGTCCGGTGCGATCCAGGATGTGCTCAGCACCAACCGAGCGGTGATGAGGGCCTTCATCACGCCGTCCAGCTCCGTCAGAGTGTCCGTCTTGGATGACGACGGCTATCTGCAGTTGGCGTTTGAGGCAACTGAGCCCTATCCGATCGAGGTACAAGCGCTGGAGTTGGGAGAGCAAGGGGTTGTGACCCTCAAACACGAATGGATTCTGGAGCCTTCTGGAGATGCGGCGCTGGTCGAGTCACCGGGGATTGTGCTGCGTGCGCGCACAGGCGCGGAGCCAGTCGTGTTGCGAATGCGTATCCCTCTCGACGCTCTGCCACCTGCGGCATCGCGGGCAGGGCTGGAGCTGTCGGTGATCACTTGTGTGTGGGGACTTGATGGGCGCATACCGGTTCGCGCCGTCACGAGTGGAATCGGGAGGGGGGTGCGTGGAGGGTACTGAAGGCCTGGTTATGAGGCCTGTAGCCGATTCGCCGCCGGTCCACGTGACGGCATACCGCACCGAAGTCAAGATCCCGCTGCCATCGGTGCTGCTAGGCGATGTCAAGGCTTGGGTCATGGTCCACCCAGCTCACTGGCGTCGTACGTACCCTCCCCGGCAGGTCAACAACATCTACTTCGACACCTTGGAATTGGCTTCTCTGAATACCAATCTGGGCGGCGTTGGCGTTCGCTCCAAACTCCGTCTGCGCTGGTATGGTGATCAGCTCAGCCGCGTAGCGGATGCGCAGCTGGAGCTCAAGCGGAAGCGTGGTACCACAGGGTGGAAAGAGATCGTGGCGGTGGGTGTCGATTTGGATCTGAGTGACGCGCGATGGCCAGAGGTCGCGGCTGCGCTCGACGAAGCAGCAGGTGGCACGGCGCGGCTCTGGCTGCAGCATTTCCCTCTACCGGTCTTGGTCAGCTGCTATCGTAGGGATTACTATGCCACTTCTGATGGCGAGATTCGCCTGACCGTGGACTCTGATCTGCGAGCGTACGGTCAGCGTTCGACCTGTGTCCCGAATCTGAGCGTGGCGGCGTCGCTCGGGGATCAAGTTGTGATTGAACTCAAGGCATCGGCCGACGCGCTGTCCGCACGGCGTGTGAACGACGCCTTGTCGTATCTTCCGCCCTCGGCTGATCGGTTCTCCAAGTATGTATCAGGAGTACTGGGATTCCATGACTTCCGATGATACGACCACGCGGAGCAGGGAGGGCACGTCCGTGCAGGAGAGCGATCGACTAAGCCGAAATGCGCCTGAGAGACCTCAGCGCCCGCCTGGCGTGTCGCAGGCTCCGTCCCGTGAAGCCACGGGCTCGCGCGCTCGCCGGAGCTGGGCTCCGTTCGTTGCGATGTTGCCGCTCGTTGTGTTGGCGTTCGTCGCGGGTTTCGGGTCTGCAGCTATGTGGATGGGCCCTCAGTTGCGGGAGGGGCACGAGCCCCGCGCTCCTCTGGTGACCGCGACCCTGCTCCCCAATACACCGGTACCACACCCCAGCCCCACGCCTGTGCTGCAAGTGACGGGTGACGAGTTGCCTTCGCTCTACATTGACATCGCCCCCCGCGAGATGGCCACGATCGAGGCCAAACGCGATGAGGCGCTGGAAAGCTGGATCCTGCAGAGCAGCGCAGCAGACTTCGTCGATGCGACCCTGAGGCTGGGCCAGGATCCTCCCGTGTTAGTGCGCTTGCGCCTGAAAGGGGATTGGGGCGATCATTTCACCAGGGACAAGTGGTCCTATCGTGTTGAGACCCGCGGCGGAGCGGCGCTGAACGGCATGACCGTCTTCTCGTTGCAAGACCCATCGACGCGGAGTTACCTGAACGAGTGGTCGTTCATGCAGAATCTCCGTGACGAGGGCGTGCTGGCCGTTGGCTACGACTTCGTGAACGGCGTGCAGAATGGTGTTGCGATGGGCGTCTACGCGGTGGAGGAGGGATTCTCCAAGGAATTGGTGGAGTCCCAGGACCGGCGCGAGGGCGTGATCATTCGCTATAACGAGGACCTGCTGTGGGCGTACTGGGCTGCCTACGAGAACGATCTGTCGGCACCACCAGGACTGAACCGCTTCTACATCATCGACGAGTTCTCTTCAGGAACCGTGGCATCCAATCCCGTGCTGGCGGCTCAACGAGACATCGCTGTAGGAAAGCTGCGTGCTTGGTGGCAGGGCGACCTGCCAGCCTCAGCGGTCTACGACACCGAGACGATGGCGCGGTTCTGGGCGTTGGCAGACCTGTGGGGCGCGCAGCACGCGTTCTACTGGCACAATCTACGCTTCTACTACAATCCTGTGACGACATTGCTCGAGCCAATCGCGTTCGATGCGCAACCGCTGGGCGGCGATCGGAGCGTTGATGTGGAGACGCTTCCGGGTCTCTCACAGGCCCTGGCATACGATGATGCGCGTCTACAACGCGCCTACGTGCAGGATCTGTGGGCATTCTCCCAGTCGGAGTACGTGGACGATCTGGAGCGCCGGTATGCGGGGCCCCACCATAGCCTGCGGGCTGCCCTTATGCCTGAGTTTGGCGACGACGTAGCTCTCGATGGCACGAACGTGCTGGATCCTCCGTGGGACGTCCTGCGGAAGCGTCAGGTGGCGCTGCGGGAGATATTGACCCCCTTCCAGATGACTTACGTCTACCGGCCGGCAGATGCGGCTGATGGCGCGCTCTGGCTTGATGTTGGCAATCTCACGACGCTCCCCGTCAGACTTGTGAGTGTGCAGGTCAGCGATGCCGTAGTCCCTATTGATGTCGACTGGCTTGATCCGCAGACGGCGTCCGGTGTCGTGGATGCCGCTGTGACCGGTGGTGAGGTTGTCCTGAAGCCGCTGCCACGCGATGCGACCTCGATGCCCTACGCGAGGTTGAGGATCCCGAACAGCGTCGTCGGTGATGTTGCGCCCGAGACTGTCGTTCACCTAACTACACAGATCTGGGGGCTGACCCAAACCGTGACGCAGCCAGCAGCATCGGCATACCCGGCCCCCACTGCAGGCCCGCTGCCGCCGGCGCTGCGCCTGGACGCTGCCGTGGCGCGCTACAGCTTCCTGCGTGTGCTCCAGGATGAGGACCATATGTTGGGGATTGCCCCCGGAACGTGGACGATCACGGATGTCTTCGCGCTCCCAGAGGGGTATGGCCTGGTACTGGAGCCCGACACGACGCTTCAGTTTGGGCCAGAGAGCTTCTTGCTGGTACGGGGGCCTTTGAGCTTCCGGGGGACGGAGGCATCGCCGATTGTCCTGGAGCCGCTGGACGATGTTTGGCGTGGCGTTGTCGTGCTCGACGCCAATCGCCCATCGCGCTGGGATCACGTTACCATCCGTGACACCGATGCAGTCAACGTAGATGGTTGGCTGCTGACCGGAGCCGTGACGTTCTATGAGAGCCCTGTATCGCTCTACAACGTCCGCTTCCTGGGATCGCGCGCCGAAGATGCCCTCAACGTCATTCGTTCGGAGTTTGTGTTTTCCGGGGTGGAGTTCGCCAACGCGGCTTCGGACGCGTTCGATGGTGATTTCTGCCAAGGGCAGATCTCGGACAGCGTGTTCCACGCTATTGCGGGGGATGGGATCGATGTGAGCGGCTCGCGAGTATCTGTTCGCAATGTGGTCCTGCGCGATCTGGGCGACAAAGGGATCTCGACGGGTGAAGCAAGCCATCTTTCAGCCGATAACGTGACCGTTGCTGGCGCAGACTTCGGCATTGTGAGCAAGGATCGATCGCACGTTGAGGCGCGCGATGTAGCCATCAGTGAGGTGCGTATCGCCGCGCTGGCAGCGTATATCAAAAAGCCCAGCTACGGCCCCGCGACAATGACCGTGACCGGACTCACGGCAGGCGGTGTGGCACCGGGCCAGCTCACGCTTGTTGAGACGGGTAGCTGGATCGACCTTGACGGGAGTCGAGTGTGGGGCGTTTCGGTCGACGTCGGGGCTCTCTATGAGTAGATTCGTCCGCTGAGTGCGCGCGGCGGAGCCGATGCCCTCGTGCAGCGGCCTTCGGCGCACCCTGACCAAGGAGGCTTGCGATTGCAGGCGCTGCCCACCTATGAAGATGTTGTGTCTGCGGCCGGTCGAATTCGGCCTTTCGTGCACCGCACGCCAGTCTTTACTAGCGCGACGCTCAACGCGAAGAGTGGGGCGCAGCTGTTCCTGAAGTTCGAGGGCATGCAGCGGACCGGCTCGTTCAAGGCACGTGGCGCCTGCAATGCAGTCTTCTCGCTGTCGGATACTGACGCTGCGCGGGGTGTGGTGACGCATTCGTCCGGAAACCACGCGCAGGCGATTGCCTATGCCGCTCGCCTGCGAGGGATCTCCGCCACTATCGTCATGCCCACGAACGCTCCGCCAGTGAAGGTCGCTGCGGTTAAGGGCTACGGCGCAACCGTGGTCTGGGCGGGCAACCACCCGCTGGATCGTGAGCAGCGCCTGGAGACAGTCGTGGCCGAGACCGGCGCTGTGTTCATCCATCCAAGCAACGATCCGCGGGTGATTGCGGGACAGGGCACTGCGGCGCTCGAGCTTCTGGAGGATCTACCGTACCTCGATGTGATTTTGGTCCCGGTCGGAGGAGGTGGCTTGCTTTCTGGGACGGCTCTGGCCGTGCTTGGGCAGGGAGCAGGTTGCCGGACCGTAGGGGCTGAACCGCAGGCAGTCGACGATGCCTACCGCTCCTGGCGAGATGGACGAATCCACCCGCCGACTAACGCCGAGACCGTGGCTGACGGGCTCCGGACGTTCCTCGGAGATGTGACGTTTCCTATCATCCGCGCGGCTGTGAGCGACATCGTGACGGTAACTGAGCAAGGCATCATCCAGGCGATGCGATTCATTTGGGAGCGGATGAAGTTCATCATCGAACCTTCCTCAGCGGTACCGGTGGCAGCACTCTTCGAGCATGCCGACCGGTTCTGCGGCCAAAGAGTAGGGGTCATTCTGTCAGGCGGCAATGTAGATCTCGACCGGCTTCCCTGGCAGTAGGACAGGGGTTGCTGGGGTTGAGTGGCTCTACGAGTGCGCTCGCGTGCGTTCACGCTGCAAGGGTGGCGTCCCCATCAAGAAGGGTTGTCTCTCCCGGTATTAGTCTGCACTGTTTGCCCCGTCGTCGTGGGCCGGTTGCCTGTGTCGCGACCCGGCGGTACAATGTCCTCGTTTACACTGGTGCTGTGTATCGCCTGAGGGGAGCCGCATGTACAAGGATGAGATCTGGTACCGGAAGATCGAGCAGGCCATCGAGGATCGTCGCGAGAGCTTCACGGACAAGCAATGGGCGAAGTTCCGCATCGACGAGTTGTTGCGCGTCGCTAACCGGGTGAGGGAGTTCTCCGACGGGTGCGAGACGTGCCGCGACTTTCAACATACCCTGACACGGCTGGAGGAGGAGTTTCAGGAGCTTCCTGGTTCAAAGGCCCAACGACAGTACCAAGGGGATCAGCTGCTGGAGATCGAGGAGCATTTCGCCAAGGCTCACCGTATCGCGCCACCTCGGTTCTACCTCCGCAAGCGGCTGAAGCTGGGCTTGGTCGTTGGGGCGGTCGGGGGTTTCATCGGGTTGCTGGTTGTTGGGAATCTGTTGCTCTTTCCGCTCGGGATTGTGGTCGGGGCCATCCTTGCTGTTCTCTATGGCTTGGTCGAGGATCAGACGATCGAACGGGAACACCGGCGGCTCTGAGGTAACCGAACCATGGCCGGCGTGCGCAATCTCCTGCGTCTGATCGCCCCCTTTGTGATCGTGGGGCTTCTGGTTGTCGGTGGCCCGCGTGGAACGTGCAGCGCACATGGGCTGGCAGATGAACCAGAGCAGAGCCATGAGGGCATTCGCGGCTTGAACTGGCCAGAGGCATGGCTTCGATGTTGGGTGGATCAGTGTGGCCTGTCGCCGTCACAAGCTGCGGCAGCGCAGATGCTCGTCGGTGAGGGGCGATTTGTGGTAGGGTTCACCGCTCGGGCACCGAGTCAGATGGTGCGTATGACGGCGGCAGAGCTAGGATCACCACGGTTACCGCTGGACACGTTGCTTCAAGGTGGGGTCCCGTTGTGGCGGGCTATCCCGGCAGGGGACGAAGTCGTGTCCGGGACGCAGTTGTCGGTGACGCACGGGATTAATGCGTGTTTGCCGTACCCCGTTAAGTCGATTTCCCTGGTGCCGCGCGCCGTTGTACGCGGCCGCACGGCGGCAGTAGTGATTGAGACGGATAGGATCGCTTTCTGCCGGGTCGCCTATCTTGGCCACGATGAGTTGTGCTATCGCGAGGGCAATACGCGTTTCATCGCGCTGGTCGGCGTGTCGGCTCTGGTCGAGCCAGGCGAGTACCCTCTGGAGATCAGGGTCATCCACGGGGGTGGGGAAGTCTCGATAACCGTCCCCCTGCAAGTGGATGCCGGGCGCTACGGCTACCAGTATATCAACCCGCCAGCGCAGCTGCGTGGCCTCATGACACAAGAGGTGATGGATGCCGAGGCGGAGTACCTGAGCAACTGGCGTGGCATACGCTCCACTGAACGACTATGGGATTTCCCGCTGTCGCTGCCGCTCAACCGATCGCTGGCGATCACTGCAGACTACGGCGACAGGCGTTCGTACGGGGGCATGGTCGACGGCTATCACAGTGGCATTGATTACAGTGCATGGTCGGGGTTGCCGGTCATTGCCCCCGCGGATGGCGTCGTGGTGATGGCAGAGTGGCTCACGACCCGCGGCAACGCTGTGCTACTTGATCACGGATGGGGGTTGGTTACCGGCTACTGGCACCTGTCGGAGATTCTGGTGGACGTTGGTGACCGTGTGAGCGCGGACGACGTCTTCGCCCGCGTGGGAAGTACGGGTCTGTCGACCGGCGCGCACCTTCACTGGGAGGTCTGGGCCAACGGCGAATCAGTTGACGGAAAGCAGTGGCTATCCGCTGATGGATTCGAGGGTCTGGAGTTCGCGCCGATTGGTGAAGCGGCTAGCGACGCGGCTATGCCAGGGCCAATCAGCGAGTAAGCGTGGCCGTGATGGCTGCATACGATGCTGTCCTGTGACGAAGTGAGCACCGGCAGCTAGGAAGGTGGGTGAGTGTTATGTGTGGCAGGTTTACCTTGTGGCTGCAGTTTGGTGACCTGATCAAGGCATTTCCGGATCTCGAGTTCCCGGAGGCCGTCCCTGCGCGCTACAATATTGCGCCTACGCAGGATGTCGCTGTTGTGCCCAACGATGGCGAGAAGCGAGTTCAGTTCTTTCGCTGGGGGCTGGTCCCCTTCTGGGCCAAGGACCCAGCGATTGGCAACCGGCTTATCAATGCGCGGGCAGAGACGGCTGCCGAGAAGCCGGCATTCCGGGCGGCCTATCAGCGTCGCCGTTGCCTGATTCTCGCTGATGGCTTCTACGAATGGCGCAGTGAGCCCGAACAACGCGCCAAAACTCCTATGTACGTGCGCCTGGCTTCTGGCGCGCCCTTCGCGTTTGCTGGTTTATGGGAGGTGTGGCGGCCCGATGATACGCCGTTGTACACCTGCACGATCCTTACCACGGAGCCAAACAAGCTCATGGCGCCAATCCACAACCGTATGCCCGTGATCTTGCCTCCTGCAGCCTACGACCGCTGGCTGGACGTGGCCGAGCAGCGCAAGGGCGCTATGGATGATCTGCTCCGTCCTTACCCGGCCGAGGAGATGATCGCCTATCCCGTTTCGCGACTGGTGAACAGCCCGGCGAATGATTCCCCCGCGTGCATCGTGCCCGCGGCCTAGGTGACACATGGACAAGGCACTACACTACACAAAGAAACACCAGACCCAGTTTCTGGAACAGCTCAAGAGCTTTCTGCGTATCGAGTGCATAAGCGCGCAAGAAGCGCACAGACCGGATATGGTACACGCGGCGGAGTGGCTCCGCGACCAACTCACCGAGGCGGGGTTTGTGCGGGCCGAGATCTTCCCCACGCAGGGACACCCGGTTGTGTATGGCGAGTGGCTGGCGGCAGGCCCAGAAGCGCCGACGGTACTCGTCTATGGTCACTACGATGTGCAGCCACCGGACCCTGTCGATCAGTGGCTAACGCCGCCGTTTGTACCGACTGTGCGCGGCGATGACCTCTATGCTCGAGGTGCCTCGGATGACAAGGGGCAGCTGTTTGCCCACCTGAAGGCTGCTGAGGCCTATGGCGCGACCGCCGGCAGACCACCGGTGAACCTGAAGGTCTTGGTCGAGGGCGAGGAGGAGATCGGCAGTCCAAGCTTTGACCCATTTGTTCGCGAGCATCGAGACCTGCTCGCGGCGGACGTGGCGGTGATCTCCGATACGCACATACTGGGCCGGGATATGCCCAGCATTGTCTACGCCTTGCGTGGTCTTGCCTATCTGGAGGTCGAGGTTACGGGTCCGGATTACGATCTGCACTCCGGTATCTACGGCGGCGCGGTGAATAATCCCATCAACGCCCTATGTCGCATGCTTGCGGGACTGCAGAGCGCCGACGGCACGATCACAATCCCAGGCTTCTACGAGCCCGTGCGTGACCTGACGGATGAGGAGCGGCGGGAGCTCGCCAGGGTTCCCTTCGATCGGTCGGCATGGCTGGAGGAGGCCGGGGTTGCGACAGACTGGGGTGAGGAGGCCTATACGATCGTTGAGCGCACCACAGCGCGCCCGACGTTCGATGTGAACGGCATATGGGGTGGATACACTGAGTCTGGCGCCAAGACCGTCCTTCCCAGCAAGGCCTATGCCAAGATCTCGATGCGCCTGGTGCCAGATCAGAAGCCGGAGAAAGTGGCGCAGTTGGTCCGTGAGGCCCTGACGGCGATGGCGCCGCCCTCTGTGTCGGTCGAAGTACGCGATCTCCACGGCGGAGATGGCGCGATCGTCGATCGCAACAGCCAGCCGATGCGCGCAGCCTTCCGTGCTTATGGGGAGGCCTTTGGGGCGGAGCCCGTGTTCGTCCGCGAGGGCGGCTCGATTCCGGTTGTCGCTACCTTCCAACGGGAGCTGGGAATCGAGACCGTTCTGATGGGGTTTGGCCTACCCGACGATCGTCTACACAGCCCGAACGAGAAACTTCACCTTCCGAACTTCTACCGAGGTATCGAGACAATCGTGCGTTTCCTGACCTTCGTTGCTGACGACCGATAGACTGAGGTCGGTCCGGGTACTCCGGGCATTGCGTTGGTGAAGCTGCATCGGAGGTGGCACGTGGGCGTTGGCGGTTGGACGCGGGGTCTGATAGGGGCTGTGGCCCTGGCGACTTTCGCCTGCGTTTCGCCAACGTTCGCGCCCCCAGCACCATGGCGCAACTCGTCTGGACCGACCGGGACACCGACGCCATCGCCAATCCCGACGGTTGTGGCTACGCCAACGGCGACCGCGCAAGCACCAGCTCCAACCTTTACGCCGACACCACAGCCAACACCTACATCGACGCCGGAGCCCGACCCCAGGCTGTCGAGCGACGGTGTGCAGTTGTTCCCGCAGCCGCTTCACGCGGGCGACCAGTTCTCAGTTGATGTGGAGGTGCTTCTCCCCGAGACCGTTCGCACCGAAGACCTCGATGGCGTACGGGTCACGCTTACCACGAGCGCGAACGGATCGCATAGTTCGGCGGTTGGGCCCGGCGGGCTCGACCAACAGCTTCGCGCTCGCTTCCACTGGATTGCCCAGCTCCCGGAGACGTCCGGCACGGTTGTCTTCACGCTGACTCTGGAGCTGCCTCCCAACATCGTAGACCCCAATCCGGCGAACAACGTCGCTGTGCTGAGTGCGCAGCTCCACCCGCGTGATACGCTGTCGCCTCCAGAGCCTGCGGCTCGATGGGCACTGACCGAGACGACGGGCTTTCGGGTGCACTACTTGACCGGCTCCGCGGCGGAGCGCGATCTTGATCGGATCCTTGAAGACGCCTATGCTGCCCACGGCGAAGTGGCCGCGCAGTTGGGGGAGCCAGACGATCCGATCGACATCTACCTGATCGATCGTGTGATAGGCCAGGGCGGATATGCATCGTCGGGTTGGGTGGTTGTGTCCTACACCGATCGACGCTACGCGCCAGTAACGCTGAGTTCTGTGTTCAAGCACGAGCTAGTGCACCGGTTGGATGCAGCGGTTGGGTGTGATGGGGCGCCTCCATGGCTGCGAGAGGGGCTGGCGGTCTACGTGGCTGGTGGTCACTATCGACCGGAGCCTGTGCGGGAGAAAGCCGCCGCGCTGCTGGGAACGACGCACTACATACCGCTGGACAGTTTGAGCCGGGGTTTCTACACGCACCAGCACGAGGCTGCGTACCTCGAAGCTGGGGCGATTGTGCAGTTTATCGTGGAGGACTGGGGGTGGGACACGCTTTTGACGGTGTGTGAGACGGTATCGAGTGTGGGGGAAGACGAGCAAGTCAACGCAGATGACCAGGCCCGTTGGAACTCGATCGTTGCCGCGATGGGTTACAGTAACACGAGAGCACTGGAAGAAGCGTGGCAGCTTTGGCTGCGAGCGAAGGCGATCGACCCACGAACCAGAAGCATGCTAGAGCTCGAACTGGCACTGATGGATGCAATGCGCACTTACCAGGCCGCCTATGATGCGCCGGCCCACTTTCTGGAAGGCATACTCTTCAGCCCAGAGGATGGCCGGCGGCTAGACATCGTCGCCGACTTCGTCCGTCGTCCTCGCACGCCGGCTGCCATTGCGATAGAGCTGGTCCTGGCGATGGCGCAGGAGGCAGTGGAGCAGCAGGACTCCGCACTGCTGGCGCTGCTGTTGGAGGAGTTGGACCTGGCGCTTGGTCTAGGGACCGAGCGTTCGGCGCTGGTGCAGGATGCCGTGCGGATCACAGAGCTGGCCCTGGCCCAGGGCCAGGAGCCGTATCGGTTGGTCGTCCAGGCCGACAGGCGCTTCCTGGTGTACACGCTCGATCGGGCAGCCTGGCCCCTGCAGAACTTGTTGTTCGCCCGACGAGTTGGCAGTGACTGGGACCTGGCTACGGTGGAGTTGGTCCATTAGGGCTTGAGGGGACCACGTCAAACCGACCGATTTCTATGAGCCGCCGCCATCGCCTTATCTCGCATAGTCTCGCGCTGTTGCTCTTGTGGTCCTTTTTCGCACAGGTTGCTACGGCGGCCCGCGAGACGTCGATCACGCTGGACGAGCCGCTCCACATCGCCAGTGGCTATGCCTGTCTGGTCACGGGTGACTATCGATTGGTTGAGGAGCACCCGCCTCTGCTCAAGATGCTCCAGGCGGCCCCGTTGTTGTTGGCGAACCCTCGTCTGCCGGATCCACGTACGTTACCGGGCTGGGCGGAGAGCGATCTGGTTGCGGTGGCACAACACAGTGTCGTTGCCTACCGCCCCATCGAACCGTTGGTGCTGGCGGCACGTGTTCCGACCATGCTAGTAGGCGTGCTCCTTGGCGCTGTGATCTACCGCTGGACTGGGGATCTGGCTGGGCACAGCAGGAGAGGGCGCTTGGGAGCGATATCCTGGGGCGCGCCCTTGCTCTCCCTGGCACTGTTCGCATTTGATCCGAACATGCTGGCCCACGCCGGCGTTGCTGCCACGGATCTGGGCGCAGCCGCGGGCATCTTCGCCGCCGCGTACACCTTCTGGCGTTGGCTGGCAGATCCATCTGGGCCACGCTGGTCACGACTGCCGGCTGTTGTGGTGGCCCTGGGACTGGCGCTCGGTATCAAAAACACGGCATTGGTGTTAGGCCCTGTCTTTGCCGTCCTCGTCTTCGCCGGACGACACCGGGGCACCGCGCTGCGCCCTTACCTGGTCCAGGGGGCGGCGATTGCTGCCGGTGCCTTTCTGGTACTGTGGGCAGGCTACCGGTTCGAGTTCGGGACTGTCGCCGGACTTCCCTTGCCCGTCCTGGCTCCCAGCCATCTTCTGCCGTTGTTGAGGTTGAGGCAGCATATGGAGAGCGGACACTCGGCCTTCTTGATGGGCAGAAACTACCACCACGCCGACTGGCGCTACTTCCCGATTGCCTTCGCAGTGAAGACGCCGCTCGCCACGCTCATACTGGTGGCCTGGACGATCGTCAGAACCATCGTTGACGGTCGAAGACGGCGCCTTGTGCTGGCCAACCGAACGACCGTGTTGGCTCTGCTGCTTCTACCCGTGCTGTACGCTGCGGCAACGTTGTTGAGTGGCATCAACATCGGCTACCGGCATCTACTCCCTGTTCTGCCGTTTCTCTACGTCGTTGTGGGTTGCGGTGTGGCGCTCGCTGGGGGACAGAGCATTTCCAGTCCACATCGGCATACGGTTGCGAGATCGCTTCGCGCGTTCGGCAGGCACGTCGTGCTGCCGGGACTTCTGGTGAGCTATGTCACCGTCACGCTGTTGCTGCATCCCTGGCACTTAGCCTACTTCAACGCTCTTGCTGGGGGCCCTGACGGCGGCTATCGCTATCTGGTTGACTCCAACCTCGACTGGGGACAGACCTGGAAAGCGCTGCGCCGATACCTGGACTCCAGAGGGATCGGCGAATTCTACATGAGCAACTACACGATCAACGATCCGCACGCCTACGGCCTTAACTACGATCCGCTGCCTCCATGGCCAGAAGCGCCCCCGGTGTTGCCACAGCGCCTGAACCCGCCGCCGGGCATCTATGCGATCAGCAGCACGCAGCTCCAGGGCGTCGTTGTGGCGGACCCGGAGATGTACGACTACTTCCGCCTGATCGAGCCCGTTGCCCGCATCGGGCACGCGATGTTTGTCTATGAGATCGCTCCGCACGCAGCGATCTCGTGGGTCGCCCAGTGCACGGTGCCTGTGGCGCCGCTTTCGGTTGACCAGTTGCGAGAGGGACTGGGTCTTGGTGGTGATGTGCCGATTCTCCCGTTTGACTGCAGCCAAAGCTGGATTATCCCGCCCGGACATGGGCGTTATGTACTCGCGCGGACGCAGTCAGGATCTGCCTGGCCGGCATTCGCCAAAGGGCGTCTCGCATATGAGCAGAAGATCACCGGATCGGTGCCGCCGTTCTCGGTCTATGAGTGGGATCCACACGGCATGAACCTGGCCCCGCCAGTTCGGTTCGAGCCCCCAATCTCTGTGGGAGAGTCGCTGGATCTGTTGGGCTATGCCGCACAGCCTGTAGCAACAGGGGACGTCACATGGATCGAGACGTGGTGGCGCATTCTGGCGCCTCCCACGCAGGCACTGTCGCTTATGGTGCACCTGGTGGGCCAGGATGGGCAGACGGTCGCTGTGGGCGATGGGCTTGGCGTGGCGGTAGAGCAGTGGATCGCGGGAAGCCTACTGGTTCAGCGTCACAGGCTTAGCGTTCCCGCCAGCGCCGCTCCAGGTATCTATACACTTCACCTGGGAGCCTACACCTTTCCGGATCTCGCTCGGTTGCCGGTTGCAGGAGCGGGTTCGTCCGCTCAAGACTATGTGACTGCCGGTCCACTCGAGGTCCGTGCCCCATGAAACGCCGATCCACCGGGCAGTGGGTACGGTACGTGGCGCTGTTGTGCGTGCTGATCGTGCTGTTTGCTCAGATGCTGTGTGCGGCGACAGAGCTCTCCGCAACGGTAGATGAAGGCTTTCACCTCACCAGCGGATACGAGTATCTGCGTACGGGGCGAGTCCATCTCTTCGATGAGCATGCACCGTTGGCAAAGGCTCTTTTTTCGTGGCCGCTCTACCTCGTGCCCGATCTGGTGCCTCCAGAAGCCGCAGCCGGCTACGCAGATGGCGACCTCATCGCTGTGGCGCAGGAGACAACCCTGGCGTACCGACCACTGGATCGTGTGATCGTGGCGCCCCGTGTTGCCGCAGCGCTTATCGCCTGGCTCTTTGCTGCGCTTCTCTACCGGGCTGCGCGAACGGTGACAGGCCCCATAGCCGGCCTTGTAGCAGTGGCGTTGTGTGCATTCGACCCCAACTTCGTTGCGCATGGCAGCCTGCTAACGACGGATATGGGAGCCGCTGTGTTCAGTTTCGTCGCTATCTGGTCTGGATCGCTGTGGCTCGAGCGGCCCACGCGCCTGCGTTGGTGGATCGCGGCCCTGCTGTTGGGCTTGGCTCAAAGCGCCAAACTCACGGCGCTCCTCATCTACCCCGTCCTGGCGATCGGCGTGCTGGGCGCAATTGTCGACGCCAGCAGAGCCGAACCCGCGGAGCGAGGACCCGAGGGAGACCCTGGCAGCAGATGGAATTGGCGCATCGCGGGCGAACGCGCGCTGGGGTACGTGGGGATGGTGGGGGTATCTTTGTTGGTGCTGTGGGCGCTCTATGGCTTCGAGCTTCGACCGGTCGACGGTGTCCTTGGGGGGCAGCTTCCCATACCGGCAGCCAGTCACGTAGAGAGATGGGTCCGGCTGCAGGACAACCTGGCCTATGGGCGGGAGTCCTTTCTGTTGGGACAGAACAGCATGTCCGGCTGGGTGCTCTATTTCCCTATTGCGTTTCTGACCAAGACCCCGCTTCCCCTCCTGCTGATGCTGGCGTGGGCATTGGCGAAGTGGGTATGGCGGCAGACGACGCCCTCTTCGCGAACCGAACGGGGGTGGGAGAGCCTTGTCCGGACCTCACCCATGGTCGTTTTCCCGATCATCTATGGGTTTGCCAGTCTGGCGAGCCGACTGAACATCGGGTACCGTCACCTGCTGCCGGTGTTGCCATTTCTCTATATTGGAGCAGCGTATGCGGTAGTTCCAGGACCGGAGACGAACCGCACGGGCTCGGGGCGTGTGACACTGTCTCGTAGAGTCGGGAGGGAGAAGGTCGCACATCTGGTTGCTGCGGGGCTCATCGCCTGGATGGCCTTCGGCGCTCTGAGCATCGCGCCCGATGGCCTTGCCTTCTTCAACGAGCTGGCCGGCGGCCCGGCCAACGGGTGGCGCCTGCTGGCCGACTCGAACACGGACTGGGGGCAGACGTTCAAGGCGCTGGCAGCGTTTCAGCAGGAGAGCGATCTTGGTACGGTCAAGCTCTCAGCCTTCACCTTCTACGATCCGGCAGCCTACGGCGTGGACTATGAACCCATCTCACCGATGCCGGGCGCGCCGGAGGTGCTGCCCAGACGCTTCAACCCGGCTGGCGGGATCTACGCGATCAGCGCGACAACTCTGGACGGAGTGCCGTTGGCCGATCCCGCGATGTTCGACTGGTTTCGCCATCGCGCTCCGTACGCTCGGGTCGGCCAGGTGATGTTGCTCTTCGACGTTCAACCCTTGGCAGGCGAGTGGATTGCGCAATGCAGCGTGCCAACGCCGCCGCTCACGGCTGTGGCTATCGATGAGGGGCTGGGTGTCCCCGGGTTGCGCCGCATCGCGTTTGATTGCGAGAGGAGTTGGATTGTGCCGGGGGGTGGCGCCGCGCCCGGATGGTACGCGCTTGCTATTCCCGAGCAGACGCGGCTGCGGTGGCATGGCTCCGCTGAATCTAATACGGAGTACTTGCCCGAGTGGGTCGCGGCGCTACCTGTGGAGGGCCTGGCCTTGGGCTATGTCCAGCCGAGGAACAGCGCACTCCCGGCCTTCGCGCTGTGGGAATGTGCGGGGTGCGGCTTGCCGGCTTCACAGAGCCTCACCGATGTGGGAGGCGTCATTGCATTCCGGGGCCTCTCGGCTCCGTCTGTGGTCAAAGCTGGTGAGACCGTTGAGGTGCTCACCGCTTGGGAGATCGTGGCATCTCCGAACCGGCCGATCTCGCTGATGCTGCATCTGAGCGGGGATGACGGTATCCCAGTGGCCGTGGGCGACGCACTGGGATACCCAGTGGAACAATGGCAGCCGGGCGATCAGCTAGTCCAGCGACACCGCCTTGAGTTGAGCGAGGCGGTGTCGCCAGGCGTGTACACTCTCAGAACCGGCGCCTACTGGCTCGATGACCTTAGCCCTCTGACGAGCAAGCCGTTGACGGCTCAGATGCGCGTCGAGTAACTCGGTGACGGTCGCACCAGCCCAGGCCGGCATCATTGGGCGTACAGCGCGGCTGCCTCTGACGCGTCGAGCTGAACGAGCTGGTCGGACCCGATTGTGATCTCATAGGCGCGCGCTTCGGTTGCGCAGGCTGCCCCAGCGACGCGTCTCGAGAGCGCGACAAACCTCACCACATGGCCGACCCTCAGCCCTGGAACACTTGCCTGGTGGTTGGTGGTTGGCTGCGTGTCCAGGTAGGGTGGGCGCTGAGCCTGGTTGATCACCGGGAAGTAGGCGGTGTAGCTGAAAGGTACTGTCGGGGAGATCGGAGGGGTGGCTACGGCGTAGATGATCTGTGTGGAGGCGGGCTCGTCGGTGGTCCATTGGATGGTCAGCGTGGGTGTGACGAAGGTGGTTGCGACATTCTGAATGAACGATGACGGCGTCCAATTCGCCGGCGCCGGCAGCTTCCCGTCAGGGAAAGGGACCTGTACTAGACTGCCGTAGTCCCAGTAGGTCGATTGGGATGGTGAGCTGGCGTCGGGTGCTGCGTAGGTCCATACGGACACGGTGTCGGCTGCAGCCTCCGCGGTAACACTGAGCGGCTCCCAGGTGAAGGCAGGGTGATAGGAAGGCGCCGACCAGACCACGGTGTCGGGCAACGGGTAATCGCCGCCGATGTGGGGATGGGGGCACATGGACTGTCCGTCGGGCGGGCAATTGTAGGGCAGGTCTGGAGTCAATCGCGTTACCACCCAACCATGGGGTTCGATCCCGACGCGGGCACCGTAGCGATCAGAATCGTTACGGTTGTAGATCTCGAACTTGTACAGTGTGCAGGGCTCGAGATTCGGGACGCCCTGGTAGATGCCGGCGCTGAACGGGGCACCCCAGCGAATGTAGCCTTGGGAGCTGTTGAACTGCTGGGTGGCCTTATTGTGGCATACCCCGCTGGCAGGCATTGGGTAGCATTCGTTATGGTAGATGATCCCGCCGTCGATGTACTCGGGGATGGCGGTATCATCTGCCCACCACTCGTACCACATCCCGGCTACGTAATGGTTTGGGGGCCGCCAGTAGAAGGGCAGTTGATCGAAGTCCCCGTTGATCAACCGGTTGCCGCTGACCGACGCGACTTGCAGAGCCATGGCTTGTGAATAGGACATCCGATTCCAGTAGATGTCGTCCTGTGCAACCGTGGTGCCACGTATGATCACGACGATCAACAAGACGCTCGCGATTGCGGCTAGCTTGGGAAGTTTTCTCAACATAGCACACTCCTCTAGGTCAAGGTATATCCGCGTCGATTATACAATACACGGTGGCGGAGGATCTCGGGAACGCGTGGTGGTGTGGTCATCGAGGGGCCTCCACTGTCAGAGTGGTGAGGCGGATGCTCGAACCACCGGAGAGCATAGGCCAGCGCTCCATTGTGTCCAGCCAGTAGGCTCCCGTCTCGATCGAGAGTTGTGATGGCGTGGCCAGGTCGGCGGGAAGCGTGAGGCTATGGCGCTGCATTAGGATGTCATCCTCTTGCCATTGCTCAACGGGATAGCCCAGGCCATCGCCGACCGCTAATGTCGCTCCGTCCTCAGAAACGAGGTGAGCCATCAGCGAGAGGGGCCGTGAGGGGACCCCGGTCACGCGCCAGTAGGTGGTCAGCTCCAGGGTCTCACCTGGATGGGCAACGGCGCCGTCGAGCGCGTATCCGAGCAACGTGGCCGGTCCCTCAGTCGCCAGGGTCGTGGACACGGGTGGCTCTGGGGCAACACTTGGGACCTGGTAGATCCTCGTGGTGGTGTGCCCTTCGTGGTCGCGAAGCTCGAGCCACGCCTGGCTCCCAGGCGGCAGCTGCTGCTGCGGACCAAGCGCATAGAGGCCCGGAGATTCAGCCGAGGGAACTACATAGGCCTGCTCGCAGTCCGGCTGGAGGACACGGATGGTGTCGACTCCAAGGAGTGCCGGAAGTGTCGCCGGATCGATTCCCGCGACACACAGCGCTACCCATGGCGGCGCAGTTGGGTCCGCGACGACGTAGACAAACAGTGCATGTCCCAGGCGTGCGAGGGGCTCGCGGTTGCGAAACCACGCGTAAGTGTTGATATCCGGCGCGTAGGGACCCTGGAGCACTGTTGCGCCAATGGCATACAGTCCCGGGCGGGGATTCCATGGCGTATGCTCGCCGGCACGCGGGTCCGGAGGTAGGTACGTCGCCTGGATGCCGTAGCTGTCTGGCCTCGCGGGGCTATAGTGTGCGTAGGCCACGGTGTCGTGGTCGCGGGTATCCAGCCATGCCTTCAGATCCCAGAGATTCTGCCCCCAATCGAGATTCGAGTCGACCAGGAAGCGATAGCCTCCACTTGGTCCCCCCGCCAACTCGTTGAAGAAGGCGAGCGGGTAGGGGAGCGAGCGCACCGTGCCCACGACGAGCCACCCCAGCAGGGCCAGCAGGACGACGCGCGCCGCTGAATCAGCCATCGCGTGGCGGTGCCCGGGATCGCGCGGGCGTGCGAGGGCCACGCCGATGCCGATCGCCAGGAACGGAAGGAGCGGCAGCAGATGCCGGTAGCCGATGTTCACCGTGCTGAAGAGACTCGCCGATGCGTACAAAAGGGGGAAAAGGCCGGCGTTCACCGCCTGAACCATGGCCAGGCGGCGGTCAGGGCTCCGGGCTCCGGCAGTCCAGGAGAGGCTGAGGCCGTGTCTGCGGTCAATGTGGGTCCTGGTGGCTGCGTGTATGGCTCTAGCAAGGGCGATCGCTGCAAGGAGCAGAATGGGCAGCGGTGTCTTGACAGCGAATGCGAGTGGGAAGTACCATGCCCATCCCTGGCTGCTTACCTTTCCCAGGGCATAAGTTGGATGGCCAAGCACGTAGTGCATCCGTAGCGAGCGGAAGATCGCGATGTGGGTAGCTGCCGGCAGGGGAATGGGCCAGCCCTCGATTCGCCCTATGTCGAATCCATAGCCTGCCCAGACGACGAACGCGGCGATGCCGAAGACAGCACAGAAGCGAGCGAGCGCGGGACCGACTATCGATCGCAGCGTGCGGTGCTCGAACCAGGTGTAGATCAGCAACACGAGTCCTGTCACCGGGACCAACGACAATGCTGAGACCTTGGCAAGTTGCGCCAAGCCCAGGAGGATGCCTGTGGAAACAAGGGCCAGGGGCCTGGTGAACGGGTGTGGCGCTGCACGCGGGGTGGGGTGCATGTAGCGTGATAGGGCATAAAGCGTCGCAATGCTGAGGAACACTGTGACGGTGTCTGTTGTGATCAGTGCGCCATGTGCAAGGATGTTGGGGTCGAAGGTGTAGATGAAGAGCGCACCCAGCCCGGCGCCGATTCCCCCGAGATCGTGTGCCCAGCGGTAGACAAGCGCTCCCGTCAGCACGGCCACGAGCATGATCGGCACACGCCCCGCCGTGGCGATACGTCGCGGCGCGGGATAGGACCAGACTACGGCATCCGTGACCGCCGAAAGACTGGCGATTTCCCAGCCGTCCACGCTAGTTGGGTCGACCAGATCGTTCTGGAAGAGTAGCGGCGCAGCCGCGAGCACGTTGGCCAAGGGTGGATGGATGTGGACCGGCTGCAGACGCAGGTCGCCTGTTCGCAAGGTAGCGTAGCCGACGGCGAGGTGTGGCCCTTCGTCGAACGTGATAGACGCGCGCACGACCTGCGCCATGCCCAGAGCAAAGATCAAGAGCAGCAACAGGCGGGGCAGATGTCGGTTCGCCACGGTTGTGGCAGCTCGGCTGACCTGCATCTTCCACGTTACCTCAGGTCGCTGCAACCGCGTCATCGGCTCACCCATCGGCCGCGTAGCTCGCGGTATAGACATCCAGGCCGTCTTCACCCGTGGTCAGGTGGATCCGATCGACAGCAGGCCATGTGTACATGCCGACCCTCAGCACGTAGGTGCCAGCCTGAAGCTCGTGGGGAAGCGGAAGTGCAAAGTAGGTCAGCAGAACATCGCCATCCTCCCAGCGCCAGTGCTGAACGCTCGCGCCGTCGACCTGCGAGACAAACTGACCGTCCAGAAGCAGGTGGTTATAGAAGTGCGTCGGCCCGGGGTCGATCGCCCGGTACTGCCACACGTGTATTAGGTCCAGCCGCTCACCCGGACCGAACGTGCCCTTGACGTTGGCGGCCAACAGTGACATGCCGTTGGTCCACTGCGCCAGCGCGGCCTGGTCGTGCTGTGTGGTGTGCCCGCAGTAGAAGCGCCAGGGGGGATTGGCAGGGATACTGAACTCCGGTTGTTCTGTGAACTCCGAAGCCACGGGCCACAATGTGTCAACGGACACGTGGGGACCGAGCAGGTAGCAGGTAGGGCCTTCGGGGACGATGAAGCCCTTGTCAATGGGCACAATTCGCACGCGGGTGCTCTGTGTGTAGCCCCGGAGCCATTCGAATGCCGAGGTTTCACCATTGAATGCGCTCAGTACGATGACCTGGCCATTAGGCTCATTCTGAAGATAGGCGTCCGTCTGGCTCGCGACCCGATCCATCAGCCAGCCTCGTGTGTGGCGTTCAAGGTGTCCCTGGGCTTCGAGGCCAATCCGCGCGATCCACAAACTCGACCACCACAGGGCAATGAGCACAATGAGTCCCGTTCCGAGCCCCGCGACCGTTACCAAAGATTTCGCCAGCATCGACCGCGATTTTCGTCTGGCGATGTCTTCGATCCACGCGCCGATCAGTACGAACGGCGCGGGGAATATGATCATAAGGTAGAAGTGCTGCAGGTGAACGTCCGAGAACAGGAAGAGCGCCGGGGCGGCAGCTACCCAGCCAACCATGAGAAGGCGTTGCGCGCGAAGGCCTGGCTTGCGGACAAGGCCGATCACGGCCCAAGCCAGGGCTGCGGCCAGCAACACCAGCATGATGGGATGGGCTGCGGGCCACGGGAGGACTGACCTGTCCCAGAGGTCGCCGTGGGCATTGCCTACGATCATCGACCCAGTGATAAGCTCCAGGGCAAGTCGATAGGCAGCGGTGTTCGCTGTGCTACTGGTCCTGCCGGCTGTCAGGAGAAAGGTAACATCGCCGAAGGAGGATCGGGCAAGGTGGATGAGGTACGGCAGCGCGATCAGGCAACTGAGACCCAGGCCCAATCCAAATGCACGCCAGAGGCCCCGGCGCCAGGTGACGACAAAACAGACGATCAGAAGTAGCACACCCCACGGCGCAGCCGACAGATGGACCATGCTCAGCATGGTGATGCTGAACATTGCTATGGGCAGATAGCGAGGACGGTCCGCGCCCGGAGTTAGCATGAGGAGCAGGCTGCCGAAGGCTGCTGTTGCGAGGCTCGCGATGAGCGTCTGGTACCAGATGGTGCGCGCGTACAGAATGACCCACGGCGCCGTTGCATAGAGCAGCGCAGCCACCAACGCCGCGCGTTGCCCCCGCGATCTACGGACGGCCCTGTGCAGCCAGGCAAGCGCCAAGATATCCAGGGCGGAGAAGAACCACTGAACCGCGATGATGCGCTTGACCACCAAGAGCGGAAGTGCAGCCAGAAGGGGCACAACCCCGGTCTGCATGACACCCACCGAGGACTTCATTCCGGTCAATGGGAAGTAGCGCAGGTGCGCGATCTGAAAGGCGCTGTCCAAGATTGCCGCCTGATCGGGTTCGATCAGTGTCTCATCGAAGGCCGCAAGCCTGAGAAAGGCACCCAGCAGGAGGATCGCGATGGTGGTTGTGTGCAGGGCACCCCTCATTCTGGCACCGGCTTGGCGGCTCGCGGCGTAGGGCGCGTGTGACAGGCCTGGTCTGAACTGCGTCATAGCGTCATCCTGTGTGGCTACCTCGTGATGTCGAGCTCGAAGAGGGCGAACTCGTCGTTCAGGAGGCTCTGGCCTCGGTCGTCCAGACCGGGTAGCCGTCCTTCCGTGGCCGGATCGTAGACGCCCGTATACAACGTATATGTTCCAGGTGGGAGCGTTGCCGGCAGCGTGATGGTATAGCCTTCTGCCACAACTTCGCCGGCTAGCCAGTGGTTGGTGGTGTAGATGCCGGCTTGCGGCCACGAATCCTCCTGCCATACGACCGTGCCATCGATGGCGCGAAGGTGATTGAACACAGCGTAGACACGCTGGGTCTGCTCCAGTGACCGCCAGTAGACTGTCAGCCCAGCAGAATCACCCGCGCTGAGCCTGGGCGGTCGCAGCGTATACCCTTCCAGTCGGAGCAGGCCGCCGAACTCCGCGCTCTTGCCACGAAGGAGGAGAGGGGGATGGAATCGACGTGTACGGGCTTCGATGGTTACCGAGAACAGATCATACCACCCGTCCTGGGTGACGGCTGCGGTGCGAGGGGCGGGCAGCGGTGTACCGTCCTGACCATAGAGGTGGGCCTGGACCTGGTAGAGACCCGGCGAAAGCTGGTCGGGGAGCAGAAAAGAGACGCTCTGTCGGATCACGTCGCCGTCTTGCCAGGCGCTTGCCGGGTAGAAGTCCGGCCCAAGCGCAGCCTGGCCCACGGTAACCAACTCAGGCCCGTGGAGCCGTACCTGCAGGTGGTCGGCCTCGGCAGCGGAGCCGACCTGCCACCACAGATGAAAGCTGGCCGGATAGCCATGCATATAGCGGTCTGCGTGAGGCTCGACCCCGACAAGCCTAAGCCCTCCCGCGCTGCTCTCAGGAGCGATCTCTTCGTGGTGAGGCAGCAGTTGGAGCAGGTCTGTGACCGTGCCGCCAGGCAAGACCCTGACCTGACCTAGAGAGATCCAACCATAGAATGTCGCACCCGCACCTGAGTCGATGTCGCTACCGTAGATGCGCAGCCCCAGGGTGTAGTCGCCGGGAGGGATTCCTGGCAGCAGCCAAAGCCCGCTCAGCTCGGACCATCGTTCCGGTAGGATGCTTCCAGATGGCTGATGGGGGGGGCCGAGGCGCTGCTCACGCTGGGCCCAAGGCGTGCCTGACGCGTCTAGCAGCGCCAATGTGAAGCCGATCGCCTGATCCAGGCCCTGCCCTTCCAGATCCAGGCGCACCCGGATGGTTTCACCGACCTGGGCACTGTCGCGGTCCACACTGCTCTGCAGCAGCCTCAGGCGGGTGCCAAGCGCAAGATCCTGCGTGGTTGTGATCAGCTTCTCGGGCGCCGGCAGGCATAGCGTCATGCCGTACCGTTCGAAAACGCAATAGGTGTTCTCCGCGAGCCATCGGCTTACGGTGTACTGGGGATCGGCCCAGTGGATGGCGCCGTAGGAAATCCATAGGCGCTCGTAGGCCTGGGTGACGGCTTCCAGCCGAGGTATGTCGACGGCCTCGGAGAACCCGGGGGGGGCAGCTTCCGGGACGGAGAAGACGTCGAGGTTGTCTGGCGCGCTATAGTAGGTCAGTAGCAGCCGCGGCCAGGGTCCGTTCATGATGAGCGCGTCATCCGGCGATGCTGCGATGTTGAGCAGGCGCATGCGACTTGAGAAGGTAGTGTCGGGGGTCTCGAAGTGTATAGGCAGCCGCCAGACTGAGAATCCGACGACAGCGGCCAGCCCGACCGCCTGGAGAAGCCGTGGACGCAACGTATCCAGCAAGGCGACGATACCCATCAGCAGCCCGGGCACAATCGGCATCAGGTATCGCGCTTCCAACTGCTCCGGAACGAAGTGCAGGATAGTAAGCGGCACCAGACCCCAGACGATGAGCAGCGCTCCGATCAGTCGATCGCGCCAACACGATAGCGCCCAGCCGGCAGCCGTCATGGCTATGCCGATCAGGCTCAGCCATGCCAGCTGGGGGTCGAAGCCTCCCAGATAGAGGCTAACTGCCAGCAGGCGCAGATCATCCTTACGGAAGGCCCGGACCGGAAACCGGCGCAGGACGTCGAGCGCCATGCCTTGGACGCCCGGTGACAGGGCCACAAAAACCGTAATCAGTGTGCCGGCAGCTGCCAGGGTGGCAAGCCACGGCCTCCTGATAGCGCGAGTCTGCTGTGGAAACGCGAGGAGCAGCAGTGCCTGTGCGGGCCAAAGCAGGACCAGGAAGTAATGCGTCATAGCGCCTGCCAGGGAGAGCCCGGTGAAGATCAGCCAGTTGCGTGCCGTCGGGCGGTCTATCCACCGGATCCAGCTGGCCATGATGGCCAACGACAGCAGCATCACGAGTGAATACATGCGCCCGTTCCGAGCTGCCCACAGGCTGAGTGGCGCAAGAGCGAAAACCAGAAGGGCAAGCCAGGCACCTGTTCTCCCAAACAGACGGTGCCCCAGTCTGAAGCTGCTGGCCGCCGCCAGCAGTCCGATCAGGGCCGATGGATAGCGGATGGCATATTCGCTTGTGCCGGCAGCCTGAATCCATAGGGACATGCCAAGGTAGTACAATGGCGGGTGTTCACGGGCCGCTCCGGCGATGTAGCGGAGCACCTCGAGGATCGGCCGGTGTGCGACAAACACCGTCGCAACTTCATCGAAGGACAGGTCCGCCGCGTGTAGCATGTATAGCCGGAGTGCGAACGCGCCGGCGAGCACGACTGCCCCGGCAACGAGGCCGAATACGCGTAATGCACTCTTCTTAAGTCTCATAGGCCGACCACGAGTGTCGCTGCAGCCCAACGAGGCCCTAGACGTTGCCGCCACGCGATTGCGCCGAAAAGGAGCAGACTCCATCCCAGAAGTCCCAGCCCTAGCTGCAGAGATGCCGGCCGATAGCGCATCTCCACGCGGGATGTGCCTGCGGGAACGTATAGCCCCCGGAAGATGCCATTGGTCGCGTAGATTTCGGTTGCTTGGCTGTCGACATAGCCGCGCCAGCCGGGATAGTGCAGATCGCTGAGGACAAGGAGCGCCGGCTCACTGCTGATCACGCGGAAGGCGGCCCGGTTTGGGCCATAGGCCAGGACCTCGATCTCCCCGGATCCGCTAGCTGCCAGGTCTGGGCCGTGCATCACCGTTGCGGAGGTGGCGGGAGTGAATTGTGGATCACGAACGCTGGCCAACGCACCCTCAAGGCTGCCAACGGGGATGATGTCATACACCAGCCAGACGCGCGTGAGAGCGTTAGTGTTGAGATGGACGTCTATCAGAGGGTCCTCAAGAAAGACGGGCCAGATGCCGTCGGCGCCGGGTTGGGCACCTTTGGGTACGATGATGTACTTGGCCCCGAGAAGGTTGTAGGCTGGAAACCCCTTATCGGGAATACCCCAGTAGAACTGATTGTAGACCACAATCTCCATCGGGTTGCCGGTGCCCTGTGGGACATCGAAGCCTGCGGCCATGACCGACGCAGGCGACCAGAGCCCACGGGCTGCGCCATCCACATCCACACGAAACCATCCTTCATCACCACGCAGGTAGGCGATGGCCTGCGCATGAGGATCGTTGCCGGCTCGCGGCGCGGGCTCGGCGTCGGACAAGGCTCCGGTAGCGGTGAGCTCGCACAGGCAGATTACCACCAAACCCGCTCGACCCAGGGGGTGGCGGTGTCCCAACACGCCCAAGAGCCCAGCGCCCAGGAGCACCGAGGCTGCCAGCCTGAGACCGCCCAGCGCCTGGGCTGATGTTGCCGCGCTGGGCGCTAAGGCGGACCAGGGGGCGGCCCGGAACCACAAGACGAACGCGATCACGACCGCCGATAGGCCCCATAATACCCGGGCGCGCCGACTGCGCAGGCTCTGCATGCCCTGAGCCGCCGCGACTGACAGTACGAACGACAGGAGGAAGATGGCTCGTCCCGTCTTCCACGTGGCGTCGAATAGCGGCAGGTTGTCCAGGCGTGGATAGATCGGCCCCTGTGTACCCAATGCGAAGAGGACAGTGGTCACCCCCACAAGCCACAGCATAATCGTGCGTCGCTGTGGACTAGAGACCAGCCCCAGAATCGCCAGACTCAAGGCAACGATGCCGACCGATCCGCTCTCGACGCGGCTCCAGGGCGCCCAGAAGGTCTTCATATTGCGCCCGTGGTAGAGAGGGCTGAGGAAATCGCGCCACATGCCCAGGTGGAACTCGTATTCGCCCTGACTTGGCGGGACCGCAGCACGGTTGGTGTACGGATAGCGCTCCAATGCCGGGAGCAGTCCCGGGGCGGCCAAGCATGCCGCTGCGAAGGCAACGAGGGCCATCCGGCCGAGGCGCCCTATGACCCGGTGTCGCCCTCCTTCTAGCGTCTGCCACAGTGCATAGAAGCCGATGAGACACGTTGCGTACAGCGCCGCCTGGGCGTGTCCCGATACCCAGAGGGCAGCCAGCGCCGCTGCTGCTGCCGGGATGGCAGCCTTGCGCCGGATGGCGCGGTCGATCCCCCACAGTGCCCACGGCAGCCAGGCCATCGTATCGTTGAACTGGGGATGGCCCAGGTGTGCCACAAAGGGGTCACTGAACATATAGGCAAACGCGCCAACACACGCGGCCGCGCGATCCAACCGCCAGACCGGAGAGCGGCGTAAGTAGAGATAGAGGCCACACCCCGCCAGCCAGAGCGATGCGACGCTGCGCAGCGAGACGAGCCATGGCGGCAGGGGGTCGCTCCAGAACATCAACCAGTTCAGGGGATTCACCAGGCCGTACTGCGACTCGCTGATGATCGGGTCGCCGCCCATCAGGCGCGTGCTCCATAGCGGCAAAACGCCCCGCCGAAGCCAGCTCGATACGTAGGACCAGACAGGGTAGAGCTGGCCCCAGAGATCTCCTCCGCCGATGGGATAGCGGTAGTTGAGGAGCCATAGAGGCCAGAAGAAGAGCACGACGGCAGCGCCCAACAGGAAGATCATCAGCACGTCACCAGTACGGGAACGGGATCTCTCTGCGCTCGTGGTGTTGTATCTGCTCCGGTCACCGGTCATCCGACACCGTCCAACGGAGCCACCCGTGCCTGTGCCAGTGCAACGAACCGCCGCAAGATAGTATCGCCGGTGTGACCATCGGTGCACGTAGCCGCCAGCAGATCAGGGTCCTTACCCTCGGCGATCAGCGCCGCCGCCTCCGCCTGAACGTAGGCGCGACCGATCTCTGCGGTGAATTCGGGGTGGAATTGCACGCCCCAGGCTTGGGCACCAACGCGGAACGCGAAGTTGCGATCCAGCTCGCTTGTGGCGAGCAGGGTCGCGCCCTGGGGCAGTCGCAGAACAGTCTGGACGTGGCTGGCGTGGACCCCGATCGTTCTGCCCAACCCACCGAAGAGCGGGTCGGTTTGCGCGGCGGACGTGAGGCGGGCCTGCACGGTTCCGATCTCGCGGCCAAGCGGGTTCGGACCTACCTCTCCACCCAGTGCATAGGCCAGTAGCTGGTGACCGTAACAGATGCCGATGACGGGGGCCTCTTGCGCCAAGGCATCTCGCAGCCACGCCGCGACGCGCTCGCTCCACGGCTCGTGGTCGGTCACCATCGCGTGGGAACCGGTGACAATCGCTGCGGAGACGGTCCTCGGCGACGGGAGTGCCTCGCCCTCGGTTGGGTTGACTACCTTGACATCTGCCTGCTGCAGCCCCATAGCGCGTATCGTCCAATCCTCGAAGTCGCCAATTTGGGCCGCAAGCGAGGGCATAGTGCTGCCAAGCTTGATGATGACGGGACGCGGGTCCATAGCCTGGATTATACTACATGCAGCAATGCCACCGGCGAGACCCTTTTGGCCCGTCGGTGCCGATTGCACATGTACAGCCCGCGGGAGCGCCCATCCTCTGTGTCTGACAATGGCCGACCTTGCTCTTTACGTGAACGACGCGCGGCGTGGACCATGGTCAGCGCACGCGCAGCCGCGTGAGCACGATGGACTTGGCCGGCATCCCGGCGTCGCCCAAGGAGATCGGCAGGTGCACCAGTTCGCCGCCGGCACCGGCGTGGTAGATAGAGATCTGCAGGTCATAGGCGCCCGGTTCGACATCGGCGGCGATCGCCAGCGCCCGCTCCTCGAAGATCCGTTGTCCCGTCTTCCACGTGGAGGTCGGCGCCTGTCCCTCCAGGGGCCAGGTATCGGACTGCGCCGCCTTTCGCCACTGTTCGTCGATCACCTGAACCGAGATGGTGTAGTCGTTACCGATGGGCGCGGTGCACAGCCACTCCAGCGTCACGGTGACCACCTCGCCGGGCGCTACTACGACCGCGCTCAGGTCATAGCCCGTCAGTTCAATCCCGCTGCCGAAATGCACCGAGACAGGGGTGCCTTCTGCGTGTCCCTCTGAGGTAAGCGCGATGTGACCGAAGCGGACTCTGTCGTCGCCCGGTTGCGAGTCCTTGGGGAGGATCCGGGCGCCGGTTGCCGTCTCGTAGACACCTACGGCGAGCACAAGCGCATCGGGTGTGTAGGCGGTCGGAGGGATGGTCAGAATATGGTGCTCCTCCCAGGTCTGACCCGAAGCCAATTGTGTCGTAGGGAGCAACCCATGGCCAGGAAAGGTATCTCGCTGTGCGACAATGCGGTCACCTTCGCCCAGGACATGGATGAAGATCGAGCGGTAGCTCGGGGTGGGACCCAGCGCACGCCAAATCAAGCGGACGCCGATGGTGCCACCCGGGCGGCTGTGCTCGGCGTCTACCGCATAGCCGAGCAGTTCCAGGTCGTCGCCGAAGCGTCTATCCAGAGGCGTCAGCCCGTGGGCTTCGGCGCCGGAGGCTGTGGCGGGAGGCGGAGCATAGGCAGGAGCGATCCACAACGCCGGCGCCAAGACGCTGAGAACCACCAGACCGGCACCGAGCGCTGCGCTGGGGAGCAACTGATAGGCCTTCAGGCGTGCCGGGATGTAGGCACTCAGGCCCAACACCAGGGCCGCCGACCACATCGCGATCGCCGTAAAGATCAGCCGCCCTTGCGAAGACCAGGTGACTGTGGCCCAGCGAATCCACGAGACGAAGACACCGGCAGGAAAGGCCCAGGCCAGCGCACGTGCGGCGGTCTGGTTGCTCCAGGCAAAGGGCCATAGCTTTTCGACGAGTCGCCCCGTTGTGGGTTTTGCCAGAAACAAGACGAGCCGCGCGACCAGGCCCGCGGTCGCCGCAATTGCGAGCCAGTTGAGCCCAGCATAGATGCTGTTTGGCATCGGCACGTTCAGGCCGCCAAAGTTACCCCAGTATCCTGCGGCAAAGGCCTGTCGCTCGGCCCAGAGCTGCGCCAGGTCCGCTGCCACGTCTCGGGTCCCCAGGACCGCGTAGAAGGCGTTGAACCCCAGCAAATCTCCGTAGAGCCGGATATTACGGGCAAACCACCACCCGGCGATGAGCGCTGCAGGCGCGGCAAGCGCTGTAGCATGCCCTGCGAAGAACGTGACGCGTTGCGCCCACGAGTACGGGGCTGGCAGCCGCCACGCCTCCCACGCGAGCGCCGCAGCAGCGAGCACCAGCAGTGCGATACCGCTGGCCTTTGTCAGCAAGGCCAGGCCAATGATGCAGCCAAGAATCGCGTGATCCCTGGTGGTGGCGCCGGTGGGGGCCTCGCCACCTTTCTTGACAAGGCGGACCATCTGCAAAAGGGCAAGCGTGCTCAGGGGGACGATAAGGTTGTCATTGTTGACCGAACTGCTGATGAACAGGTACATGGGTGTGAAGCCGTGAACGGCGGCAGCGACCAGCGCGATCCAGGGCGGGTCAGGATAGAGCTCTCGGACGAGCATCCACGTCAGGTAGATGG
This sequence comes from Anaerolineae bacterium, assembly GCA_034676805.1. Taxonomy (GTDB): domain Bacteria; phylum Chloroflexota; class Anaerolineae; order B4-G1; family SLSP01; genus PWVB01. Next base: position 126,292 of record JAXDDO010000003.1, on the reverse strand, counting down.
CCCAGGTTCCCAGCAGCACCGAAAACAGGCGTACGACGTGGACCGCCAAGACGGTACCGGACCACGGGAAGCTCTCGTTTGCCGGATTGTGGACGACCAGACTCACGTTGTCGCGCTCGGGGGTGATCTCGCCGGCGCGCGCGTGCGGGTTGGGCTGACGCGCTGTGTCTAGATCGCTCGTGTCGATCCAGAAGGTCAGGGCGGCGCCCAGGGCATAGTAGAGCGGGGGTTGGCTCCCCTCCTGGCGCCAGGGGCCGCTAACCGTGCCAGGCTCCAGCGGCTGGATCGGCAGTTGCCACGTTCTCGCGATCACCTCGACCATAGGGTAGTGCCAGAGCTCGTCGGAGGCCTCGAAGACCGGCACGACAACACTATAGACGACCCCCAGTGCCGCAAAGAGCACCAGAAGGCCGGTAAGCCAACAACGAGTGGCACTCGATGCTCTAGTGGGGTGGGCGCTCATAGGGTGTCATTCCACCATGCAGTATACAGGAGTCTGTGCGACAGGTCTGTCAGCTTGCACATTGCACAAGTAGAATCTGCGTCGTATCAGTTTGCCTCGCGGCGTCATTGTGGTCCCGTTCGTCGCCGGTCAGTTGAGGCGGCCCCCGTTGTCAGGGCCGCGAAGAACGCGGCGGTCTCCGAGGCAATCTGGGGCCACGTGAAACGTGCCGCAAGCGCGGATGCGCCGCGCCCCAGCTCGGCCCGCAGCGTGGCGTCGTGGGTCAGGGTCTGGATCGCTTGGGCCAGCGCGTGGGCGTCGCCAGAAGGAATGAAAAGGACGTTGGCGCCGTCCTTCAGCTCAGGAATGGGCGCGGGGGGCGCGGTTGTGACGATCGGGCAACCGTGAGCCAACGCCGCGTGCAGCGTCCCGTGCCGGAGGTTGGCGCCATCGCGGTAGGGGAGCGCACACACGTCAATTGCGATGAGGGCGGCTGAAACCTCTTCCGGTGATGCGAACCCTGTCCACTGAACCCGCGATTCCAGCTCCAGGTCCTTGATCAGGGCATCCACCTCGGCGGCATAGCCGGCATTGGTGACATCGCTCGTCCCGGTTCGCCCGCCGATAAAGAGCAGGTGGACGGGCAGGCCCTGAGCCTCCAGCTCGGCGATGGCGTCGAGCAGCGTCTCAATGCCCTTGGTGCGGTTCAAGAAGCCGAAAAAGCCGACGACGATATCCGCGGGCCTGTAACCGCGCGCTGTGCGCCAGGTGTCGCGATCGAAGTTTGGCGGCGGCGAAGCGGAAATGTTGCTGCCGATGGGGATGAGGCGTGTGCGTGTTGGCGATCCCCGCATAACGCCGTTCAGTGATTCCAGGTCCTCATGGTTCGTGGCGATGACGCCCTGGGCGCTCCGCGCCAGGTGCCAGACACTTCGCTGGCGCAATGGCCCGGCGCCCGGAAACAGATAGGGGGGCAGGAGATCGTGAAACGTCACAACGAAGGGCACGCGAAGGGCCTGTCGCAGTAAGCAGGGCGCCAGATGGATACTTCCTCTCATCGCGTAGGCGGCTGGCTCATACTGGATATTCACCACGTCCGGCTGGACCTTGCGGAGGAGCGCGCGTAGTTGCCCCAGGCCTGAAGGGCCCCAGCTGCGGATGGCACGGTGTACGGTGAGACCGCTCTCGTCGTTGTGCACCGGCGGTTCTCCCGGAAACTCGGTGGTGACGATATGCACAGCGTGCCCTCCGGTCTGGAATGAGTGTGACAGGTGGGCAGTGAAGGCGCCGACCCCTCCCTCCATCGGGGGGTACTCACCAGTGATCACAGCAATCCGCATGTTACCCGCTTCCTCCCGAGGCGATGGGGATCGAGACAGAGACGCCCGCGCGTTGCTGCACCTCCGTGGTGCGTCCCGGAGATGGCCGGTTGTAGCAGCCGGCAACGGCGCGTCGCTTGAGCTCGGACCCGATCCCGGTCACAGGCACGGCACCATCAGCATGGAGAGGTTTCGGATGACTCACCTCGCCATTTTACCCGATAGCGCGCGAATCTCCAGGCGGCGAACCGGCGTGGTGCCTTGTGGGCCCTTTCCGCTTCGTGTATAATCTCGCTATCTCACAAGGTCATAGATCGACCGGCGCCAGCGGGAGCGGCGCCCGATCAGCCAGTGTCACGCTGGCACACCAGAGGGAGGCCCTTCGATGAAACGTTCTCTTCGCCTGTCTATAGTGGTTACACTCATGTTGGTTAGCCTGGCCTGCAGCGGCTTGCCTGGAGGTGGAGGATCGTCGACCAGCGGTGTGGACATCACGATTGAGAACCAGAGTCCAGATGAGATATGCTATGTGCTGATCTCGCCGAGCAGTGACGATAGCTGGGGGGATGATCGCCTCGGCGGCGATGAGGTAGTCGAGCCAGGCGATAGCCGCGTGTTCAACATGCCCGACGACACCTATGACATACGCGTCGAGACTTGCGATGAGGCCGCAATGGCAACGGCATGGGAGATCGACCGTGACTATACGATCCGCGTCGGCGACCGGAACCGCGACGTGCGGTTGCTGGTCATCAATGAGTCGACGAGCGAGGTCTGCTATGTCTTGGTCTCGCCTTCATCGGCAGACGACTGGGGCGAGGATTGGCTAGGTGGTATGGAGAGCCTTCCGCCGAACCAAGGGCGGATGTTCTATGTGGAGGCTGACACGTATGACCTGCAGGCTGTAGACTGCGATGACAATGTGCTATCCGAGGAGTACCAGGTTGACCTAACCAGCGATCTGACCTGGCGACTGTCCGACTAGCGTTGCGGACCCGCATGCGGGCCGCTGTATCTATAGCAGACGGCGCCCGAGGCAGCGCTATAGGCTTGCTGTGTGCTCTGGCCCGCCTCTGCGGAGGCGGGCTTATGTCTGTACTTGATGCGCTCCATTCTGACACGTTTGTGGAGGTCTGACATGAAACCACAGGTACTGGCGCTGATCACGGCGATTGCCTGGGGCGCCGGCGGCTTCTTCGAGAAGCGTGGCTTGCACGCCGGCAATCTTTCGCCACAGGTGGGCATCACAATCCGAACTGCGATTGCGTTCGTGATTCTGGGTGCGGTAAGCTTTCCGCAATGGAAGACGATTCCACAGGCTGGAACCAAGGCCCTTCTGATGATGGTCATCGGCGGCGGCATCGTGGCAGGCTCAGTGGGCATGCTGTCCTTCTATGCTGCGCTGCGCGGCGCCAGTTCGTTGAGCCAAGTTATGCCCATCGCCTTCACCTCGCCGCTGTTCAGCGCCATCATGGGGCTTGTTTTCCGGACGGAGCGTCTGACCTGGCAGACAGCGGTCGGCATGGCGCTGACCATCGCGGGTATCGCACTCCTGACCACGGCGCCGAACCACTGATCATTGACTCGGGCCGGCTGGATGCGTTGACAGCGATGCCTGCTGTACCATAATAGTTGTACCTGTTTGAGATACGCTAGTATGAAGGATCTGGGTTCGATGGGAGGTGGCGCATGACGGCTGTACAGGTGAAGGCGGGTGTCTACTGGATTGGCGTGAATGACAGAACGACCGATCTGTTCGAGGGTCTGTGGCCGATCACAAGTGAAGGGGTGTCCTATAACGCATATGTGATCAAGGATGAGAAGAACGCCCTGATCGATCTGGCCAAAGACATCAAGAGCAACGCTCTGCTCGATCAGATTGCTGAGGTCGTCGACCCTGCAGACCTTGACTACATCGTGATCAACCACATGGAGCCGGATCACACCGGTGTGATCCGGGCGCTCCGACGTATTGCCCCCGAGGCGATCATCCTCTGCACCAAGCGCGCTGAGGAGATGTTGGCGCACTACTACCAGATATCGGATGGTATCCACGTGGTTACCGATGGCGAGACTCTGGAGCTCGGGACGCACACATTGCAGTTCTTCATGACGCCAATGGTGCACTGGCCGGAGACGATGATGACCTACGAAGTCTCGCAGCGCGTGCTCTTCTCCTGCGACGCTTTCGGAAGCTACGGCGCGTTGCAGGGCGCGGTATTCGATGATCAATGTCGCGATCTGAGCTTCTACGAGGAGCAGGCGCTGCGGTATTACGCGAACATTGTGGCCCTGTTCGCCCGGCCCGTTGTGCGGGCCATCGAGAAGCTTGCAGACGTGCGCATCGATGTGGTGGCGCCATCACACGGCCTTATATGGCGTAAGTCTCCGACGCGGATCGTGGACCTGTATGCGAAGTGGGCGAACTACGCGCTAGAGGGCCCCGAGGTCGGTGTGACGCTGCTCTACGGCACGATGTATGGGAACACCGAGGAGATGGTGGAAGCCGTGGCAGCGGGTGTTGCGAAGGCGGGAGTGCAGCTCGATATCTATGACGTCCGGCACATCCACGCGAGCTACATCTTGCCCTCGCTCTACACGCGCAGTGGTGTCTTGGTCGGCGCTCCAACCTACGAGGGCGAGCTGTTCCCGCCCATGGCGCACGTGCTGGATATCGCCGCGCGCAAGCGAATCCGTGACCGCAAGTTGGCCTACTTCGGCAGCTTCGGTTGGAGTGGCGGCGCGCGCCGCGAAATTACCAAGCGTGCCGAGGATCTGAACTGGGAGCTGACCGAGGCTTGGGAGTTCCAGGGCGGCCCGACGCACAGCGAGCTAGCGAAGGGCGAGGAACTGGGCTATCGCTTCGCTCTGGGGTTGACGGGAGAGACGCCACATCCCTGAGCGCAGCATCTGCTTGCCATAGGATCTATACCGCACCCGCTCGACCTTACTGGCCGAGCGGGTGTTCGTCGCAAGGGAGTTGGCTACCCGGTGGCCGTGAGTTGCTGCCAGGCTGCGGCGAGAGCTAGAGCCACATCACTCGCTGCCGTGCCGGCTGCTCCCCGTCGCCGGGTCGCGATCTCGCCCGCCAATCCGTGCAGATAGGCACCCGCTACGGCTGATCTGAACGGCTCAAGCCCCTGGGCTCGTAGCGCCACGATCGTTCCGGCCAGGACGTCTCCCGTCCCCGCGGAGCTCAGGCCAGGATTGGCAAAAGGCAGGAGGACCGGCTCATGCTCGGGGGAGGCAATGATTGTGAAGGCGCCCTTCAGGACGACGACCTGCTGCCAGCGCTGTGCCCACTCCTGCGCTATGTCGAGGCGGTTGTCCTGTATCTCGCTCGTCTCGACACCGGTCAGGCGCGCCATCTCGCCAGGGTGAGGTGTGAGTATTGTGCCGGTCGGCAGATGCGCCGGCCAATTGGGGATCTCGCTCAAGATGTTCAGCCCGTCAGCGTCGACGACGAGAGGGGGGAGCTTTGTGCTTGCCACGCTCGTTGGCTCGGAGCGCAGAAAGCCAGCCGTGCGCGCAGGCCCGTCAATACCCAGCAGACGTGTGAGAAACGCCCGGGTTTCCGGTGTGTGCCCGAGGCCGGGACCGACTAGCATCGCTGAGTAGCCATACACGGCCTCCATCAGCACCGGTACCGCATGCTCATTGACGACCCCCAGTGCGTGCGGGAGTAGCAGGTAGGTCGCCTCGGGGATCGCCGCCACTACGGCGCTGTGGAGTGTGCCCGGCAGCGCCAGGGTCACGAGGCCGGTGCCGGCGCGAACAGCAGCGATGGCGGCGAGGATTGCCGCGCCGGTGTAGTTGGACGAGCCCGCGACGATCATTGCCTTCCCAAACGTGCCCTTATGCGCATCCATCGGACGGGGAGGGAGCCATGCACCGGTCTGATTCGGTGTGGCAAGCTCGGGACCTACTGGAATCTCAACACTGTCCGGAATGCCGATGTCCGCGACAACTAGATCGCCGACCCTGGCAGCGCCGGGAAAGCGCAAATGTCCCCACTTTGGGGCAGCGAAGGTCACAGTGAAATCTGCCCTAAGCGTGTTGGCATCGACCTCACCTGTGTCAAAGTCCAGACCCGATGGTCCATCGACTGCCACGATACAAGGGCGGGGGGGGTGGGGATGCGGCAATCGGAATGATACCAGCGTCTGGGGCGAAGGCTGGCCTACTGCCTGGTGAACGACGCTCAGGATGTCGGCGATAGCGCCCCGCAGGGGAGGCGTTGCGCCGGTGCCCAGAAGCGCGTCAACGATCACATCGGTCTGCGCCAAGAGGGATCTCAGGCGCTTAGCATTCACATCGGATGGGCCGTTAACGATCGGGACGTTAGACGTGACAGCGTCGCGGTATACGGCATCCTCATCTTGATCTCGTGTACGCGAGAGGTACGCGGTCACGGCGGCGCCACTCTCCTGTAGCCATCGAGCCGCAACCAGTCCATCGCCACCGTTGTTGCCAGGGCCCACAAGAACGAGGATGCGCTTTCCAACTACGGGCAAGCGCCTCCTAATCGCTTCAGCGACGCCCTTGCCCGCCAGGGCCATCATCGCCGCGTAGGTGTGCCCCAACGCGTCGGCAGAGCGCTCAATGCTCTGAATCTCGCCTACAGTCAGGATCCGCATAGGGTTGTGGCCCTCCTTGGCTCTCGCGTGGGGCGTGGGTTCATACAGCGGTCGGGCGGTCCGAGAAGTCGTGGGCCGCGTGTACGGAGTTATCCTCCCTGAGCAGCGCTACTGCGTGGGGAAGCACATGGAGCACAACACGCAGATTCTCCACTGCGCCCTTTGGACTTCCCGGCAGGTTGATAATGAGACACCGCCCACGGGTGCCTGCGTGTCCGCGCGACAGCATCCCAAAGGGCGTAATGGCCCTGGAGGCCGTTCGCATCGCCTCACTGAGACCTGGGACGTGCCGTTCGAGAACGTCGGCAGTCGCTTCGGGCGTGATATCGCGCGGCGCAAGACCTGTACCACCGGTCGTCAGCACCAGATCAGCAACGTCGCCATCAGCCCAGGCGCGCAGCTTCCCGGCGATCGCTGCACGTTCGTCCGGCACGATGGCTGTCACAACCACCTGTGCCCCCAGTCCACGTTCAACGAGGTCCGCAAGCGCGGGACCGCTCTTGTCCTCATAGGCACCACGCGATGCGCGGTCGCTCACGGTGAGCACGGCAACGCGAATCGGAGCTTCGGGCACTATCTCATTCCTCTCCGACCAGCGTCGCCCACTCGTCATGGATGCCTTCCTCAGTCACACCGTAGTAGACGCGCAGGCCATCGCCGTCCTTCTGGACGAGATCCCAACGCACTCGGTTGCGGTATTCGCGCTGCTTCCAGATCCCGATCGTGTCTTGCCAGCGCACCTGACTGGGGTTCACAGGGTTGGACTCAGCTTGTTCGATGGCATAGCGCCATAGATGCCGAGCCGACTTACGAGTGACGTTGGAGACCAGGTTGCCGTTGCGCAGGTCACGCATGGTGTAGTAGCGTGTGTTGTTGCGCACCGTAACTTCCGCGATTTCCACGCCGGTCTGCGGCGGTGGCAGGGTTGCCCCCGGTTCCGGCTGCTCGCTTTCCTTGAGGGGCTCACCGCGCTCGGGTTCGACCTCCGTCGTTGCCACCACGTCGCCCAGACCCCTGCGTGTGAGTTCGACGATCTCATCGCGGACTGCTTCGGTCGTCTCGGCCTCGCTGCGAATGAAGATCTTGCTCTCATCGAGAGCGTAGGGAAGGTGGGTCCCGCGTGGCACGATAATCCGGACAACTTTGATGCCCTGAGTCTCCTGCACGTCCACGGTGATCTGGAGTTCCGGCGTGATGCGTCCTTGAACTTCCTGTCTGAACAGGTTCACGACGCGATTGGGTGACGCCCCGACGCCAGTCGGCGGGCGCTTTGGGTCAGCCGGAACGCCGATATACAAGGTTCCGCCGTTCGTGTTGGCGAAGGCACAGATGTCCGCGATGATTGCATCGAGGTATCCGCCGCGCCGGCTGTAGCGCTCGTGGAACTCCTGCACAATGTTGGGGCCCTCGTCGCGCGCCGCCTGGACATAGTCGACCGGCAATGACTGCGGTCTATAGGGACGCGTGCGCGCGAAGTCATCGCCCAGGAAGACATCCCGAAGGGCCTGGAATGAACGGCTGGGGAGCAACACCTCAGTAATGCGGTCGCCAACACCTAAATTGCGCGAGCGGTCTGTCTGGCGAATTAGGCGATGCGCATCCGATCCCTGGATACACCGCATGCGCCTGGGATACTCGGGCTTCGACCCGTCAAAGAAAGATGCCGTTGCGTTCCGGCCCTTCTTCTCAAGGTCGGTGACCTCAAGGGCATGTAAGTGTTCGTCCTGGGTGAACGCGATGCGCGTCTGCCCACCGAACTGGATCCCGTGCAGTGCCACGCCGTTTGACGAGTTAGCGTGAGCCGCAATCACAACGCCTCCGGCGCGGTCGATCAACTGGTAAGCGTTGATGACGTCAGTGGTCGCCCCGACATCAGTGGCGCCCTCGTCGAGTCGATCGGGCGGGATGTTCAACTTCAGGAGGAGGAACTCCAAGTCCCGCAGCGGCGTGTCGGGGTCGAAAATGCCCAATATGTGGAACCCAAATGTGGCCGTGAACTCGAAGCCCTTGAGGAGCAATACGCGTTCGAAGAGCCTCCGGTACTCGGTCAGCCGCTGCCGCTCTGAGTTGCTAAGCCTTCCCAGTCGCTCAAGCAGCTCCAGGCCCTCAACCTCATTCTGCATCGTGCGGTAGCCCGCGACGGTATTGTGGTCAGTGAACGCAATGATGTCAATATCCTTGCGCTCGGCCTCGCGCAGGATGTCCAGGAACTTGACGTTTTCTTCCTGGTAATCTGCTGATGCCGGGGTGTGAAGGTGCAGATCGACCTTGTACCACTGTTCCCCGGGTTCTGCCTTTGTCCTACGTCTCCTTCTACTCATCTACTCCACTCTATCCTCCGTTTTCGCACGGTCGGTCCAAGGCGGCGACCTCATGGCTCCGAGAGCTCGTGTATTTTCGCCAGCAATTGAGCAGGACGAAACGGCTTCAGGAGGAAGCTCTCAGCACCCGCCCTAAGGCACACCGTCTCGCGGTCCATACCTGAGGTCACGACAACCGGTATCCGTTTCAGGTCTTCGCTCTGTTTCAGCTCAACTAGCGGGCCCATAGCGTCGCCACCCGCCAGATGATAGTCCATCAATATCAGGGCTGGCCCCTCACGCCGCACAGCCGGGATGATGTCTTCCGGACGAGTGACGGTGACCACTTGGTTGCCCTCGAGCTCCATGAGCGTGGTGAGCAATCCAAGCATGGTTGTATCGTCATCTGCAATCAAGATCTTCGGCATCCCACACGGGCTCCCGCAATGGCAGGCTGGCGGTTGGTATACATTCTACTACCGCCGGAACAGCGGCGACCGAAACCCGAACCTGTACATCATCTTTCATTACTTTGACCCAGAGCACACTTATTTTACCACACTTGGGGCAAACTTGTATGCAGGCTCTGCGACGACGTCGCTACTCGCGGCGCCGGCGGTTGTAGGCGACTGGGATTGCGGTAGAATGGCGAGCAGCGCTTGGCTCCGATTTCGCGGTCTTTTTTGCAGGTCTGGAACTTATGAGGAGTGTGTCATGCGAGACTTTGTGGTGGTGACCGACAGCACGTCCAACCTGTCGCCGGATCTGGCCGAGGAACATGACGTCCCGGTGATCCCTCTAAACGTACACTGGGGCGGCGAATCCTACCTTGACGGCGTGACTCTGGATAGCGATACCTTCTACCGGTGGTTGCGCGAGCGTAAGGACTTCCCGAAGACATCTCAACCTTCGGCCGGTGCCTTCATCGACTTCTTCCAGGAGGTGGCAGAGACCTACGCGACCAAAGCGATTCTGGGTTTGTTCATCTCCGAACAGATGAGCGGCACGCTGGCGTCTGCTGTTCAGGCCAAGCAGGAACTGGCAGTGGTTCGACCGGACCTCCGGCTTGAGCTTGTGGACTCACGCTCCGTATCGATGGGACTGGGACTGCAGGTGCTGGTAGCGGCTCGCGCCGCAGCAGCGGGCAAGACGCTTGAGGAAGCCATGGCGCTCGCTAAGCAATGCTACGAGCGTGAGCACGTCATCTTTGCCGTCGATACGTTGGAGTTCCTCCATCGGGGCGGGCGTATCGGAGGGGCAGCGCGTCTCCTGGGCTCGGCGCTGAACCTCAAGCCGGTGCTAACACTGGAGAACGGGCGTGTCGATACACTGGAGAAGGCGCGCAGTCGTGGTAAGTCGCTGCGGCGGGTGCTGGAGATCGCCGAGGAGCGGCTCCAGGGCCAGCGCCCCGTGGATGTGGGGGTCATGCAGGCGGAGGCGGGCGCCGATCTGGACTCCTTTGTGCAGATGATATGGGATCGGCTCAAGCCAGTACGCGTGTATATCCGTACATTGACGCCCGTTGTGGGCACGCACAGCGGGCCTGGCACGTTGGGCATGGCTTTCTATACGAGCCCAGAACCGGAATAGTGTTGTGAGTCGGGCGCACTCGTAATGCTTGGGTTCGCCATACTGGAGGAAGCGTATGCGGATGGTCGAGGTCATTGAGCGAAAGCGCGATGGTGAAGAACTGAGCCGTGAGGAGATTGGGTTCTTCATCGATGGCTATGTGCGGGGGGAGATCCCTGATTACCAAGCCTCGGCTCTGTTGATGGCGGTGATGTTGCGGGGTATGACCGATTCCGAAACGCGCTATCTCACGCTGGCGATGGCTCGATCTGGTGAGACGCTGGACCTGAGCGATGTCGCTGACATCGTTGTTGACAAGCACTCCACCGGTGGGGTGGGGGATAAGGTTAGCCTCGTTGCCGTGCCCGCGGTGGCCGCAGCGGGCCTGCCGGTCGGCAAGATGTCGGGAAGAGGACTTGGCTTCTCGGGGGGGACCCTCGACAAGCTGGAGTCCATTCCGGGATACCGTGTTGACCTCAGTGTGGCGGAGTTCAAGGCGCAATTGCGCGACATCGGCATCGTGCTGACCGGTCAGTCTGCCAATCTGGCGCCTGCGGACGGAAAGCTATATGCGCTCCGCGACGTGACGGGCACCGTGCCAAGCCTGCCCCTGATCGTGAGCTCAATCATGAGCAAGAAGATTGCGGCCGGTGCGGACGCGATCGTCCTGGACGTCAAGGTGGGTACCGGTGCCTTCATGCGCACGCTGGACGAGGCGCGCGCGCTGGCGCTGGCGATGGTGCGCATCGGGCACGCAGTAGGTCGCAGGGTCGCGGCACACATCGCTGACATGAATCAGCCCTTGGGACGTGCGGTGGGCAACGGCCTCGAGATCAGAGAATCGCTCGAGGTGCTCCGCGGCGGCGGTCCTCACGACCTGATTGACCATTGCTTGCGCATCGCTGGGGAACTTCTACGCGTGGGTGGCGTGGTGCCTGACCTTGAGTCGGGCATACGGCGAGCCGCCGAGATGATCGAGACCGGCGCGGCACTGGAGAAGTTCCGGGCCCTGATCGCTGCTCAAGGTGGCGATGTGCGATATGTCGATGAGCCTGAGCGGTTTCCGGTTGCGCCGGTGATTGAGTCTGTAACTGCACCGAGAGGCGGATACGTTGCTGGTATGGAGGCAGACGAAATCGGGATGGCCGTCGTGGATCTTGGCGGTGGACGCGAGAAGAAGGGCGACCCGATCGACCATAGGGTCGGGGTGGTGATGCAGGTGCAGGTCGGGGACGCCATCCAGCAGGATCAGCCGCTGTTCACGGTCCACGCGGCGAGCGTGGAAACCAAGGATCGAGCGGTTGCTCGCATCAAGCAGGCCATACAGATCTCCCAGTCCCAGGTTGAGCGCCTGCCGCTCTTCTACGATCGCATCACGTGAGGCCCTCTTTGTCATCCAGCGGCAGCGTGTTATAATCCTCGTACTTGGGTTTGGAGGAACAGGGAGAATGCAGACCTATCTCAATGTCGTACAGATCATCCTTAGCGTTGCGCTGGTTGTCCTGGTGCTGTTCGAGGTGCGCAGCAGTGGTATGGGTGGCGTGTTTGGCGGATCGCAGACGAGCCTGATCCGTCGGCGCCGCGGGCCCGAGCTGCTCCTCTTCCGTATCACGGTTGTCACGGCTGTTCTCTTCTTCCTGGTCGCCATCGTCAACGTCCTCTTGGTAGGGTAGCCTGTCGATTCGGTCGTAAGGGGACGAGCGCTGAGTGTCGGGTAGCGATCCGACCTCCGCTGCGTCCTTTTTGTTGGACCGAGTGGCCAAGGAACCTCCTGGAAAAAGCATCTATGTTCCGTCGTATTGGTTGGCAAGTGATCCTGGTGGGGATCGGCTTCCTGGTGGCGGCGACTGTCCTGGCCTACATGGCCACAACATACACTACTGAGTTTCGCCCTGCGCCAGGTGGAACCTATGTCGAGAGCGTAGGGGGATATCCCCAGTCGCTGAACCCGCTCCTGAGCTTCTACAATGATGCCGATGGTGACGTTGTCGAGCTCATCTTCACTGGACTGACCCAGCTCAACATGCGTGGGGAGATCGAGCCAGACCTAGCGGCCACATGGGAGACGGACGGGGAGGGCATCACCTACACCTTCCGGCTGAACCGTAATGTGGTGTGGCACGATGGCTTTCCGTTCTCGGCGAAAGACGTTATCTTCACCACCGAGCTGCTCCAGGACCCTGATTATCCAGGGCCTGCCGATATCGGTGCGCTGTGGCGATCTGTCGACGTGACGGCCGTCGATGATTACACGGTCCGCTTTGTGCTACGAGAGCCATACGCGCCATTCCTTGACTACACCACGATCGGCATTCTCCCCAGGCACCGCTTCGAAGGGGTGAGCGCGGCTGAACTCGCTCTCTCCGACTTCAGTCGTGAGCCGATCGGCACAGGCCCGTTCCGATTTGTGGAGATGGACCTAGGCGATGGGCACATTGCGTCGGTTACGCTGAAGCGATTCCCCAGGTACTACGGTCGGAGCTCCTATATCGAGAACATCGTCTTGCGTTTCTACCCAACACCCAGGGCGGCGTTTGAAGCGTATCAGGATGGAATTGTGGAGGGTGTGGCACGCATCCCAATCGATCTCATGCCGGAGGCGTTTGCGGAGCCCGATCTGCGGTTGTTCTCGGCGCCAACGTCAGAGATGGCGATGATCTATCTCAATGAGTTGATCACTGATACCTTGCCCTTCGGTGACGCACGGATTCGCCAGGCGCTGTACGCCGGTCTCGACAGACAAGCTTTGGCGGATGCCGTGTTGATGGGACAGGCGGTGCTGCCTGAGACGCCCTTGCTTCCGGGAACGTGGGCCTATTCTCTCGAGGGTGTGCCCACCTATTCTTATGATCAGGAGCGCGCACTGACGCTGTTGGCGGAGGCCGGCTGGAGCCGCCAGGCGACCACCGACACGCTCCGAGATGCGCAGGGCGCGCCGTTGGCGTTCACGCTAGTGGCTGCGAACGATGCGCAGGAACTGGCTGTGGCACGGGCTGTGGCACAGCAATGGCAAGGGTTAGGGATATCTGTGACGGTCGAGGCTGTGCCGGCGTTGGCGCTTAGCGGGGTCCTCGAATCGCGGACCTATCAAGCGGCGTTAGCCCGGCTGATGATCCCCGGTGATCCGGATCCATATCCATTTTGGCACGAGACGCAATCACTGCCCGGTCAGGGACAGAACTATGCGGGTTTCCAGAATCGCCGCGTCAGTGAGGTTGTCGAGCAGGCGCGGATTGCGGTGAGCCGCGAGGAGCGGAGAACGCTCTATCGCGAGTTTCAGCAGCTCTTCATGGAGGAACTGCCGGCTTTGCCGCTGTACGTACCCGTCTACACCTATGCTGTCGATGTGCGGGTCAATGGAGGCCAGATAGGCCCGCTGATGAGGCCCGCAGATCGCTTCCTGACGCTGACTGACTGGTATGTTTTGCAGCGGCGAGTGGTCGCCAGCCAGCTACAAGGCGCAACCCAATGATGCAGAGGCGTACTCGTGGCAGTTATTGTTGTTGACACCGGCACTCCGCAGTGCCGGTGTTCTGTGCCGGGCGCAGTGGGCATAGCGCGCTCACGATCTTGCGTCCTGATTGCTTTACAGTATACTTGACCAGGTGTAACTCTACTAAGTGTTCGGAGGGCAAGAATGGCAAAGAAGTGGGTTTATTTAGCTCGTAATGGCAAGCAGGCCTACGGTGAGCTTCTGGGTCGCGAGCCATCCCTCGCCGAGATGAAGGAGTTGTTCGGCGGTAAGGGGGCCGGGCTTGTGGACATGACGGCGGCGGGCGCACCGGTTCCCCCCAGTTTCACGATCACCACAGAGGCTTGCGTGGCCTTCATGGAAACGGGCGATTTCCCAGAGGGTATGTGGGAGCAGACGCTCGAAGCAATGAAGGACATCGAGGCGCAGACGGGTAAAGCTTTCGGTGATCCCGAGAACCCCCTGCTAGTCTCGGTGCGATCCGGTTCGCGATCGTCGATGCCGGGTATGATGGATACGGTTCTGAACCTTGGATTGAACGATGAGACACGGGCGGCGCTGGAGAAGCTGACCGGGAACGAGTGGTTCTCCTATGATGCGTATCGCCGGTTTATCACGATGTTCTCTGATATCGTTATGGACTATGACCGCGAGCACTTCGAGGACAAACTCGACGGACTGAAGCAGAAAGAGGGCGTCGAGTTGGACACGGAGGTGTCGCTCGACGGTCTGAAGTGGCTGGTTGACGCCTACAAGGAAATGTACAGGAACCGGTTCGGTGAGGATTTCCCTACCGATCCATATGACCAGCTGCGCTTGGCCACTATCGCGGTCTTCCGGTCATGGAATGGCGAGCGCGCTATCGCTTATCGCGAGCACGAGGGCATCCCGCACCATTGGGGCACCGCGGCAAACGTGTGTACGATGGTGTTTGGCAACATGGGCAATGACTCAGCGACCGGTGTGGCTTTCAGCCGGAGCCCGAGCACGGGTGAGCACGAGTACCTCTACGGTGAGTTCCTTGTTAACGCTCAGGGAGAGGACGTTGTCGCTGGTATCCGCACTCCGCAACAGGTTAGCCTGAAGGGCGCGCGCGAGTGGGCTGCCCGCCAGGGCATCTCTGAGGACGTACGCGCTAAGCGCTACCCGAGTCTGGAAGAGATCATGCCTGATACGTACCAGCAGTTCGTCGACATCGCTCACATGCTGGAACGCTACTACAAAGATATGCAGGATCTGGAGTTCACGATTGAGCGCGGCAAGCTCTGGATGCTCCAGACGCGAACGGGCAAGCGTACTGCTGCGGCTCATGTCAGGATCGCAGTGGACCTGGCCCGCGAGGGGGTCATCGACAAAGAGGAGGCGCTTCTGCGTGTGGAGCCCGAGCACGTCGAGCAGCTTCTGCGCCCTGCCTTCGACCCGACGGCGCGTAAGCAGCGCATCGCGCGTGGTCTGAACGCTTCGCCCGGGGCCGCCGTCGGCAAGGCTGTCTTTGCCGCTGCGCGTGCTACGGAGATGGCGACACAAGGCGAGAACGTCATCCTGGTTCGTCCGGAGACTTCGCCCGATGACGTTCCTGGCATGCTGGCCTCCAAGGGCGTCCTGACCCAGAAAGGTGGCGCTACGTCTCACGCCGCCGTGGTGGCGCGCGGCAACAACCTCCCGTGTGTTGCGGGTTGCGGTGAGATCTCCGTTGACGCCAACCGCCGGCAGTTCACCACACCCGATGGCACGGTTGTGCACGAAGGCGATGTCATCTCGATCGATGGTTACACCGGTGAGGTCTTCGTCGGTAGCGTGCCGCTCACGGAGAGCCGGTATGAGGATCAGAAGGATCTGATCACGCTGCTGAGCTGGGCCGACGAGGTGCGCACGCTTGGCGTCCGCACGAATGCTGACTATCCCAAGGATGCTCAACGAGCCGTCGCGTTTGGTGCCGAGGGCATCGGCCTGTGCCGTACCGAGCATATGTTCTTCGATGAACGCGCTCGCGACGCTGTCGTCCGGATGATCATCGCTGACAACGACGATGACCGCCAGCAGGCGCTCGACGACATGCTGCCCTTCCAGGAGCAGGACTTTGAGGGCATCTTCGAGGCTATGGACGGCAAGCCCGTGATCATGCGCCTGATCGACCCGCCGATGCACGAGTTCCTGCCCAACCGTGAGGAGCTCACGGATGACGTCTACAGGCTGAAGCTCAAGATCCTCACAGACGTGAGCGATTTCGACGAACTCGATCGGCTGCGGGCAGAGCTCGACGAGAAGGAGAAGATGCTTCACATCGTCGAGGGCATGTGGGAAGTCAACCCCATGATGGGACTGCGCGGTTGCCGCGCCGGCATCATGTACAAGGGTCTCACCGAGATGCAGACACGCGCATACTTCCAAGCGGCTTGTAGATGCGCCAAGCGTGGCATTAGCGTGCACCCTGAGGTCATGATCCCGCTCGTTGGCGTGGTGGCGGAGCTGAAGCTGGAGCGCGAGAAGCTGGAGGCCGTGGCGAAAGACGTGATGGCTGAGGAGGGGATCGAGGTACCGGCGATCTTCGGCACGATGATCGAGGTGCCCCGCGCGGCGCTCACAGCGGGCGAGATCGCCGAGTATGCGCAGTTCTTCTCTTTCGGGACCAACGACTTGACGCAGATGGCCTATGGCTACAGCCGTGACGATGCCGAGGGCAAGTTCCTTCTCCAGTACGTCGAGCGCGGTATCCTCCCGGAGAACCCCTTCCAGGTTCTGGATGAGGTGGGCGTGGGACGTCTGGTGAAGATGTGTGTCGAAGAAGGCCGGGCTGCGAATCCAGGTCTAGAGGTCGGGATCTGCGGTGAGCATGGCGGCGATCCGAAGTCCATCGACTTCTGTCATCGGGTCGGGCTCGACTACGTGAGCTGCTCGCCGTACCGCGTTCCCATTGCGCGCCTTGCTGCTGCGCAGTCTGCGATCGTGAATCGGTAACAAATACGGCTTTGACCCCATAGCAAGCGGCGCGCCACACTGTTGGCGCGCCGCTCTCTATGAATCCTCTGGCCCTGTGGGTTCATGCGGCCCGCAGGTTCATGCGGCCCGCAGGTTCATGCGGCCTGTTCTGCCTGATGCCATACCGGCGGCGCTTCCGTCAGAATCGAGCCCACACGCGTAGCGTAGGCTGCTCTGATCTCCCGGTGGAGTGGAACTTGCTCCAGGTAGGTGCGCCGGAAATGGCTATCCATCGGGATGAGTGCGTGCTTGCGCATCATCTCATCATAGGCGCGGCGGAGATAGCGCCCCGCGAGATCCTGCTGCTGGTTGGCAGCCAGGGCCTGGCTGTAGCGGAACATGACCTCTTCGCTGACACACTCAACGATCTGAGCAAAGCCGAAGCGTTGGTAGATGCCGTGTGCGCGCTCGGCGGCCTCTAGCGCCTGAGCGAGGTAGCCCTGCTGCGCGTGGGCATCCGGATCGGTCTGCGCCAGACCCAGATAGGCAACGACTGCAGTGGTGAGCGCTGCCATCTCATACTGCTGCGATACCAATGGGCTGCTCTCGGCCAGCGCGACGATCTCTCGTATCAGATCCAGGCTCCCCTCCAGCGCTGCGGTGACGGCGCTCGAATCGCCACGTGCTGCTGCGCGCGCTGCCTTTGCGTTGAGGAGCGCTGCGTGCACGAGCTTCAGGCTCGCCTGGGCGCGGTCCTGCACCGGTTCTCCAATCGTCTGGATCTCGCTCAGGGCTTGCCCGGCGCCCTCGTGGTCTGCTTGGGCAATCTGGATCTGGGCGATGTGGAATAGCGGGTAGACCTCGTCGCGCGTGCCCGATAGGATGTGCCGGCACTCATTGAGGGCGTTGAGCGCCGCTGCGTGGTCGCCCAGGTAGATGCCGGTGATGCGTCCCACCGCCTGTAGCGCCTGGCTCTCCATGGGGCGGTGACCAGTCTCGCGGCTGGCGTGAAGGCGCTCCTGTTGGTACTCAGTTAGCAGCCGATAGTAGTCACCGCTGCGCTCGTACTCGAGGCCGAGCAAGTTGAGTAGAGCCATCTGGGTGACCCTGTCCTCGAGTCCTTCGCTCATCGCCAAGGCGGCGGCTGCCTCGAGATACTCCATGCTGCGTTCTGGCTGATCGCCGAAGGCATAGATGCCACCCATACCGACCAGCAGTCGGGCTTCGAAGTACCGGTCCCGAGCCTGGCGTGCAGACTCGAGCGCTTTCTCGGCCAGCTCTTGCCATGTTGGATCGCTGAGCGCGAGCCGTTGGTTGATAATTGCCACCAAGCTCTCCAGCTCGCGGCGGCGGTCGCCAACCTGTTGCGACAGCTCCAGCGCCTCCTCAGCCAGCGCGATACCTTGCTCGATCTCGATCCGGGATTGGTAATCCCCGACACCAGGCTGGTGGAGCAGGGCATCGATGAGGTAGGTAGGATCATCGATGGCCAGTTCGCGCCCCAGGGACAGCAGCGCACCTGCATCGGCACGCATCTCCTCGAACGCGGCCATCAGGAAGTAGACCTGGTGACGGCCAAGGAGCACCTGGAACCGTTGAATCTTGAGATCGTGCAGCAGCACCGGGTCGGAGGCCTCGGCGCTGAGTTGGTCGATGAGCTGCAGTGCGTGAGTGAAGTGCTGGCACGCATCTGTGTTCGCATACATATGCTTGGCCCGGTCGGCGTTCTTGAGTGTATAGTGCAGCTCCCTGGCGGGGCGCCGGGCCTGTTGGAAGTGGTACGCCAATGCCCCACAGTAGAGCCCCTGATGTTGAGCGGACGGGTCGGCCTGGGCTTGCCTCTCCAGATACTCGGCAATCCGCAGATGGTAGGCGATGCGCTGGGGGCTCAACAGACTCTCGTAGGCTGCGTCGCGGATTAGTTTGGACTGGAAGACGTACTCGATGCCCAGGTCGGGTACCCGGCCCCGCTCGGAGATGAGTTGTGCGCGCTGCAAAGCTGTCAACACCTCCCGCAGATCCGGGAGATCTGGAGAGATTGCCCGCAGCACTTCGGACCAGAAGACAGAGCCGATGACGGCGGCGCGCTGAAGTACCTCTTGCTCGTCGGGTGCAAGCCGGTCGATGCGGGCCATCAGGAGGCCCTGCAAGCTGTCGGGCAGGCTGAGCGTCGTGACTGCCTGTGTGGCGCGCCAACGCTTTACGATGTGGCCCTCTGCATCGGTGCTCTCCTCGCGGGCAAGCACGCCATTCGCGATGAGCGACCGCACCAGCTCCTGAGTGAAGAACGGATTCCCCTCGGCTTTCTGGATAACGAGTGTCTTGGTCTCCTCCGGCAGTACATCTGGCCCAACCATCTGATCGATGAGGGCTGCGCTTTGGGCGCTGTCCATTGGTCGTATGTTCAACTGTACCAGCCGGTGTGGGTACTCGGTCTCGACGTAGTGCCGGAACTCCCATACCGTCGAACGACGCTCAGGTCTGAACACCAGCACCCACAACAGGTCCAGGTAGTCGCACAGGGGTAGGCAATACTTCAGCAACTCCAGCGACGTAGCGTCGGCCCAATGCATATCGTTCAGCGTGATGAGTAGTGGACCGGTCTGGGCGAGTCCCTCTACCCACCGCCGAACCGCCAGAAAAAGACGCTGCCGCTGCGTATCGGCGTCAAGGTGCTGGATCTGCTCCGCGTGCGCGGGCTCCAGCGGCAGCCCCAGGAAGTTTGCGAGATCGGGATAGTACTCGGCGACCGCCTCGCCCCAAAGAGCCTCGGTGTGTTGGCGCAGCCGATCCCGGGTGCTTTCCCTGGACTCATCCTTACCAATGCCAAGCCAGTGGCGCATCAGGTCGTGCCACATCGCATAGGGCTGCGACTGATCGTACGAGCGAGCGCGGCCTCGCAACTCGCGGACTCGGGGCCGGGGCTGGCGGACGACGCCATCGTCGGACGCGACTTCGCGTTCGGCGGCGGCAGGCTCTGTGTCATGGATCCCGGCTCGTAGGGCCTCCTGCCTGGCGATCTGTCGCCGGGCTTCCTCAAGCAGCAAGGACTTCCCGACGCCGCGTTCCCCGGTCAGCATGACGATGCCGCCGCGGCCTTCGCGCAGATCCTCAATGCACTCAATGAGCGTTTGCAGTTCCCGGTCACGACCGATGAGGGGGCTGGTCACCTCAAAGTCGGGTGTGCGCTCCAGTGACATCCGCGAGTTGAGCGGTCGGTAGACGTTGATCGGCTGGCTGATTCCCTTGACGGTGATCTCGCCCAAGGGAAGCCAATCAAACTGCTGCTCCACAAGTCGATACGTGTTCTCGCTTACGAGAACGGTGCCTGCTTCCGCGGCCTGCTCCATACGTGCGGCAAGCGCAATGGCTTCGCCCATCGCCGTGTTCTCGCTGTAGGTTCGGTCGTTGCCGACGCTGGTGACAATAACCTCGCCGGTGTTGACGCCCACACGCAACGAGAGGTCTATCCCCTCGCGCTGCGCCAACTGGGCGGCGTACGGCTTCAGTGCTCGCTGCATTGCCATCGCGGCAAGTACCCCTCGTTCGGGATCGTCCTCGTGTGCCACCGTCGTGCCGAAGAACGCAACCAGACCATCGCCCCGGAACTGATCGACCTTCCCATCAAAGCGGTAGATTTCGGCCTCGAGCAACTGGAAGACGTGGTTCATCATCTCAACCCACGCCTCTGTGCCTACTGTCTGGAGGAGGTCGGTGGATCCGCGCACATCCGCCAAGATGATGGTCGCTACGCGACGCTCTCCCTCAAGCTGCTGTGGCTCGACGGGCAGGTTTTCGGAGTCAGTGGGAGCTCGGGTGAGTGCCGGGGCAGGGGTAACGGCTTCGGCCACGACGTGCTCGCCTGGCGCGAGCCGCGAGCCGCAGCGAATGCAGAAATGGTAGTCAGCCGGAACGGCAAAGCCACAGCTGACACAGGTGCGGGTCAGCCGGTTGCCGCACATCCCGCAGTACTGGGCATCCTCGCGGTTGCGGAAGCCGCATTTCGGGCAGTTCATTGGGTTCATTCTCGCTGGCTCGGCGCGCGAGCAGTGGGTCGCTCACTCCTCGGCCCGGGATGCCTTCAGGCGCAACGCCGGCGCCAGTTACCTCGCTGTTATGCGCCGAGCCTCCGGTGCCTAGTTGGCGTCTAGCGCCGTGCGGAAGCGGCGGACCAACTCGATCAGAATCTCAACCGCTATGTCGCCGTCCCGCCTCAGCGCACCCAGGAAGCCCTCGCGAGGGAGTATCAGGCAGTGGGTGGCTTCGGTGGCGATCACGGAGGCCGTCCGAGGGCCGTTGTCCAACAGCGCTAACTCGCCAAAGAAATCGCCCGGCCCGAATGTATTGACTACGACGCTTGTGCCGTCGCCACGCTCACGAACAGCCTGGGCTGCACCCGAAGCGACTACGAAGAAGCCATAGCCATCCCTTCCCTGCGGGACGATGACTTCACCAGGGGCGCACTTGCGCTCGACAAAGAGCTTCCCCAAGGTGTTCAGTTGCCGACGCCCCAGATTGGCGAAGAGAGGGACCTTTTGGATGATCTCAGCAATTTCCTCGTCACGGCTCATAGGGTCCTCCAGATGATGCAGAACACTCACTCTGCCCTGTTGTGTGGGCTGCTTATGCCAACCCTCTACGTTGCGCGAACTGAGACGATCACGGTGTCGGCAAAGCCTCACGCAACTATGGAGCTATTATAACGCAGCACCAGACCTGAGCAACTCAGCGAAGCTGGTGCTCACCCTGGTAGTGCTGTTGCGCTTTACATTCCGTGCTCTCGACCCTATACTTGGGTCTATCCACTACCCAAGGGAGGTATCAGACCCATGGTTGAACAAGATGAACTGATCCAGATCCTGATGCGTATTCCCCTTTTCAGCGGCCTGCGCCGCCGGCAGTTGGACCGCATCGCCAGGCGCTTTGTCGATCGTGACTACAAAGAAGGCGAAGCGATTGTCACGCAGGGCAAGAGTGGCGAGGGCTTCTTCGTCATTCTGTCGGGCGAGGCTGATGCGGTACACCGGAGGGCAGATGGCACGACCGTGGTGCTCAACCCTCTGTTACCCGGCGACTTCTTCGGTGAGATGGCGCTGCTGACCGATCAGCCAAGAACGGCATCAGTCATAGCAAAAGAGCCAACACGCTGTGGCGTCCTGACGCGGTGGGACTTCCTGGGCGTGATGAAAGAGGATTCCGAAATGGCGGTGTCGGTCCTTCAGGAGCTGGCAGCACGGTTCAGCAAGTTGCTAAACGCGCTTTGATCATCGCTTAGGTCTGTGATCTTCGCGGGGTGCAGCGCCCGTACTTCGGCCTCCCTTACCAGTGCATCTGGCAACGCTGCGCCCCGTGACGGATTTGTGCAGGAGGTGTCATGCAGATACACATTTTCGATGACAAGTTGGCGATGGGTGCTGCTGCTGCGGAGCGTGTGGCTGCGGAGCTGAACACGGCCATCGCGACGCGTGGTGAGGCAACGCTGATCCTCGCGACCGGGGCGAGCCAGTTCGAGATGCTTGCCAGTCTGGTCAAGCAGGACGTGGACTGGGCTCTGGTCACCGGTTTCCATCTGGACGAGTACCTTGGCCTGCCGGAGACCCACCCTGCTAGCTTCCGGCGTTACCTCAAAGAACGATTCGTGAATGTCGTCCCTAACCTACAACGGTTTCACTTTGTCGACGGCGAAGCGCCCGATCCGACGGTCGAATGCCAACGGCTTGGCGCGCTGATCCGGGATCGAGTCGTCGACGTAGCTTGCATTGGCATCGGCGAAAACGGTCACCTGGCATTCAACGATCCGCCGGCTGACTTCGGCACTGAAGAGCCTTACATCGTGGTTGAACTGGACGAGGCCTGCCGTCGCCAACAGCTCGGTGAGGGATGGTTTCCCACTTTGGAAGCTGTACCGGAGCGAGCAATCTCTATGAGCATTCGCCAGCTTATGAAGAGCCGAGCTATCGTGTGCACAGTCCCGGATGCACGCAAGGCAACGGCTGTCAGGGGCGCGGTTGAGGGTCCCGTCACGAACGCGCTGCCCGCGTCGGTCCTGCAGACCCACGCGAAATGTGATATGTACATGGACTGGGCTGCTGCGCGGCTGCTGGACCCGGCGCGGCTCGGATCCCAAGTGTGAGGCGGTGAATGCGGACGATTACCGGGTTTATTGATCTGCAAGTCAACGGGTTTGGCGGTGTCGATTTCTCGAGCCCCAGCCTCACAGAGGAGGCCCTTGCGCTTGCCTTCCGCGCGCTCGTGTCGCGGGGCACGGTGGCGTTCCTGCCCACCGTGATCACGAGTCCATTGGATGTCTACCGGCGGAACCTTCCGCTGATTGCCCGTGTTGGGCGGTCAGACGAATTCCGGGGCCACGTCCTGGGGATCCACCTGGAGGGCCCCTTTATCTCTGCAGAGCCGGGCGCAGTTGGGGCGCATGATCCGCGCTACGTGATTGCTCCCGATGTCGCGCTTTTTCTGCGGCTGCTCGACTGGGCCGACGGTACGGTCAAGATGTTGACGCTTGCGGCGGAAATCCCCGGAGCGGAGTCGGTTGCTGCAGCCGCGGTGAGCGCGGGGCTCACTGTGTCAATAGGACACTCCCTCTTTGACACGACCGATCTCAAGCGCATGAGCAGCGCCGGTGCGTGTGCGCTCACCCATCTTGGGAATGGCCTCCCCAACCTGCTGCCACGCCATCCCAATCCCATTTGGGATGGTCTGGCGGACGATGCGTTCACGGCAATGGTTATCTCGGACGGGCACCATCTGCCCGCCTCGACGCTGAAAACCATAGCGCGGGCCAAAGAAGCCGAGCGGCTGGTTGTGGTCAGTGACGCCTCACCCGTGGCGGGGCTGCCCCCGGGAGAGTACCAGGTGATGGGGAACCAGGCTGTGCTGGAGCCCTCTGGACGCTTGCACAATCCTGAGAAGCAGTGTCTCGTGGGGTCTTCGGCGACGATGCTGGAGTGTG
The DNA here is from genome assembly GCA_034676805.1 of Anaerolineae bacterium. GTDB lineage: Bacteria > Chloroflexota > Anaerolineae > B4-G1 > SLSP01 > PWVB01. The sequence goes on along the minus strand of JAXDDO010000003.1, from coordinate 102,667 downwards.
TGAACTTCCTGGCGTCGCTAGGTGTTTTCACTCCGGCGGAGTTGCTGGCGGTCGGGTACCATAACCCCCTCAGGCTCATCGGCTGCGCAGCCAACGAGATTGGTGCGGGACCGGGGCCGATGACGTTCGAGTCGGGTGCCTTCCGCCTATGAAACTGCTTCCGGCGAGAGAGCAGTGACTGAGAAGGACCTCTAGCGAATGCTGTCGGCCTGGACCACCCAAGAGCTGCTGCTGGCATGGGGCATTGTCGCCGCAGGTGCCCTGATTCAGGGCGCTGTGGGCTTGGGCATGGGACTGGTGGCAGTGCCGGTGCTGCTGCTGATCGACCCTGTGTTCGTTCCTGGACCCATGTTAGGCTGTGCGCTGGCGCTGACGTTTTCCATGATCATGCGCGAGCGCCGTTCGGTGGACCTGTTGGGCCTGAAGTGGGGGCTGCTGGGGCGACTCGTGGGCACGGCGATTGCGTCCCTGCTGATGGTGCGCATGTCGCAGGATGTGATCTCGGTCGCATCGGCGTTGCTGGTCTTGGTCGCTGTCGTGCTCAGTCTGTCCGGTTGGCGGCTGATCCCCAACTCGGGTGTGCTATTGGGGGTGGGGACAGTCTCGGGCATCATGAGCACCTTCTCTTCAGTAGGTGGGCCGCCGATTGCTCTGCTCTACCAGGATGAGGAGGGGCCCCGACTGCGTGCAACCCTTTCGGGCTATCTGATCTTCGGGTCGATCGTTTCGCTGGTGGGGCTGGTGCTCGTGGGGCGCTTTGGGAGAGATGAGTTGATCGCAACCGCGTTCCTCTTGCCCGCTGTGGCCGCGGGGTTTGTGCTATCCGGGCCTGCCCTCTCAGTCCTTGATCGGGGCTATACGAGGAAGGCCGTGCTCCTCATCTCGGCGGTCACCAGCGCCTCACTCTTGCTGAAAACCTTGGGCTGAACGAGTGAATGACACCAGGCTGGGTACCAACTGCCGATTGCCAAGGGCCGTCGACGCAGGCTGCGCTGACGGAGCCGTCGCACGGGGTGTGCGTCCGGACAGGGCCATCGAAGTTGCGCCGTCGATGGCCCCGTCCGGGATCCTCCTTGGATGTAAGACATCTAGTGAGTCTGCACCAGGTAGGCGCTGATTCCCGTCGAGCCCGGCGCTTCATCCGGATAACTCTCCAGGATGAAAGCATTTGTGCTCTCGACCAAAGCTCTAACCACGCTCTCACGTGCCTGGACCACGGCCCAGGCCTGGGCGCCGAGCAGGTCGAGCGCCCAGTGGAGCAGGCGCCGCCCCATCTCGCGGTCTTCGTAGCCCGGTGCGATGTAGAACCAAGCCAGTAGGTCCTCGTCGATCGCGATAGCGGTGCCGTTGACGGACGCGCCGACCTGGTACCAGCCTGCAGGCTCGAAGATGTGGCAGATCCTCTCCAGTCTTTCCTCATAGTGTTCGCGAATGATCTTCATTCGATGTCTCCTCTTGAGCAAGCGCCTCCGCGTCCAGCGGCTTGCGATACACGGAGTTGCGCTTCACGACTTGGTAGCCCATACTCTCGTAGAGCTGCAGGGCGCCGTTAGGGTTCTGCGCATCCACTCCCAGAGCTGTCTCTGTCATCCCGACGTCGCGATGAACCCTAAGGCTGCGCGCGATCAGTGCGCGGGCCAATCCCCGGCGTCGCCAGGGCCGACGCACGCAGATGGTCTCTGTGTACCCCCGCTTGCGGTTGTACTCTTGGTTCTCCGCGTCGCTGATAAAGTTCAGCACCATCCCGGCGACTTCGTCTCCGGCCCAGGCTACCTGCCAGAGGTCGGGTGTGAAGGTTGGCGATTGCTGCCAGCTCTCCAGGTTGCTGTAGGCCCACTCGGCTTCCGAGTAGCCCCAGTGGTCCTGGAAGGCCTCTCTGGCGGCGTCCCAGATCTGGCGGAAGTGCTCGGGCCTTGCCGGTCGGACGTCGATGCCCTCGGGTAGATCGAGGTCCGGGATGTCGTTCAGACTGGACCGGACCATCTCGAAGCCGTAGCGCACGGCGCAGTAGCCCTGCGCCTCCAGCAACTGTCGCAGGTGATGCTCGCCGTCGGAGGCCCACGCTTCGTAGAAAGCTGGCAGCGAGCTGTTGTGGCCTCTGGCAATCTCGGCCAGGCGACGTTCGCTGAACCTCAGCATCGCCAGGCGGATGCCGTAGCCGCGCCACTCGGGAAGCAGGAAGCTTAGGTGGCTGTAGACGCGCTGCCCATCATCCACAAACTGCCACCAAACACGGCTATAGCCGACCACGTGGCCGTTGACCTCGGCGAAGAGCATATCGGTCTGCGGATCGCTGTTCACCAGATGCGCATAGTTGCGCCGGATGTCATCGAGGGTGTCGGTACGCTCGATCTGATCTGCCTCCTTGCTGCGCTCAATCACTGCCAGCATCGAGGGGTAGTCCTCCTCGCCAGCGAATCCTCTGAAGCGAAGGCCAGCAATCGCCGGCGGCTCAGAGACGGTCCGAATCGTCGTCAGTTCTGCTAGATGCGACATCGCTTTCTCCTTGTAGTCAATACCGAGACGCAAAAAAAGAGGCCGTGGGATTTCCCACGGCCTCTGACTATGCTTGGCATGCAAACGACCGTGGGTATCGCAGTCGCCCACGGTCGTTTCAGATGTGTTAGGTTATTCTAACCTTCTGGGAGGCGCACTGCGACAAGGCAATTGGGCCAGACCACCCTCTGGCACTGCCCCGAAGCTCAACAAAGCAACGTTTATGCTCACAGCACTCCTCCAAAAAAACGTCTTACTCACACTACAACACGTATTTTACCTAACCTCTAGTTTTTGTCAAATGGCATGATGCGGGCACTTGCCGGAGGGTGCTATACTAGGCGGATGGCGATGAAACTGAGGAGTAGCGACGGCGACGGTGGGACCAGGGCAGCATACCGTCTCTCCGAAGGCTGGTACCGAGCGTTGAGCCTGGCTGTGCTGTTCCTGGCGGCCACGTTGCGGTTTGTCGCTCCAGACTGGGATGGCGGGATCGCGGCACATCCCGACGAGCGGTTTCTCGTCGGCGCAGCACAGACAGTGCCTCTCTACGCCAATGTGTGTGCCGCCATCCCGGATTTCCCCTACGGTCATCTGCCGGTAACCCTTGCGCGCCTGGTCATCCTAACCGCGCCCGGCGCCGATCCGCTGTATGCCTTGCGTTTGTGCTCGGCGCTGGTGGGTGTAGTGTTGGTGGCTTTGGCTGGGGCCTGCGGCAGACGGTTGGCGGGTCGGGCAGGCGGACTGCTCGCTGCAGGCGCCGCGGCCTGGGCGCCTTTCCTTATACAGGAGGGGCACTTCTACACCGTGGATCCGCTGGCCTCGGCACTGGCTTGCGCTGCTGGCCTCGCCATCGGCAGACGACGCTGGTGGGCGGGGGGCGCCCTCGCTGGCCTTGCCGTCGCCTGCAAGGCGAGTTTGGCAGTCGTCGCTGTGCCCTTTGCCATTTTCGGCATCTGGGTCGAACCAGCCACGCCGGATATCCGTCAGGCGGGGCGTCGCCTCGGCGCGATGGCCACAGGCGCGCTCCTGGCCTTCGCGGCGGTCTCGCCCTGGTCGCTTCTGGCGCCGGTGGCGTGCTGGCGCGGGCCGTGGGTTCAGAGCCTGATGGCTAGCGGGCGCGTGGAGTTCCCCTATACGCTGCAGTACGCCAACACGCGCCCCTATCTCTACCCATTGGCCCAGATGTCCTTGTGGGGACTTGGCCCAGGCGTCACGCTTCTGGGGCTGGTGGGCCTCGCACGTGCGATCTTAACGGGTGATGCCAGGAGGAGGCCAAGCGTCCGGATCGGCTGGCTGCTGGCGCTGGTCTACCTCCTCGGGTTCGGCGGGCTACATGTGAAGTTCGCGCGCTACATGCTGCCGCTCTACCCCTGGTGGGCGGGGCTGGCGGCCTACGCAGCACTCCCGGGCCCTGCCAACAAGCACGCGCGGCCGGATCGTGCTCCGGCGCAGGTCTCCAGCCAACCGGCGCGCCGAATCGTGAGAGCAGGGGTGCTGGCCATCGCGTGGATTCCCACTGTGCTCCTGGGGATCGCGCAGACGTCGCTCTATCGCGCGCCGCACCCGTGGGAGACCGCGTCGCGGTGGCTCTATGCAAATGTTGAGCCAGGTGACACCATCGCTGTCGAAACCTGGGACCATCCTCTGCCAGCGCTTCTGCCGGGGCAGGATCCGATCGCTTTCCAGCAAGTCGAGTTGCCCGTGCTTGCGGTGGAAAGCCCCGAGAAGCTGGCAGCCCTGGAAGATGCTGATCGGCGCGCGGCCTTCGTCGTGTTGGCAAGCCGGCGTGGATATGGCGGTATCTCGACAAGGCCCGAGGAGTATGCCGCGACACTGACCTGGTACCGCAATCTGCTCTCGACTCGCGAGGCAAGGGTCTTCGCGCGGTGCCCGAGCATCGGGCCATTGGCGGTCACCGACGACCCAGTCGCGGATGCAGGTCTGTCTCTAGGGGTGTCGCTTGCGGAGCGATGTGGCGCCTCCTATGCCCTAAGGCTGCCGCGCCTCGATGAGAACTTCCGCGTGTATGACGCGCCGACGGTGATCGTTCTCAGCGAGTAGCCGTCTGGGGTTGGCGCAGCCGGGGTGCTTGTCGTGAGGTGCTTCCGTGCTAGAATGCCCCTTTGGAGTCTATATGTCCGATTTCTATCCACTTCTGATCTACTTGGGTTTCGGTGGTGGGCTGCTGCTGCTGGGCATAAGTTCCTTCCGCAAGACGCGCGCTGTTCGAAGACTTCTTTCGGCCGGTTGGGCAACCCTGTTAGTGCTGTTGTGGGGCCTGGGACCGTTGACCGGCAGGTGGGCCATATCTATGTGGTCGCCCAGCAGTGTGGCAGGGGGGTGGATGTTGCTCGAAATGAGTCCCGCCCTCTGGTGGTGCGCGCTTGCTGTGGGTCTGGCGGTATGTGGCGTGCAGTGGGTCACCGCCTCGGAGCAGGGAGAGCCTCTGCCGTTGACGGGTAGCCTGGTCGTGATCAGTTTGACCGTCGTATGGCTGGTCCTCGCCAGCGGCTCGCTCCTGATGACGCTGGCAATGTGGGCGGTCTTTGATGTTGTCTGGTTCGCCGTCCGTCTTGTAGGTAGCACGGATGGTGAGCAGGTCGTTTGGGGTGCAGCCATCAACGGGTTGGCCTCGCTGGTCCTGTGGGCAACTTCGCTTTTCATCTTGCAGGACGGCGCGAGCGAGCTATGGTGGCTCATGCGGCCCTCTTACCCGGTCCTGACGCTCTTGACGACGGCTTGCCTCATGCGCGTTGGGTTCTATCCGTTCCAGGTTGTGCATACCGAGGCCGCCGGCAGGTCGCGGGGTTTGACGCTGATGGGCATGTTCTCCCCGCTGACTGGTGTGGCGTTGCTCTATAGGCTGCTTTCTCTTCCGGGTGGCGGCGTACTCCCCGAGTGGGTTGTGGGGTGGGGCGTTATCTCGGTGCTGTGGGCGGGCATCAAGAGCCTTAGTGCTGGTGGCAGGGACAGACTTCGCCTGGCCTGCAACGGTATGCTGCTTGCTGCTGTGACCGGAGCCGTAGCGCTGAGCAGTGCCGAGTACCTCGTGTGGGGGGCCGGGGCGTGGATTGCGTGCCAGGGCCTCTTGCTGGCGTCGCGGCGCTTCAGCTCTCGTGAGTACGTGTGGTTCTGGCCGACCTTGCTGAGTGTGGGGATTTTGCTTGGGGTGCCGGCATCGCCTTTCCATCAGCTGTATGGCGCTGTTCTGGCTTCATCTTCGTGGCTGTGGCGGCTGATATTCGCTGTAGGGCTTGCTTTCATCGTGGCCTCGCTGCTAAGGAGTGCTGTGTGGCGTGCCGAAGGGCGCGTCCGCCCGCCCTCGTTGCTGCGCTTAGCTAGCCTGACCGCCGGTCTGGTCATCGGAGTAGGCGGGATCATTGTGTCTTGCCTGTCGATCGATGCACTGCCCATGACACCGGTCGCGTATCTTCTGTGGGTTTTCGTGCTAGTCGGAGGGATGGCTCTGGCTCGCTGGGGTGGTGGTGTGCGGGCGACGCTGAGAAGAGGTGCGCCGGTTGTCGAGCTACTGGATCTGAGGTGGCTGTATCGAGCAGCCTGGCAGGGGGCAGAGAACCTGTTGGGGACGGTGCGTGTGACGGCCGAGGTGGTTGAGGGTAGCGGATCGGTGCTCTGGTCGGTGCTGATACTCCTGCTTGTCCTGATGGTGGTGGGGAGCCGATGAACCCGTTTGTGGTGTGGTTGGAGAGTTTCTCCAGATTCGTGTCGCTCCCGGCTGCGTGGGGCATCTTCGTGGCCGGCGCAGTGATCTATGTCATCAATGCCTGGCGCATTCGTTTTCTGGCTTTGGTGGTGCAGTATCTATTCATAGGCGTGCTCTTCACTCGGGTTTTCGACACGCGCCCCGAGATGGCCATCATGAAGATCACAGTAGGGTGGCTGATCTGCGGTGCCTTACTCGTCAGCGCACGGTACCGCAGCCAGGCACTGCCGGGCTCACGTCAGCTCGTCCGCTGGGCGGCCAATCTGCCCTTCCGGGTCCTGATCCTGGCAGCTGGAACGGTCATCGCGTGGCTCGCGTCCCAGCGCTTCGCGTTGCCTTTCGTTTCGGCGGACCTGGGGTTGGCTTGCCTGCTGTTGACTGTCCTGGCGATTCTGTTCTTCGGGACTGAGGAGGCCGATCCCGGCGTCGTCGGTGTGGGAATCCTCAACCTTCTGGCTGCGCTCGATATCTTCTATTCCGCACAGGATCCCGGGTTGCTCGTAACGGGGTTACTGGTGGTAGTAAATCTGCTCGTTGGTCTGGCCACATCGTACCTGATGGTCACAGAGGTGGCGACGTGACCCTTTCTGGGCCGGTGTTCATCGTAGGGGTGTTGATGGCGGTTGCAGGGATCCTGCAGGTGCTGCGACGATGGACCGGGCTGATGGCCTGGGCATCGGTTGCGGTTACTGGCGCCGTCGGAGCGCTGATCGCGCTGGTGCCCCTTGACCAGACTTTCACGTTGGGTCCGCTCTCGGTGGCACCTGGTGAGCCATTCGTGCTGCTCGGCCGGGTGGTGGTGATCGATGCTGTAGACCGCCTGCCGTTGATGTTCATCTGCTTCACGGCCTTGGGTCTCTTCATAGTAGCGTGGCGATTGCTGCCGCACTCGAATTTCTACCCTGCGGGGCTGGCCATCGTGGCGCTGTTGGCAGGTGCGCTGATGGTGCAGCAGGTAGTCTATGCCGCCCTGCTCGTGGAGATGGCGGTGATTCTCGGCATCTTTCCACTGCACGAGCCTGTCATTGGACCGGATGGAAGTCGCTATGGTGGTCAGGCGCGGGGTGGGTTGCAGTACATGACCTACGCCACGTTGGCGCTGCCCGGGCTGATGATCACCCAGTTGCTGCTGGAGCAGTTCGCGATCTTTCCAAGCGATCTGGGGCTGTTGCAGTCAGCCACGATTCTGCTCGGACTCTCGTTCGCCATGCTCCTCGGAGCGGTGCCGTTTCAGTCCTGGCTTTCAACTGTTGCCACTGACGGATCGCCACCGGTCGTGACGTTCCTCTTCACGGTTACGCTGGGAACAGTCTGGTTCCTGCTGCTGGCCTATCTGGAGGCCTATTCCTGGTTGAGCGATCAGGCAGCCTTCAGTTCCCTGTTCACTGTGGTTGGGTTGCTGATGATGGTGGTGGGAGGGGTGCTCGCGGCATCGCAACGGAAGCTGGGTAGGATCGTTGGGTATGCGACGCTTGTGGATAATGGCGCTATGTTCGTGGCGCTTGGAACGCACCAGACGGCGGGGCTGGCACTCACCGCTGTAATGCTGGCGGCTCGCCCTTTCTCACTGGCGCTGATGACCTTGGGTCTCGATGGCATGCGGCGCCTGGGGCAGGGCGATGACCACGTCGACAGGCTGGTCGGCGCTGCGTGGACTGCGCCCTGGCGCACCTTGGCGTTCATGGTAGGCGGTGTGGCGATGGCCGGTTTCCCACTGTCGCTTGGCTTCTCGGCGCGGTGGGGGTTGTATCGTCTGTTGACACAGACCAACCTCTTCCAGGCGATCTTGGCGTTGGGAGGCAGCGCGGGCGTAATGATGGGGCTCGTGAGTACGATGCGTGTGTTGCTGGCCGCCAATCGCGGACAGGTGCCGGCAAAGCAGAGTACCGAAGACCCGATCGTGCTCGTGTTGATCATTGCGCTGATAGGCGCAACCCTGGTCTTGGGCGTCTTCCCGCAGTTGGTGAGCCAGCTCGCGCTTCAGATGGCGCAGGAGTTCACGTTCTTTGCGCAGTAAGGTGGTGGTTCAGCGCAGCGTCATGGCGATCGGCTGTGGGGCGTGTGAGGAGGTCGCCTGATGAGTATGGCCTGTGACGGAGTGGCACGGTGTCACTGAATCTCCTGGACTATCGGATCAGACAGCGCGACTACCTGCTGAGAATTGCCCGGGCGCTGGTCTCGCGTCTGAATATCCGCGCCGTGCTACGGCTGATCCTGCAGGGCTCTGTCGATATGCTCCAGGGCCAGTCGGGTCTGATTGCGCTGAGCGATGAGGGCGGGGGATTCAGTTTTTGGGCCAGCTATGGCCTTCCCCCGGCATTGGTGGATTCGTTCAAGCCGCTGGTTGAGGATGTGCCGGAGGTGACGCGGGCTGAGGAGTTCCTGATTCCAGGTGTCAGCGAGAAGCTCGGGCGCATTGCCGAGGCCACCGGGCTGTTGTTGAGACAGGTGGTAGCCTTGCCGATGATCGTCGAGCAGGACCTCCTGGGTATGATCTTCATCTTCCGCGCCCAGAGTGTGCGATTTTCTCCCGATGACTACCAGATCCTCTCGAGTTTCGCCGACTATGCCGCGATCGCGGTGCACAACGCGCGACTCTACGAGTCTGCGGTAACGGAGCGCCGGCGCTTGGATGCGCTGCTCGATTCGAGTGCCGATGGCATCATGGTCCTAATGCCGAACCTGCGGATCGAACGGTTCAATCGCGCGCTGGTCACGCTTACAGGCTGGCGAGCGGCAGAAGCGATCGGTCGCCCCCATGATGATGTGATCACGTGGGCACAGCGGCGCTCACGTCTGACGCTAGAGGACGCGACGGCCCAGGGCTGGCCAACGGATGAGGGGCGGACGCTCTACGTCGAGGGCGAACTGAGGCGTCGGAACGGCAGCCGGGTGTCGCTAGGTATCACCTACGCGCCTCTTATGACGCGGAATGGGCGTCTGCTCAACATCATCGGTACCGCCCGTGACATCACGCGCTTCCGCGAGGCTGACACGCTGAAGGATACGTTTATCTCGGTGGTCTCGCACGAGCTCAAGACGCCGGTCTCCATCATCAAGGGCTATGCCGAGACCCTGCGCCGGCCCGAAGCGCTTCGCAGCCCGGCCCTGGTCGACGATATGCTCGCGGATATCGTGCAGGAATCGGACCGGCTTACCCGCCTGGTCGACGACTTGCTCGATGCTTCGCGTCTGCAGGCAGGAGGGCTTCCGTTCCATGAGGTCGAAGAGGTGGATCTGCGTCTTATTGCACAACGGGTGATAGAGCGTTATCGTCCGCGGACCAATCGTCACGTGCTCACACTGGCGTTCGCGGAGGATTTTCCGACTGTGCTGGGCGACGCGCGACGTCTCGAACAGGTCCTTGACAATCTCGTGTCGAACGCGATTAAATACTCACCGCGTGGTGGCACGGTCGATGTTCGCGGGCGTGCAACTCCTGCTGAAGTCGTCCTTTCCGTCTCTGACGAGGGGGTCGGTATCCCCCTTGATGAGCAGGAGCGCATCTTCGATCGCTTCTACCGCGTAGAGGGTCCCGACACGCGCGCCGCTGCAGGGACCGGGCTGGGCCTGTACCTCACACGAGCTATCGTTACGGCTCACGGCGGGCGATGTTGGGTGACAAGCTCCCCCGGTCAGGGAGCGACGTTCTATGTAGCGCTCCCACGTGAGACGGGTCTGGCGCTCAGACGGGATGATAGTCTGGTATAATGACCGATGAGAATAGACAAAGGAGTCAATGCATGCCACCTAGATATCTAGCCGCCGTGACGTGCCCGTCATGTGGAACCCGATTCCAGACGCCAATTGAGCAGGTCATCGATGTTCGCGTAGATCCAGCGGCCAAGAACCGTGTACTCAGTGGAACCGTGAATGTTGCGGCCTGTCCAGCGTGTGGCGCAGGGGGGCCGCTCAACATTCCGTTCATCTACCACGATCCTGAGAACGAGGTCGCGCTGCTCTATTTGCCCGTCGAATCGGGCCCGAACGAAGTGGAACGCCAACGGGCTGCCGGTCGGCTGACGCGCCAACTGATGGACTCGATGGCGCCAGAGGAGCGGAAGGGGTACCTGCTTCGCCCCGAAACCTTTATCGGCATGGAGTCACTGATCAAGCGTGTTCTCGAGCTCGAAGGCGTCTCTGAGGACGACATGGCGCATAGCCAACGCCAGCGCGAGTTCCTGGGTACGCTGCTTCAGGCATCCAGCGACGAGTGGGCTGGCTTGCTTCAGGAGCAAGCTGACCTGGTCGATGAGGGCCTCTTCGCTTTCCTTGAGTACGTCGTGCAGCTCTCGGGCATGACGGGTCAGCAGGTCGCCGATGCGGAGAAGCTGCAGGCCCTGCACGAGTATCTGGTCCAGGAGACGGAGATCGGCCGGAGTCTGGCGAAGCGCAGCGAGGTAGTGCGCGGCTTTGCCGACAATCCGACGCGCGAAACCTTGCTGGATGCGTTGGTCGCCGCGCCCGACGATGAGACGCTCCGCGTGCTCGTCCAGGCAGGCGCCTCGATGATGGACTATGCGTTCTTCCAGTACTTCGTGCAGCGAATCGACAGTACAGACGCGCCGGGCGACAAAGCGACGCTCCAGGCTCTCCGCCGGACGGTGCTGGATCTGCGTGACGAACTCATTGCCCAGAACGAGGATGCTGTGCGCGAGCGGAGCATGTTGCTTGGGAAGTTGCTCGCCACAGAAGATCCTCAAAGGATGGCTCAGAGCCACATGTCGGAACTGGACGAGCTGTTCTTTGTGGTTATGGGCTCACAGCTTCGCGAGGCGCAGCAGCACAACCGCACCGCCGAGGTCGAGGCGCTGCAACGGGTCGCCGGAGCTGTGAATCGTGTCATCGAGGGCAACATGCCGCCCGAGATCGTGCTGATACGCCGGCTGATGGCTGCTCCCTCCGATGATCGACTGGCGCAGGCCCTAGAGGCGAGCCGCGAGATGTTGACACCGCGCTTGCTGCAGTTCCTTGAGGCATTGGAGAGCCAGATGCGCGAGCAAGGGCAGGACGAGGCCGCAGAGCGGCTTGTGAAGATCGCCCGCAGGGCCAGGGAGTACGTGGCTGTGGCGGAGCCGCCTGCTGCCGCTCCCGCCGCGCCCTTGAGTGAAGAGCCAAGTGCTACCCAAGAGGAGCGTACACCCTCCGGCCTGATCATTGCCAAGCGTTAGCGTACGGATCGGCAGGGGACAGCGCGGTTTGTGACGTCTGCGCATGCTTCGGCCTGAGGGCCCAAAGCACTCGGCTTGGGCCGATCGATGGTAGAATAGGGGATGAGGGTGAGAGCTCTCATCCCTTGTTGTTTCCATGGACATCTCGAAGGGAGCTGGATATGTCTCGCGAAAAACTGGTGCTCATCGATGGACATTCGCTCGCCTATCGCGCATTTCACGCACTGCCGCCCGATCTGAAGGCTCCCTCGGGAGAGCCAACCAACGCATCCTTTGGGTTCCTCTCAATGCTGCTCACTGTGCTGGAGGAGGAGCAGCCCGCGTATTTGATCGTGACGTTCGACAAGGGGCCATCGTTTCGAGCTGAGCGTTACGCAGAGTACAAGGGGACACGCGAGAAAATGCCCGACGAGATGCGGGTCCAGATGGGGCGTATCCGTGAGCTCGTGGAAGCGTTTGGCGTGCCCATCGTGGAACTAGAGGACTATGAGGCGGACGATTTGCTGGGCACCCTATCGCGACAGGCAGAGAAATCGGACCTCGACGTGGTGATCGTGACCGGCGATCGCGATGCATTGCAGTTGGTCGACGATGCTGTCACGGTCCTGGCGTCGGGTCGCCGTTTCTCGGACACGATCCGTTACACGCCTCAACTGGTGCGCGAGAAGTATGGTCTGGAGCCGCAGCAGTTGATCGACTTGAAGGCACTCATCGGCGACCGGTCGGATAATATCCCGGGTGTGCGCGGTGTCGGAGAGAAAGGCGCAACCGAGATGTTGCAGACCTATGGCACGCTGGACGCGATCTACGAGCACCTCGATGAGCTCGCCTCTCGCTATCAAACAGCGCTCACGGCGGGACGTGATGATGCATCACTGAGCCGAGAACTCGGGCGTATTGTTACGGATGCGCCTGTGACGTTGGATCTTGGTTCAAGTCGTCTTGGTGAAGGCTATGACCGGCGTCGGGTTCTGGAGTTGGCGCAGACGCTGGGCTTCCGCTCGATCGTCGGACGGATTCCGGCGGCGGAGGGTTCGAGTTCTGCGGAAGGACAGCAGCTGATGCTGTTTGCGGACGACGTGCCGGTGGCGGCTGATGTCGAAGAGACCGGCCTGGGCCAGTACCAGGCCGTGACCAATGTGGCGGCGCTGGAAAGCCTCTGCCGGCGCCTTGCAGCAGCCGAGCAGTTGGCGATCGATACCGAGACGACGGCGATTGACGCTGTGGTGGCCGAGCTGGTTGGGATCTCCTTAACTGATCGTGAGGGGGAGGCTTGGTACATCCCCATCCTGGCTCCGGACGGTGAGAAGACCGTAGCTGTCACGGCGATTCAGCAGTGCTTGGGACCCATACTGAGCGATTCCGCTGTGCGGAAAGTGGGCCACAACCTCAAGTATGACCTGAAGGTGCTGGAGCTGGCGGGTCTGAACGTTGAGCGCCCGCTGTTCGACACAATGGTCGCGGAATGGCTCATCAACCCTGACTCTGCACTGGGGCTCAAGAGCCAGGCCTGGATACGTCTGGGCATCCAGATGACGGAGATTGCGGAGTTGATCGGTCAAGGGCGATCGCAACTCACTATGGATCAGGTTCCTCTTGACCGAGTGGTCCCCTATGCCAGTGCGGACGCAGATCTGACATTGCGCCTCGCGCGACTTCTTGAGCCGGAGTTGAAGGAACGCCAACAGCTAGAGCTCTTCTTCGACCTGGAGATGCCGCTCTTGACCGTGCTCAAGGATATGGAGTTGACGGGGATCAAGGTTGACATGGACTGGCTGGGGCAGCTTTCGAGTGACCTAACGGCTCGCCTTAGCCAGCTTGAGACCCAGATCTACCAACATGCGGGCGCGGAGTTCAACGTCAACTCGACTCAGCAGCTATCGGATGTCCTGTTCGACCGGCTCGGACTGCCGACGCGTGGGGCGCGCAAGACCAAGACCGGCTATTACTCGACTGCAGCGGACGTCCTGGAGGGACTGCAGGGAGAACACCCGATCATCAGCGACATTCTGGCCTACCGAGAGCTTGCGAAGTTGCAGTCTACGTACGTTGATGCCCTGCCCTCGCTGGTAAACCCGAAGACTGGGCGAGTCCACACCTCCTACAACCCTACCGGTGCTGTGACGGGCCGTATCTCGTCGAACAATCCGAACCTACAGAATATCCCCATACGCACTGAGGAAGGGCGGCGCGTACGTCGTGCCTTTGTCGCCGAAGACGGGTGGGTGCTGATCGGAGCCGACTACTCGCAGGTGGAACTGCGCGTGATGGCGCACGTATCGGGCGATCCGGGGTTGATCCAGGCGTTCGAGCGTGGGGAGGATATCCACGCCACGACGGCTTCCGCGGTGTATGGCGTATCTCTCGACGAGGTCACGTACGAGATGCGTAGTGCTGCCAAGACGGTGAACTTCGGCCTGATCTACGGGCAGGGCGCATTCGGATTGGCCAGGCAGCTAGGCATTGCAGTGGAAGAAGCACAGGCATTCATCGATCGCTACTTCGAACGCTTCCCTGGCGTGCGCGACTACATGACCGAGATCAAGCGCGATGCAGCGAGGCGCGGGTACGTGGAGACGCTGCTCAAGCGTAGGCGCTACTTCCCAGAACTTGCGCCAGACAGCCGGGCACCCAGCCGCCAGCGCGACGCCGCCGTGCGGATGGCGATCAACACTCCGATTCAGGGGAGCGCCGCCGATATCATCAAGCTCGCCATGATCCGGATGCACCGGATGTTGCGGGAAGAAGGGCTGCGCACCCGCATGCTGCTTCAGGTTCACGACGAGGTGGTGCTTGAATCCCCGAAGGACGAGGTCGCGCAAGCCATTCGCGTGGTTCGAGAGGCGATGGAGGCCGCGGTTGACCTCGCCGTCGCCCTGAAGGTCGACGTGGAGACCGGGCCGAATTGGCTTGATATGGCCTAGTCGTCCAGACGGGCGCGGGGCGGACGCCCTGGCAGATCGCGCCGGGGCTACTCCGCGCCCTCAAGCCACGTCTCCAGAGTCAGACCGATAGCCTCCAGACTGGAGGCGGATACCTTGTCGGGGGTGTCCTGGGTGGTGTGCCAGTAAGGATAGTCGAAGTCGATCATATCGACGGCGGGTATGCCGCGCTGAACGAACGGTATGTGATCGTCGAGCATCGTGTGCCGGTGTTGGGGAACGATGACGCTACCATACCCCAGCCCTTCCGCAACACTCCAGATCTCGGCCCTGAGGTCCGGGTCTGAGTTGCCCTCGTAGTAAACCTGCAAATCTGCATCACCGATCATGTCGACAAGAACCATTGCCTCGAGGGGGGGCTCGCCATCTGCGCCCCAGGTCTCGGCCATGTAGGTCGAGCCCACGATCCACGGCCATCCGTCGAGGGAGCCGCTGTCCTCGGCGTCGAAAAAGGCCAGGTAGATCTGGTGTCCGACTCGCTCCACATCGAGCACGCGTGCGAGTTCCAGCAGCACTGCTACGCCGCTGGCGCCGTCATTAGCGCCCATAACTGGAACGGAGGGATCTTCTTGATCGGCCGCAGGGCGCGTGTCGTAGTGGGCCCCTAACATCAATGCCGGACCTTCGCCCCGCCAAGCGAGGATGTTGCGGATCGGAGTGTCGTGGTAGGTGAAGCGTTGCTCGCGGACCTGCCATCCCAAGGTCTCGAGTTCGTCAATGATCAGGTCACCGGCCTGACCGTGGGCGGCGGTGCCCGGAATCCTGTAGCCCAGGTCGCATTGGGCGGTGATCCAGCCGTAGGCGCGTGCGTCCTCGAAGGCTGGATTCTCCGACTCCGTTGCCTGTCCCTTGCACGCGGTCAGAAGAGCCGCCAGCAGAAGGATGATCGCCCATCTTCTCAACGCTATGCGCCGGCTTGCGTCTTTCACGGATCACGGGTCCTTTCAGGGAGAGCAGAATCGCGTCTCGGCTGGCGAAGCCCAGTGCCAATGACCGTGACGTAGGCCTGGATGCGGCTGGCACGCAGGTCTCGCCGGTGACCCACCAACCACTTGGCCCCCTCAACCACGATCTGCCAACCATATTGTGCTAGCAGCCACGCGCGCAAGAGCTCAGCAACCAGCCACCCGTGGTACTTGCGTGCGTAGCGGACCTTGCTGGCCTGGAAGTAGATGTGGCGCGCGGGGGCGACCTGTTCACTGCTCTTGCCGCCGTGATGGATAACCCTAGCATGTGGGATGTAAGCGACTTTCCAGCCCGCAGCACGGATACGGCGGCACCAGTCGAGCTCTTCCGAGTACATGAAGAACCCCTCGTCAAGCCCACCTATCGCCTCGACCACCGTGCGGCGAACCAGCATAGCTGCTCCGACCACCCAGTCCACCTCTTGCACCTGGTTCTCGGACTGGTCGGTCACAAAGTAGCGGGTCGCGGCCCTTTTAGACATCCGCCCTTGCAGCCAGGTGCTCTCAAGGAAAAGGATGGGCAAAGTGGGGAAGCGCCGGCGAGAGGATTGGGTGGAACCATCTCCGTTGAGCAGTCGCGGCCCCACGAGGCCGATTTCGGGATGGGCGTCGATATGCGCGACCAGGTCGCGAAGGGCGTCGCTAACGACCTCAGTGTCGGAGTTCAGGAGCAGAAGCAGATCTCCCCGCGCTACTGCAATGCCTTGATTGTTGGCAGCAGCGAATCCGAGATTGGTCTTGTTTGCTATGAGGCGAACGTTGGGGTACTTGGATACAACCCGCTCTGGTGTGCCATCACTGGAGGCGTTGTCTACGACGATGACCTCGTATGAAAGTGGGGGCATGGCGGACAGGTAGACCGATTTCAGTGCGCGATCGAGGAGTTCGCGAACGTTCCAGCTGACGATGATGATCGAGAGTCTGGGGTGGGCAACAACAGCGGCGGCCTGCACCGATGACCTCTAGAACTGGCGGCGGACCGAGAAGCGGATGATCTCCTCGAGTGCGGTGCGATGGGGCGTATCCGGATATGCCCGGGCAAGCTCAAGCGCTTCTTGCGCGTGGACCTCCGCGCGCTTCATAGCCCACTCGGCAGCATCAGACGAGCGTACGTCTGCGATGAGGCTACCCAGGACCGCCTCGTCGCTGTTGTGGTCGAGCACGGCTCTCAGCCGTTCATCCTGCGGCTGCTGCTGCGCGTAGCGGAGCACCGGCAGTGTGATTACGCCTTGCCGTAGATCGTTCCCGACAGGCTTGCCCAGCAGCGACTCGCTGCCCATCAAGTCCAGGACGTCATCGGCGATCTGGAAGGCCTCTCCCAGACGCCTGCCGATTTGACGGGCACGGGCGAGCTCCTCAGGAGGACGGCACGCGAGGATTGGCCCCACCTCCATACACAGTGCGAAGAGGGATGCCGTCTTCGCGAAGATTCGCCGGTAGTAGGCCTCGAACGAAGGGAGAGTGCCGTTTCTGCTGAAAATCTGATCGAGCTCGCCGCTGCAAATCGTAGCGAGGGTCTCTGCAAAGCGTGTGACCAGGCCGGTGTTGTCACTGCGCGCGATCATCTTCGCTGCTAGTGCAAAGACGTAGTCGCCCGCGAGCACTGTGGTCATTGGCGACCAAAGCGAATTAAGGGTCACTACGCCACGCCGAACCAGGGTGCTGTCGATCAAGTCGTCGTGGATGAGGGTTGCGGTATGCAGCATCTCGACGCCTGCTGCGGCAAACAGGGCTTGGGCGTGATTGGCACTGCAGGCATAGGATGACAGCAGAACCAGTGCGGGCCTGAGGCGCTTGCCTCCGCTGAGGATCAGGGTCCTGATGGGCTCCCGGGCCACATCCGGGATGTCGTCGAACCCGGTTGCTAAGAGGGCATTAACCTGATCCAGGTCCTCCTGGAGCAAGTGGCGATAATGCAGTGCGTCTTGGTTCATTCCGTCTCTTCCCCGCGTAAGGCCGACCCAGGCGTGGTTGGAACATGCGCTGTTCATTTCGCAACCAGACAGCAGCTGCCCGGACCCAAGCCGAGTCACGTAAGCTGTTCAGATTATACCACAGGGAGGATCTGAGCAGCCTAGAGGCGCAGCCCGAACAGGCGGGAGGCGTTGTCTGTCGTTGCTTTCGCGACTGCGTCGACTGTGGTACCTCTGAGTTCAGCGATTCGGGCAGCTATGAGGGGGATGAACGCGGGTTCGTTGCGTTCACCCCGACGTGGAGCGGGGGGCAGGTAAGGGCCATCCGTCTCGAGCAACAGCCTCGACAATGGCACACGACGAGCGACTTCGTGTAGGCGAGCGGCCTTCTTGTAAGTGACCGGCCCATCGATGCCAATGTGAAGGCCCATATCCAGGAACTCGTCGAGGAGTTCCGGACCGGCTGCATACGCGTGAAGGGTACCACGGGCCTGCGGATACGCACCCAGCCAGTCTCTGAGGATGTGCAGCACGTCAATGTGCGCATCGCGGTCGTGGATGACGACAGGGAGGTCTAGCCTGGAAGCGAGCTCCAACTGAGCCTGAAGGGCTCCGCGCTGAACGTCGGGTTCGCCGCACACCCATCCGCGATCCTGTACCGAGGGCCAGTAGTAGTCAAGGCCGATCTCGCCAATCGCGACAACCGATTGCGAGCCAGCGAGCGACTCGAGCGCCGCGCCTGTTTCTCTGTCGAGTTGGTGCGCTTCGGTTGGATGGATCCCAACCGCGGCGTGCAACCTGCAGCGCGTCCCGCTGTGATCGTGCACGAGCGAAACGGCTTCGCGGCAGTCGCTCAGATTGGTGCCGGGGATGATGGCTGCCCGTATCCCTGCCTGTGCGGCGCGCTCGAGGACTTGGTGGAGATCGCCGGCATACCACGGATGCTGCAGATGAACGTGTGTATCGATCATATTCGTCTGGGGTGCTCACCTCAGGGGCCCTCACACAGGTGCAGTCCCGGTCAGTCATCTGTCGGCGTCCTTGCCTGGTTGGCGCCTGTGCAGTAGTCTACTCTGAAATCGCGCGCCTGCAATAGGAGAGTCGCGTTCCACTGTGCTGATCTTGTTACTACGTAGCGCATATGCATTTCTAATACAGGTGTGTTATAATCCCGTGGAAATCAATGTAAGAGAAAACTGGCACGGAATCGATCGTGTCCACGGGGGCCCTTCACTTGCTTCCCGGGGACTGGGAGCCTAGACTGCTAGGGCAAGCTCGAGGCAGCCTTGCCGGCGATCGGGGTACAAGTGGTTGGCGATGTGGCTTGTGCTGCCGTCGTCGGGTGATTCCGTAGGGAGGACAAGACGATGTTACCTTGGTTCAATATGCAGGATCAGAATATCGATGAGTTGGTGAAACGCATACCAGAGGAGTTGGCGATCCTGCCTCTTCGCAACACGGTGGCCTTTCCCTATATCGTGATGCCGCTGGCTGTGGGCATCCCGCGCTCGGTCCAGCTAATCGAGGAAGCAGAGAAAGCGGGGCGCGTGATTGGCCTGGTTGCTATGACAGACCCGTCCGTGGAGGTGCCGGATGCCTCGCAGGTGCATACGATTGGCACCGCAGCGATCATCCACCGGATCATGCGATCTGACGATGGTACACTGACCGTCTTCATCCAGGGGCTGGAGCGGTTCCGTGTAACAGAGTGGACTGCGGAAGAGCCCTATCTGCGGGCGCGGGTCACGCTGACGCCGGACGCTGTGGAGGAATCGATTGTGGAGGAGGCGCTACGGCGCAACCTGCTCGATGTCACCACGCGGTTGGCGGAGATGATTCCGCAGTTCCCTGACGAAGCTGTGCGCTTCATCCAGCAGTTGGGAGACACCCGGCTGTTGGTCTACCTGGTCGCCTCGAATATGCGGATCGACATGGAAGAGGCTCAGGAGCTTCTGGAGATCGACCACCTGGCTGCGAAGATGCAGTTCTTGATCCGGGTCCTGACTCGTGAACTTGAGGTTCGGGAGGTTGGCCAGCAGATCCAGGAGAAGGCCAAAGAAGAGATCGAGAAGAACCAGCGGGAGTATTACCTTCGGCAGCAGATGGACGCCATTCGCAAGGAGTTGGGCGAAGGCGACGAGGGTAAGCAGGAGGTCGAGGAGTATCGCGCGAAGATCGAGGCGGCGGGGATGAGCGAGGAGGCCAAGGAAGAGGCCCTCCGCGAGCTCGCCCGTCTTGAGAAGATGCCGCCTCAGGCCGCCGAGTACTGGGTCATCAAGACCTATCTAGACTGGTTGACGTCTCTGCCCTGGCAGGTGATGACCGAGGACAATCTGGAGATCGCCAACGCGCGCCAGGTCCTGGACGAGGACCACTACGACTTGGAGGATGTGAAGGAACGCATTCTGGAGTTCCTGGCAGTGCGCAAGCTGCGCCAAGAGCGCGGGCTGGACAAGGAAGTGGAGTCGGATCTGCAGGGACGCAAGGTCGAGGGGATGGGTGCGATTCTGGCGCTCATTGGGCCGCCTGGCGTGGGCAAGACGTCGCTGGGACAGTCGATCGCGCGCAGCCTTGGTCGTGAGTTTACGCGGATGAGCTTGGGCGGCATGCGCGATGAGGCCGAGATCCGGGGTCACCGCCGCACGTACATCGGCGCGATGCCCGGCCGGATCATGCAGGCCGTGAAGCGCGCCGGCGTCAAGAACCCGGTTTTCATGCTTGACGAGGTCGACAAGATTGGATCGGACTGGCGGGGCGATCCTTCCTCTGCTCTGTTGGAGGTGCTGGACCCGCAGCAGAACCATGCCTTCAGGGATCACTATCTGGACGTGGATTTCGATCTCAGCAAGGTATTGTTCATCTGTACCGCCAACACGACAGCAACAATCCCGGCACCACTGCTTGACCGGATGGAGGTCATTCAGATCGACGGCTACACCGAATACGACAAGGTGCACATTGCCCGGCAGTATCTGGTGCCACGCCAACTGAAGGTCAACGGGCTGCGCGAGGACGAGATCACGTTCACGGACGATGCTATCAGGGCCATGATTCGCGACTACACGCGGGAAGCGGGTGTACGCCAGCTGGAGCGCAGTATCGGCAAGGCTTGCCGGAAGGTCGCTACGTTGGTAGCCGAAGGGGCTGAGGGTGATCAGCCAATGGAGATCGACAGCGACAGGGTGCGCGAGTATCTTGGCCGCCCACGGTATCACTTCGAGGCGGCGCTGCGTACCGAAAAGCCCGGCGTTGCAACGGGGCTGGCGTGGACGCCTACGGGAGGCGAGGTGCTGTTCGTGGAGGCCGCCGTCATGCCGGGGTCGGATGAGCAGTTCCTGCTGACAGGCCAGTTGGGCGATGTGATGCGGGAGTCGGCTCGCATCGGATTGAGCTACGTCGAGTCGCATCTGGACGAGCTGGGGCTCAAGCGCGAGAAGGGTAAGGGCAAAATCCACCTACATGTGCCAGCCGGATCGGTACCAAAGGACGGTCCATCTGCGGGAGTGACCATGGTCACGGCGTTGGTCTCGCTGCTCTCGGCACGACCGGTTGATCCCACCGTAGGTATGACGGGTGAGGTAACGCTTCAAGGTCAGGTGTTGCCCATCGGTGGCCTGAAACTGAAAGTGCTTGCCGCGCATCGAGCCGGCCTGAAGAAGGTGATTCTGCCGAAGTTGAACGAGCCGGATCTGGACGAGATACCGGAGAAGGTGCGTGAGGAGATGGAGTTCCTGGCGGTCGATGACGTGACCGAGGTCTTGGCGAATGCCCTGATGCCTGCACCCGTGCAGCAAGCTGAGGGGGCTCAGGGTGCTGAGGAGCCCGCAGAGGTATCCGAGCCTGAGCCTATGATGGCCTGAGCGAGTGTCGCTGGAGAGACGCCACCGCGAATGGTGCGGTGGCGTCTTTTTGCTGCATTGGGGTAGAATCGGGTAACCCTGGCGAGAGGAGTCAACTGATGACCGAATTGGTGGCCTTCTGTGACCCGGACAGCCTTGAGTCGGAGTACCTGGCGACTGTCCTGGCCGAGCGGCGTGTTCCGCAGAACCTGTTCTACTTGCTCGATGGAGCGGGTTCATTCTACACCTATCGTAGCGAAGACCTGATGCAGATCGCCTGGCAGGATGAGTACCAGTTCTTTGTGCGGCATCAGGCTTCGTTTCGCGGTAGGCAAGCATTCATCAGTCTGGGCTGTGGCAACTCGGGCCCGGAGAAGCCGCTCCTACACCAGATGGCAGCCGAAGGTGGTGATTTCGCCTACTTCGGCATTGATTCCTCCGAAGCCATGCTCAGGCTGGCGGCTGAGAATCTGGCCGATGCGTCGTTCACTCGGACGTTCGTCCTGGCAGACTTCACCCACCCGGATTTCGCCGATCAACTAGCGCGTCTCGTCGCGGACTTCGACACCCGAATCTATGCGATGATCGGAGCTACGTTTGGGAACTTTGATCAGGTCTGGTTGGCAGGGTTACTCAAGCGCCTTGTTCCGGCTGGCGACTATCTGTATCTGGATATCGTGCCTATGTACGGATCAGATGAAAAGGATCGGTGGCTCAAGGAGCGTTTTTCGCAACTGCCCGAGAACTTGCGGCTCTTTTTCGATAGGCTATTGAGCGCGCTGCGCCTGTCGCGAGAGTATGGTGAGGTCGTGGGGGTCGAGCAGGCAGATGACCACCTCGACACCATCTGTTACACGTTTTTCTTTCGGGCAACCCAGACGACCACACTGTCTTGTCTTGGCGAGGAGATGACCCTGTCGCCAGGCGACCAGATTGAGCTGCTCAGCATCCGCGCGTACGACATCCCTTCGCTGGAGGGGTTCATGGCTCAGCATGGATTTCGGCTTGTCGACACCTATATTCCGGACGTCGGGAACCTGAGCCACCTGTGGCAGCGGCTCCTTTTCGTGAAGGAGATCGCCGCTTCTGGAATGTGACAGGGATTGGGTGGGGGAGTGCGTATGCCATGTTGCCAGATATCGACGCTCGATCTCGTGATCGGGAGGCGCACTCCGGCTTCTGAGTTACAGGTGCTGCTATGACGCCCAGTGATCTTGCCTACACGGACCTGCTGATCAGAATCCGGCGTCAGAGCGGCGGACAGGATTACCCTGTCGAGGCATGGATCAACGAAGCGGCGCACTATGCCGGTGGGCTGCTCCACGTGGACTGGCAGCTGTTGCGCCAACAAGAGGCGGAGCCCCAGGCCTATGGCACCACGTTGTTCTATGCGCTCTTATCTGGCCCCATCCGTGCAGCCTATGACAAAGCCACGGGTATCGCTGAGGCGGCTACGTTCGGACGGCTGCGGCTCCGGCTGTGGATCGACGTCGAGTCTGCTGAGTTGCACAGCATAGCCTGGGAACGAATGCACAGCCTGCGGGCCGCCGAGGCATCGCCACTGGCGGTCGCGCCGGATCTCGCCTTCTCTCGTCACCTGCGGCGCCAAGTCCTTGAGCCGGACCCCGTAGCCGTTGACACCGTCCGTATGCTCTTCGTGGTCGCTAACCCGAGCGGCTTGGAACGAGACGGCCTGATGCCGATCGCTGTCGACGAGGAGGTCCATGCCCTGTGGCAGGCTACCCGCACGTTGCGAGAGGGCGGGCGCCTTCAGGTCGAGGTGTTTCCGGGGCGTGGCGGGTACAGCGGGCCGTCACCCGAAGCCGGCGGTGATGTCAAGGATGTCGGTTGGGTGGTGCGCGAAGGTGCCACGACCCTGGAACGCGTCTTGGCTGCCCTCAATGAGGCCGGCGGCTATCACATCCTGCACCTACTGGCTCACGGTCGGTTCGGCGGGCCTGACCAGACTCCGATTCTGCTGCTGGAGGGGGCCGACGGCGGGCTGTGCCTGGTCCGTGGTCCTGAGTTTGCGGCCGGGGTAGGGGCACTCAGTGAGCAGCCAGCCCTGGTTTTCCTTGCGGCCTGTGATAGCGCGCGACGCGATGTCAGCCGCGGGAATGCTTTTGTGGGGCTCGCGCCCAGCCTTGTGGCCGACGGTGTGGCTGCCGTGGTCGCCATGCAAGACGGCATCTCTATGACGGTCGCTCGTGCGCTAAACGGTGCCTTCTACCGTGGTCTGCTAGAGCATGGCCTGGCCGATCGCGCGCTTAGCCAAGCCCGCCTTCTCGTCTACCAAGATCATGCCGTCGACTGGTCGGTGCCTATGCTCGTGTCGTCGCGGCGAGACGTGCGGCTGTTCCGTGGCGATCCTCTACGGACTCTCCTACGGAATCTGAGCGCATCGCCCGACCTCAACCCATTGCCCACCGACGCAGCGTACATTCCGTTGGAGGTTGTACTCCAGACCGGCAGGCAGGCTGCCGATAGCGGTCGATCGGTGCCAGGATTCGCTATTGACCTGCCCGATGGGGATCACAGCATGCTTCGCGCCGCCTCGCGAGACGCTATCGACGCGGTGGATGATCTGATGGGATCGCCAGTCCGGGGCGTGGTAACGGAGCGGCGTGTCGTGGTGTTGAGGAGCGGGGCAGGCATGGGCAAGTCGTATCTTCTGCGACGCATCGGGCGGCTTGCGGCCTTGGACTCACTGGAGAGCGGCGCCCTCGCGTGCATCGTCCCGGTGTTGCTGGATTTCTCAACCCTTGGTGCGCAGGTAGAAGCACCTGCAGATCTGGAGCGGCTGGTCTTTGCTCACCTGCGAGCGTTCTGGCCTGAAGCGGCGACCGACCAGTTGCGGACGCTATGGCATTCCGAGCAGGGGCCGGTCTTCCGGCTGCTTCTCGATGGCGTCGAAGCGCTACCACAGCGAGCCAGGCGTAGCCTGATCGTGGCGGTCAATGCCCTTACGCGGGCTTTCCCCAGACACCAGTGCGTCATCGCGTGGCAGGGGCGATCCGAGGATCTCAATGATCTGGCGTTCACCGACGCTTTCGATATCCTGCCGTTGTCCCAGGCGACCATTAGCTGGTATCTGAGTCGTCAGGGCCATGTAGGTTCGAGGCTCTATCAAGCGCTCGTGGATGCGGAAGCCCTCGACCTGGCGGCGCAGCCGTGGCTGCTCGACCGGCTACTTGGCCTGGCTCATCGAGGGCTCTACCCGGAGTCACGGCTCTCGGTTGTCGATGGCCTGCTTGCCGGGGATGTCGAGGCCATCAGCGACGATCCGGGTATGCGGGCGCGCGTGATGGAGACACTCGATGCGCTGGCTTGGGCACTTCACTCGACGCAGCGCCGCGCGCTCCCGACAGATGAGGTTTTCGCCACGATGCAGGCAACCCGCGGCGGGCGTGATTACAGCCTGGAGGCGCTCTACCGTGAGCTAACTGACCGCGCCATCCTCATACCGACAGGCGACGACCATGTCAGTTTCGCGCGAGCCGCGATCCAGGCCTTCTGTTGCGCGCGAGCGTTGGCCCACCACACGCAGCAGGCGCAGGAACTGGACGACATCTGCGCGACGCTGCGACGGCGGACCCGGCTCTACTGGTGGCAGGACGCGCTGCTCTTCCTGTGCAGCATGGCGCCTCGTCCCGAGGAGATCGTGCGACGGGTACTCTATGGCGCTGAGCCCGGCGATGACGAGGTGCTGCTTGGCGCCAGAATGGTCCAGCAGTTAGGGGTGGAGCATGTTGATCCCATCCTGGTCGATCACATCGCGCGTGCGCTGATCTACCAGCTCGATAGCGTGCGCGAGCCGCGCGTATGGCGCCGCGCCGAGCACGTAGCGGCGCTGGGACGGATTTGCCATCCCGATGCCATTGCCGGTTTGGCAAGCATCGTCCTGCAGCCCGTTCAAGCTGTGGATGGCAGGCAGGATTTCGAGGCCAGCGATGTGCGGCTTGCGGCCCTTGAGGCGTTGGGCCACCTGGTGGAGCCTCCCTTCGATGAGCTAACCGATCCAGACCTCGTCGACGTGCTGACAGAATGGTTCGCTAATGACGTGATGGCGCTTGTTCAGCGCGTGGTAGACCTGGACGCGCCCTCGGCTGCGGCTTCGGGGGTGCAGGCGGTTGCCGCGTTAGCGCTCGCTGCCCTTCAGACCCTCACTGCGTTCGACGTTCTGGCACAGTTGTTCTTCTACCCAGATTCCAGACCCGAAACACGTCAGAATCTGACAACCGCGTTGACGCTGATCGATGCCGGCATGGTGGTGCACCGCGTCATTCTGCCGATACTGGACCCTGACATATGTAAGTCGACGGATCTGGGTTCAGCTGTGTGTGAGGACGTTCGGGCTTGGTATCCACACGTCATCTACCTTGCCGGACGGGTTCGGGCGCACGACGACCGGGTTGTTGCATTTCTGCGCCGGTGTCTGTTTGGTGAAGATGACGTCAACTTGGTCGGGCTGGCGGTCCAGTCGTTGGGATGGTTGGGGGACGCTTCATCCCGCGAGGCCGCTGAAGATCTGGCTTTGGGAGACCTCGCGCGGTTCAGTTTGCCCGCGACGGTGGAGGCGTCCGACCTTCTCTACCTCCAGAGGCAGGCCCTGGAGGCCCTCCGTTTCGTCGGTGATATGGGAACGCTGGAGCGGTTGCGCCAACGCCCGGGAAGTTGGCCCCCCGATATGGACAGAGTATTCTACTGGACGAGTGAGGAGATTATCTGGCGCGAGGAGAGGCGTGCGGGTGACTAGTCAGCCCTGCCTGTTGGGCCATGAATAGACGAGGTCTGGGAGGCCATGACATATGCGAATCAGCAAAGCGGTGATCACTGCCGCTGGTCGGAATCAGCGGACGCTGCCCCTGCAGACTCTGATCGATCGGGACGGCACGGAGAAATCGGTGCTGAGAATCCTGGTAGAAGAGGTCATGAGCGCCGGTGTAGGTGAAGTAGCTGTGATCGTAGCCCCGGGCGATGAGGCGCCGTATGCTGAGGTCGTGGGAAACCACCGGGGCAGCATCCAGTTCATCTCTCAGGATCGTCCGTTGGGCTACGGACACGCGGTCTACTGTGCTCGAGACTTTGTGGGCGATGACGCGTTTCTGCACCTGGTCGGTGACCATCTCTACGTCAGCCGGGAGGAACGGACCTGCGCCCGAAGGCTGGTGGCCACAGCTCAGGCTGAGGCGTGCGCGGTGTCGTCGGTTCAGCCGACGCGGGAGACGCTTCTCCCTTACTATGGGGCTGTTGGTGGCCGCCGTATCCACGGGCAGAAGTCGCTGTACGTGGTGGAGACCGTGATCGAGAAGCCCACGCCAACCGAGGCCGAGCTTAGGTTGATCGTACCGGGCCTGCGGGCGGGCCATTACCTCTGCTTCTTTGGGATGCACGTCCTGACTCCCACGGTCATGGGGATATTGGCCCAACAGGTGGACGTCAGCGAGGGGCACGGCCCGGCTGCCGGCGGGAGGGTCACACTCTCAGATGCACTGGCCCAACTGGCCGGTCGTGAGAAGTATCTCGCCATGGAGGAGCGTGCGCAGCGCTACGATGTGGGGGTGAAGTATGGGCTCTTGATGGCGCAGTTGGCGCTGGCGCTCAACGGGCGCGATCGGGACGAAGTGCTGGCGCGCCTCGTCGAGCTCCTGGCAACGCGCGAAGTAGGGCGCGACGGGATCGACCACGAAGCAGCCAGGAGCTAACGATGGGTGGTAGCAGGCTAGTCGATCTCATTGTGTCAAGTGATCCGGCGGTTCGGAACCGGTCGCTGGACGATATCTGTGAGCACCTGAGCCTCGCTGAGTTGCTGGGGGAGTGTAGTGCGCTTGAGTTGTTCCGGCGGCGTAGCGATAACCTCTACGAGCGGGTGAGAGCGCTATTCTTCCTCTACGCCATTCACCGCTTCCATCTGCCTCGAAGGGAAGGGATGCGTGCGCGCGGCCTGATTCCCTACCACGGCTACGAGCATCTTCTGCAGAGGCGCTTCGAGGAAGCGGTCAGCGCGTTCCTCGAAGCCCAGTCGGTCGAGGGCGTCAATGAGGGGACGTCCAGTGCGTTGGCCGAGGCCTACCATCGCCTGGGGTTCCAGACCCTGGCCGATCAAGTGCGGCGTAGTGTACGGTCGGTCAAGGGCAATCAGTGGATGTTTCGGGTCGGGCATCCTGCTGACCAGCCGTTGCGCCTGCGGCCCGAACTGCTGCGCCTCACTGCCGGCGGTCTCTATCCGATCCTCCGTGAAACGACGCCCGTACGAATGGACTTGAGCCACAGTGGTTGGAGCGATATCTTCTTCCTCGGCATGGACTTTCCCGAGGGGGCGCGTGTCCTCAATGTGTCGATCGATCTGGGCATCCACGGACGCGACGCTTTCCCCCGACCGCCGGTAGAGGCCTATCTGCGGGTCATCGATGCACCGGTATTGCGCTTCGCAAGCGTGGATCTCGCCGCGCGCGCCGAGGTACGCGACCTGGCCGAGGTGTTCGACTACGCGCGCGACTACCTGGGCCTGCTGAAGGCAGCGGTGATCGCTTCTGGCATTGTCCCGCCGGCTATGGAGGGCTCGGGCGCGCAGCTGGCCGATCTGCTTACGCGCCTGGTCGGTCCAGGACGGGGACTCGAGGTCGTGTCCAAGGTCAACGATATCCCGAAGGGGTCACGCCTGGCTGTGTCGACCAGTCTGCTGGCCTGTCTCATCGCGGTGTGTATGCGGGCTACGGGTCAGACACATGCCCTCACCGGGGTGCTGGAAGAGCACGAGCGGCGTCTTGTCGCGGCGCGTGCCATCTTGGGCGAGTGGCTTGCCGGTTCGGGGGGCGGCTGGCAGGACTCGGGGGGCGTGTGGCCGGGAATGAAGCTGATTACAGGGGAGCTTGCCGGACCTGGCGATCCGGAGTTCGGCGTAAGCCGGGGGCGCCTTCTGCCGGGGCACCACATCCTGACGACGGAAGAGGTAAGCCAGGCAACGCGCGAGCAACTTCAGAACAGCCTCGTTCTGGTCCATGGCGGTATGGCGCAGGATGTGGGCCCGATTCTGGAGATGGTCACTGAGAAGTACCTGCTGCGCTCTTCTGCTGAGTGGCAGGCGCGCATTAGGGCGATGGGCATCTTTGACCAGATCGTCGAGTTACTCAAGCACGGTGACATCTCCGCCATCGGCGATGCCACGACGCGCAATTTCCTGGGCCCGATCGAGACGATCATCCCCTGGGCTAACAACATGTATACCGTTACGCTGATTCAGCAGGTGCGCGACCAGTTCGGGGAAGACTTCTGGGGCTTCTGGATGCTAGGCGGGATGTCTGGGGGCGGTGAGGGGTTCATCTTCAACCCTCGCCGAAAAGCGGAGGCTCAGGAACGGCTCCTTACAACTATGCGGCGGGCAAAGACAGAATTGGAGCATGCCCTGCCATTCGCGATGGACCCCGTGGTCTATGACTTCGCAATCAACCAGCATGGCACCTATGCGGTGCTGCTCGATGGTGAGGCCACTAGGCCGCAGGCCAGTGAGAGCGCTCTGGCCATGATGCCACCAGGGTACTACACACTGGTGGTCCCCGATCTGGTACGCCGCGGCCGTCATGAGTTGTCCCCAGTGCGCCGGGCCGAACTGGATGCTTTCGGTGCGCTCTGCCGCACCGATCCCTCCCTCTCAGGCATGGTTCAGACGCTGTTCGATCAGCTGCTGCCCCGGCCTGATCGGGATGGTTCCGGAGGCGTGACGTTGGACAGTCTGCTGGACGAGTTGGGTTTCGACCGCATCCAGCACGAACAGATTCGGGCCGATCTGCATAGCGGTCGCATCGGGCTGGCGCAGAATCGCCTGCCGGCGAGTACCGAGATCCGCGACGTCGCGCCAGGTGACGTGACCAACCTGATGACGCAGTCTGGCGCCGATCTGTTGCCGCGAGATCGGGCGGCGCTCGAGGCGCTGGGCACAGAGGCCCTTAAAGGTGGGCGCGTAGCAGTTGTCTCGCTGGCAGCCGGAGTGGGGAGTCGCTGGACGCACGGTGCCGGTGTTGTTAAGGCGTTGCATCCGTTCTGCAAGTTCGATGGCGTGCACCGGTCGTTCATCGAGGTGCACCTGGCCAAGAGCCGCCGTGTTGGGCGGGCGGTGGGCGCCCCGCTCCCTCACGTTATCACAACGAGCTATCTCACGCACGACCCGATCCAGTCCTTTCTGGCCAACCGGGACAACTACCGGTACCCGGGGCCACTTGTGCTGTCCTCGGGACGTACGGTGGGGCTGCGCCTGATCCCGATGGCGCGCGATCTCAGGTTCGCCTGGGAAGAGATGCCCCAGCAGATCCTCGATGAGCAGGCGCAGAAAGTACGCGACAGCCTTCACGCGGCCCTGATTGGTTGGGCCCAGCAGATGGGGGAGGGCTCGGACTACCGTGACAACGTGCCGCTTCAGTGCCTGCATCCCGTGGGGCATTGGTTCGAGATTCCCAACCTGCTAAAGAATGGCGTCCTGGCCCGGTTGCTCGCGGAGCGCCCAAACTTGCAGGTCTTGATGATGCACAACATTGATACGGTGGGGGCCGACGTCTCGCCGCTGGTGCTGGGGGCGCACCTTGCGTCGAGCGCGACGATGACGGTTGAGGTCATCACTCGTCGCGTCGAGGACCGGGGTGGAGGACTGGCGAGGGTGGACGGTGCGCTACGCCTGATCGAGGGAATGGCGTTACCTCGTGAAGAGGATGAGTTCGGCCTATCCTACTACAACACCAACACGATGTGGATCGACATCGACGGACTCCTCGCGACGTTCGGACTGACGCGCAGCAACCTGGACAACCCCGAGAAGATCGCGGCAGCAGTGCGGAACCTGGCATCTCGAATGCCGACCTACGTGACTTTGAAGGACGTCAAGAAGCGTTGGGGACACGGGCAAGAGGACGTCTACCCGGTGGCGCAGTTTGAGAAGCTGTGGGGCGATATGACGGCACTCTCCGAGATGTCCTGCCGCTTCGTGGTTGTCGACCGGGTTCGCGGGCAGCAACTGAAGGAGCAAGCCCAGCTTGACGGCTGGCTACGCGATGGGTCGGCTGCCCAGGTGGCAACACTCTGCGAGTGGTCCTGATCGATCCAAACACACGGTGACCGGCCTCGCTGGAAGCCTGTCACCGTGTGTTTGGTCAGAGCGACATTCCGTACACTCCGGCGTCTGGTCATGCCGCAATGGATGCTGCCCCCCTCGCGCTTGAGAGGCGCTAGTCGATAAGCCCGCGTTGGCGGTATGCCTCGGCCGCCTCGCGAACGAGGGCACCGGTGAGGGGAGCGTCCAGTTCGCGTTCGAGGCGGTCGGCCAGCGCTACGAGCGCATCGTATGAGGTTCGTCCCGGGCGCAGCAGAGTGTAGATCTCAAGGACCTCCCGGTTCGAGAGGCCGGTCAACTCGGCCGCCCGGCGCAGGTTCGCGCCCAACTCCGGATAGCCAGCCCCCTCGGCCACGGTGGCTTGGTGGCGCAGGGTCTCTGGACTGATTCGGAAGTCCTCCTCGCCCAACGTCCCAGACAGCACCGCATCGAGGGTGAGCTCGTCGAGCGCGCGGCCGCTCAGAGTACAGATTTGACGTTCTCTGTCGGACATTGCCGGCGTGGCCCTAACCGAGTTTGTGCTCGATGATGGCGCCGCGGCTGGCCGAAGCGGCAAGCTGGGCATAGAGCGCCAGATAGCCGCGCCTAAACTTCGGCGCTGGGCGTTGCCACGCCGCGAGGCGCGCAGCGATGACGTTGTCCGGAACGTGCAGGTGAAGGCGCCGATTGGGGATGTCGATCGTGATCGTGTCGCCGTCTTCGACGGCCGCGAGCGGGCCGCCCTCGGCTGCCTCAGGCGAGACGTGGCCGACGAAGCAGCCGTTGTTGGTCCCGGAGAAGCGCCCATCTGTCACGACCGCCGTCTTGAGCGCCAAGCCTCGCCCGTAGAGGAGCTTCATCGCGATGTACATCTCGCGCATACCGGGCCCACCCTTGGGCCCCTCATAGCGGATCACGACCACCTCGCCTTCCGCGATTCGCCCCTCGAGAATGGCCGCGTTGGCTTGTTCCTCGGAGTCGAAGCAGTGCGCCTTGCCGGTGAAGCTGTGCATCTGGGGGGCGATCGCGGCCGGCTTGGTGATGCCCGTATCCGGTGCCAGGTTGCCGCGAAGCACGGCGATGCCGCCCCCGTGGGCCCAGGGATCTGCCAGGGAGCGTATCACCTCTCCGTCCGGGTCGGCGGCATCCGCGACGTTCTGCGCCACTGTGTCGCCGCTCACCGTGAGGGCATCGTCGGCTAGCAGCGGTAGAATCTGTTTCATCACGGCCGGTACGCCACCGGCGCTGTGAAAGTCGGGCACGTTGGGCGCTGCAGATGGGAAGATACGGGCGATGAGCGGAGTCGTCCGGCACAGCGCCTCGAAGCGGTCCATGCTCATTTCGCAGCCGGCCTCGTACGCGATGGCCGGAAGGTGCAGGGCAACGTTGGTCGAACCGCCGATGGCCGTGCTGAGGCGGATGGCGTTGTCGATGCTGCGCTGGTTGATGATCTGGCGCGCGGTGACGCCATCCTGGAGCAGTCCGACGATGCGCCGTCCGGCGGCCTGCGCGGAGCGCAGACGGGCTGCATAGGTGGCCGGGATTGTGGCGCTTCCCGGGAGGCACATGCCCAGTGCCTCGGCGACGCAGCACATCGTGTTTGCGGTGCCGAGGAAGGCACACGACCCGCAGGTAGGGGTCGCGCAATCCTCGAGTTGGCGGTAGGTGGCTTCATCGATCGTCCCCGCCTTGAGCATGCCGAGCCCTTCCGTCAACGAGGTCGTGTCCGCGGCCCGTTCGTCGAAAGAACACCCGCCCTCCATGGGTCCTCCGACGACGATGATGGCCGGAAGATCGAGCCGGGCAGCCGCCATAAGCATCCCCGGTACGATCTTGTCGCACGAACAGATCAGGACAATCGCGTCGAGCCGGTGTGCCTGGACCATCATCTCCACGTCGTTGGCGATGAGATCGCGGCTGGGCAGGATGTAATGCATCCCGGCATGGCCCTGGGCGATGCCATCGCAGGGCGCCATGACGCCAAACTCCACTGGGGTGCCACCGGCCTGGAAGATGCCTTGCTTCACATACTCCGATACGAGGTTCAGGTTGTAGTGTCCAGGCACGACACGATTCCACGAGTTGGCGATGCCGATCAGCGGACGGTCAAGGTCGTAGTCGCTGTAACCCATTGACTTCCACAGAGCGCGGTGCATCGACCACTCAGGTCGCTTCAGAATGTCGCTACTCCTCAAGGTCATCATTGCCTCCAAGACATTCGCTGGATCCGCCCCTCTGATCCGTGGTGAGGTCCTCCTCACTGCGGATCGCGAGCAGGGT
The DNA here is from genome assembly GCA_034676805.1 of Anaerolineae bacterium. Classification (GTDB taxonomy): domain Bacteria; phylum Chloroflexota; class Anaerolineae; order B4-G1; family SLSP01; genus PWVB01. Next base: position 70,255 of record JAXDDO010000003.1, on the reverse strand, counting down.
GGGGGGACGACTGGGCTCGACTAGCTCCGTCTCGCGGCGATGCAGCAGCGTTGTCTGGACGATCAGGCGGAGACGGGCGGTGTTGTCGATTCGTACCGGTACGGGTGAGGTGGGTTTGTGCTGGGCGTAACGCGCGGCGTTGCGCCCGATCTGGCGGTATGCTGCCAGGTCGAGGTTGGGCGACATTGAGAAGAGCTCCAAGTTCTCCAAAGGCGCCAGGCCGCGCTGATGGATCACCGTGGTGCCCTTGGACTGGATGCCGATCGACACCCCCGAGCCGCTCAACTGTGCCCCTGCATGACCGATGAAGGCGCAGTCTGAGGTGTGATGAACGCGCACGACACGCCACGGCAGCCCCTCATCTTCTATGCCAGCTAGCATTGCAGCCAGCACGTCGCTGAGGTTCAGGCCACTGAGTGTCTGCTGGATGTGGACACCGAAGGCCGGCCCAACTGCAACGACGACCTCGGGTTCTGCGCCGGGTTCAGCCGGGCCAAGGTCCACCAACCAGGGCTGGCAGGTCTGGCGGTCCAGCTCATCCAGAAACTCCCGGGGATCCCAAGCCTGGGGAATCGCCTGCAGGCGTTCCCACCGCTCTCCCTCAACACGATATCCTGTTCCCGGCCCCTGGTAATCGTTGGCGTCTGTGATTCCGCTCATAACGCGGAAGTCCTGGTGACCGTGGGTAGCGAAGATCCCCGACGTCTGCAGATAGTCGCCGATCACGCGTTGACGTTGCATCTCCAGGATGTTGGCGGCCACATCGTGGTAACCGGTTTCCTCGAGAGCGCGGATCACGTCGATGACGGTAATGGGGCCTTCGAGCAGGGTCTGGGCTGCTCTGATGTCGGCAATGCGGTCACGGTCGGGCATGTCCTCGCTGGAATAGGCGCTGACTGCGGCAGCGACCTCCGCATCGCTGATCTCACAGAAATCGAGGGCGTCGAACACAGCTTGGATCGCTTGCGCAGCCCGCTCGCGCACGCGTAGGACGTCGACTTCTTGTATCGGATGGATGCCTCCGTCGACCTGCATATCGCGCTGGATCACGTACCAGTCGTCCAGCTCGGTGGTATCGAAGTTGCCTCCGCCAAACATGTTGTCATAGCGCGGTATGGCGCCATAGCCAGACGTCACGAAGTCGGTTCCCGGGATGAATTGGAGCATGAGCTTGGCGGTCTTGCGCATCTCGGAGTGCGACGCAAGGGCGTCATTCCCCGCGGCTACCTCGAGGCCCAGCAACATGGCGATCAGGTTCTCGGCCAGCACGACGCGGACACCGCCGGGAAGCGACTCGGGCAGCGCGATGCAACTGATTGAGCCGTTCTGGGTGCCCTGGCTGCCTGCGCCGCGCGTGACGAGCAGGCACCGCGCTTCCAGGTAGAGCATAGACTTGCCCTCCGCATGCCCCATCAGCGCCTCTGATCCGGTGCCAGACGTGAAGCGCGTCTTCACACCACGGCTGGCATAGGCTGCTGCCAGGAAAGCTTTCGACCAGGGCGTATCGTCGCCGTCGACGAATGCACGCTCGGTTCCATAGACGGAGAGGGTCTCCGAGTAGGTGGTGAGTCCGCGGAATCCCAGCCGGAGATTGGTCGCCTCCTCAACAGAGCACTGGGTCAGCACGCCGCCGTCACCCACTTGCGATCCTACCAGGATGGCAAGGGCGTTCAGGGGAGCGTAGCGGCTAACACCAACCGTGGTCTCCACCTCGCGGAAGCCCCGGAGCGCCGCCTCGGCGGCATCTGCAGCAAGCAGGGCGGGATGTTCCTTGCGGTTGGTTACGTGCGCTTGGTTGGATGGCGTGCGGCGTGCACGCATCTTCGCCAGCGCTACCATCATCTCCAGGACGTTGAGGTGCTGGACGATCTCGACCAGCTTCGCGGCGGTGCAGCCGCGCGTAATCGCCAGCACCTTGTCCCGCGATATGTTGATGTCGACGAGCATGCGCGCTATGTCGCGCGAGTCCGTGGCCATCGCTGTCTCGACTACCGCTAGATCCAGGCTGTGAGCGGCGATGAAGCGGTCGAGCAGGTCGAACTCCGGTGCCGGCACGCCGTCCATCTCGACGACCCTTCCATCCGCCAGTGTGAGGCTGGGTCGCGGATCCAGAGGGCTGTTGGTGGCGATCAGTCCCACCTCGGGCCACGGCTTGATGAAGGTCTCGCGGTTAACGGGACGCTCGTAGCTCTTGGTGTAGCGCTTCGATGTCATCGTCTACACAGTGCTCGCATGTCAACTCAGGATGAAACTGGCGACGGCCCTGACGTCCTCCGACGAACTGCCGACAAGTACCTCGAACTCACCAGGCTCGGTGACCCACCCGTTGGCCTGAGGGTTGTAGAAAGCCAGCGCGCGCTCGTCGAGCTTGAAAGTGATGACCTTGCTTTCGCCCGGAGCCAGGTCCACTTTTCGGAAGCCCTTGAGTTCCTTCACCGGGCGTGCGAGGGAGGACGCTTTGTCGGCCAGATAGAGCTGAACCACTTCCTTGCCAGCGACATCGCCGGTGTTGGTGACGGTCAGCGACATCTCTACCGGTTGTCCACGCTGTACGTTCTGGCTCACCTGGAGGTCGCTGTAGGCAAACGTAGTGTAGGACAGGCCGTGGCCGAAGGGGAAGAGGGGCTTGATGGCTTTTTTCTCGTAGTAGCGGTACCCGACGAAGATCCCCTCTCCGTAGAGGACTTGCCGTGCGCCGGGGTAGTTGATGAAGGTAGGATTGTCCTCGTAGTGCCTCGGGAAGGTGACGGGTAGTTTCCCCGAGGGGTTCGTCTCGCCGGTCAGAATGGCGGCAAGCGCATTGCCTCCCTCTTGGCCGGGGTAATAGGCGAGAACGATCGCCGCAACGTCATCAACCCACGGCATCTCAACGGGCGAGCCACAGTTGAGCACGACAACAGTCTTGGGGTTCGCTGCCGCGACCGCGCGGATAAGCTCGTTCTGAAGCCCGGGAAGCTTCATGTGGGGCCGATCGTGGCCCTCGGACTCGAAGCCCTGGGGCATGCCTGCGAAGATCACGGCAACGTCCGACGCCCGCGCCAGTGCCACAGCGCGGTCAATGCGGTCGTCATCGTCCGGTTTGGGGTCGTAGGCAAACAGCACCCGGATCTCGCGGTGGCGGATACCTTCGGGCTTGACATACTCGACGCGCAGTTGGTAGGCGCGCTCCGCCTCCAGTTCGACGTGAGCTGCCTCGCTCTCGACCGGCCAACCGCCAGGCGTGTTCTCGGCGGTAACGTCGAGCAGCAGGGCATTGTCCAGGAAGACCCGGCACGTGCCTGAGTTCCGGACCTTGAAGGCGTACCGTCCGCCCTCCATAACCTGGAATGCGCCCTCCCACCTTACAGAGAAGGCGTGCTCATCAACTCCGGCAGGCGGGGTCAGGTGCCAGTGGTCGAGGTACAGGTCAAACCGTTCGGCGACAGGCTCGCGTGAGAGGGTCGTGTTGTTGTAGAAGGTGCCCACGAAACCGCTGAGCGTCTGCCCCGGGAGTGGCAGGTTGGGCTTCAGCGCTGGGAGCTCCGTGTGGTTACTGCAGCCCTGTGTGTAGGTGATCGCACTTCGGTCTCCCAGTTTCGCCCGCAGGCCGTCGAGAGGGCTCACGCGATAGGGCGGCTCGAGATAGGAGCTGCCGCCTCCGCCAATCCTGGCTTCTGTCGCGTTGGGACCGATCACGGCCAAGGCTGTCACGCCGGTGAGCGGGAGTACGTGCTCGTCGTTCTTGAGGAGCGTGATCGACCCTTCTGCGAGTTCGCGCGCCAATGCCGCGTGTGCAGGCACGTTCACCGCGCCCGCCGGCAACTCAGTGCCCGGGTCCATCTTTCCCGAGCGGATGACCATACGCAGGATGCGACGAACTGCTTCATCGATCGTGCTCTCCTCGATCTGCCAGGTCCGCGCGGCCTGAACCAGGAGGTCGCCGTAGTAACGCGCCGGGCCGGGCATCTCGATGTCCAGTCCGCCGGCAACCGACTCAAAGATGGTGTGGTTGGCACCCCAGTCGGAGATGACGACACCCTCGAACCCCCACTCGTCCTTGAGGATCTCGTTCTGCAGGTGGTGGTTCTGGCTGGCGTAGACGCCGTTGATGCGATTGTACGAACACATGACGGTCCAGGGCTGTGCTTCCTTCACGATCGCCTCGAACTGCGCCAGATAGATCTCGCGGAGGGTACGCTCGTCGACAACGGAGTCACCACGGAACCGTTCGTGCTCCTGGTTGTTGCACGCGTAGTGTTTGAGAGAGGCGCCGACGCGCTGGCTCTGCAGGCCCTTGACCCACGCCACGCCGGTGCGGCCGGCAAGATAGGGGTCTTCTGAATAGGCTTCGAAGTTGCGTCCTGCAAGGGGAGTGCGCACGATGTTGACGCAGGGTCCCAACAGGATGTCGCAGCCCATCGCCCGCGTCTCCTGCCCCAGGACGGCGCCGACGCGCTCGACGAGCTCGACGTCCCAACTTGCGGCCATCGAGACGCCGGTGGGAAACGATGTTGCCGGGCCCTCGATTCGCTCGGGACCGGTCTGGTTAGCGCGCACTCCGTGAGGGCCATCGGTCATCGTCAGCGAAGGAATGCCCAGTCGTTCAATGGGCACTGTCTGCCACGTGTTCTTGCCTGACAGTAGCGAGACTTTTTCTTCGAGCGTCATCTGATTGAGGAGTTGCTGGACACGTTTCTCAACGGACGCAGAGTCAGAGCGCTTACCAGTGGTCATCACGTTCTCCTTGCGGGTGGGGTCTGATTGCTGTTACCTTCCGTCATCCCCGAGTATACTCCATCCTCAGTGCTACGGAAGTGCGGGTCGTGGCTGCGACCGCTGGTGGCTGTGGGCGCGTCTGCATGTGGAGCGCATTTAGGCTGTAGCGAAAGTGTGGTATAGTGGTTGGTGTGTTGACGCAACCGGCGCTTCGTTGTGTACAGCGACAGGGCCTGGGAACGGCCACGGTGAACCCTGACCGCCCGGGACTTGTCGGGAGCTTTCCGCCAGGACGCCTGTCTAGACCCTCAATCCCAATATCCACACAAGGAGCCGAACCAGATGAATCCGATCCGAGTCACAGTATGGAATGAGTATCGTCACGAGAAGGTGCACGACAAGGTAGCGTCCGTCTATCCCGACGGCATCCACGCGGCCATTGCTAAATTCCTGCGCCCACAGGGCTTTGATGTCAAGACCGCCACGCTCGACGAACCTGAGCACGGCCTGACCACCGATGTACTGGCGAACACCGATGTCCTCATCTGGTGGGGTCACATGGCGCACGGTGATGTGAAGGACGAGATCGTCGATCGCGTGCACAAGCGGGTGCTGGAGGGGATGGGCCTCATTGTGTTGCACTCCGGTCACTTCTCCAAGATCTTCCAGAAACTGATGGGCACAACGTGCAACCTGAAGTGGCGCGAGATCGGCGAGAAGGAGCGGGTGTACGTTGTTGAGCCGGGACACCCGATTGCACAGGGGCTGGGCGAGTACTTCGAAGTGCCCCACGCTGAGATGTATGGCGAGAGATTCGATATCCCTGCCCCGGATACGCTGGTCTTCATCAGTTGGTTTGAGGGTGGTGAGGTCTTCCGCAGCGGGTGCTGCTACCACCGGGGCGCAGGTAAGGTCTTCTACTTCCGGCCTGGACACGAGACCTACCCGGTCTTCTACCAGGCCGAGGTGCAGCAGGTAATCAGCAACGCCGCGCGGTGGGCGGCGCCGGTGGCCGGCCCGACCGTCACGTTCGGGCATCGCCCCGAGCCGCTTGAGGCTGTCGAGCCCTACGAAGACTAGGCGAACTCTCTAACTACGCAAGGAAGGACATCATCTATGTTGCCACCAGTGGCACTTCAGCTCTATTCGGTTCGTGAGTACGCTCAACAGGATTTCGAGTCGGCCGTGCGACGTGTCGCGCAGATGGGCTATGCGGGTGTCGAGCCCGCGGGCTTTCCCGGAACGACGGCCGAGGCCGCCGGGAAGTTGTTCCGGGAGCTGGGCCTTGAGGTGCCCAGCGCCCACATGGCCCTACCGCTCGGCGATCAGAAGGACGCAGTGTTGTCGGCGATGGCCGCCATTGGCTGCACGCGTCTCGTGTCGGGGCAGGGGCCCGACGCGTTCAGCTCGATCGAGCAGACCAAGCGCACGTGCGACGTGTTCAACCAGGCTGCGGCAGTCGCCCGCGACAATGGGATGTCGTTCGGCATCCACAACCACTGGTGGGAATACACGCCCGTTGAAGGGCGCTATCCCTATCAGGTGATGCTTGAGTACCTTGACGAGGATGTTTTCTTCCAGGTCGATACGTACTGGGTGCAGACAGCCGGTGTGGATGTCGCCGCGGTCATCAGGGAACTGGGAGCGCGTGCCTCGCTGCTCCACATCAAGGATGGCCCAACCGTGAAAACCGAGCCGATGACGGCCGTCGGTGACGGCGTGATGGATTTCCCCGCGATTCTCAAAGCTGCGGGAGACACGCCCGAGTGGCTGATTGTGGAGCTCGACCGCTGCGCGACCGACATGATGGTCGCAGTAGAGCGCAGTTTCGCCTACCTGGCAGGACAGGGCCTCGGGCGGGGCCGGTCATAGCGCGCGACGTGTGACCGGGCAGTAACGCAAGGCTGGCTGTTATAGGGCGCGAAGCCATGGTTCAGGGCTTCGCGCCCTTTTGTGGTCCCAAGGGGGGCTGCCACCTGAGGTTGATTTTTCCTGCCGGCTGCCCTATACTTGGCACCTATTTCGGCAACTGTGCCAGAGCGGGATGGTGGGTGATGTGGTATGTGTATGTGCTGGCGTGTGGCGATGGCTCCCTGTATACCGGGATGACCAACGACGTGCGGCGCCGTTATGCAGAACACCAGGCCGGGCGGGGAGCCCGATATACACGGGCCCATCTTCCTGTGACCCTTGTCGCTGTGTGGGAGTTCTCCGACCGTCCTAGCGCGATGGTGGCGGAGGCCCGCTTCAAGCGATCGAATCGCCAACGCAAGCTTCGGACGATAGAGCAGCACGCGGGGTTGCCAGGTGGACGCTGGGTCGCCAGCGCTTGGGGGAACGACTCGGCATGATCGCAGACTGCCAAGAGGCACAAGGCGAAACTCGATGAAGACCGGGCTGTACGTCCATATTCCTTTCTGCATCAGACGCTGTACATACTGCGACTTCAACACTTACACGGGCCTGCTTGGGCTAGAGGATGACTACGTCGCCGCCATCGGTGAGGAGATGCGGCTACGGGCCGAACGCGCCGTCGATGTCGAGGGGCGAACGCTCTACTTCGGTGGGGGTACTCCCTCATTGCTCAGCCGAGAGAGCGTCGCTGCGGTTCTACAAGCGGCTCGACGGTATTTGCGCCTTTCCTGGCAGGCCGAGGTCACGCTAGAGGCCAATCCCGGGACCGTGACCAGCGCCTATCTCAGCGAACTCAGGGAACTGGGTGTCAATCGGCTAAGCCTGGGCGTACAGTCTTCGCATAGCGATGAGCTGCTGCTACTGGGCCGGATCCACACGTGGGCCGACGCGGTTGAGGCCTATCAGATGGCGCGGAGCGCCGGCTACGATAGCATCAGCCTCGACCTGATGTTCGGTCTGCCCGGACAGAGTTTGCCCCAGTGGTTGGAAACGGTGCGGCGATGCCTCGACCTGGCGCCCGACCACCTCTCGCTCTACGCCCTCACGCTCGAGCCTGGCACGCCGCTCTCAGAGACGCTGACGCTCAACGGGGTTGAGATGCCCGACCCCGATCTGGCTGCTGACATGTATGAGGCGGCCTCTGAGGCACTGGACGCGGCGGGCTTCTGGCAGTACGAGATCTCGAACTGGGCTTTGGGGACGACGGAGCCGCCTGAGGTCTGGACCTTGCCGCCTGATGGCCTTACCGAGAACATCGGACCCTATTCATCGGCACACAACCTCATCTATTGGCGCAACGAGCCCTGGCTTGGGTTTGGCGCCGGCGCCTACTCGTGGTTCCGCGGACGGCGGTGGAGCAACCACCCGCATCCGCAGGCTTACATTAGTGCCCTGCGGAGCGGTCGGCTGCGTGGGTTCTCGGATGCGCCGCTATCACTAGAAACGATCTGCGGTGAAACGATGATGATGGGACTGCGCCTTGCCGAAGGCGTTGGGGGCGACAGGTTCGAGGCTGAAACCGGCCTCCGCCTGGTCGATCTCTACGAGCCAGTGATCGAGCGCTTCTCTGGCTTGGGGCTGGTTGCGTGGGATGGCCAACGGGTGCGCCTTACAAGGAGGGGCCGGCTCTTGGGGAATCAGGTATTCGAGGGCTTTCTGCTTGGTGAAGCCGGTGTGGGGTGAGATGGCTGGCGACATCTTTCGTTGACTTCCCGGGGAATTCCTTTACAATGTACACTTAAACATCGGGTTCTCGAGACGGCCAGGCGGCCGTTTTTGCGTGTAGAATGCAAGGCGTTATTTCTTGGAGGGATTGTAGATGAAAACATACGACACGGAGAACATCCGGAACATCGCGCTTGTCGGCCATGGTTCGTCTGGGAAGACGACACTGGTGGAGGCGATGCTCTTCGTCAGCAAGGCGATCAGTCGCCGCGGCAAGGTCGAGGAGGGAACAACCGCCACGGACTTCGACGAGGAGGAGAGGCGGCGTCAGATCTCGCTAAGCATGGCGGTCGCGCCTCTGGAGTGGGGCGGCGCTAAGGTTAACCTGATTGACACGCCAGGGTATACCGACTTCGTCGGCGAGGTTCGTAGTGGGCTGCGGGCGGCAGAGATGGCGCTGATTGTGGTGGATGCCGCTGCCGGCGTGGAGGTGGGGACAGAGCTGACGTGGGGCTATGCCGAGGACGAGTTGCTTCCCAAGGCCGTTCTGATTAACAAGATGGACCGGGAGAACGCGAGCTTCGATAAGGCCCTGGCCTCGTTGGGCGAGGCATTTGACGCTCAGTTCCTGCCGCTGATGTTGCCGATCGGTGCGCAGGATCAGTTCCAGGGTGTTGTCAACGTTCTCGAGCGCAAGGCCTACATGGGGGCCGGGAGCGAGCCGGCTGATGTTCCGGCAGACCTGGTAGAGCGTGTTGAAGAGCTCTATACGCAGATCGTCGAAGCCGCGGTCGAAGCCGATGAAGAACTTATGACGAAGTACTTCGAGGACGAAGAGATCACAGCCGCGGAGATCGCCGGTGGGCTGCGCAAGGTTATTGCTTCGGGCGATTGGGTGCCTGTGCTTGCCGGTGCTGGGGGCAGCGATACCATCGGGCTTGGTGCGCTGATTGACCTGCTGGTGCATATCGCACCGTCTCCGGCTGGCCGAATGTTCCAGGCGGAGAGCCCGCAGGGCGAGCAGGAACACAAGATCAGCGATTCGTCGCCATTGGCGGTGCTTGTGTTCAAGACGACGGCCGATCCCTATGTTGGCAAGATCAGCTACCTTAAGGTGTTCGGAGGCACCCTGAAGGGGGGTGACACCGTGTTCGTCCCGCGGAGTGGCGAGGCTGAGAGGTTGAGCCAGGTGTTCGCGATGCGCGGAAGCGAGCAGATACAGGTCGACGACCTGCGCGCGGGGGACATAGGTGCTGTGACCAAGGCCGCGGAGATCCAAACCGGCGACACCCTGTGCACGAAAGCCCGCTCATTGGTTCTGCGTGGGCCGATCTTTCCTGAACCGCTCTACAGCGTAGCTGTATCGCCTGTGACCAAGGCGGACACAGCCAAGATGGGGTCGACTTTGACGCGCATCAGCGAAGAGGATCCCACGTTGCAGTGGCGGCAGGATCCGACAACGGGTGAAACGGTCCTCTCGGGTATGGGCGACGCCCACGTTGAGACGGCAGTGCGGCGCATGAAGGCGCGCTTCAATGTGGGCTTGGAGGCGCGCACGCCAAAGGTGCCTTACAAAGAGACCGTGACCGCAAGCGGTAACTCGCAGTACCGGCACAAGAAGCAGAGTGGGGGTGCCGGTCAGTTCGCCGAGGTTCACATGCGGGTCGAGCCGATGGATCGCGACGCGGGCTTCGATTACGTGTGGGAGGTCTTCGGCGGGCGGATATCGACCTCCTTCCAGCCCTCCATTGAGAAGGGTGTCAAGCAGGTGATGACGCAGGGTATTCTGGCGGGCTATCCCATCGTCGATGTGCGGGTCGCCGTCTACGACGGCAAGGAGCACCCTGTGGATTCCAAGGACATCGCGTTTCAAATTGCCGGTCGCGAGGCGTTCAAAGAAGCATTTCTGCACGCACGCCCGGTGCTGTTGGAACCCATCTACCTGTACCGGATCGTGGTTCCGGAGGAGTATGCCGGTGCGGTGATGTCCGATCTCAACACGCGGCGCGGTCGCGTGCAAGGCATGGGGCAAGAAGGCAGTAAGGCCACCATCTCGGCCGAAGCGCCGCTCGCCGAGATGCTCCAGTACACGACGAACCTGCGTGCGCTAACCCAAGCGCGAGGCACATATTCGATGGAGTTTGTGCGCTACGACGTTGTCCCGGCGCACCTTGCCGAACAAGTGATTGCGCAGGCCAAGAAGGCGGAAGAGGAATAGGCAAACCCCGCGTGACAGCACGTCACGTATCGCCAAGAGCGGGCTGAAACCGAGGTTTCAGCCCGCTCTTGCTGTGATTACTCTCTCGCTATGGTATCGGCCATCGCGTGTGCATCGTGGTATGGTGTTGGGCCTGGTTGTCGGGGCTAGGCATACCAGGGCGTAGTGACCTTGATCGCTTTGGGCCCGCGACTTGTCCTAGCAACTTCGAATTCCACAACCTGACCTTCGTGTAGGACCTTTATGGTCCGCCCAAAAATATCCGATTCATGAACGAACAGGTCCTTGCCCATGTCACGCTCGATGAAACCGTACCCCTTCTCCACATTGAACCATTTGACAGTCCCAGTGTGGCGGCGTTCCATACAGTGATACTCCCGGTCTCACTTCGCTCAGGCCTGGGCGAAGCTCCGCTTGTAGCGATAGACGATACGCCCTCGATCCAGGTCGTAGGGTGACAGCTCCAGCTTCACCTGATCGCCAAGCAGGATCCGGATATAGTAGCGTCGCATCTTGCCGCTGAGATAGCCAATGACCTCGTGGCCATTTTCCAGCTCCACGCGGAACTTGGTACCTTTGAGGGCTTCAGTAACCGTGCCCATGACTTCGATCTTCTCTTGTTTTGCCATATAGTACTAACCTCCTTCAGGGTCAGAATGTGAGAACGTCGTGGCGCGTTCTTCCGGTAGCTAGCGAGTGCCGTGCCACACGATATCCGCACCCCTAGCGTTTATCCGTCAGGCCGGTTGTTGGTGCCTAAGAACAGTGTTGACCTGATCTTGGGCTTCCGACAGCGCGATGCCTTGGGCTACTGCGAGCTCACTCGTCAGCAGTCTGAGCGCCTGCTTCAGGATCCGTTGGCCAGGTGCGTTGAGATGGTCTTTCTGGATCTGGCGCCACGTCAGGTCGCGCACGACCTCGGCGGTCTGGATGGTGTCAGCCTGCGCGAGCTTCTGCCCGCATACCTGATAGCGGCGCTTGTGATCGTCCGGTAGCTCCTCGGGATCTTCCGAGAGCACCTGTAGCACACGTTCAGCGTCGCGGCTCGATATAGCAGGCCGCAACCCAATGTCATCTGCCTTCTTGACCGGTATCATGACCACGGTGTTCGTACCGTCGACCATGCGTATCCGATAGAAGCGCTGTCCCTTCCTCAACATGGGAAGACGCTGTAGGCTTGCGATCACGCCGGCGCCGTTCGCCGGATGGTATACGGCATCTCCAACATCGAACATCGGTGGTTCTCCTTGTCCCAGACAACGGTATCTTGACTGCCTGATCGGCCGGTTCGTGATGGCGATCTTCGCAACCATAGGCCAGGGGTAGAGCGGATGTGGCGGCGGGGCCGCAGAGTGTGTCCTTGCGCTGCCACTCCACTAGGAAGGGCTAACACACAGCCGTTCGCAGCAGCGCTGGCGCAAACGGGGAACCGACCTACCAGCATTACGTTACCAATCTACTCTATGATACCAGATTTCGAGGCAATCGTCAAGAAATTGTTCCATCCTTGACGCAATGAGCGATCATGGTATGGTATGTGTACCGCGATATGATAACGTGTTCCACGAATCGATACGATGCACGGCGCGGTCGGGCATCGTGGCATAGAAAGAGCTTCTAATCACACCAGGAGGTGTTCACAGATGACTTATGTTGTGCGAAGAGATAACGAATCCAGCGAGAGCCTCATCAAGCGATTCCGGCGCAAGGTGAGCCGCGACCGCATTCTCAGTGAGCTCAAGAAGCGCAGGTACTTTGTGACGAAAGGTGAGCAGGAACGGATCGCCAGACGTAAGGGGATTCAGCGCGCTCGACGTAAGGAGCGCAAACGCCGGCAGCGTACGAACCGGTGGTAGCCGGTTGCCCGGGTGGTCACATAGTTGGGTGGCGTGCGGAGTTGCCGAACGTACCAGTTAGGCAGAGCTGCGATGTCAGCAGGTGGAGACAGGTGAGCGATGGGCACAAGGAAGTCACGATCAGGCCTTGAGGAGTCGCCGGAAGAGATCGCTCGGGAGATCAGCTTGCCGCCCAATCCTCGAGGCGCGGCGGAGAACGACAAGGGTGTCGTCGTCCCGAACGTGGACGGTGGTGTTGGCGTGATGGAGCGCGACACTGAGCTCGAGTCCTCGGTTCAGTCGGTGCGGCGCGCCGTTCAGATTCTGGGCGCCTTCACACGCGAAACGCCTGAGCTCGGAGTCACCGAACTGAGCCGCCGAGTGCAACTGCACAAGAGCACGGTGTCGCGTCTGTTGACTGCGCTCAAGCAGGAGCGGTTGGTGGTTCAGGTTCAGGGCACTGGACGCTACCGGCTGGGCATGAGAGTGGTCGAGCTTGCCGGCATAGTCCTCGATGGTCTGGACGTCGTTGAGCTGGCCTGCAAGCCGATGGAGACACTCGCCGAGGAATTGGGTGAGACTGTGAGCCTGGCGGTGTTGCAGGATGGCATGTGCGTGGATCTGTACACCGTTGAGAGCTCCAGTCCGCTGCGAGTCGTACGTACGTCAGGCCAGGTGGCGCCTGTGGATGCGAGCGCCGCCGGGCAGATCCTGGCGCCCGCCAGCCGACGCGAGGTCGCGCCCAGTGGTCCGGATCGAAAGCCCTCAGCCGAACCGCAGCAAGTCTCCTACGCCGTAGTGCGGGATGGGTGGGCGGCTGGTGTGGTGGAGATCGCTGCCCCCATTCGGGATCACGTCGGGCGCGCCGTGGCGAGCCTGACGGTTAGCGCTCCTGCTGCTCGAATGGACGATGCGCGCGCCAACGGTGTCGTGGCGATGTTACAGAGCGCGACGAACGCCATCTCTCATCAGTTAGGATATCGAAACATGTGACGGTGGCGGTGCGATGAACGAGAACAGGCGGGGTCGCGTGACCCCGCCTGTTGCTGCTTGAGAACCGACGAACTGCCAGAGGTTAGTCTTCCTCTTCCTCTTCCTCTTCTCGCTCCCGGCCCACAAGGGCAGGTCCTTCCTGCTCCTCCATAGCGAGCTCCAGTACTTCCTCTTCCTCGACTTCTTCCTCGGCCATGTGGGTGATCTGAACAATGGTCTCGTCGTGCGGGCTGAGTATCGTTACGCCTTCGGGTGGTGTGATATCGCCCACGGTAATCGAGTTGCCGATCTCTGTTAGGCCAGACAGATCGATCTCGATTGTACCGATAAGCGCGGTCGGCAGCGCCTCGATCTCAAGTTCGGTCATGAGCTGCATCAGCACTCCATCGCCCTCTTCGACAGCCGGCGCCTCGCCCACGAGTGTGATCGAAACGGGTACGCGTACTGTCTCTTCAAGGCTGAGAGCCTGCAGGTCGACGTGGCGCACATCGCGCCGGATGGGGTGATGCTGTACATCACGGAAGATCACCAGATAGGGCTCGCTCTCGCCTTTCACCTGGACCATCACAGCAGCACTGCTTCCGGCCTGGCGTAGTACAGCAAGCAGCTCACGATAATCGAACTGCACGGCGATGGGCTTGTCCATGTGACGCCCATAGATGACGCCGGGGATGATGTCCTGATGACGCAGGAGCTTGACCTGTTTGCCGATCAACGTGCGGGGCTCCGCGTTCAGTTGTATCGCTTCCATCCTCTTGCCTCCGTATTCTCTACCTACACATGATAACGCACATCTGCTTTGTTGCTGGGCGAACCCAGCCTTGACTGCCCGCGTGCGGGCGGTCAAGGACTTGTCGTGAGCGCCCCGATTAGCCTCAATGAAAGAGGCCGCGGAAGGCGGCCTCTTTGGAAGGCAACGATGAGATATTGTAGCGCACACGGCCGCTTTGTCAACCTCGCGTGCGCTGCGTCTGGCGGGCTGGTCTGGCCGTCTACTCCGCTGCAACTTGCTTACGCTGAAGCTTCAGGTCCTGGAGTGGGCGATTCTCGAGCGCGACCATCAGATACCACGATAGGGCACTGCCGATGAGTTGGGCAATCAACAAAGCCCAATCCCAACGCCCATCGGAGGCTTTTAGGTTCGGGAAGAGAGCCATCACCCTGACGACAATGTTGATACCTTGGACGAAGATCAAAAGGCTACGGGTGCCATCAAGGCTGAGGGTGCCCGTGTTGACACCTACAAGCGCCAGGACGAAAAGCAGAAACAACGCCGGAGGCAGGACCGCGGCCTGTGGTGCGCGCTGGAAATAGGTGAGTGGATAGATGATGAACGCTAGCACCTGCAAGACCAGCAAGACCGCCGTCGGCACTCTGAACTTCGACATCTGAGACTCCTTGTCGTATGGAGCTGGTGTGGTACCATTCGCGGATATCCAAGGAAAGGCAATCGTGGCCAAATGCCCTGATGGGACACCCAAGATGCCTCTTGTCTTTCCCACACCGACCATGGTATTATATTCGACATTCTTTTGAGGTCAAATTTGACACTTGACGTGATATTCGGTACAATGTGCAATGTTTGTTTTCCCGTTCCACAACACCAGTCTCAGATACCAGCCAGGGAGGTGCAATGGGGGAATTGGATCGAATTCGGAGGCTGTACTAGAAGTAGCACTTAGGTGCCCCAGTTCTTGTGAATCGATATCCCAAGGAGGAGAGAGACATGCGTACGCGCGTTATCCCGATTCTGGCGTTGGTGGTGGCCATGCTTGCTGTCAGCGCGTGTGGCGCGGGCGGCGGCAGGGTCGTCAAGATCGCAATCTTGGCGCCGCTCAGCGGTGACGTCGCCACGTTCGGTCAGTCTACCCGTGACGGTGCTATGCTCGCTGTCGAGGAGTGGAATGAGGATGGCGGCGTTCTGGGCCGGCAGATCGAGGTCGTCGTCGAAGACAGCCAATGCAGCCCCGAGGCGGCTGTGAGCGCGGCGAACAAGGTCATCGACCAAGATGGCGTCAAGTTCATCATTGGTGAAGTCTGCTCGAGCGCTTCGATCCCGATCTCGGAGATCGCTGCAGCCAAGAACGTCCTGCAGATCAGCCCCACCTCAACGAACCCGAGCGTGACCGTGAATGAGGATGGGTCGACCAAGCCAACGGTGTTCCGTGCCTGCTTCATCGATCCCTTCCAGGGAGCGGTGGGGGCGAAGTTCGCTATCGACAATCTTGGCGCCCAGACCGCGGCGGTCTTCCTCGATCAGGGCAATGACTATGTTCGGGGTCTCGCCGAGGTGTTCATCGCCGAGTTCGAGGCGGCGGGTGGTGAAGTGCTGGTGCAGGAAACCTACACTGGTGACGACCAGGACTTCTCCGCGATTCTGACCAAGGTCAAGGACGCGAATCCCGACGTTCTCTATCTCCCCGACTACTACACCACCGTTAACCCAATCGCCGCGCAGGCGAAGGAGCGCGGCATTGAGGCCACGCTGTTGGGCGGCGATGGTTGGGATTCGTCAGACCTGGATGTGGTGGTAACCGAGGGGGGTTACTTCACGAATCACTTCTCGCCTGCCGATACCCGTCCCATCGTCCAGGACTTCGTGGCGAAGTACGAGGCGAAGTATGGTAGCACGCCGGATGCTCTGGCTGCTTTGGCCTATGATGCTACGATCATCCTCCTGCAATCGATGGAGGCAGCCGACTCCACCGATGATCCGGTGAAGGTCGCTGAAGCGATGGCGAGTGGCACGTTCCCGGTCGTCTCAGGGGAGATCTCCTACGACGCAACGCACAACCCGGTCAAGGCCGCAGTAGTGCTGAAGGTCGAAGGCGGCGAGGTCGTCTACGTCGACACGGTGGCTCCGTAGCCCGGTAGGTACCCCGGTTCGCAACTGTCGATGGTAGATGTGGGAAAGCCGGGGCACTCAATCTGTGCCCTGGCTTTCCCCTTGATAGAAGGGGGAGGAAGGTGACGTACTATGGAGCGCACCCTGGACTCTGAAGGGAGCGGTAGGGTGGGGCCGCGGCTCGGAAGTGGCCCTGCGAATGGCGCGGCCCTACACCGTCGGGACGGCAACGTCCTGAATCGCATCAGCCAAGGGATCTTCATCCTGCTGGGCCTGTTGGTGCTGTATGTCTTGGGTCGCGCGCTCTTTGCCAACCCGAGCGTCTTCATCCAGCAGGTGCTGAACGGCCTGCAGTTGGGTTTCATCTACGCCCTGATCGCTCTGGGCTACACGATGATCTACGGCATCGTGAAGTTGATCAACTTCGCGCACGGCGATGTGTTTATGATCGGCTCGTTCACGAGCTTCTACACGATTGCCACGCTGAACCTGCATCGCTGGGTTACGTGGGTCTTGCCTTCGGCACCTGAAGGCCTCACGATTGTCCTTGGTACGGTCACGGTTATCTTGGCGGCGATGGTGGTGTCGGCAACGGTGGCGGTGGTCATAGAGCGGTTCGCGTACCGGCCCCTGCGAAACAAGCCACGCATCGCTGCGCTCATCACTGCAGTAGGGGTCTCATTCTTCTTGGAGTACTACGGCGCTCTACCCTTTGCATACACAAACAACTACATCACATACCCACGCCCTTTTGAAGTCGAAGTCTACAGCGCCGGGATGATCTCCCCGGCCGTGATCGTGGCGATTTGGGTAATCTTTGCTGTTTCGGTTCTCGCCTACGCACTGCTGGCCTGGCGGGGTCGAAAGGGCGCCTTGCAGGCCAAGGCGTGGTTGCGCCACCCGTTGTTGCTTTTCGGTCTGCAGTTTGGCGGTTTTCTCGCGGTGGTCTTGACCTTGGCTGGTGTGCGAATCGAGACAGCGGGCAGGGTGTGGGACCTATCCGTGTCGAATGTGACGTTGGTTATCATGGTTGCTTCGATCCTGTTGCAGGTGGTTCTGCAGTACGTGGTTAGCAGCACTCGCCTTGGGATGGCAATGCGGGCGGCGGCCTACGACAAGCCGGCGGCACGCTTGATGGGGATCAACGTCGACGGCGTGATCGCCGCCACTTTTGCATTGGGCGGCGGTTTGGCCGGGGCGGCTGGCGTGCTCTATGCTACGGCGTACAAACAGGTCCACCACCTTATGGGAATCATTCCGGGCCTGAAGGCCTTCGTCGCTGCTGTCGTCGGAGGGATTGGCAGCATCCCCGGCGCCTTCGTGGGTTCCCTCATCATGGGACAGACCGAGGTACTGGCGGCGGGCTTTATCTCTACCCCTATGCGAGATGCCATCGCCTTCTCGCTGCTCATCGTTGTGCTGCTTGTGTGGCCGCAGGGTATCTTCGGCGAGCCACCTGCCGAGAAGGTGTAGGGGAGGAGGATCAACCATGTTGAGCAGACTGCGCAAGCCTGGAGTGGCATTCTTCGGCATCGCGCTTGTAGTCTTCGTTGTCGTCCAGTTGTTGCTCAGCCTTGGGGTGCTCAACAACTTCTGGCGGGGCATCATCTACTGGGGTGCAGCGATTACAATGGTGGCCCTGGGCCTTAACCTCATCTACGGGTTCAACGGGCAGTTTTCGCTAGGCCAGTATGGCTTCTACGCGATCGGAGCGTATGCAGCGGCTGACGTAACCTGGCGGTGGACGCACAACGATCCATCGGGGATCGTGGTAGTCTTCTTCGGCGTCCTGCTGTCCCTGCTATTCTACCTGGCGGTTGCCCGGTTCCTGAGAGGGTTCGTGCGGGTCAATGTGATGACCACGTTCACCTTCTACGTTCTGGTGACCATCCTGGCATTCTGGCTGACGGTCCGTTATCTGGTGCCCGTCGTGGGCCCGGCGTTGACCGCATCGCTGGGAGGGCTTCCGGGCGCGCTCACGCAGCGCCTGGTCTTCTTCATCGCGCTTCTCGGCGGGGCTGCGCTTGCCGGGATCGCGAGTTTCCTGTTCGGGATTCCCGTGTTGGAGCTAGGGTCCGACTACTTCGGTATCGCGACGCTGGGGTTCACAATCATCATCAAGGTACTGCTGGACAACACCGACACGATCCTGCCGTTCCCCGAGATGAAGGGCGCGCGTGGCATGATCGGGATACCGCAGTGGACGACCTGGCCGTGGGTCTTTGTCTCGCTCCTGTTGGTCATTCTCGTGATGCGCAACCTGCTCCACTCCAGCACGGGCCGCTCCATCGTGTCGGTAAGGGAGGACGAGCGAGCTGCAGAGCTAGTCGGCATCGATGTCGTGCGATCGAAGATGCTGGCGTTCGTGATAGGCAGCGTCTTTGCCGGGCTTGCCGGGGGCATCCGCGCACATGACCTGGCCTTCTTGCATCCGCAGTCCTTCAACTTCATTCAGTCTTTCAACCCACTGATCATCGTCGTCTTCGGCGGGCTCGGCAGCATGACCGGCACCATCATCACAGGGTTCCTGTGGATTCTGCTGCTGGAAGGTCTACTTAGGCTCTACCTGCCCGCCGGGTTCGAGACGTGGCGTTTTGTGGTCTATCCGTTGGTGCTCTTGCTCATGATGTTGTTGCGACCGGAGGGCCTCATGGGACGCTATGAGATACCTTTCCTGCGCCAGAAGACTCCCCGGCTGTTCCACAGAACCGACGAATCGGTCGCCTCGGGGTTGGATCGTGAGGAAGTAGCGCCCGATGTCGGTGATCAAGCGGCATCGCCGGAGGTGGCGGCATGAGGGGGCGACCTGAAGGGCTCCCTGATCAGGTTGAGGCGCGTCCAGTCGTGTTGGAGGTCGATGCCGTCACGCACTTCTTTGGCAATCTCCGGGCTGTTCACGACTTCGATTTGACGTTGCGTCACGGAGAGCTGGCGGGCCTCATCGGCCCCAACGGCGCGGGCAAGACTACGGTCTTTAACCTGATCACCGGTGTCTATCGGGCCAGTGAGGGCCGGATTCGCTATCGCGATGTGGAGTTGGTTGGGCTGCCCTCATACGAGATCATCCAGATGGGGATCGCGCGCACGTTTCAGAACATCCGGCTCTTCTCGAACCTCACGGTGCTGGACAACGTGCGGATCGCGTACCATCCCCATGCGGGCTACAATCTGCTAGACTCAGTGTTGCACACGGCACGGTTCCGCGAGAAGGAAGCGGAGATGACCGAGCGCGCCCAGGAATTCCTGGCGATCTTCGGTCTCGAGACGCGACAGAACGAGATCGCTGGGGGTCTGCCTTACGGGCTGCAGCGCCGGTTGGAGATCGCCCGTGCGCTGGCTGCGCGGCCGAGCGTGCTGATCTTGGATGAGCCGGCGGCAGGTATGAACCCCCAGGAGATTGACCAGTTGATGGAGCTGATACACTTCATCCGCGACAGGTTCGACCTCACGGTGTTGCTGGTCGAGCACCGGATGCGGCTGGTGATGAACATCTGCGAATGGATCACTGTCATGGATTTTGGTGAGGTGATCGCGCGCGGCGTGCCCGCAGAAGTGCGCAGCAACCCCAAGGTTGTGGAAGCATACCTGGGACGCCAGACCCGCCTGTGATGGCGTGCAGCCGGCGAAGAGAATGCGAGAGGATGACCATGGCTCTGCTGGAAGTTAGGGATCTATGTGTTTCATACGGCGCCATCCGGGCTCTTCATGGTGTCTCGTTTTTCGTGGACGAGGGCGAGATCGTGACGTTGATCGGCGCGAATGGGGCAGGCAAGTCCACAGCTCTGAGAACGATCTCTGGCCTTCAGCCTGTGGAGAGCGGCGAGGTCGCCTACAATGGTGAAGAGATCACCCGTGCCGAAGCTAGCCGCATCGTGCGGAAGGGTGTTGTCCACGTCCCGGAGGGGCGGCGGATCTTCGCGCCCCTCACCGTTCGCGAGAACCTGGAGATGGGGGCATTCACCCGCGACAACAAGGCGGAGATCGAGGAGACGATGGACTATGTCTTTCGGCTCTTTCCCCGGCTGAAGGAGCGACTTGAGCAGACCGGCGGGACGCTATCCGGCGGTGAGCAGCAGATGCTCGCCGTGGCGCGAGCGCTGATGGCGAAGCCCAAGCTCCTCCTGATGGATGAGCCCTCGATGGGGTTGGCGCCGATCCTGGTGGAGGAGATCTTCGACATCATTGGCGAGATCAATAAGGAAGGCGTGACGATTCTTCTCGTTGAGCAGAACGCGCACATGGCCCTGTCGGTGGCAAACCGGGGCTATGTCCTGGAGACGGGGACCATACAGCTCGAGGGCTCAGCGCACGAGCTCGCCGAGAACCCACGCGTTAGGGCCGCCTACTTGGGTGGCTAGCTGCTCACGCCGGTTCCGCTCGCGTTGCGCCGGGAGCTATCTGCATCGATGTCGTTGAGACTGGACTGTGCGGTGAGCGGGAGGGCTGCGCCCCTCCCGCTTTGTGTTATGGATGGGCGGCCTGCCATAACGAGATCGTACGGTGCGTTGTGGCTTGCCCGCGACGACAGGGGAGTTGCGCGTTGATGGCGTGGGTGCGTAAGGTCTGTAGTCTCATGCTCATCGGGCTCCTGGGGTTGTCGGCCTGCGGTCCGGGGCGTCAGCCTGACGTGGCGTCGCTCAAGATCGGGGTGGTTGGCCCATTCGAGGGAGAGCTAGCGGCCTTGGGTGCGAGTATGAGGGATGGCGTCTTGTTGGCCACAGAGCAATGGAATGCTGCCGGCGGGCTTTTGGGGCAGCCCATCGAATTGGTTGTGAAGGACAGTGCTTGTGACTACCAGAGAGGACGGGCCGCCGCCCAGGAGGCGATCGATGAAGGCGTTGCCTTTATCATCGGTGCTCTGTGCGCAGACGCCTCCGAAGGCGTGGCACAGGTTGTCTCTCAAGCGGGCGTTCTTCAGATCACACCGGGTTCGGTTAACCTCGACCTAACGCTGGACGCCGAGGGGGAGGTCCGGCCTCTGGTATTCAGGATGCCCTTCGTCGATAATGATCAGGGAACGGTGGCGGCGAGGTTCGCCCTCAACGATTTGGGTGCTACGACGGCCGGCATGCTCTACGCTGAGGAGAGCGTCTATGGCAGTGCGCTCTCGGGAGCGTTCCAGGCTGCGTTCGAGGCCGGGGGAGGCGATGTCGTCGCTGTGGAGACCTATGACCAGGACTCACTCTTGTTCTACGAGGAACTCGAGGAGATGCGCGAGGCAAATCCCGACGTCCTGTACTTCCCCGGTTACCACGATGTTGCCAACCGGCTGGTAACACAAGCGCGCAGCTTCGGTCTGCTGCAGCCGGTGCTGGGCAGCGACGGCTGGGATTCGCCGGATCTTGACATCGCGGCCGCTCGTAGCCTCTATCTGACTACCCACTTCTTTGCAGCGGAGCCGCGGACCCAAGTCCGCACATGGGTCGACGCGTTCGAGGCACGTTTCCAGCGCGTGCCTGATGCGCTCGCCGCCCTCAGCTACGATGCTGCAGATCTCTTGTTCTCTGCCATCGACGAGACGGGTCTGGCTGATCCGGCGTTCGTCGCGGAGACGCTTATGACGATCGAGTTCGATGGCGTAACGGGACCCTGTACGTTCGATGCTGTCCACAACCCGATCAAGCCCGTCACTGTTCTGCGCTTCGAAGGGGGGCAGTTCCTTTTCGAGGGCCGTTTCTCGCCCGCCGATGGAGAGGAGCCCTAGCGCACCTTCAATACCGTGGCTGATGGTAGTTCCGCAAGCGCTCATGCCTAGACCGCTGAACCGAACGGTTTGACGTGGCACTCAGGCGAACTAGAATCGCCGTATGGAAGATGAGCTGCCCTACATCATCGTTGCGGTTGCGATCGTGCTGCTTGCGTCCGTTGCTGCGTGGATCGAGCTACGTAGCGAGCCGCGCGAGCGGGATGCCCACCGGCACGTCCTCCGTAACGAGCCGCGCTACCGGGAGCACGTGGCCCGACGGAGAGGACGCCGTGGGCCGCAATAGTGGGGCCTGCTCCAACCGGTGAACGATTCAGATCTGAACCAGGCTTGAGGCCGTTGAGCGGGGGGCAAGATATGGTGGTTGGTCGTTTCCGCGCGGGCATCGGCGCGTTGATCTGGAATCCGGGGACGCAGCGTTATCTGCTCTTGCAGCGCGCGCCTGACAGGGACTTTTCCCCCGGTGCATGGGAGTGTGTTACGGGCCGTGTGGATCAGGGAGAGGGCTTCGAAGACGCGTTGCGCCGCGAGGTCCGCGAGGAGATCGGGACCAGCATCCGCATCGACTTCGTGCTCGGCACCACCCACTTCTACCGGGGCGCTGCACTCACGGAAAACGAGCTACTTGGCGTTGTGTATCATTGCACACTGGACGATCCGGCGAGCATTGTCGTTGACGAGGAACATGTAGCACATCGCTGGATGACGCTGGACGAGGCCCGCGCCTTGCTGAATGAGGATCACCCCAGCGAAGCTTGGCTGCTGCGCGTCCTGAGCCGCGCGGAGCTGTTGCGGGGGCTGCTGCCGGAGCAACTGATCGCCTTCAACAGGCAACGTGGGTTCGAGTTGGGCTGATCGCAGCGACGTGGCCCACGCCCAGAGGCAGCGCGCATGCCCCATACGATCCACCAAGGCGCGCGCCTTGCGATGTCTGGTGGTGTAGCACAGCTGGCCGCGGCGTCACATGCGCCGCACTGTGCCTGGTGTCTACGCAGACGGTGGCGTCCACGGGCGAAGGTGAGGGCAGGTCTGGCCTGTAGTCTCCGCGTAGACGCCGCGATAGGCCGGGGGGAGCAAGTCGGCGATGCGCTGCATGATGCAATCCGCCATTGCTTGCCTGAGTGCCCGGGTGGCCTGGGCGCCCCCCAGATCTAGCACAAACGGCTCGCCTACGACTATGCGAAACTCTGTACGCCGCAGGTGGCGCAGATTGTGCCAGAACTGCTCGCCGCCGTAATGGGCCAGCGGCAGAATCGGAGCGTGGCTGCGCAACGCCAGGGTGATGATGCCCGGGCGACCCCTCTGGAGACGCCCATCGCCGCTGCGGGTACCCTCCGGCGCGACAGCGACGATCCGGCCTGCTTCGAGGGCCTCCAGAGCGCGACGGAAGGCCGCTGCGTCGGCCTCGCCGCGATGCAGCGGGATCCCGCCCCAGAGCTCTGCCAGCGGGCGGAGTAAGGGATTGGACCAGGTCTCGGCCTTGGCAAAGCCGGTGAGGGGCCGAGGCTGGAGATGCGTGTAGATCAGTGGCACCTCGAGAAAGTTGATGTGGTTGGCGGCAATGATCAGCGGCCCGTGGGGCGGAACCCTGCTGGTCTGTGAATCGTCCACCCGGCACAGGATGCGGATTGCCCCTTTCACGAGGCTCGTCGCGGCGCGATACGCGAGCGTCAAGGCAGTGCAAGCCCCATCGTTGAGATGACCTGAACGGCACCCGGCACGATCTGCATCTCCAGCTGATGTCCCTTGGTGCAGAGCGTCTCCCCGTCTGCGTGCGCAGGCAGCGTGCCCTTGGTTGCGGTTACGACGATGTGCTCCGTGCGCCCCATCTGGATGGGTTTCTGGCTCGCCTGTGTCCCCTTCATGAAGTGCGGGATCAGCGCGAATATGGCGGGGCGGCTTATCTGCCTGGCGATGCAGAGATCGAACTTCCCGTCGCCGGGGTCTCCCGTGGGCGCCATCATAAAGCCGCCACCCATCCGGCGGCCATTCATCACTGAGATGAGCAAGGATTGCTGTTCGATGGTGCGATCGTCGTACTCGATGTGCACGACCGGCCCACGGTGGTAGAGAGAGATGGTCTTGAGCGCGGCAGCGAGATAGAGTAGATGCCCGTGTAGATGGTTCATCTTGGCTGCCTCGAAGCCGACGATCGCGTCGAACCCAATGCCAACGCCATTGGCGAAGTAACGCCGGCCGGCGATGTCGCCGCCAGACACGATGCCCACATCGATAGTGCGACGGGTGCCTGTGGCGAGGATCTGGATGGCGCGGTCAAGATCCGCTGGGACGTCGATGCCGAAACCGAAGTCATTGCCACGGCCTATGGGAAGAACGCCCAGCGCAGGCAGTCGGTGATGCCCTTGGACTTGATCGCGAGCCAGCATCAAGCCATTGAGGACTTCGTGGACCGTGCCATCGCCACCGGCTGCCGCAATAGTGTCGAAGGCGCCACTTGTTGCATTGGCCTCGGCGATCTCGGCGGCGTGCCAGGGGTACTGGGTGCAGACAACCTCGGCGTGCAAACCCAGTGCGTCAAGCCCGGCGCGAATCTGGGGCACGGCCCTTGCCGCTGCCCCTCGCCCGGCGACGGGATTCACGATGATCAGGATGCGCGGGTCCGTGGCGGATTCAGTGGACGACGATGTGGATGACATCAGCGTACCACGCTGCCCAACCCCTGCTGGAGCCGCTGCTTCACCTCACGCGCTGACATCGCCATCGTCGCTGCTATTTCGAACTTGTGCTTGCCCCCCGTCGTCTCAAACGTCACCTCAATGGGACGTGTTGGCTCATCGGGTGCCGAGTGACGCTGGTTTACGCGTACACGACTCACGGCAGTGTTTGGGACGAAGAAGCTCCCTGAATAGCGGGCCAGAATGTCCTCGACGGTCATCGTGTTGTAACGTTCCAGCAAGAGGTTGAGCCATCCCATCTGAGCGGCTGCCTGCCCTAGAAAGCCCTTCCCCTCGGCTTTCGCGATGTCACGGGCTTCCATAACCAGCGCCTTCATGTCGTTCTGACTGACATAGGCAAAGACCAGACGACGTGGCGTCAGGATCAGGTTGTAGGTGTCGATCCCGAGGCCCATGAAGCCCTTGTGACGTTGGAGGCCGGGAATGATTGAGGTCACGGGCTCAGTCGTCGTTGCTGCAGTCGGCGGCTGTGGAAAAGGTGGGCGCGGCTGGACTGCCTGAGCCTGCTGCTCTGCCGGCACAGGCTCCGGCGCCGGTGACGGGGCGGGTGGAGCGGCAGTGACGTCAGCAGTACGGACTTGGGTTCCGCATTGGCCACAGAAACGAGCTCCATCGGGAAGTGGGGCGCCACAATGAGTGCAGAATCTGGGAGATGGGTTCATCCAGGGACCTCCTGACCATGGTGATAGGGTGTGGTGTACACAGATCGCTCGACGTAGTCCGGTCAAGCCGGGGAAATCGGTTTCCGACGGAGGAGCTGATAGACGGACGCGAAGCAGAGCCCAATGATCGCCAGGTGCGGCAGGCTGATAGACCAGTGAGCGACGAATGACGTGGGAGGGCTACCGTCCGAGATCCCTGAGCCGTGGAACAATATCCAGAGGATGGCGGGAGGTACCTGTATGAGTGCCATGACGCTCAGGAGAGGGACCAGGACGACACGGAGCACATCCAGACGCAACCGGCGCGCAATGACGGACAGGACCACCAGGCCCAAGCCACCGTAGAAGCTGATCTGACCCCAACTGGCTACCTCGGCTTCAGTGGGGCCGAAGACGTAGTTCGTATAGAGCAGGCCCACTGCTGCTGCTCCCAGGCCAGAAATCGTCGCCAGCGTCGTCTTGCTCAATGACGGTCTCCTAAGCTAGAGATCATCGACCGGCGTGGCGCCATCGAGCCAGTTCAGCTCGCTATCGGCCATGAACTGGACCGGCCATCTGACCCCGCCGTCGTCCCAAGCACGGAACCCCCTGATAGTGTTGTAGAAGGCCTCGACCGCTTCGCCGGTAGGGGCTGCGTAGAGGTTGTCGATGCGCGCCATCAGATCCGGCGGCCTGTCTGTGGTACCAGCCAGCACACGCAGGAACCACTTGTGGAACGGGTAAAGACACTCGTTCTCTGCCAGAATCATGCGACCGCCGAACAGCACCATCTTGCTGATTGCCACGCCCAGCAGATAGCGATTGCCGAGGCGGAGTGCCTCGTGAGTGTACCAGTGCCACGCCTCGAACTGCGCATAGAACCGGCGGAGGCGTTCTGCCTTGCCCTCGATCGGATAGCGCGTGATCGCCCGCAAGGTCGCCTCGACGGCGGGCAGGCGACTGAGCAGGACCTGGGCGCCTTGAAAGGCAAACCGCGCTGGCTCGCTGCCGGCTGCAGCCACCTGTGTAAGGAACGAGGTGCTCAGGTACTTGCCGTCCACGTAGCCACCATCGTACGTGCAGAGTTCGCGTGAGGAAAAGTGCAGGTGTCCGGCCTCGCTGCGACGCGCGTGATCGAGATCCGAGACGACAATCAGAATGTCGATATCGGATGTCTCTGTCTCGCATCCATGGGCGAGTGATCCGCCCAGGAGCAGAGCCTGGACCTCAGGCTCGCGCTCGAAGAACGCGGTTACATTGTAGATGGATGCCGTGTGATGTGGATACACGATCGGGCTCCGTGATATGGGATCGAACTACGCAGCGGAGTATAAGCGGTCGTGGCGCCGCGTCAAGCGCAGTCACGCCAGAAGGTAGGTGCTCATCGTTGCCTGGCGTGTCTTCTCGATCCCGGTTCATAGGGCGGGCGATGCAGCGCGGTAGTCGCGCGCCCTAATCCCGGCAGCCAACAGTGCCTGCACCACGATCCCGCATAACAATAGCGCTGAAAGCGCCAGGTAGGCGTTGTTATAGGCCGTTCCATCCCGGTGGAGGAGTCTGGCGAGGGGGCTTCCGAGTAGCAGGCAGACGCCGACCAGTGTCTCGTTCACCGCGACCCGTTGCACGGCCTTGGACTCATCCACCATAGCGTGATACACCAAGGCACTGAACATGCTGCCGGTATAGAGCCCGTATAGCAGGGCTGCCAACGCAAAGAGAAGGGGATGGATCGCTGAGCTGAGGACCAGCAACCCGGCTGTCCCTAGTATGCCGAACGCGAGCCACCAGCCAGGTCTGTGTAGCCACCGGGGTGACCGGGTCAGGGCGAGTGCGCCTATACCTTGCGAGACTGCAGACACAGCCTCTACCAGCCCCCTTGCCTGGGCCGGAAGTCCCATATGGGTTGCCTGGATGGGCCAGTAGATGAGCACAGCGGTCCAGACGGTCCATCCTGCCAGTAGCCCGATCCATGCCGGCACGATCAAGACCGGCGGGTGTCGCGGTTGCCCAACGGTCCCGGCTGGAACGTCAGCAGCCGCTGCAAGCAGGGGTATTGAGATACGCCTGTTGGGTTGTCTGAAGCGAAGCAGCAGAATCCCCATCACTCCGGCAATGATCCCGGCGAGATAGTAGCTCTGAGTCCATGGTAGCGTTGCCTTGAGAAGAGATGAGAAGAACGGGCCAAGCCCGTACCCGATGGACCAGGCGAAGGTGAAGTGCCCCGCCGTGACTGACAGCGGCCGGGCGTCATCGTTCGACATTCCCAACATGAAGATCTGAAAGGAATTGAAGAACATGCTGACGGCAAATGGGAACAGCGCATAGAGTGCCTGGATCACGAGGAGGCGGTGGCTGTTGGCCATCGCTACGCAGATGGCCACAATACCCGCCAATGCGCCCAGCATCTGCATCCGTGCAAGCTGCGGCTTGACCAACCGTGCCATCCCCAGACCGGCGATCACGTATCCAATGCCGTAGAACAGGACAATCGAGCCGACCGTTGCCTCGTCGTGGCCGAGGCTTGCCAGAGCGTGGCGACCGACGAAGAGCACGAGGCTGACGATGATGTCGGCAGCGAATGGGAAACCGTAGAGGACAAGAGACTTCATCGGGTCAGCCGTTCGCGCCCGGGACTGTATAGCCGCGGTCAGCGTCGTCCAGCACCAAGACCCAGTCGGGCCACACGGGAGGAGGCGTGAACTCACGGTGCCCGCTGCCCTTCACCTCGCCTCCGGCGCGCGACTCACCGGTACGCGGATCGTACCACGTCACGGTGAACCTGGAGCCTGCTAGCCGAGATAGGTCCAGCGTAACAGGCTTGCAGGAGGGGAGGTAGATCAGCGCGTAGCTGCCGCGACCATCGGGTCCGTTATCCCGCGTTGCGACGACGTGATGTGTTCCCGATCCGGGATCCGAGACGATCAGGGACGGGTCGGGCACACGGGTGAAGAATGGCCGCGACTCCAGGAGCGTACGTGCGTGGCGTACCTGGCCTGCTCCAGGCAGGTCAAGTGCGTCGTACCACGGCCGACGGGTGAATGTTGCCGGCTCGCGACCCTCCTGCCACATTTGCCAGATGTCGTGGCAGCCATAGGTGTGGCCGAAGGCGCCTGAGAAGAGTGCCCAGTAGAGCCCTTTACGGACGTCGTAATCGTCCAGATAGCCGTTGTTGAGGTCGAACGAGGACGGGTGGTCCTCGTAGGCCGGCTCGGCGTCCATACACGGCTTGACGGGGCGCCTGGCGTAGTCGTCCGCGATCCGGCGATAGTTGTCCTGGTTGCGTGCGTGGCCCGACTGAAGCATGTTGAAGTCGAGCCACCCCTCGGCGTGCCAGTCTTCGGCGGAGGTCCGACCTCCCATAGGGTGGAAGCTTGCGAGATGTGTGCCGCCATCGCCCTCTTTGAGACCGAGAGCCATCGCGCGCATGATCTCTCGCTGGGTCGCGGACTCGACCGGCCGATCCCCGCCCAGGATCCAGATGATGGGGCTCGCTGCGTACCGCTCGCCCAGCCAGCGGCCATAGATGCGGGCATTCTCCACCGTGAAGATCTCGGGACCGACACCCCACTTCTTGTTCCATTTGTCGCCCCAGGTCGGGAGCATCCCGATGGTCAGCCCGAGCGCGGCGGCCAGGTCGACTGTATGGTCGACATGCTCGAAGTACGGCTCGTTAGGTCTCGTGGGGTCGTTGTCATGAAGGGGGACGTGCCCGTAGCGATTGGGATCACTGAGACCGTTCCTCTCAGCGAGCACGACAGCCTGTATGACCGTAAAGCCCTTGGTAGCCCGGTTGCGGAGGTAGTGCTCGGCCTCGTCCCGGTCGAGCCGGTGGAAGAGCTCCCAGGCCGTGTCGGCCAGGTAGAAGAAGGGGCGCCCGTCTTCATGCATGAGAAAGCGCTGATTTGCACTGATCTCGAGTCTTGGCATGCTGACCTCCGTTCGTGATGATCTCGCCATCAATGGCCTGGGTACGCATTCTGATCTATAACAGTGTCGAGTACGCGATCATAGCACGAGTGCGAAGCGGGTCAATGTCCGCATCTTTGTAAACGATGTAGATCCAGATGGACAGCGGCGGCGATGGATGGCAGTTCATAGGAAGAGGAGGTCTGTGAGGCGATGAAGATCACGGATGTACGCGTCTTCGAGGTGCGGGGCGAGATGGCGTTCGACGGTGAGTTCTGGGAAGAGCGCCTGATCCGGCCAATCGATGTCTATCCCGAACACAAGGCGGAGGGCCCCGGTTGGCTGCAGAAGCTGGAGGAAGGCCGGTACGCAATGCGATCGATCTTCTGCGAGATCGAGACCGATGAAGGCGTTACTGGCTTGGGTGGGCCGACGACGACGGACCAAGCGCTCGTTATCGTTCAGCAGTTGGCGCCCTTGCTCATCGGCCACGACCCGCTGGCCACAGAACGGATCTGGGATGGCGCCTATCGCTTGATGGTGCACGGTCGCAAGGGCACGCCGATGATGGCGTTGAGCGTTGTGGACTGCGCGCTATGGGACCTCAAGGGTAAGTGGGCGGGCGTGCCCGTCTACCGGCTGTTGGGCGGTCCTGTCAGGACCTCAATCCCGGCGTATGCCAGCGCGCTCGGGTACTCGCTGGAGCCAGAGCTGGTGGCCCAGAGGGCGCGTTCGTTCGTGGCGCAGGGATATCGCGCTATGAAGTGGTTCTTTCGCGACGGGCCGACGGATGGGGTTGCAGGGATTGCTCGCAACATCTCCCTCGTCAAGACTCTTCGAGATGCTGTGGGGCCCGACGTCGAGCTGATGCTGGACTGCTGGATGAGTTGGGATGTCCCCTACACATTGCAGATGGCCGAGAAGCTCGCGCCCTACACCCCGCGGTGGCTGGAGGAGCCGGTGCTGCCGGACAAGATCGCGCAGTACAGCGAGATTCGGCGTCGTTCCTGTGTGTCCATCGCAGGCGGGGAACACGAATATACGCGGTGGGGGA
The DNA here is from genome assembly GCA_034676805.1 of Anaerolineae bacterium. Taxonomy (GTDB): domain Bacteria; phylum Chloroflexota; class Anaerolineae; order B4-G1; family SLSP01; genus PWVB01. The sequence goes on along the minus strand of JAXDDO010000003.1, from coordinate 40,089 downwards.
TCAAGGCATTGCTGGACGTGGGAGCTGTCGACGTTCTGCAGCCCGACATCTACTGGGCTGGCGGCATCTCGGAGATGGTCAAGATCTGTGCGCTGGCCTCAGCCTACGATATCCCGGTCATCCCGCACGGGCATTCGGTTCCCGCGACCGTCCATCTGATAGCTTCGCAGCCGGTAACGACGTGCCCGCTGCTGGAGTACCTGGTGAAATGGAACACCATTCACCAGTACTTCCTGGCCAATCCGATCTCACCCGTCAGCGGCGAGGTGTCGTTGCCGACAGCGCCTGGGATTGGCATGGCGCTGGACGACAGCAAGATTCATGAACGGCACGATCTGGCGTTCGGGTGATCTGCAGGCAATCGCAGAAGTTGTGGATCGCCGCCCTATGCTTCCGGGGGCCCGAGCGCGATAGGCTCTCCCAGCCACGCCGGATCGGGGGCCACGCCAAGCCATCGCGCGACCGTCGGCGCGATGTCCAGAATCGAGGCGGGCTTCGTTAGTCGTCGACCTGCCTGGAACGTCTTGTGGCCAGCCAACACGATGGGTATGGTCATGTCCTCGTAGGCATCGCTACCGTGGGCCGTCGCGTGGCCACCGTGGTCGCTGGTTACGATGATGCGTGCTTCGCCGTCGACTGCTTCAAGAAGAGTGCCAATGCAGGCATCGGCGTTCTCGATGGCCGCCAGATACGGGCCGGACATCCACCCGTGCCGGTGGCCCACAGCATCGGTGTTGCCCAGGTAGACGAAGGCGAAGTCGAAGGGCCTGCGGGCGCGTCGAGCCGCCTGCAGATAGCGTGCGGCCTCCTCAGTTAGCTTCGCGTCGGCGTAATCCTCGGGGGCGCTGTCCCCTTTGATGAAGACCGAAGCCTGTAGAGCTCCCGGGCGGGAGAGGTCGCGCAGGGGTTCCCAGTTGTAGAAGAACGCAGTAGTCAGCCCAGCCTGTGCGAGAACCTCGACGAGGCCCGGGCCGGCACCCTGCGCCGACCACGTGTTGGTCGTGACCCCGTGCTGTGAGGGTGGGGCGCTGAGGAACAACGACGTGATACAGGGCAGCGTGATGGAGGGCATAACAGTGCCCGCCTCCATGGTCGAGACACCCGACGCCACCAAGCTATCGATGACCGGCGTGCGGGCCGCCTGAAGCCCATCCGGTCGCATTCCGTCGATCAGGCAAAGAAGAAGCGTCGTCATAGCTTGAGGTTCCTTTCCGCTTGCTTGTTAGTGTTGCGCGAGGATGAGGGCGTCTTCCCACTCAGCTGGTGTGGTAAGCGTGTTGCTGCCCCCTGGTCTTGTGGTCGCGGGGATGCGGTCGCCAGTGCGAGGGTCGATCCAGGTTTTTCGCGGGCACGCGGCCACCGTTGGCTCCAGCGTAACTGTTGCGGGCTCGCTGATGTAGATGAGATGCCAGCCTGCGTCAGCGGAGCTGGCGCCAAGCGCCAGGCGCCCGTCTTGGCCAGCGCCCCCCAGCACTGCTGCGTGATCCGGCGCCATCGTCCACCACGCGTCTAGCCCGGTGATAATCTCGCAGAAGAGGCCAAGATGCCTGGATCCTGCGGAATCGAGCCACTCGTGCGCGCGCTCCGGCGCGGTCCAGGCATCGTTATGGCCGTATACGTGAAAGCCGCCGGCGAGCTGCGACCAGTAGGCCTGCTTGCGGATCTCGTACGCTGTCTGAACTCTGTCGAATTCGGTGCCTTCGTACCCTCCCTCCGCCATCACCACGGGCTTGACCGGGATGCGTCGGTAGTCGGCCGTTACGGCGGGAATGATCTTCTCGTAGTCAATGCACGTCTGGATCATGTTGAACGCCAGCCAGGACTCGGAGTGCAGGAAGCTCGATGAAGCCACGGCGGGATCGGGGTGAACGCTGATGAGATGCTTTCCGGCGTCTCCTTCCTGGAGCCCGGCGGCCAGCTCGCGGCACACCGGCACGAAACCTTCCTCCGCGCGCGGGTACATCGACCATATGAGGTTGGGCACATCACGATAGCGCTGCCCAACCCAACGCGCCCACGCCCGGGCGTTGGCAGGTGTGATGATGTCACGATGCCATTGGTGGTAGATGCCGACGACAAACGCATGGTCGGTCGGTTCACCGAGCCCGATCAGCCTGTCGACGTGCCGAAAATAGCGCTCGTTCGGGCGAAGCGGGTCATTGTCCTCCCAGGGAGCGTCGCCATTGAGATTGGTGTAGGTCTGGGGATGGGCAGGGTACAGCCTGCCGTGGTCAACGCCCGTGAGCATGATCAGGATCGCGTTGAAGCCCTTGGCGCGGCGGTCGCGGAGGATGGGCATCGCGGTGTCCGGCGTGAAGCAACGGAAGAGTTCCCACTGGGTATCGCCCAGCCAGAAAGCGGGCTTGCCCCCCAGGTCGGTGAAATAGCGTCCACTGCGGCTGATGTGAAGGGGAATCGACATTGCCTACGATCCTTTCATGATGAGAGGCAGCATGACAGTGTTGCCGCCAATGTCGATCAGGCGGCGGACTGTGCCGCCCCCCCGGTCGGCGACGTAGAGCTCACCTGATTCGCCTTCGCCGAAGGCGCTGATGTTGAGGCCCGACTGTAGCTCCAGCCTCGGTGGCGTGAAACCTGTCGGAGTCGCTGTGATGCTCCAGATGTTGCCCGAGACATAGTCGGCGTAGAAGTAGCGCCCCACCATCTCGGGATATCGCGTGCCACGGTAGACGAAGCCGCCGGTCACCGACCGTCCCTCCGTACGGCCATATTCCGCGATGGGTCCTGTCAGCGTCGCGGCAGCGCAGGCGTCGTCCCACTCATACTGGTGGTTGCCCTCCATACAGTCCCACCCGAAGTTGAGCCCGCCGGGCGTGCCCGCTGCCTGAAAGCTGATCTCCTCCCAGAGGGCTTGGCCTACGTCACCGATGTACAGATCGCCCGTCGCACGGTCGAAGCTAAAGCGCCAGGGGTTACGCAAGCCGATTGCCCAAGCTTCGTCGCGTCCGGCAGTGCCGACGTAGGGGTTGTCCGGGGGGTTGGCATAGGGCGTGGCACCGTCCACATCGATGCGCAGGATCGAACCCAGGAGCGTTGTTGGGTCCTGGGCATTCTCCAGTGGATCGCCTCCCCCACCACCATCTCCCAGGCCGATGTAGAGCATGTCGTCCGGACCGAAGCGCAGTTGTCCGCCATTGTGGTTGGCAGATGGCTGGGCCACGGTCAGGATTGGCAACGCGCTGCCTGGATCGGCGATGTTGGGGTTGGTGCTGGATACCGTATAGCGGGCCACTACGGTGGTGCCATCTGTGGCCCGAGTGTAGTTTACGTAGAAGTAGCCGCTAGACGTGTAGTCGGGGTGGAAGGCCAGGCCCAGCAGTCCCTGCTCGCCTGTATCGTCGGTCAGAGCGGTTATGTCGAGGAATGGGGTTGGGAGAAGCGTGCCATTCTGAAGGATACGGACGCGACCCGGCTGCTCGACGATGAAGAGGCGACCGCTACCGTCGCCCGCGTGTGTAATGTCCACCGGGTGGGTGAGCCCTGACGCTACGACCGGCGCGACCGAAACCCGCACCGCTTGCAGGGCCGCGTTCGGACGCTGCGCCATCTCTGCTGTCGGTGCAAGTGGCCCACCCTGCGTCGACTGGTCAAGGTGCCATGGGCTGAGTTCGTCAGGCGCGACCGGTATCTCCTGTGCCGCCGGCCCCGGCGAAGGGCCAGCGAGAACCCCATAGGACCGGGTCGGTTCAGGGGCGACCGCGGCGGTCAAGCACAGCACCCACACGATCACGATGATGGTTCTTCCCACTCTATGTCTCGTATTCAATGTCGTACCCTCAGTGTTTTGATGCGCTCATCAAGAAAAAGCGACTTGCTCAGGGCGTCATGTGCAGCGGGATGCCCGCTCGCCCTCCAACTCAAGGCAACGTTGTCAGTTACCTTGTGTCGCTCGCGTTGCTGGAACTCGAGTCCGCTGTGCTCCAGCAGATCCTCTAGCCAAGCACTACTGGTCTCTCCCGGCGCTGCAGTGACCTCGTATGTACGCGTGTCTCGAAGGTTTCCAACTGCACGCTCGACCTTGGGGAAGAGCCACAGGACGAGCAAGGTCAGGCCCAGGGCAGCTCCTGCCAGGGCGTAGGATCCACCGCCGATGCTCATTCCCATCGCAGCCGTTAGCCAGATCGTAGAGGCTGTGGTTAGGCCGGTGATCCGTCCGTGGCTGCGAAGGATCGCTCCAGCACCCAGAAAGCCCACGCCACTGACGATGCTCGCCGCGATGCGTGCTGTGTCAGACGGAGGGGCGATCCGGGTGGAGAGCATTGTGAAGAGCGTGGATCCTACGCAGATGAATATGAGCGTGCGAAAGCCTGCGGACTTATCTCGATACTCTCGTTCAATGCCGATCAGCCCGCCCGCGATCACGGCAGCTAGCAGCTTGAGCATGTCCTCGAAGAAGAGGCTCATATCTGTCCTCTCTGAATTAGAGCGTCACCTACGTTCCTCATGGTCTCTCAGATTATAGACGCCTGCGACGTCTGTTTCAACTGCAGCTAGGGCCACCTCTGGGGTTGCCACTGGGTAGCAGGGCGCTACACTGTAGTGTATGGTGAGAAACGGCCAGTGCCGAAGGGTAGGCGGATCGTATCGGGTCGTGGATCGTGATGAAAGGAGATGAGAGATGGCAGTGACCATTCCTGAGGAGTTCCTTGATCTGGCAGAGAAGAGGTCCATCATCTCGCTGGCGACGCTGATGGCGGATGGTCGCCCTCAGGTGACGCCGATGTGGTGGCTATACGAGGCGCCGTACATTGTTGTCAACACGGCAAGGGGACGCGTCAAGGAGGAAAACATGCGGCGCGATCCCCGGGTCGCGCTCGAAATCCGCGACCCCAACAATCCCTACCGCTACCTCGGCGCCCAAGGAAGGGTTGTCGAGATGACGGAGCAGGGGGCAGTCGAGGTGATCGATCGCCTTGCGGAGAGATACACGGGTCGGAAGCAGTACGGCGTTCCAGCCGGTGAGGTGCGGGTGACGGTCAAGATCGAGCTCGAGAATGTGTGGACCATGGGGTAGTCCGAGGGCCAGCACGCGCTGTGCCCGCCTCCAGCCGTAGGCCTATGAAGGTTTCTGCGGATGCGCGGTCCTGACCGGCGTTAGTGCACTCTTGTGCCCGTGGCACGCGCTCTGCGTCGCTAGCGGGTGTGGCCTGCATTACTTCATCCCCAAGGGTTCGCCGCGGATCAGGTGGTCAATAGCCTCGGCGACTCGGCGCATCTGGGTTTCCTCGCGCTTCGCGCTTGTGATCCAGCCGATGTAGCGCCGCCGCTCAGATGGAGCGAGACGATTGAAGGCCTCCCAGGCTACGGGGTTGGCCCGGAGCGCGGTCTCGATGTGGGGAGGTAGGGTCAGCGTCTCGCGGCTGGATCGCGGGGGCGGTGGTTCGAGCAGATCGTCGGTCACGTCGAAGGTCACGGCTGCCCAGCCGGCTTCGGTCATCTTGCCGGCCTTGGCCATCTTGGCGATCCGGTGCATGTTGAGCGGCGACCAGTTGGCGGTGTTCTTGCGTGGCGAGAAGCGCTGCGCGTAGCGATCGGCGTCGATGCGCTTCATAATACTATCGATCCAGCCGAAGCAGAGTGCCTCTTCTACGGCCTCGTCATAGGCAACTGATGGTACCCCAGTGTGTTTCTTGTAGAAGACCAACCAAATCTCGGATTGGTCAGCGTGATTGGCTGCAAGCCAGGCGCGCCATGCCTCACGATCCGAAACATACAGTGACTCACCGATGTCCATAGGCGACCTCCACGATCAGTTGGCTCATGATGATTGCGACGTCCGCGGCACTGCGAGCCGCAGGACCTCATACGTTCGTTCGATGCGAAACCCGATCTTGCGCGCAACCCTGACGGAGGCGATGTTGTCGGCCCAGCAATGCCAGATCGGCTCGCGATTGTGCGCCAGGCAGTCGTCCACACATGCACCGGCGGCAGCGCTTGATAGCCCGCGACGCCGGTATGCCTCGTCGGTGGCGGTCCCCAGTTCGTAGTATTGATCGGCATCGAAAACAGTGATGCAGAGGCTGACGATCCTGCCGGTCTCAGCCAGGGCCACGTAGCCAAGCCCTTTCTCGAGGAAGTCCCCGGTGGTAGGCCAGAACGACAGGATCCACTCCAGCAGCCAGCGCTGGCCGGGACGGTTTTCCTGCGTGAGAAGCTCGGAGCCGATACGCCTGAGCTCAAAGCCGTCTGGAACTGCCTGACGTCCCACGGGCTTCTGTGAGTGAGTGTGATAATACCGCAGACCGGGCGTCAACTCGTAGGGTTCCAGAAGGGACCGAATCTGATCTGCCAGAGCCTTAGGATGGTGAGCAACCGTGAGGCTCGGAATCCCGATGCGCTGGCCCTGCGCGACCGGCTCATCCGTGATCCATCTGGCTATAGCGGCCCAGACCTTTGAGTTGTCGAGAGGTCCGACGATGTAGAGGGCGGCGAGTTGGTCCCAGATGAGCGCCACGCGAGGTTCGGCAGGATCGTCTACCAGCACCCGGCCCCGGGTGTTTCCGGCCAAGATTGATGGCACCTGGATATGGTAGGTGAGGTCGGCAAAAAGCGCGCGAACTCGATCGTAATTGCCGGGGTGGATTTCGGTGAACAAGACTGCTCCTGACACTGGACCGGCTAGCTCAGTCGGGTTTCAGCAGGGCCCTGAGGATGTCCTCGAGAGCCGGTGGCGTTGCGTCATTCTTGAATGACGCCATGCAGCGGTAGATCTCGGCTGCACTGCGGTGGAAACCTCCGGGGAGACCAGCGCCCTCGAAAGTGTCGGCGATCTCGTCCATTTCACCAGCGAAGCGCCAGGCCCTGGCGGTGACCCGCTGCACGCGCTCAGCCGTCTCGACGGCGAAACCGGAGCCCCCGCGCGACCACTGGGCATCTAGGGCCTCTCGAATCCCCGTCGCCTCGGCTGCGGCGACGATGGCGGCCAAGAGAGCTGTGGTGCCTTTGGTGTAGGCAGCGAAACACATCTTGAGCGCCGCTGCGTGGCCGATCACGTTGTCTAGGATCACAGTCTCAAGCGGTCCGGCGGCGAAGCATCGCTCAATGTCCGCGGCGTATTCGCCTGCCAGATAGAGCCACGTGCTCTTTGGTTTCCACGCGGGACCGCCAATAATGCTCCCGTCGACAAAGCGTGCGCCTGCCTTGCGCATACGGTCCGCGATCCGTGAGGTTCGTTGGGGTGAGATGGCATTGGCATCCAGATAGAGTCCCTGGAATCCGCAGGCCAGCACCTGTTCGGCAACCGCGTCGGCGGCATGCGGCGGGCAGATGCTGACAACGACCGAGCAGACGTCGCACAAGCCCTGAACCGTTCCGGCGTCAAGCAAGTTGTGCTCTTCGGCCCGCGCCCGGGTGGCTTTGCTGCGCCCTTCCGAGGCCCAGTAGGCAAGGTGACCGCTGTTCTGAGCCGATGCTGCGAGCGAGATCCCCATCGCGCCGGGATGTAGAAAACCGATCGCGAGTTTCATTGATGGCCTCCGCATCATTGACTTTGACAGAGTGTGCCGGGCTCTGCCCTCTATGGACATCCACATGTCACGCGCGATGCAGCGGCCATAAGCTATGGAACTGCGATCGCCAGCCAATGCCAAGTATAGCGATCGCGCGCTTTCCGCCAAGTCCACAACGGAGATGGTGAGGTCAACTCATCCATATCGGCCCGGTGGTGCCGGTGATCGTCCACACTCCGTCAACCTGCTCCATGACATAGGTTTGTCCCCCTGCGGCCAGCATTGCGACGTAGATGCTACCTGCGACATGAACTGCGCCATCCTCCTGAGGATGGATGGTGCCCAGCGTGATGATCGCGCCATCGCCCGCGACCCCGTTCGTCTCAGGATCAAGCGGTACATCATCGCGCGAGTCTACCCATTCGATCCTGGTGGGCAGGTCGTCCAGGGCGGCAGTGATGTCGGCCTGGACCTGTTCTGACAGCGTCACCGACTCAGACCTCTCTGCTAGGGGGTCCGCGGCGGCGTCGTCGGTTGCCCGGATGATGAAGAGGGTATCGGGCGCGAGCGTGCCCCCGAACGTGTCGTCCGTTGTGTAGATGCGCCGGATGACGGTGGCATAGATCGCTGCCCACTCATCTGGGGTGACAACGACCGGCGCGGGTGTGCATCCGGCCACGAGCATACCGGTGAGCACCAGCGCCAGTATCGCATATGCAGTCCATTGGAATCCCCGTGGCATCATGTTAGGCTCTCCAAAGCGGTGCCTCTGTCTCATCTTCTCCTCCTTTGTCGTCGTCCCGATTTTCTCGATCGTCATCTCTAATATCATGACGGAGACATGAACCCTGAGGTTCCATCCAGGCAAGGGGTGCTTGACAACGAACGACCATGGTGCTAATATATGAACGATTGTTCATATATCTGGAGGAATAGGCGTGGATCTTTGTGAGATGGAAGAGGAGGTCGCTTCCGACGCACTCGATACCAGTGTGTGTGCGCAGGCCGATGTGCACCTTGTTGAGGAGGCCCTGGCGGTTCAACTCGCCGAGACGTTCAAGGTACTGAGCGACCCCACGCGGGTGCGTATTGTTTCGGCATTGGCGCGGGGGTACCTATGCGTCCATCAGTTGGCCGAGGCGCTCGAGCTCACGCACTCGGCGGTTTCGCACCAACTGGGCACACTTCGTGAGATGCGCCTCGTCACCTTCGTCAAAGAGGGCCGGCACGTCTACTATGCTCTGGATGACGATCACATCGCCGCCCTGTACCGATTGGGGCTAGAGCATATCCAGCATCGCTAATAACCCTGGGAGTGGAAGACAGTGGAGACTAGGGAGTATCGTGTTGAAGGCCTATCGTGTGTTGACTGCGCTGCGCGAATTCAGGCTGCGGTACAGCGGCTCGAAGGGGTAGAGGAAGCGGATGTCAACGTGACCACAGGTACATTGACTTTCCAGGTGGTCACGCCCGAATTCGACGTTGCGCCAGTGGCGAAGATCGTCGAGGAGACGGGGCACCGGCTGGTGATCTCGCCATCAGAGCAGGCCAAAGGCGGTGTGGGCGGGTTCCTCCGATTTCTCTGGGGCACGCGCGCCACAGCGATGACGGCGGTGGCTGGCGTGCTGACACTCATAGGTCTGGGGCTCAGCGTGGCGGCAGTCCCTGCGCCGGTGTCGATTGCGCCGTTCGCGCTCGCGATCGTGGTTGGCGGTATTCCTGTGGCGCACCATGCGGTGCAGGAGATCTGGGTGGCCCACAGCCTCGGTATCAATACGTTGATGGTGATTGCAGTTGCCGGGGCAATGGCGATTGGTGAGTGGTCGGAAGCGGCGATCGTCGTCGTGCTTTTCGCACTCGGCGAGGCGCTGGAGGGATACGCGGCAGACCGCGCCCGATATGCGCTCGAGAGCTTGCTGGATCTGGTGCCCCCGTCGGCGCTGCGTATCGGCGTGGATCACGCAGGGGTGCCGCTAGTGGAAGAGGTCCCTGTTGATACGCTGGCGATCGACGATCGGGTTCTCGTTCGTCCAGGCGATCGTGTCAGCGTCGATGGTGTGGTGCTGGTCGGCCAAAGCGCGGTCGACCAGGCCGCTATCACTGGCGAGAGCATACCGGTGGACAAGGGGCCGGGCGACGACGTCTTTGCCGGTACGATCAACACCTTTGGCGCGCTGGAGATCGCCGTTACCCGGCTGGCTGAGGACAACACCCTAAGCCGGATGGTCGCGCTGGTGCGGGAGGCCCAGTCACAACAGGCCCCGGTCCAGCGGTTCCTGGAGCGATTTGCCCGCATCTACACTCCCGTGGTAACGCTGTTAGCGTTGCTGGTGGCGCTGGTGCCACCGCTGTTCTTCGGGCAACCCTTCTGGGGAGATCGGGGATGGCTGATGCGTGCGCTGCAGATGCTCGTCATCGCGTGCCCGTGCGCGCTGGTGATCAGCACCCCCGTGAGCGTTGTCAGCGCGCTGACCCATGCCGCTTCTCGCGGGGTGCTTGTTAAGGGCGGACGAACGCTCGAAGCGCTGGGCAATGTTGAGGTCTTTGCGTTTGACAAGACGGGGACGCTGACACAGGGCAAGCCAGTGATTACGGACATTCTGGATGTCTGTGCAGATGTCTCGCACGAGCACCGCGGGCTTGAGTATGCAGCCGCCGTCGAGGCTCACTCGTCGCATCCTCTCGCGCGAGCTCTGGTCGCAGAGGCTGCGGCCCAGCGTGTAACGGTGTATCCCTCGCAGGACGTCACAGTTCTCGGTGGGCAGGGCGTATCAGGGCGCGTGAACGGACGCGAGGTTACGGTGGGGAGCCATCTTTACTTTGACACCTCGATTCCCCATGAGGAAGGTGTCTGCGTTGACGCTGAGCGCCTGGCGGCCGAGGGCAAGACAGTGATGATGGTGTGCCACGACAACCACGTATGTGCGGTCTTCGCCGTCGCTGACGCCCCGCGACCCGAGAGCGCGCAGGTGCTCCGTGAGTTGGAGTCCCTGGGAGGCATCGAGACCGTTATGTTGACAGGCGACGCAGAGGCCGTGGCCCGCGGGATTGGCGCGCAGGTGGGCGTGGGCGCGGTTCGCGCGGAACTTATGCCGGAAGACAAAGTCGGCGCTGTGCGACAGTTGTCCGAGGGCGGACGAACGGTCGCCATGGTCGGCGATGGGACTAACGACGCGCCAGCGCTAGCGCAGGCTTCCGTCGGTATTGCGATGGGGGGGGCCGGCTCGCACCAGGCGATGGAGACCGCTGATGTCGTGCTGATGGGGGACGATCTCAAACAACTGCCGTCCCTTGTGCGGCTCAGCCGGCGAACGAGGAGCGTAATCCGCGCCAACATCGTCTTCGCCCTGGCAGTCAAGGCACTGATCTTCGTATTCGCAGCCTTGGGCGTGGCGACGTTGTGGATGGCCATCGTGGCTGACGTTGGGGCGTCGCTGGTGGTGATCCTCAATGGCATGCGTCTGCGAAGGGGGGAGCCTAGGCGGGATTGAGGAAATCAGTGTCCCCAGCGTCCGCCCGAAAGGCGGTAGAGAACGTAGTCGAACGTGTTGCCCAGCAGGTTACCGATGCGGATCACTCGCAAGGCCAGATCGATGGCCAGAGCAGTCTCGGAGCCGAAGAGCGCTACAATGTGGTTGCGTGTTGCTGGGTCCGGGAGCCCGTCAGCTTCGGCCCAGTGCTGCGCATAGAGCAGAGCTGGGCGTTCGTGAGCCGGGCTAGAGCCGAAATCGCCCTCTGTCAGCGCCTCGAGTTCCGACCGGGGCAGCCCCGCAGCAAGCGCCTGCCGGGCATGGTAGTAGGCGCAGTAGCGGCATGCGTTGACTTCGGTGACCGCGAGCATCAGCCGTTCACGGAAGTCCGATGCCAACGTCTCTCCGCGCATAAGTGCGCGCATATCCCCAGACCGTCCCAGGATGTCACGTATGTCGGCCCAGAGATCCCGCGGTCGATGGTAGATGCGCCGACTGAAGGCCTTAGGCGAGACGTTCATCGGTGTTGAGGAGCGTTCGTGGTCTGCATGCCGATCCTATCGTGACCTGGCGGCGTCCCGTGATCGGTTGATACGCCGACCGACCGGGTCGATGAACGAGCACGGCACGACGCTAACACACTTTCCGCAGACATCGGCAAGCCCCAACTCCGCGTAGGTGCGCGCGTTGTCGAGGCAGATATCGTAGCACTTGTGGCGGTCGAAGCTGTCCTCCTGGAGCGCGCCAACCCAACACCGCTCCACACACGCACGGCAGCTCCCATCGTGCTTGTAGAGGCACGCCTCGTGATCGGGACGCGGCGTGGGTGTGATGCGGGCGTTAGTGACCAGGCTCCCGAGGCGCCCGGCACTACCTGAGGCGGTGATGAGCATATGATGCAGTCCGAACGTGCCCAGGCCCGCGATATAGCCGGCGTGCTTGTGCGACCAGTTGCTGATCAGTCGCTCTTCATCGAAGTTGTGAGTTGGGGGCACTGTCACTACGGCGTAGCCGTCGCGCTCGAGAGCAAGGGCCAGTTGGCTGTTGATGGTGTCAATGAGCTCGTTGGTCTCGATGTAGGCGATGGCCCAGTCCTCCGACGCCGGCCCTGCGCCACGGTTGCTACGGGCGACACGTTCGCGGAAGGGCAGGAAGTAGATGATGACGGTCTCGGCGCCCGGGAGTAACTCTCTCGGGGTCAGGTGGGCCGGCCCGATCACCTCCTTCAGGCGCTCAAAGAGCGGGTCGTGGGCATCTGCATAGGCGACCAGAGGGGGCTTCCAGGCGGTGCGCACCTCTCGCCATCGGATATCATCCATGCAGTCGGCGATCTGAACGCTGACCGATACCTCTGGTGGAGTCGAATTCATAGCACCTCCTTATGAAGCATTCCATTCAAAGAGCTGGAACAGCCCGTCGGCGCGCTGGCGTACCAGGTCCTCATAGACCGTCTGTGCGTGTCGCGGATCGTGGATCCTGATCAGGCCTTCCGTGTAGATCTTGCCCTGTTTCAGCCAACGGAGCGCCGTCACATAGTCGCCGAAGATGCTGTGCGGGCGGAAATCTGCGGCGTGATGCGGGATCTCCCATTCCCACCCACTCCTGACAGTGACGTAGTGGAAGAAGATCTCGCGCAGCAGCTCGTGGACGTAGAGGTCGGCGCGGCGCGCCCACGGCACGCCAACTAGGGCGACTTCGCCACCCTTACGTACGACGCGAGCGGCGTCTAGCACAGCCTGCTCGTGACCTGAGCACTCAAGGGCAAGCGCAAAGGTACGCGCAAGTGCGGGATCTTCGACGGGCACGCGCTCGTAGACGTTCTCGATCCCGGAAGCTCGTACCGCCGACTGTCTGGCCGGGACGGGATCTACCACGTGAACTTCATAGCCGGCAGCCCGGAAGATCTGGGAACCCAGATAGCCAACCGGCCCGGCGCCTGTTACGATGACGCGGTCGCCGGGGCGCGCGGACGTGGTGATCAGGGTGGTCATGGTAACGCCCATCAGGCGTGTGAGGACGGCGATCTCGGGCGCCAGGCCAGCTGGGACGGGCACCACGTCTTCTCGTGCCCTCCACTGCAGGCTCTGGTGTCTGCCCATACAGAAAGCGTGTTCTCCTGGCTGGATGTCTGTGACGTCCGCCCCGACCTCATCCACCCGGAATACTGCGGCGTATCCCGGGAAGCATGGGTGCCGTGTTCCCTGGTAGCAGCTAGCAAGTTCTGTTCCGGGACTGATCAAGGTGTAGAGCGTCTGGCCCCGCACTTCGTTGGGTGCCAGGGCATCTGGTGCCTCTTGCTCGATGATCTCGGCCTCTTCGGGGCCGACGATGGCGATAGCTGTGAAGTTCATGGGTCTCCTGTTGCTAGATGTGGTTGTCGTGGTATAGCTCGCGGACGAAAGTGTAGCTGCCGGAGCCCACCGCAAACGCGATGCAATGGGGTTCAGCGTGCACAGATTCCAGCCCTGGCACAGAGTCCATAGGCCCATCCTGCCAGACGGGGACTTGTGCCTCTGTGATGCGGAAACGGTCGCCTTTGGAGGGCACCGGAACACAGATGCGTGCGTTGCTCCCGACAGGGACGGTCACCTGGAGCGTGAGCCGCTCACCCTCGAGCATCCAGGCGCTCTCGATGCGCCCACGAACGGTCTCCAGCGAACAGCGGGCGTGTGTGAGGTCCCCGGCAGGGTGGGGGCGGATGTCAAAACGTGCGAAGCCCGGCCCTTTTGGATCTGCCATGATCCCGCCCAGGGCACGGCACAGCCACGCACCGACGGACGCGTACATCGGGTGGTTATGGGAGTTCATACCGCCGCCGGTCGCGTGCTCCCAACGCTCCCACACCGTGGTCGCCCCGTTGGCCAGCATGTATCCCCAGCTAGGGTAGGTCTCCTGTGTCACAACGCGATAGGCTACGTCGGCATGGTGGTTGTGGGTTAGGACTTCCAGCAGGTATTTCGTGCAGAGATTGCCGGTTGTCAGGTGCCCATCGTGGAGCACAAGCACGTCGTGAACAAGGTTCTCGATCACACGATCCTGCAGGTGTTCCGGGACAAGGCCTAGATAGGCGGAGAGGGCGTTGCAAGCCTGGTTGTTGGAACCGTATCCCCCTGTAGCGGGATCGTAGAAGTGCTCGTGGTAGGCTGCGGCGATCTTCCGGGCACGTTCAGCGTAATGCAGAGCATCAGCGCGCTTGTCCAACACCTCTGCCATTTGCGAGAGCAGCCGCGCGGCGTAGTAGTAGTAACCCGTCGACACCAGTGCGCCGGGTGTGTTGAGTGAGACAGCCGATGTGCCCTGGCTGCCGCCAACACTCTCTTCCACCGGCGGTGCCCAATCGCCATAGTAGCTGTATGTCACGATGTGATCCTGTGCACGTGAGGCCAGGTACTCAACCCAGGCTTTGAAGCCCTCATAGTGCTCATACATCGAGCGTGTGTCGCCATAGTGAACGTAGACCATCCACGCGATCAGCAGGTAACTGACGCTGACGGGGTCGGCAGGGCGCGTGCCCCAGCGATAGGGTGCGGTGTCGGTGATGGCGCCGGTATGCGGGTCCTGCGCATCGTGGATGTCGGCAACCCACTTGGGGAAGAAGCGCGAGAGGTCGAAGTTGATGATAGCTTCCTCGGTGCGGGCGCCCAGGTCGTTGAGCCAGCCCATACGCTCGTCGCGTTGGGGGCAGTCCGTGGGAATGCTGTGCTGGTTGGTCGCCTCGGTCCACCACACCATTCGATGGATGCGGTTGAGCAGTTCGTTGCTGCATGTGAACTCGGCGGCCGGATGCGTGTCGGAGCGAACGAGCCGTCCCTCGACAGCCTCTTGTGTCAGTGCCCCAGGGTATCCTTCGACCTGCACGTAGCGGAAACCGTGGTACGTGAAGCGCGGCTCCCATATTTCCACCCCGTCACCCTTCAGAATGTAGACATCGGTGGCGGCGGCAGAGCGCAGGTTCTCCTGGTTGACGGTGCCATCGGGATAGAGAGACTCTGCAAAACGCAGGGTCACGCGGGACCCGCGCGACCCTTGACACCGCAGTCTGGCCCATCCGGCGATGTTCTGGCCAAGGTCACAGACAAAGACGTCGGGGCGTGGTGTGGAGACTGTAACCGGTGCGAGGGTCTGGACAACACGGATCGGCTCCAGCGCCTGAGCGACGAGCGTGCCGCCGGGGCCGTCGACGACGTTGGGGCGGACCCACTGTGCCGTGTCAGCCTCACTACCCTCGGATGCCGCGTTCTGGCCTGACACGGGCCGGTCGCCGTCAGCGGTCGCGGGCATGTCCCACCCTGGAATCTCGAGCCGGGCGTCGTACAACTCGCCGCCGTAGATGCTGTTCCCGACAATCGGCCCCAGCCCTACCTGCCAGGGGCCGGTCTGTCCCAACACCTCGAAGATACTTCCATCCTCGAAGGTGATCTCCACCTGCAGTAGCAGCTTCGGCGCACCATACCAGCCGTGGCCGACGATTGCCGCAAGCACGTTCTCCCCCCCAAGACCTGCACCGGCGCGCAGGTAGGGTGCGATGTCGTAGGTCACGTAAAGCACCCGCTTGTCGTAACTGGTGGTACCAGGATCGAGAACGTGGTCGCCGACCTTGCGGCCATTGAGTCGCAACTCGTAGTAGCCCAAGCCGCTCACGTAGGCGCGTGCAGTGCGCACGGGCTTGTCCAGGTGCAGCGGTGTGCGGAAGTAGAGCGCACGCCCATTCCACCCGGCGGAGAACCCGATCCATTCGGCGTGCCAGTCCTCCGGGTTCAGCAGACCCGTCTCGAACCACGTGATCTCGGAGTACGGGCCGGGCTCATCGGCGTGATCCCACGCGCGAACCTGCCACCAGACACGTTCTCTGCTTTGGAGCTCGGGGCCGGCGTATGCAACCATCTGTGCCGATGATGCGACCTTCCCGGTGTCCAGGAGGTCAGGTGCGTCGCGCGCCAACAGATCGGGCGACGTGGCGGCACGGAGCTGATAGGCAGACTGCCGCTGCCCTCGGATCGTGGCCCTGAGTTGCCACGAAAGGCGCGGAGGGCAGGCATCGATTCCCAAAGGAGTGCGAGCGTACTCGCAACGTAGATCAACGGTAGTCAGCACGAGGCATTCTCCTGTTGTAGATGTAGCTTTCCGTGGGGTGCGAGGGCTATAGATCGCGGTAGAGGCCCCGCACCTGATTGAGGGTCACGCGCAGGACTTGCCCAGCCATGTCGAGTGACTCCCGGACGTAGCGCGCTAGTTCGCCCTGTTGACCTTTGGTGTCGCTCAAGTCACGGTTGCGCCACGCTACAGGTACCTCCTTGATCCTGTAGCCCGCCTGCCGGCAGAGGTGCAAGAGCTCGACGTCGTAGGCCGTGACCTTCCATCCCTTGATCGGGCTTGCGCCGGGCTTGCGCTGGAAGAACTGCAGGCGTGGGAAGAGGCGCACGATTACGTCGCGGCGGAAGAGCTTGAAACCGCACTGGGTGTCACGAATGTCGCGCAGCAGAAAGGCTCCGCGCAAGAGCCGGAACGCAACGCTACCGGCTCTTCGCACGATGGAGAAGCCCTCGCGGGTCAGACCGCGCGACCCGATCACGACCTCGAAGCCCTTGTCGTACCAAGGGAGTAGCAGCTCAAGTTGGTCGATGGGCGTCGACTGATCCATATCGGTCAGGAGTACGATCTCGCCCTGTGCTCTTCGGATGCCCTCGTGGATCGCCGCTGGTTTCGTGCCGTGGGGGATCTCATACAGCGCGAAGCCTGCGGCACTGCCAACTAAGTCCCGCACGAGGCTGCGGCTGTCGTCCGTAGAGCCATCGTCGACGACCAGCACTTCCCACGAATAGGACTGCTGAGTGAGATAGTCCCAAACTTCGTTAAGGGCGCCGTGCTCGAGGTTCCGCTGCTCGTTGTAGCACGGGATGATGACCGATAGAAGCGGCGCGCCGGGGCTGCCCATCGAAGACCCGCCTTGCTTGCTACCCAAGGAGGACACCGCGCAAGAAGCGTGATGTCTGAACGGCATCATCGAGCGTGATGAGGCGATCGATTTCGCCCCGATGGGTCTGAAGGAGTTCGTCGAACTTGCGGATCCACAGGATGGATTCGCCGATGGCGCCCGCAGCGTCTTCGCGGTAGGGGTATTGGTCCATTGACAACCAGCCGGCGTAACCGGTTCGATCGAGCCAGTAGAGGATCTCGAGGTAACGAACTGTGTGGACAGATCCTACGATCATGTCGTCGTCCCAGGCACCATGGTTGTCGTTGAAGTGCATATGGAAGAGCCGGTTGCCCCCCCGCTTGGCCAGAACGATAGACTCGCCCACTGTTTCGCCGCCGATGAAGGCGTGGCCTGTGTCGATGCAGACACCGACGTTGTCGCAGCCGGTCTCCTGTGCCATGAGCAAGGAATCGGCCATGCGGGCCAACGTTGAGTGGGTGCGGGGCTCCTTGGGCTTGTACTCCAGGGCAAACCTGAGGCTGGGGTAGCTCGTGGCTAGCTCCGCAATCGCCTCACACATCCACTCTCGCTGTGCTGCATAGTCAGCGGTCAGGTTGTAGTCGTAGCCGTCCTGACCAGGCCAAATGTTGACCGTCTCGCACCCAAGGTCAAGGGCGATGTCACACATCCGCTTCGTGTAGTCAACTGCATGGCGGCGCACAACGGGGTCCGTGCAGGTGTAGCTCCCTTTCCAATACAACCGGTTGGCAAATAGGTCGGGGATGATCGAGACGCACGTGAGGTTCAGGTCGACAAGTGCAGCCTTCATCTCAGACGCATTCTCGGGGTCGATGTCCCAGGTGCCTACCAGCTCGATACCGCTGACGTGAGGAATGGCAGCGGCCTGTGCGAGCATCTCATGTGTGGAAGGGTTGTCTTTGTAGCCACCGCAGAAACGGTCCTTGGTGTTGCCGAGATTGCCGAGGATTACGGCGTATTTGCGATTCATCGGATGCCTCCTGTCGTATTTTCGGTCTATCGCCTGACCTGCCCCATTCTAGACCTGCCGGGGGCGCACGCAACCCCAGCGTTGGGCGATCGAAAGGAACGCGGAGCCTTTCACGATCGTGGTCACCGGGTCCCGGGAACTCCATGCACTTGCGAGTCCAGCGATATCTTCTCAGTGACGACTTCCCACACAGTCTTGGGCTGCGTGTAGCAGTGGACCACATGCTCGTGCATCGCGCGGACACGCCATCCAGACGCAAAGGCAGTCTCGAGGTCCGCTCTGTCAAAGAAGCGCTTGAGTTCGCCGTTCACGCGGTAGCAGTTTCGTTCAACTTCCGGATGTCCCCACGCACCATAGGCGGTGTCGCGCGTGGAGTTGAACCGTGCGAGCAGGATGCCGCCCAACTCAAGGCACTGACGTACCTGAGCGAGTATGGTCAGGGTAGGTATCCAGCGATGGTAGTGGAGCGATAGATTGGCGACGATGGTACGGAAGCTACCGTGACGGAAGGGTAGCCCTGACCGGACGTCCAGTTGGACTAGCCAGGGTCTTGCTCTGTGCACGCTCCTGGTGGTGCCACACTCCGAGGTGCTGTTCACCACGGCGTTGGGGGCCCGTCGAGCCGTGAGTCGCAAGCCCTCACTCGATAGGTCTGCAGCGATCACCGTGTGGCCGCGCGCCAACAGGTACCGTGTGTCCGCTCCGCTGCCACACCCAAGATCCAGGATCGGTTGGTCGCGGTTTGCGTCGAGAAGCGCAGCCCACGGCTCAAGCCAGAGCTGGTAGGCGTGGGCGTTGTCGCACTGGAGCACCCGCGCGAACCGTTGGTCCCACAGCGCTCTTGGGTCAGCGAAGTTCTCTTGTGCCAAGTCGTTCACACTCGTGCAACAGCAACATCGGCGTCCCGCGGGATCGATAGGCGGTCACGCCGTGTGGGTCGGGTCGGCAGTATGACGTGAATGAGGTCACGCTCCGGCGACTTGCCGGGATCGCGTAGGACCTTGACGAGAAGCAGACGTGGGTTGGCATCCCTCTTGGGGGTCGCTGGTTGCACCAAGCGCACGAAGCCCACGGCGCCACAGAACGCGCTACCCCTGCCGCCGAATCACCACGGTCGCGTGACGCTGAGGTGCCTGAGCTGTCCGAACGGGCAGCCGTCAGCCAGTCACCTTTCGAATGGGCATAGTCAGGGTTCGTTCCAGCCTGTCGCCCTCGATGACAATGCCCACGAGTCCTTCGGCGCCTGCGTGTGTCTCGTGCACTTCGCCACGGTTCCAGAAGACGGCTGAACCCGGGGCAACATCCACCAGCCTGCCGCCGCCTCCGGAGACCCTGCCGCTGCCCTGGATCACGATCAGAAGCTGATCCGTAATCAGCTTGTGAGCACCCAGCACGCCGCTGGGCTCCAGCTCGACCATGGCGACGTGCCACGCGCGAGCGTTCATCAGAGTCGACATACTGACGCCATGGGAACCGAACTCCTCGATGCGTTTGCCTCTGGAGGCTCCGCTATCGTAGATCTGCATACGTCATTCTCCTAGAGTGGATCGCCGAGGCCGCCAGCGCTCTGGTTCGTGCATATACAGAGGATGCTGCTCTCGGCTTCGATAGTTACCCATCGGATCTCCGCAGTTTGCGAACCAGCGCGGGCAACTGGCCCAGGTGCTCTAGTTCGAAGTAGCGGGTGTTGCCGGTGGGGGGATGCTCCACCGATTCGTGGGACCACAGGATCTTCGAGGGAATATAGATGCCAAAGCCGCCCAAGGCCAGAACCGGGATGATGTCCGATTTCAGCGAATTCCCGACCATGAGGAACTGCTCGGGCGCGAGGCCTACCTTGCGCAGGAGGCCTGCGTAGGTCTGTTCTGTCTTCTCGCCAACCACCTCGACGTGGCGGAAGTACCCGGCGATTCCTGACCGGCGTAGCTTTGGGATCTGCTCGGATGCATCGCCTTTGGTGATGACCATCAGTTCGTGTTCTGCCACCAGCACATCCAGGGTGGGCCTGACATGATCGATCAGGCGCACCTCAGAGGTCAACATGTCACGCGCTAGACCGACGATCTCACCGATCTCCGCAGCGCGGACTTTGCCCCCGGTCAGAGTGATTGCGGTCTCAACCATCGAAAGGGCGAAGCTCTTGACGCCGTACCCAAAGATGTCGAGATTGCTGATCTCGGTGCGATCGAGCTCGCGGCCCAGCAGCTCGGACTCCGCGTAGCGGGAGAGCAAGGCCATAAACTTGTCGCGCGCCTCTCGATAGAGGTGTTCGGTATGCCACAGTGTATCGTCCGCATCGAAAGCGATGATGTCGAATGCCAAGGCAGCCAGCCTCCCCTAGACAACTAACCGGCCCATCACATCGAAGGCCTCGATCTCCATCTCCGAAGCCGGTGTGCCAGCGTACTCACCCTCTAGCATAGTCCATAGCATCGCGTCACGGAAGTTGCCCTCGCCGACATAGAGCAGTTGCCGCAAGGTCGCTTCGTGCGTATACCCTAACTTGCGTGGCACTGCGGCGCTGCGTACATTGTCGACCAGGCACCTTATCTCCAGCCGGCGCATGCCGGCGAGCTCAAAAGCCACCTTTGTTAGGGCAGCCGCGGCCTCGGTAGCATAGCCCATATTCGTGTGGTCAACGTGGATCCAGTAACCAATCTCGCGTGAGCCCGGGCCCGCGCGTGTATGTAGGCCGGTGCTGCCCATTATCGAGGTTTCGTCGCGGTTGAAGACCCCGTAGACGAAGTCCCGGTCCAGGTCGAACTCCCCGCGCCATCGCCGGAGCAGAGCCACGGTGCCCTCGATCGTGGGTCGCTCGCCGCGGGCCCAGGGCATCCAAGGCCCAAGATGATCCCAACTTGCATGTAGGGCTGCGTTCAGGAGCGGCGCGTCCTTGGGCTCCCAGCAACGCACAACCAGGCGTTGCGTGCGCACAGCATAGATGGTTGGCCTGGGTTCATCAGCTCTCATCCGATACCTCCTATCTAGTCGCAGGAAATCACAGCTACCAGCCGTGGAGCACAGCGCGGTCCGCGCTGTCGGCCCGCTGTCTGCTGCGGTTGGGCCTCTGTGCAGTCAGTTAGCTTCCGCGGGCGACTGCTCTGCGAGGCGCCTGAGATAGCCGCAGTAGGGGTTGTCGTTGGAGTGGCTGGCGATGCGAAGGAGCTGATCCGGCCCGATGTACCCTTTGCGATAAGCAACTTCCTCGATACAGCCGACCTTCAGTCCCTGCCGATGTTCGATGGTCTGGACGAAATCGCTTGCCTCCAGGAGGCTCTCGTGCGTGCCCGTATCGAGCCAGGCGAAGCCCCGACCCAGGACCTGCACCTTGAGCTTGCCCAGTTTCAGGTACTCGTTGTTCAGGTCGGTGATCTCCAGCTCTCCACGCCCCGAGGGCTTGAGCGTCTTGGCCAAGGCCACCACCTCGTCATCATAGAAGTAGAGACCGGTGACAGCATAGTTTGATTTCGGCAGTCTGGGCTTCTCCTCGATGCTAAGAACCTTGCACTCCGCATCGAACTCGACCACGCCATAGCGCTCGGGGTCCTGCACATAATAGGCGAAGACGAGCCCGCCCTCGGTGAGCCGGCCGGCCTCCTCTAGCATCTCGGAGAGCCCGTGACCGTAGAGGAAGTTATCGCCCAACATGAGGGCGCAGGGTTGCCCGTCGACGAAGTCCTCGCCTAGAAGGAACGACTGTGCGATCCCTTCGGGGCGTGGCTGAGCCTTGTACTCGATGCTGACTCCAAGCTGTGAGCCGTCACCGAAGAGCTGTTGGTACAGGCCCAGGTGTTGTGGTGTGGAGATGATCAGGAACTCGCGGATATCCGCCAGCATGAGGGTGGAGAGCGGGTAATAGATCATCGGTTTGTCGAAGATGGGCAGGATCTGTTTGGACAGCGAGACGGTCAGGGGGTATAGACGTGTGCCCATGCCGCCAGATAGGATGATACCCTTCACGTTGACTCCCTCCTAAAGGAATGGTTGAGCCGAAGACGCCTGGATCGACAGCGTCTTTCTGCGTTATTGCCTTTCGCGATGGCGTGAGTATAGTCCCGAGGTAGTGTTAGGCAAGGCGAGTAGATACAGGCAACTGCGAGACGGATGTGAGGATTAGGGATGGACGATGATTTTCCTGTGCACCTAGAGCGGGCTGACGTCTCTGTGTCGGCGGCGCACGCCGGCACCGTTTATGCCTATCGCGCCACTGCTGGCGATGGGAGCGCGGCGACAGGACAGGCCCAACTACGCTGGGAGGTCGGGTGTGCGGGCGCGGAAGCCCCCGACCTGCGCTGGGCGGTGCGTGAGGCACGCTCGTCGCATGGGGGCCTGGAAGTCGCAGGGTATTCAGGTGAGGTTGAGGTGTTGGTCACGGTCGTTCTGGAAGGGGAGCGTGGGTGTAGCTGGACTACTACCTTGAGAAACCACGGCGCCGTCCCGGTCGACAGCCTCAGCTGGGTTCTCGAATCGCCGCGGCTTCCCGAGCGTGATCTCCGAGTCACGTTTCCGTTCGGGGGTGGCTGGGCGGTACCGCTGAACGCGGTGGGGCCTGAGCCCATCACCCTCGACTACCCGGTTCAGGGCGCGATGCAGTGGGTGAGCCTCTATTCTGAACGGTACGGGCTGTACTTCGGTGTTCACGATCCGTTGCCGCTGTACAAGCGACTGGAGATTGGGGAGAACGTTTCAGGACCCTTCGTGCTCTGGAGGTTTGCGGATCTGGCGCTAGGTCGGGGCGAGACGGTGACACTGCCACCGGTGGTGCTGGCGATTCATGGTGGCGGCTGGCGTGGCGGTGCTCAGCTCTACGGCGCCTGGGCATCCAGCCGGATGCGCCAGGTCGTGAGCCCGCCGCAGGTCGTGCGGCATCCTTCTTGGACATGGGTGGGGATGAAGGGCCAGCACGCGTCGCATCCGTGGCACACTGCCGCTGATCTACCCTCGATCTCGCAAACTGCGGCTCAGTCCGGCGTAGACCTGGTGCAGGTCACCGCGTACACTGAAGGGGGACACGACACGCTGTATCCTGACTACGTCCCTGGGGCCAGCGTGGGGGGGCTGGCGGGCTTCCGCCAGGCGATTCAGACTATCCACAAGGCCGGACGGAGGGTCAGCCTGTACACAAATGGGAGAATCGTCGACCCGGCAGGTTCTTTGACGAAGGCGCAACGAGCTGCTTGGGCCGTACGGTCTGCCCCAGACGCCATGCCCACCACGGAGACTTACGGCGAGGTGACTTTCGACGTGATGTGCCCAGGTGCCGAGGGATGGCGCGACGTGTTCCTGGACCGGCTCAGCTCGCTGGCCCGTAAGCTGTCGGTCGACGGGATCTACATTGACCAGGTGTGCGGCTGCCGTAGCTTGCCGTGTTACGCGACGAATCACGATCACCGGCGGCCCAACGAAGCGTGGACGGCCTATCGCGGCTTCATGGCTGACTTACGTGCGTGCCTTACGGAGATCAATCCCGGAGTGTTCCTGGCGACCGAAGGCGTGAACGACTTCTTGGGTGAGTCGTTCGACCTGATGCAGGCACATAACGATTGGGCTGGACCTCTTGCGGGGCGGGGCATACCGCTGCCATCGCTTTTCCGAACGGTGTTTCCCGGCCGCATTCTGAACGCCGGATGCATTCGCGACGATGATGCAGGGTTGGCATATACCCGGTTGGCGCACGTTGCGGGAGGGGGCTGTGATTTCGGAGTCGCCGACTGGTCCCGCGTATCACCCGCGCTGGCACATGAAGTTGCCTTCGTCCTCGAGTGGCGCGCCCGGTATGCGGATGTACTGGATGCAGGCACAATCGCGCCGACCACGGGGCCGGCGGGTACTTGGGCTCAGAGCTTCTCGGTGCCGGGTCGCATCGTTGTTAGCGGCGCCGTACCGGGCCAGCAGGCGGCTTCAGCGTCTGACGATGAGGTGGAGCTGGTCGTGCCGCTATCCCACGGCGGTCGCGTGGTTGACGCGCGCGCCAGTACCGCTGGCGGTCCCACACCTGTGACATGGCGACAGGAGGACAAGATTGTGCGCCTCCAGTTGGGCCGGAGTTCCATCTTCGGTTGTGTCCTCACCCAATCGCGCGCTGACTAGAAGCGGCCTTGCCTCGGGGTGCGGGGTACCCTTCTAGCCGGCGGGGCCTCCAGCGCGCGCATTGACCTGCAAGTGCCCGCGCCCTATAATCAGCTCTAGGGTAATCGCTGTCGGTCGTCACAATGCGAAGGGAGGCGGAGCAATGACGGAACCTGTGCGGTGGGGCGTCCTTGGTTGTGCAGCAATCGCGGTGAATCGCGTCATCCCCGGTATGGCTGATGCGCGCTTGACGACGTTGACGGCCGTGGCCAGCCGCAGTCTGGATAAGGCGCTGGGGGTTGCCGAACAGACCGGCGCGGCCAAGGCCTATGGCTCTTACGAGGCACTGCTGGCTGACCCCGAGATTGAGGCGGTGTATATCCCGTTGCCGAATGGCCTCCACGCAGAGTGGAGCATCAAGGCACTGCGTGCGGGCAAGCACGTGCTCTGCGAGAAGCCATTGACGATGAACGCGATCGAGGCGCGCGAGGTCCAGGCTGTGCGTGACGAGACGGGTCTCTTCTGCCTGGAAGCGTTTGCCTATCGCTTCAACCCGGCGGTCGCGAAGGCGTTCGACATCGCCCGGTCAGGTGTTCTGGGTGACTTGCGGTTTATGCATACTGTTTCGACCTTCCTGATGGGGACGCCCGATCCAGAGAACGTGCGCCTCAGGGCCGATATCGGCGGAGGGGCGCTCTATGACATGGGCTGCTACGCACTCAACGCTCAGCGCATGATGGCTGGGCGGGAGCCGCTAACGGCCTGGGCCACCATGATGTGGTCAGAGCGTTTTGACGTCGACATGGCGGGGACGGCGATGCTTGACTTCGGTGACGGCTTGCTCGGAACGGTGCAGTGGGGGTTCAACGCGCCCTACGGCGGGCCATTCAGCGTGGTGGGCGAGAAGGGCCGGCTCACAGGACCCTATGGGTGGGGCGCCCCGCAGGGAGAGCCGGCCATGCTGCTTCAGCGCACCGGAGGCGATACGGAGGAGATCTTCGTAGAGCGGAGGAATGACTACACAGGCGAGGTCCAAGATCTCAGCGAGGCTATTCGCGGAGAACACGCGCCCCGCTATGCCTGGGAGCCCCTGGATGCCAATATGCGCGTCATCGACGCCTGTTACAGATCCCACCGGACCGGCCAAGCAGAACAGGTGTAGTGCCAAGGGAGGGTGACATGAATGCGACCAGGATTCTTGCCGGCGTTTTGCTCCTTCTCCTGGGGCGCCAGTTATTCTGGCTGTTCGTGGGGCTTGCCGGTTTCGTGGTCACGGCGGACATCGTGGCGCAGGCGCTCTCGATCCAGCCCGATTGGTTGGTGTTGGTCATCGCTTTGGTCGTGGGCGTGATAGGCGCCGTCATCGCGCTCCTGATCCAGCGCGCGGCCGTGGGAATCGCCGGCTTTCTTGCCGGGGGGTATATTCTGTTCACGCTTCTCGGCCCGCTTGGCCTGGATGCTGGTACCGCCGCGGCCTGGGTAGTCGTGGGCGTCGGTGCGGTGCTGGGTGCGGTACTGGCGACCGCGCTTCTGGACTGGGCACTGATTGTGCTCTCGTCGCTCGCTGGTGCAGCGGCGATCGTTCAGAGCCTGGAACTGAGCCAGCCAGTGCTTTTGGTGGTCTTTCTGGGGGCGCTGTTGCTCGGGATCATCGTGCAGGCGCGAGCCCTAAGGAGAAGCTGAGCCCACACCGACGACGCCCGAGACATCGGCTTCACTGCGCCGGCTATCTCCATAGGTGGCTTACCCATTGGGAAACCGTGGGCGGACGCATGTGCGCCGCCAGTCTGCGTGGTTGGCGAGGCCGGCTGGCACGGCTGCGTCAGCGGCGCGAAGCCCCGGCCTACTCGCGGACTTCGTCGCCGTCGGATCCGGTCAGTTCACGGAGTCGATAGAAGAAGGAGCGTTTCAGCCCGGTGTTGATCGACCAATTCACGGGCACAGTCTGAAAGCCGCTCAGGTGCTCAAAATCCTTTTCGCGGGCGTGCTGTGGCCACTCGTAGCGTCCGTGATTCCAGCCGCCACAGCCGAAACCCTGGGCATAGAACCCCCACGATGCGTATTCGTCGACCGCGGCTTCGAGATTGTTGAGGTACATCGAGTCCTCGTTGATGAGCAGTGGACGGGGACGCGCGAGATAGGCGTCCGACGCCCTGATCTGCCGCAACTGCGCCCGCAGCTCGCCCGCCCAGAAGCTGTTGCCGTGGGGGAGGTAGTAGTCCTGGAGCTCCTGCCACCGGCCCGGCGCTTGCGCGTGCCCCGGCATGATGCTGGCGCTGGCGAGAAGACGACGGCCCTGAACCGTTGTCTGCTGGACAATATCGATTAGTTCGTGGATGCGCTCGGACTGGACGATACGGTCTCCTGCGGTGAACTCGTTGTAGACATCAATCAGGATGTTGCGGTGACCGCTGCGAAGCAGCCAATCTGTCGCTGCCTCGGCAGCCCGAACGATGGCTTGTTCGCCACGCAGCTTCTCCAGTTGGCGCCAGTAGAAGTAGTTGACGATAACCGCCATCCCGGTCTCGTCCGCAGCCTTCAGTATGCGTGCCAGGCGATCGAAGTAGGCTGGTTTGAGGTCACCCTCAACCGTGAACGCTGAGTTGAGGTAGTGGGGATAGACTTCGGGGGTGTAGATTGAGCCGCCGCCCTGCAGTCCTACCGTGACCGCCAGCAGGCCGAACCGACGGTACTCGGGCAGCATCGCGCAGAACTCGTTGGTGTTCCGGTCTGCGTCCCAGGTGCCTGTGTCAGGATAACACCAGTGATGGGCGGTCCGTGGGTTTTCGTCGTCGAAGATGGCCTGGACCATGCGGCTGTTGAAGAGCAACCCCTCGGTGCGCCGGCCCTGGTGCGTTACGCCCTCGTAAGTCGGCTTTCCGTTGATCAGGAATGCGGTGCCCTCGATCTGGATTTCTGTTGCCATCTGTGCTTAGCTCTCAAAGTAGACGCCGGCGGCTTCCAGAGCCTCGCGCAGCACAGGATAGGGGAGATCGCGAGTTCCGCAGTCACGCTCGGCGCAGAGGGCGGCTGCAGTGCCAGCGGCCTGGCCTTGGCCCATACACGCCACTGTGTTGCGGGTGGACATGTGTGCATCGTGGTCGGAGGTGATCATCATCCCTGCGGCCAGCAGGTTCTCCAGGCCAGCCACGCGCAGTGCGCGATAGGGTATGCCATAGGTGCCGCCATCCTTGATCTGGAGTCGCGGAGCGGAATCGTGAAAGCCGTAGGCCATCACGTCATCGTCGAAGTGACGCCCATCAAGGACGTCGGCGCGCGTGATATCGTAGTCACACGCGACCAACCGTCCGCGCCGTATGCATAGCGAGGGACTCGTTCTGGCCACGAAGGCGCGCTCGCAGCCGGGCACGTAGCGTCGGAAGAGCTCGACTGCCTGCATCTGCCGTCGCCGTAACTCCACCTCGGCGCTACTGGCCGCGTCGCGGTCTGTAGGACTGACCGGAAGCTGCAAGTTGAGCTTGATGAACATGAAGTAGTTGTCGTGCACGGTGGTGGTGACATACGACATCCCAATAGCCCGCGCTCCTTCGTGGAAACCGGCCGGTAGAGCGTCGCCACGTCCGTCGACCCGAACGATCTGATCGGGCTGCCCGCTGCGCCACCCCAACGCGAACTGCGTGACGGCGTCGTGGGTCTTGAGGAATTCGTAGTATTGCTCGACGTCGACATTGGCGACACCGATGCTGTTCACGACGGGATAATCGTTCGGCTCAGTATACGTCGCCCCTGCCCGAGCGCACAGGTCTCCGTAGCCTGTGCAGTCGACAAAGGCGCTGGCCAGAATCGCTTCGGAGCCTTGATGGCTCTCGGCGACAACGCCTTTGACGACGGCCTGATCCACAATGGCACCGGTGAGAAAGGTGTTGAGACACAGCTTCACGCCGGCTTCCTGCAGCATCGTCAGGGTGACGAGTTTGTAGATCTCGGTATCGATGGCTGTACAGATCGAGTCGTAGTCGTAGCCGACCAGCATCTCAGCGTGGCCCGTCGTCCCCCCGGCTGCGGCAAGGCGATCTACGATCTCTGCAGGGATACTCTTGACGACCTGGCGCTTCTCGATGCCAGGGAAGGCCTTCCAGAGATTGTAGTAGCTGTGGAGTGCTGTTCCGCCTTCGACGGCGATGCCACCTGTATAGCCCTTGGCCTCGACCAGAGCGGTGCGCGCCCCCTGTCGTGCCGCGGCCAGCGCAGCCACCACCCCGGCCGTTCCACCCCCAGCGACTACCACATCGTAGTGAGTGGTCGGCAGTTGTCTTGAGGGTTCGTTGTAGTAGCTCATCGTGGTCTCCTTCGTGTATCTCTGCTCGTGCAGTGGCCAACTTGCTTATCCCGAGTATATGCGGGACCGGTACGGAGGTCAAAGCGGCTATTTGCAGGGCAAGGCAGATTGTGGCATACTAGCCGGGAATCACGCCGGTCGCTGGGACCATCGGCGCGGGAGCCAAAAGGGGGCGAATGACCATGAAGGCAACTGTCTGTGAATTCAGCGACGACCCCGCCGGTCTTGAGCGCGACTGGCGCGCTTTGTCAGCCCACGTGAGAGACGCCGGCAGCCAGCTCGTGGTTCTGCCCGAGATGCCCTTCTATCCCTGGATTGCACGCTCGCGAGAGGTGTCGCAACGCGTATGGCTGTCGGCAGTTGCTGCGCAC
The DNA here is from genome assembly GCA_034676805.1 of Anaerolineae bacterium. Lineage (GTDB taxonomy): Bacteria > Chloroflexota > Anaerolineae > B4-G1 > SLSP01 > PWVB01. The sequence continues at coordinate 11,484 of JAXDDO010000003.1, read as the reverse complement.
GAGGCGTGGCTGGCACGGTTACCTGAGCTGGGCTCCGCGGTTGTCGTTGGTACGCGTCCTCTGGCTACTCGCCGGCATCGGCTCAATGAGGGCTTCGTGTGGACCGCTGGTGATGGGTACAGGCCTGTGCACGCAAAGGTCTATCTTCCAGATGAACCGGGATTTTGGGAGGCGTCCTGGTACGACCGTGGCCCAAGGGTCTTTGAGGCGGTTGAGATCGCTGGCGTCCGGGTCGGATTTCTGATCTGCACAGAGCTCTGGTTCAATGCCCATGCGCGGGACTACGCCGGGCAGGGTGTTCACGTGGTTGTGTGCCCTCGGGCGACTCCCTTGTCCTCGGTGGACAAATGGATCGTCGGGGGGAGAACCGCGGCTGTAGTCTCCGGCGCTTTCTGTCTTTCATCGAATCGCTCTGGCACCGGCAGAGATGGGTTGATGTGGGGCGGCGCCGGCTGGATGGTAGAGCCAGCCGAAGGACGCCTGCTGGGCATCACAGAGTCCGCTCGCCCGTTCCTCACGTTGGACCTCGACCTGGCGCAGGCCGAGAGCGCAAAACTCACATATCCTCGCTATGTGGCTGACTGAGCGCACATGAAAGAGCTTCCGATGCGTTGGCCGCCGTTCAAGCTGGAGCGTTTCTTCGGTCGCTATGAGTTCAACGTGGATTATGTCCTCGGCGCGTCGGACTGCGAGTCGATGACAGTTGACGGCGTGCTTGGGCTTGAGACCGGCGCCGGGGATCGGCTTCTCCACTGCTGGCTGGGGTACACCGAGTCGCAAGGAAGCCCGGCTCTCCGCGATGAGGTGGCGGCGATCTACGAGACTGTAGGTTCGGACGATGTTCTAGTTCACAGCGGCGCTGAGGAGGCTATCTTCCTGTTCATGCACGCCGCTCTGCATCCGGGGGATCACCTGATTGTGCACTGGCCCTGCTATCAATCCTTGGCCGAAGTGGCCCGGGGATTGGGGTGTTGCGTGACTCCCTGGCGCGCGCAAGAGGCATCAGGCTGGTCGCTCGACCCAGATGAGTTACAGGCTCTCTTGCGGCCCAACACGCGTGCTGTCGTGGTGAACTCGCCCCACAATCCGACCGGGTATCAGATGCCGCGCGAGGCCTTTCAGGCGATGATCGACCGGGTCGCGCGGCACGGATGCTGGTTGTTCTCCGATGAGGTCTACAGGGAGTCCGAGTACGCTGATAGCGATCGCCTGCCCGCTGCATGTGACCTCTACGACCGCGCTGTTTCATTGGGCGTGATGTCGAAAACGTATGGCTTGCCCGGTTTGCGCATTGGTTGGGTGGCCAGCCACGACCGCCTGCTTCTCCAGCGGATGCTCCAACTCAAGGACTACACGACGATCTGCAACGCTGCTCCGAGTGAGGTGCTGGCGGAAGTGGCTCTGCGACACCGAGACAAACTGGTACAGCGAACGGTAGCGCTGTTACGGCGTAATCTCGCGCTCATGGACAAGTTCATTATGACGCACCAGGCGATCTTCGAGTGGCAACGCCCGATCGCGGGCCCGATCGGTTTTCCCAAGCTCCGGGGTGCTGCGGCTGCTTTGGGTGCGGATGTGTTGTGCGACCAGCTCGCTCAGGAAGGCGGTGTTCTCCTGATCCCTGGCACCGTCTACGACGTACCTGGACACGTGCGCGTGGGGTTTGGGCGGGCGAATCTACCGGAGGCCCTGGAGCGCCTGGCGATGGTGCTGGAGCAGCTCCTGCTGGACTAGGCGCAGGTCCAGCCACGACCAGCCCGATCGCTACCGGCGTCGGCAAGCCGCCTGACGCCGGCTCTGATTTGCCCGCCAACGTTGGGTCCGGCAAGCCCGGCTGCCGTGTTGATCCCGCCGTGTCCTGATAGATTCCTGCGCATTGGCTTTTCCGGTTAGCGCTGTGTCCTGGTATTGCGCCGGAACAGCGCTCTGGCGGCAGATTCGGTGCCGGTGGCTGAGCCTGCGCACTCACACTGATTCAGGGCTAGACGCGGCCAGTATGAACGGAAGGGGATGTGGCTAGCGATAGCCGGCAATGCGCTCTAGTTCCTCTCGGTCTACCAGTAGGATCTGCGACCGCTCAAACCGGATCAAGCCGGCATCTTCGAAGGCCCGTAAAGTGCGACCGATGACGTCGCGTACTGTGCCCAGGTGCACCGCGATGTCCTGCTGCGTCCACTTCCGCTGGACGACCGCTCCTGGTTGCTCGCCTGCCGGGTCGCCGACGTGCTCCAAGAGAAATCGGGCAAGCCGCTCCTGGACAGTGTAGAGTGCCAAGCTCTCCACTAGGTTGGTCAGCACCGTCAGGCGACTGGCGAAGTCCCGGAGAATCGCCATAGCGAATTCAGGCGACGTGCTGGCGATGCGGAGGAAGTCCTCTTTGGGCAGCACGCCCAGTGTCACTGGCGTGAGCGCAACAGCGTTCGCCGGACTATGGCCGCTATCCTGAAAAGGCGGCACTGTGTTGAACGCCTGTCCCCGATTCAGCCGGGCGAGCACCTGCTCGCGTCCCTCCGGCGATACGCGATAGATGCGCACCGATCCCTCGACGACGAAGTACACGGCCCGGCAGGGCTCCCCTTTGAGTAGGATGTGCTCGTCGGGGCTGAAGGTCTGTAGGTAGGCGACGCGCGCGATCTCACCGAGCGTTGCATCACTCAGGCCCGCAAACAACCCCACCTCACGCAGGAGCCCCAGCAGGGATCCTGCTCTGCCGCTTGTCTGTGCACCGCTCATTGTCATGATCCTGCGCCCTGGTCTGGTCCTCCACACAAAGGCATCCGCACTATAGCACGCAAGCCCACTTGGCGGAAGGGCGGCGAAACACGACTTTTGTCGTAGCAGGTTTGCTGATGAGCCGGTATGATAGAGCGGGACTCAGAGAAGGCGCCAGGATGCTGTCGCGGAGGTATCTGGATATGGACACATGGGTGCTGCCAACCATCGACTTGCAGCTGTGTACGGGTTGCGGGCGATGCGTGGGCCATTGCCCGGAGGGTGCGATCGTGATGGCGAGTGCCGGTCCTGCCTTTGTGCGTCCCCAAGCGTGTACCTACTGTGGGATCTGTGAGACCGTGTGCCCGGAAGAGGCGGTCTCGCTTGCCTATACCATCGCTTGGGCGCCCGACAAGGGGGGATGAACGAGCTGCCAGGTTGTGTCAGGACCATCATAGGGCGATTGGCATGCTGAGTGTTTCGTTTCTTGCGCGTCAACCATTTCATTGACTCAGGAGGGATAATGTCAGCTATGTTCTGTTATCAGTGTGAGGAGGCGGCCAACAACGAAGCCTGCACAGTTCGCGGGGTCTGCGGCAAGAGCCCCGAGATTGCGCATCTGCAGGATCTTCTCATATGGCTCCTCAAGGGTATTTCATTCTGGGGCGTGCGCGCGCGGAGGAATCTGGGCATCGTAGAGACGGACACGGACCTGTTCGTCGCGAAGGGCTTATTCGCCACCGTGACCAACGTCAACTTCGATCCCGATCGTTACGTCGCGTGGATCAGCGAGGCGGTGTCACGGCGCGACGCGCTGCGGGCCCGCGCGCAGGGCCGCTGTCGGGGGCTCCACGGAGCAGACGCCTGCGCGGACGATCTACCCGAACACGCAACCTGGGCTCCAAAGACATTCGACGCGCAGGTTCTCGGGATGAAAGGCCAGCTGGTGGGGATTATGGCTGATCCGCAGCTGGACGCAGACATCCGATCGCTGCGCGAGCTGCTCATCTATGGGCTGAAGGGACTGGCTGCCTATACCGATCACGCCTATGTGCTGGGACATACCAATGACGAGATCCTGGCGTTCATCCAGGAAGCGCTCGACGCAACCACCGACGACAGCTTGTCCGCGGAGGACCTTGTCGGTCTGGTGCTCAGAGCGGGGTCTGTGGGCGTCGAGGCAATGCGTTTGCTGGATGCCGCCAATACGAGCACGTATGGGCACCCAGAGCCCACCCAGGTCGAGATAGGCGCAAGGCCTGGCCCGGCCATTCTGATTAGCGGACACGATCTGCTCGACCTCGAAGAGCTCCTGCAACAGACCCAGGGCCGAGGCGTCAACGTGTATACCCACGGGGAGATGCTGCCCGCCAACGCCTATCCCGCGTTCAAGGCCTACGATCATTTCGTGGGGAACTACGGGGGGTCCTGGTGGCACCAGCGTGAGGAGTTCGAGGCCTTCGGTGGGGCCATCTTGATGACGACGAACTGCCTGGTTGCGCCCAAGGATAGCTACAAGGACCGGCTGTTCACAACAGGGCTGGTCGGATGGCCTGGCGTATCCCACATTGCCGACCGCCAGCCGGGCCAGCAGAAAGACTTCGGTCCGGTCATCGAGGCGGCATTGGCGGCTGGAGGACCCAAGGCCCTGGAGCAGGGAACGATCCCCATCGGGTTTGCACACGCGACTGTGATGGGTGTTGCCGACAAGGTGATCGAGGCAGTCCAGGCGGGCGACATTAAGCGTTTCGTGGTGATGGCCGGGTGTGATGGCCGGTTCCGGTCGCGTGACTACTACACGGAGGTTGCGCAGGCGCTCCCGCCAGACCACGTCATCCTGACAGCGGGCTGCGCGAAATACCGGTACAACAAGCTGGATCTGGGCACTGTGGCCGGGATACCACGGGTGCTCGACGCCGGGCAGTGCAACGATTCATACTCCCTGGCAGATATCGCCCTGCAACTACAGTCTGCTCTGGGGCTGGATGATATCAACGATCTGCCGATCTCCTACGACATCGCCTGGTACGAGCAGAAAGCCGTGATCGTCCTGCTGGCGCTGCAGTCGCTGGGGGTGAAGCATATCCGCCTTGGCCCGAGGCTGCCGGCCTTCCTGTCCCCTGGAGTCCTAGACGTGTTGGTGCAGCACTTCGACATGAAGCCGATCGGCACAGTGGCGGAGGATGTAGCAGCGATCACGGCTGGCGTCTAGAAGACCCGCCCGGGCTGGCGATCCGCCTGGAGGGCGCTGCCGGCGTCCTCCGGCGGGGTCAGCGCCCCGCTGTCTGAGGAGCAACATGGGAGCCACGCTTCCTGCCTGCCGCCAGCGGGTGTAAGATGAGGATGAGGTCCGTGGGCTACAGAGTAAGGAGGGTTGACGATGGAGGCACGAAGAGTCACAGAGCGCGTACAGTGGATGGGGGCGATCGACTGGCACCGGCGTCTGTTCGACTCACTGATTCCATTACCGCAGGGTACGAGCTACAACGCGTATCTGGTAGAGGGCAGTGAGGCTACGGCCCTGGTCGACACCGTCGATCCGGGGCAGTCTGAGGTCCTGTTGCGGCAGCTCGCGAACGTGCGCCGCCTCGACTACATTGTGGCGCAGCATGCCGAGCAGGACCATGCAGGAACCATCCCCCAAGTGCTCGCGCGATATCCGGAAGCCAAAGTGGTTGCCACGCCCAAGGGCAAGGCTATGCTGATCGATCTGCTGCACCTGCCTGACGATCGCGTGACGACAGTCGATGATGGCAGTGTCCTGTCGCTGGGCGGTGTGACACTGCAGTTTATGCATATGCCGTGGGTTCACTGGCCCGAGACGATGGTGACGTATGTGCCAGAGGAGAAGTTGCTTTTCACGTGCGACTTCCTCGGCTCGCATCTGGCGACCTCGTCGCTGTACGGCGAATCAGATGCGCTAACCGTTGCAGCAGCCAAGCGTTACTATGCCGAGATCATGATGCCGTTTCGGCGGATGATCGCCAAGCATCTGGCCCATCTGGGAGATCTCGATATCGGAGCCATCGCGCCCAGTCACGGCCCGATTTGGGGGCATCCGGCAACGATTCTGGACGCATATCAAGACTGGGTGGGCGATACGCCTGGCAATCTGGCGATCGTTCCGTTTGTGTCCATGCACGGGAGCACGGGGACCATGGTGCAGTACCTCGTCGCCGGGCTCGCGGCGCGAGGTGTCGAAGTCCACCCGTTCGACCTGACCGTTGTGGACCTTGGCGAGCTGGCGATGGCCATGGTCGATGCAGCGACCATCATCATCGGTGCTCCCACCGTCTTGGGGGGCGCACATCCGCAGGCGGCCTATGCCGCAAGCCTGGCCAACGCACTGCGACCCAAAGCACGCTATGCTGGGGTGGTGGGCTCATATGGATGGGCTGGGGGCGCCACAAAAGCCCTGGTCGGGATGCTCCCGGCGTTGCGCGTTGAGTTGCTGGATCCAGTAGAGGTGCGCGGGAAGCCCCGCGATGATGACTTTGCCGCTCTGGACAGGATGGCAGACGCCGTCGCCGACCGCCATCGGAATGATGGACTACTCTAGCGAGGTGCCGTTCAGAAGCGGAGCGCCCAGATCCAAGCTATGGCTGAAGTAAGGAGACACGATGAGTGAGCTGATCAATAACCAGTCGCAGCGCGAGGAGAAGCTGAAGTCGATCATCCGCCAGCTCCACGAGGGGAGACCCGTGGAAGAGATCAAGCTGGCCTTTGCCGATCTGCTGGAGGATGTCGGGCCGGATGAGATTGTGCGTATCGAGGAGGCGCTCGTCGCCGAAGGCCTTGACCCTGCAGAGATCCAGCCCCTGTGCGACATCCACGTTGCCGTGTTCAAGGAGTCGCTGGATGCGCGGGCGACGCCGGAGACGATTCCAGGCCATCCTGTTTTCACCTACCGTGCCGAGAACTTGGGAGTCCAGCGAGTTCTCAAAGAGCTCGCGGAAGCCCTAGACGACTACAAGAATCTGCCGAATCAGCACACTCAGCGGGCCGCCCGCGACGCCGTGGCGAAGCTACGTCTGTATGATCGGCACTATCTGCGGAAGGAGAACCTCCTCTTCCCCTATCTGGAGCGCACGGGTTTCTCAGGTCCTACGAAGGTGATGTGGGGTGTGCACGACCAGATCCGCGGCCTCTGGAAAGCGCTGGCGGAGACGGTATCGGAACCTCACAGCGGCGACCAGGTTTCTCTCGAGGCACGCATTGACGCGCTCTTTGGGCCGCTGGATGAGGCTATACGGGGCATGGTGTACAAAGAGGAGCATATCCTGTTTCCGGCAGCGCTCGAACGGTTGAACGACGCAGACTGGGCAGCCATCCGAGACCAGGGTGAGGAGATTGGCTACGCCTATGCCCGACCGGGTCGGGCGTGGGTGCCGGGAATGGCTGTTGCTGAGGCGCAGACCGAGCCAGCGGCGGCACACGGTGGTGCCGCTGCGGAGCTCGCGCGGATCGAGGCACAGGCCGGCGCCATTCCCCTGAACGTCGGTGTGTTGACCGTGCAGCAGGTCGACTTGATGCTCCAGGCACTGCCGGTCGACGTCACCTTCGTAGATGAGAACGACGAAGTCCGGTACTTCTCCCAGGGTCGGGAACGGATCTTCCAGCGGTCCCCGGCCATAATCGGCCGGAAGGTGCAGAACTGCCATCCACCGCAGAGCGTGCATCGCGTGCTCGAGATCCTGGATGACTTCCGTGCCGACCGCCGCGATGTGGCGGAGTTCTGGATCCAGATGCACGGGATGTTCGTGCACATCCGCTACTTCGCCTTGCGCGACCCGGCGGGGGGCTATCGCGGAACTATCGAGGTGACTCAGAACCTGACGCCGTTGCGCTCGCTTGAGGGTGAGCGGCGGCTTCTTGACTCATAGAGGAGGCAATGATGAAGATCGTGGATGCGTTAGCGGCACCGGATGCACCAAACCCCCACGGGGTCAGCGTGAAGCCGCTGCATAGCACTGAGCATGTACAGGTAGTGATGATCACCCTGGGAGCCGGAGAGTCGCTCAAGCTACATGCGACCCCTGTGGATGCGTTCTTCTACGGGCTCGAGGGCTCGGGCTTTGTCAAGATCGGTGACGAGACCCAGCCGATGGGAACGGACGCACTGGTCCATAGCCCGGCAGGGATACCCCATACCTTGTGGAACGAGGCGGACGCACCGTTCCGCTTCCTGGTTGTCAAGACGCCCCGACAGAAGGACGAATCACGGTTGTTGTGATGTCTTGCGCCGCGTCCCCAGGGGTGCAGTCGCAACGCTGCGCGCGTAGAGGGACGGGTGCTCCCGGGCCAGGGATTTTCTGCGGCGGCCCTCTGCGGTACTCACCGCGGAGGTCCGCCGGATCTATGCACCAGCGCGCCGAACGAATCGGCTCAGGGCCGCGTTGGCCAGTTCCAGACCTACTTTCGCCGCGAATGCCCACGTAAAGAGCGCCAAGTAGTCGGCGAGCGTGCCAAAGTTGGTGTTGAAGTAGCGATCGAGCCCGGCGAGTAGGGCCACGGCGGCAGCCACCCAGGTGATCGTGCGCTCGCTGACCAGCAGGGTCTGGCCCAAGGGTGTGCTCGGGTGTGAGTCGGACTCCCGCGATCCGTAGGTCTCGAGGTCAAGGCGGGGGAGCCGGTAGGTCTCGAGCCTCGCATACGTGCGCGCGGCGGACTGCGCATCGGCGAACGCGGTGACCCGGAAGTCAACAGCCTGCTCCTGTGCCTCGCCGCCAGCCTCGGATGCTCGGATGTCGGCCTCGATCTGGGCGGCGCGCTCCGATCCGGCGTAGTAGATGAACGGATCCATCAGGCGACGCGTAAGTTCCTGAGCTGCTGCCAGCTCATCCTGAGTCTCGCGGCTGCGCAGATCGTCCATATCTGTGGCTTCCCATAGGTCCCGTATGGCCGAGTTCACGTGGTGGCGCGCAGCCTCTAACATCTCGCGCTCGTGGTCGCTCAGCCCAAGCTCCTGACGGTGGAGTTGTCGGATGGCGTCGGTGACGAGAACCGATAGGCGGTGCATCTCGCCCCACCGCGCGGCCAACTCAGCTGCGCTATCGATGCGAGCGGCGTACTCGACGACCTGTGACATCTCGAGCCGCGTGCCGTTCTGGAGCTGGCGGGCGAGCGTGAAGAACCTGGGCTGTGGCAGCTCCACACCGCTGGGCTTCTCCGCTGCGTTGATCGCGGGCTGGGCTTCCTGTATGAGCCGGCGGCTGAGCCGTTCCAGTTTGTCGCGGAAACTGCCCCAAATCTGTAACTGGTCCTCGAGTTCTGCAAGAGGCCGGAGAATCCCGGTCTCCAGGTCGTTTCTCTCGGCGTCGGTCGGCGTGCCAAAGTGCGTTCGATCCCAGTCGCGGATGGCCTTCTCCAGCCCGTCACGTTGCTTGTGAAAGTCCTCGGCAATCGTATAGCCGTGGATCGACTTGCGCTGTTTCGCGAAGGTTAGGCTTGCGTCGCTCAGCCTGTTGAGTAACTTGATCGCAGTGCGATGAACGGTCGTGTAGTGCTGTAGGCGACGGGCCAGCAGGATCCCCAGGCCAAGACACAATAGGGGCCAGACGATGATGTCTTTGACGGAAACGGTGAGCGCGACGCGATCGGACGAGTCGCTCTCACCGGTGGTCTGGCCTATGGCCGAGAAGCTCAGGTCGCCCGTGTATGCCCCGGTGAGGCCCCACGGTCGATCGAAGCTCAGTCCCAAGCGAGCGTTCCGCTCGCCCTTGTACCCCAGAAGTCGCACCGCGAGGCCACCGCCTCGTTCGTTGGTCAGGACAGCAAGTGGCAAGGGCTCGTCCACGTCCGCGCCGTCGCCCATCACAGGTATGGAACAACCAAGCACCAGACCCTGTGCACAGACGGGTCTCGCGAAGGGCAGTATCCGAACTGCGTTCATGGTCCAGGATGTCACGGCTGGGGCGACCATGGGGGTGACTGCCGGCGCCTCGCGCGCTATCTCAGTTTCGGTGGACCCTGTGTCAGGCTGCGGGACGACGAACGTGACGGGCTTCCGCAGGACTGCATTGTGGGTAACCACACCCAAGACGAGGGTGCCTGTGTACTGCCCGGGCGAGAGCTGGACATCCTGGCGTACGATAAAGCCGACCGTGGCCTGTCCGGCGGGCGGGATCGTGATCGATGGGGCGTAGGGATGGAAGAGGTCCAGGGGCGCGACAGTGATCCCGGTCTCCGAATCGGCGAAGCCGATCAGCTCAACTGTGGCAAGGACTGCCTGAGTCGTGTTGTTAAGGACTTCGGCCTCGAGCGAAGATGGCCATGTGATGACGCTTGGCAGGGAATCGCTGAACGTAACGGGAGGCGTGGTCTGAGTCAGTGCTGCTGTGGGTGTCACTGACGCTAGAAGCAGCGTCGCGATCAGCAGAAGGCCGGGCATGCGGATACGAGGCGTGTGCGCCCGGCGGGGCACAGACACCGCAGCCCCGCTGGAGGTGGACGGTCGACGGGTTCGCAAGGTCTCGCTAGTTCGAGCCGCTGTGATAGCGGGCTCAGGGCACCGGGTCCGCCAGTCTGATCTCCGCGCTGTCGCTCTCATCAAGCCTGCCTCCTGGGTCTGGGGTCAATCCAATTCTATCACGACCCAGGCGCAAGCGCAATAACATGTGCTACAAACGCGAAGCTCCCCAAGGGATTACCTGTGCCGGCCCAACTTGGGGCACCGGTACAGGTGATCTCTTGGGGAGCACGCTGTCTTCGGTCGATGGTGCTAGCGCAGCTTGCGGCTACCCACGACGACACCCGCAGCGACGACAAGGGATGCGATGAGGCCGAAGGCAATACCGGCGCCGGGGCTGGCTCGCAGAGCGGTAAGGGTCACCGCGGTGGGGCTGCAGATAGGCCCCATGATGGTCCCAGCCGCAAGGTCGGTGGCGTAGGTGACGGAGAAGTACATTCCGCCGGGCTTGTAACCCGTCACGCCCTCCAGGGTGATGACGAAGATGTGGGTTTGGCCGGCTTCCTTCAGCCCCTCATCGTCGTAAGTTTCGAACTTGATTACCGACCCGTATGTGGGTTCCGTTGCTGGAGCCTCGACGTGGTACTGCTCTGCGACGCAGTCGTATCCGAACTCATCGCACACGTCCATGTAGTTAGGAGTCTCTACCGACACGCCGGTTGTGTAGATGGTGTTGTCGGGTGGCTCCACGAGCAGGCAGGCCGGATCGATGCCCAGCGACGTATGGCTCAGCGCATACTGGACGGTCGTCCCTGAGGGCACTGTGACCGCATAGACCCAGGTGGTTAGGTCATCGGAGACATCGAGCAGATCTACGCGGAAAGGCCCCAGATCCACCGTGTCCAGCACGGTGGCTGCGGCAACAGCGCCGACGAACAGCAGGAGAGATAGCGTGACCAGAAACAAGACTGCGGCTCGAACTAGACGCGGAACCCGGCGTGTTGTGACAGTGTTCTGCTGCATTGTGTCCTCCTATGTTTGGGACCGGTGTTTCAGGCAGATAAGCCAAGGGGTCAGAAAACGAGGTGCGAACGCCCAGCATCGCTGTGCCGGAAGGGCGGGCACAAACCCGACCCCATTAACACGTCACGCGGTACGCTATCCGAGGCACAGTGACTAATCTAGCCGAAGCAGCCTCTGCGGCGCACCGCTCCCCCGTCTCAATCCCCCAACTACATTATAGACAACTCTGCTGGAAATGCAATACCCAATGGTAAGGATCTCCAGAATGGCATTCAAACCTGAATGCTACCGTCTAACTCTTCTCGGTTATAGAAGGGTGAAGGACCGCGCGCGAGAGGCGA